>CAYMLO010000158.1:0-21788 GCA_964390905.1 uncultured Planctomycetales bacterium | reverse complement strand
CGTTGCGGGTTCCCCGTTGCCCCATTTTCCCTGAACGCTGCGGATCGCCCGGTAGACCGCCTCGTGTCCGATGTAGTTGCGGTCCGCGGCCTCGATGAGTTCCCGGAGGGTGTACTTTCGCTGCTCGAAGACCAGCGTGCGAATCACGTGCAGTGAATCGATTGCGTTGGCGATCGAGTTGATCATGGAGATGCCGGACAGGGCATAGCGCCCCCCGCCCTCGGTCACGTCTCTTCTGGCGTGGAGGCAACCATCGACAAACGCCGAGATGTAGGGCGCCGGCAGTCGGTCGGCAAAGACCCGATCGCGCAGGTTGGAGGCGTCCACGATCTTCCCGATCTGGTGCTTGCCCTGTCTGACGAACGCCTGGACCAGCTCCTCGAAATCCGCGAACGAATCGGGGTCCCCCGTGGACAACCCCTCATTCCTCAAGCGCCCGGCGAGCGTTCGGACGTCGCCGTTCCGAAGCGTGATATCGAGCACCTTGCAGAGCTGCAACGCGCTGGCACTCATGCTCCCCGTCTTGCCCGGACACGTCAGGTCGACGCACCCCATGACCGCATAGTCTCGCGCATCGGGTTCGGCGAAGCCTCTGCGTTTCATGGCCTCGATGTTCACCTCGTCGTTGAACAACGAGAAGTTCGACGTTCCCCCTTCGAGGTACGCGGCGATTCGCTCGAGCAGTTCGTTCGGCGTATTCGAGTGGACTCTCACGGACACGTTGGTGATGGCCTTCGAACCGTTGGCAGCATCGACGAAGAGGTAGGTGAGCGCGTTCGTGCAATCCGAGCCTTCCCGCGACACGCCGCCCAAGGTCACCGGCGAGGAACCGAGGAATCGATGGTAGAAGTTCGCCAGCATGTTCGATTCGGGCCGGATGTTCTGCGACATGGTCTTGAGCAGCAGTTCCTCGAGCAGCTCGCGGGCCTGCTCCGCGTCAATCCTGCCCCCCTCGGTATCGCGCTGGTAATACGGATAGAGGATCTGGTCCAAGCGGCCGAAGCAATGCAGGTTCACGGGATGGGCAAGCTCGACCGCGGTCTTTGTGGTCCAGAGGGCCTGCAGCGCTTCTGGGAAGGTCCGGGCGGGATATAGGGGGACCCGGCGGCAGACGTCGAGCATCTCTTCCCGCGCCGCGTGCTGCCCCGGATCCGTCGTTTCCACGAGTGCCGTTTCGAGCCTGGCAACCAGCCTGCGGGCGAAGACGATGATCCCATCGAGGGCGATCACGACGGACTCGAGGAAATCGCGCTCGGGACCGTCGACGCCGACCCGCTCGAGCATCTTGCGGGCTTGCGAGTGCATCTCGAGGAGTCCGCGCTCGAGAACCGGGCGATAGTCCAGGATCACATGCCCCTGATAGCTGGCAATGCTGGCTGCCGCGCCAATCATCATCACTTGGCGCGACGTGTTGCCGGGGATGGCCGTCACGAAATCGTGCATGTCTTTTGAGTACAGCCCTGACGCCATCAAGGCCGCCTGGACGTGATCGACGGTCGTCTTGCCTTTCCAGTACGGCAGCAGGGAACCCAGGAGCAACGCCCGATCGTCGTCCCGTATCTGATAGGGATTGATCGAACGCTCGGACATGGTCTTGAGGTCCATGTTCAACGGCTGCTCCCCGCTCTGTCGCACGATCCGCTGGTTCCTGAGGAACTCGAGCAGGACGCGTCTGCGAAGCATGTACGTCAAGCCCTTCAGCATCGATCGGCATCGGAAGCGAATCATCGAACGCTTGGTCAGTTCCGTTTCGAGCACCGCGTTGAAGACGCCGCGCTCGATGTCGATGGGGATTCCCAGGAAGTCTTCGGTCCAGCAGCCGGCGATCCGGTCGTCGGGATCCACGTAGTGCGTCATCTTCTCGTAGACGTTCCTCATCGCGAGCGCGACGCGCACGGGCAGCGCGATGCCCTTCTGCTCGGTGTCCATCCAGCTCTCGGTGTAGTACCTCGCGCGCTGGACGGAGATGAAGGCAGGGCCCGTCTGGTAGCGGTGCCTCATTCGTGCGATGCGTTCACTGCTTTGCGGGTTGACACGGGGCACAGGCTCCTCGAGAACCCCCGATGCGGCCTCCCGTATCATGGTCGACCTCCTCCCACGAACCCGTGGCCCAAGCACCAGGCCTGACGCGAAGCGGACGCGAGGCACCACCCCTTGTGATCATCACGATAGGCCCGATGTGCCCTAGTTCATGGTATCACGTCGAATGCCGATCGAGCAATCGCGACGTCTCCTTCGGGGGAGCAGAGTCCTTACTGGCCAGGGAACCGTCGGTGCTGACGGATGCGGCCTGGCGCCTGGGCTGCAAAGCACTCATGGTCAACACGAACGGCTGGCCGTGCCCTCAGCTACTGCCGCATCTCCAAAGCGCTCCTGGACCCGCGGGAGCTTGGAATCTGCCGGCAAGTTACTTGACCAGCGTCTGGGGTTGGCCGTTGTGGGGCAAAACCCCTGTGGCTATACTGACCGCCATCTGTGCGTCGTCCAGGGGAGGACACACGATGCGGCTGAAGCGGCGTGCGAAGGTCGCATGGGCGATCGTGATCGTCACGGCCATTGGCTCGCTCTACTTCACGGTTGTACGCGGTCGCAACGACATCTTCCCGACGACGCCGCCCCCTACCTCGAAAGCGAAGGTCCACAGCCCACCCGACCAGGCATCGCTGGCGCTGGTCAACGAATTCATCAGGTGGTACGAGCTTCAGTTCGTAAGAAGGATGCGTTGGGTGGGGAGTTTCTCCACGGATGTCAACGCCCTTGTCAACGAGATCGGCCTTGAGAAGACGCTTGATCGATACGTCGCACTTCGAGAAATCAACCTCGAGTATGCCCTGCAGCACCCCGATTGCCGGACCATACCCGAAGACGACCTCGAACGACTCGCGCACCTGCAGCTAGAACATATTATGTCGAATACCCGGACGAGCAGGACGTGGATTGACTACAGCGATCCGAAGCTCAGAGAAGGCGTTATCGAGTCGTTGAAGGAGACGTCTCTTGCCTGGATACCTTTCTATCAGAAGCTGCTTTCCGGGCCGGCTCCCTCTGGGGGGGAGCTCAAGGCGAACATCAGGGCGCGTGTTCTGAGGCACGAGTACGTCGATACGATGGAGCGCGTTATCCGGACAAAGGCCGCGCTTCACAAGTCTATGAAGGAAGGCATTGTCTGGTACGCTTCCTGGTTCTTCTGGGCGAGAAACATGGCGGACAGGGTCGGCAAACAAGACATCGCGGCGTGCTGGGCAACCGTGGATGACATCTACGGCGATGCCGCAGGAGCCGACAAGGAGGTCATGGAGGACGGAAAGGCACTGGGGTGCTTATCGGTTCAGAGCGGGCCCTGACCGCTGCGCACTGCGCGATGTCCGGTTGGGCAAAGACGCACAAAGCCACGGACATAGTGTCCTGCCCCGGGCGGACAGAGCACGGGGAACCTACCCGTGGTACTCGTTCAGGGAAGCTCGCGAATCCGCAATTCCTTGAACTCGACGGGAGCGCCCTCGGACTCCAGGCACAGGTAGCCTGTTCGAGGATCGCAACCGGAACCGCCGGAGACCTCCTCCCCGTTGACCCACAAGCGGACCTCTCCGTTGATGCAGCGGACGTAGTAATGGTTCCACTGGTTGACGCCCTTGCTGAGATTCTTGGAGGGGAAGCTGCGCTTGCCGTTGGGTGAGACGGGCGGGAATGGCTTCATCCGAGAACGGCCCACGGGGAAGACATCGCCGTGTGACGTGAACCAGTCGGCCGGCTTCTTGTGTCGCTTTCGGTATTGCTCGGCGTAGCCCAGGTCGAGCACTTGCACCTCGATGCCGTGCGGCAGACCGGGCTTGCCCTCCTTGGCGAGTCGTTCGATCGAGTCGTCCGTGGCCCATACGAAGATGCCGGAGTTGCCGGCTTCCTGACGGTGACACCACTGACAGGAGAGCTCGAAATTGGTGAACTTCTTCTTCGTCCTGAGCACACCAACCGGTTTGCCGGTGCAGTAGAGGACCTGCTCTTTCCACGTCCACGTGTCCGGCGCGCAGTTCACGTTGGTGAAGTCCTTCTCACCCAACGCCCGCCACCCCGGTCCCGTACCGTCGATGAAGGCCTTCGGCCGCCCCGGCGTCTCTGCCGCCACAGCCGTCGCACCCATCATCGACACGCTTGCGAAAACCAGTGGCACGACTCGCCAGCACGCACCGGGCCGGAACTTACCGGTCGGGCAGGATCCCATGGGCATATCTCCTTCCGTCTCAATCGTCCTGAGCAGCATACCCCGCCATCGCCCCCGATGCCAACCCTTGCGGGTGGGTGCATGACAATCCAGGCGGCAGGGCGAGGCCAAGGCACACGCACGCAAGCGCCAAGTCCCGCGGACCCTCGGCCCCGGAGGGGCCCGGGACCGTAGCCAGGGGTGAAGTCCGCCCGTGGCGGACGTAACCCCTGGTTAGGAACCCACCACAAGGCCAGCCCCAGAGGGGCGGAGGAAGGACACGCCGCCGACGTATTGTGGGGAATCGCAGCCCCATGTGCTTTGCGATGAGCGAACCGCTCCGGCGGTTCTGCCCGCGGGTCCTGCATACGCCCAGAAGGCGCGGCCCGCGACACCGGACCTCCCTCCGCCCTTACAGGGCGGGTTGGCGTGGGGGCTCGGTTACCAGGGGTTCCGTCCGCCGCCTCGGCGGCGGCCTTCACCCCTGGCTACGTTCCTCCGGCCCTTCGGGCCTGAATACAGCCTGCCAAATCTGTCATGCACCCCATGCGGGTCCAAAGGACAATGCAGATTCCGCGCTGGGCAGCTTCGGGATCGAGCGCCGACGCGTTTCAAGGACGGGCACCGGCGCGGGTGGCCCTTCTCAGCGCCCAGAAGCGTCCGGTCATGGCGCGTCGCTTCGTGGTTCAACGTTCGTCATCGCCCTGAGGCAGACCGGGCCGAGCAGGCCCGATGGCTCGAGGGGCCACTTGGCCGGCTCGATCTTGCGGTAGTGCACCGTGACGATGTTGATGTCCTTCATGATCTTCCAGTCGACGCCGCGGCGGTCCAGGTCGCGGATGCGGTTGGCCGAGCAGTTGGTCACCTCGATGGCCAGGGCGTTCTTGCCCGGCTCGAGATACCGGCCCACGCGGAGTTGGTGCGGCAACGCGACGATCACACCGGCATCCTGACCGTTGATGCGGACCCGCGCGCTCGCACGGATATCGCCGAGGTCCAGCAGCCAATCGTCGGCTTGGGCACCGGCCGGCAACGTAATCGTCGTCTGGTAGCGCCCCGTGCCCGCGAAGCGCTTCGCCTCTTCGTCCGGGGCCTCCGTCCATGAAGCGAGGGTCTCCAACTTGTATGAGGCGGGCAGTTTCGGCTCGCCCTCGACGAAGTCCACTTGCCAAGGCCCGGACACGACGATCGGCTCGCCCTTCGGCTGGAGGTAGGTCCACTTGGGACCGGCGATCGATTGGGGACTCAGGCGGACGATCCGCGATTCGCCCGGCGCAAGCTGCAGATACACTTGCGATTGGCCCGCGCGCTGTCGAACGGCCAACGTCCCGCGATGTCCCGTCATCGGATCGAGCAGAACCGCAGACACGCATGGCCGACTCAGCGCCAGCCAGCCGTCCCACGCCGCGGCCATCTGGTTGGCGATGAAGTAATAGCGATCGTCGCCGACCTTGCGGCGAATGAACTTCAGGCCGCTGTCGGCCATGGCCTCCCGCGGGAGGCCATGCTTCTGGAGGGCTTGGGACAGGTCCGATGCGACGACCGCGTTTGCCTTCGCCAGCCGCTCCCGCTCAATCGCGAGCTGCCTTCGTCGCTCATCCAGCCGGGCCAGGCCGGGCACGTCCTTGGGGATCTCGTTCTCGAACATGACCACCGCTCCCTTCTCAGCCAGGTCGGCCAGGACGCGGAGGGTCGCGACGGGCATGTACCGACACGCGGGCACGACGATCGCGCGGTAGCGCCCGCCGGGCGCGCAGAGTTTGCCGTCACGGAACGCGATGCCCCGCAGCAGTCGGTCCGAGATGATGTCGAAGGCGTATCCGGTCTTCAGCAACAGGTCGGCGACGTGGCCGATCCGCTGCGTGGCCATCCACTCTTTGCCGTGGACCGTCATCTTGAGCGCCGTGCCGCCGGGCTGCATCCAGTAGTCGTAGATCGGCCAGTAGACCAGGAGGTCGTTGTCCGGCCCGCCGGCCTGAAGGACGGACTGGCATCGGGCAACGTACGCGTTGAGGACCGGGAAGTCCCGCCAGATCGCGTTTCGCCAGTCGAACTTCGTGGACGCGTAGAAGAACCAGCCTGGCCAGGGCGCCTCCTTCGGCGAGTAGCAGGAACCGTGGTAAAAGACGTGGTTGATGCCCAACAGGAAGAACTGATCCAGCTGGAGCTTGACCTGGCTCAGGGCGGTGTGCCAGTGCTCGCGGAGCCACGTGCAGCTCTCGGACGAGACGAGCTGTCTGCCCGGCTCGTGCGCGATATGGGCGGCGGAGGCGGACAGCATGCAGATCCGCGGATCCGAATCGCCCGGCCGGACCATCTTCGGATCGCGCCGGAAGCCGGGGATCGGGTAGTCCGGCGCGCCGAACATCTCGGTCTCCGGGATGTCGCAGGCGGCGTAGGTGTCGATCAGGTTGCTCGGCGAACCGTGGGCCTGATCTCGCGTGATCATCCCACGTGCGTGGGCCCAGTCGACCCAGATCTTGATGAACGCGTGGTGCAGCTCGCCCAGCACCTCCCGGTAGTCGCATTTGAGCCGGGCGCGGGTCTTATCGTCGCCCTTCTCGCCGAAGAGCACCTCGTAGTGGTCGGCCAGGTCGTAGCCGTGGCGGGCCTTGAACGCCTCGGGCAGCTCCTCCGACCAGTTCCCGCTGTACTCGAATGAATCGTGATACTGCGCTCGCGGCAGGGCGAGGTCGGCCCGGTCGAGGGCGTCGCTGAATCGCTCGAGATAGAACCGCATGGCTGAGGGCGAATACGGGTTGAGCATATGGCCCGCGCCGCCCGGTGCCGCCCGCTTGACCATCCGCTTGGCGGAGAACGTCAGCTTGCCCGCCTTGCGATCATAGTTGGCGACGACGTCGGCCGTCTTGGCGTCGAGCCCGGGCCCGCCGAAGCACCAGCCCGTACCCGTGGTCATATCCACGTTCATACCGACGCGACGCGCCTTGCGGACGAGGTGGTCAAGCATCTCCAGCCATTTCGGCGACAGGTACTGGATGTACTTGTCCTCGTATCCCCGGGCACCATAGATGGGCACGACGTGGAGCGTGCCGATGCCGGCTTCGTGGTAGCGCTCCACGTTGTAATCGATATTGGCCTTGTCCCACGCGCTGCCCGGACACCAGAAGTACGTCCCCGGCCGATGGACGGTCTTGATCTCGAAGGGCCATCCGGCGTCGTCGGCCTGAACGACGCTCGCTGATGCGGGGAGGAGTGAAGCGCCAAGGATCGCAAGCAGGGCGGCCGTCGTACGGAACGGTTTCGCTGTCATCGTAGCCCTTTCGGTTGATCGATGCACCAGCCCAAAGCCCGACGTCAGCCGAATCAAGGGCATTGTCAGGACGCGCACATACTCTACCACGAATCATCCCATCCTTAAGGCAATGGCCCGAGGCCAGCACGGCGCGGTTCGTCCTCCTCCCAGGTACACAGCACCAGGACGGGAACGAGTGGATCGGCGCGCCCGCAACCATCATCCCCAACGCAGGTCCACCAAAACCGAGGTGGTACGTCTCCAGGGGATAGGGTAGAATCGTCATGACGTCAGGCCGTTCCATATCCGTATCATTCATTGGCGATCCTGTACTGCACGGGCAAGGGCGTCAAGGAGTGTGCCGCCGTGCTGCCCGAATCGTTCAAGGCGCCACTTCAGAGCCGCTTCAACCTGGTCGGGGCGACCCGCGAACGCAACTTGGCCGACGGATGGAACCGCGTGCAACGGCCGATGGCCCTTGAGCGCAAGTATCCCAAGACGCCGAAAGGACCGCGCTGGCAGCGGGTCTTGCCTCAGCAGAAGCGCTGGACGAACACGAAGAGTGGTGAAGGGGGCCGGCATCACGTGGATGAGTCGCTCGTCCAGAAGCCCGTTCGGGCCGCGGTCTCGAAGGTGGGCTTGACGAAGCGGGGCACCTCCCACACCTTCAGGCATTCCTTCGCTACCCGTCTGCTGGAGGGCGGCTACGATATTCGGACGGTCCAGGAACTACTTGGTCATGCCGACATCAAGACCACGATGGTCTATGCTCATGTGCTCAACCCCGGACCATCAGGTGTCCGTAGTCCTGTGGACGGGCTTTGAGTGGAGGTTCCTATGCTGACCCGCATAACATGCCGTAATAAGTGCTCGGGCCAACGGCAAGCCGCTTGAAAGACAGGCTTTGTTGTGCCTTCGATAGGATCCCCGGAGTCGTCCTATGCGGCTGAGAACAAGAACTCCTGCATCTTATGCGGGTCAGTCTAATCATTGTTGGGCGCAACACATATGAAGACGGCATTGTCACGACAGCAAACGATCGAAAGAGTTGCGCTCGCTGCCGCTTTGACGGCCGCGCTGATAGCCTTGCTTGCCTGGGTCTTGACCTGGCCGATCAGTCTCTCGGCGTCCACCACGCCCTTTGACCCGGAAGGAAGGGTGAACCTTCACATATTTGTCGAGACTGAAGAGAGCGGCCTATCCGCAAGATGGCTCGCCCCATGCTTCTACGTTTTCTGCTGGTCGCTTGTACTGTGCGGACTTGCTCTTGTAGTCAAGTCTGGTTCTCTTGTGTTCAGGAAACGTCGCCCTGTAGGTTACATCGTCCTGACCGGCGCGGGACTGGCTTTGTGTTGCTTCTCCCTCCTGACTGTCACCGGCCTTTCTGCAACGCTGACCGGGCTGAGTACACTGGACGATCTTTCTCCTGACCCCGCAGCGGCAAGTGAATACCTCGAAGAAGCTATTCGAGGTCGTGCGGCACCTGACCAGGAGGGGTGTGCAGGACTTGTCGAGGCGATGAGAACTCTCCACGCAAAGATTGATGTTGACCGCCTAGAGTCGACAGGCGTCCGCGCGGCGGACAGACCGCAAGGAGCTTCCGTAGCCCCACGATTTGCCCCGGATGAGGCATTGCCGCCTGTGCCGCCTGGGAGAGGGGCACGACATGCAAAGCCGCGTGACACCCTATGCACTGAGGCCGTATACTCCACAGCACGGTGGAGACCCGATGCCCTCAGGGCTTTCGAGAACGACTGGCTTGCTCCGGTGAATGAGTTGGCAGGTGCGCTCGAGAGGGCATGCTCTAGCGCGTACGGATACCCCGTAGGCTTCTTTGCAGACCATGAATCCACCTTGATGGAGTTCCTTCACCATTACAGGAAGGCATGCAGGATCCTGCGTCTGCGCGCTCTCTATTACCACCAGAAGGGCGACCTGGAGAACGCTGCCAGATGTGTGCGCTTGCAGGGCTCAGTCTCAAGAAACTTCGATCCCCAGACCATGCTCGGGCACGTATGTTTCCAGAGTTGCATACAGGTCTTGTACTCTACAACGGCGGAACTATGCTTTATGAGAAGCAACGATGCGGCGTTCGTTGCTGCCCTACAGGAAGTTGTCGCCGCACCTGCAGAATGTGACGAGCGAGTGGCCCGGGCACTCTCTGGTGAATTGGTGCACATAAGGTACGGTGCCATTAAGAAAGGCATGCAAGGGGAGCTTCTTGAAGGGACAGAGGAGAGTCTCAGACACATCATGACGCTGCTTTCTGAACGAGGGATGAATGAAGCCACGCCAGCAATACGTAGCTATGCCACTTCGAGAATGGAGCAATGCCAGCAGAGCTGGAGCTGGGCAATGCGTCTGGAAGGGTGGCGCGGCATCCCTACTCTGATTCTGATGTCTTGGAAGCTAAGACCGATCCACGCCAGCAATCTCTTGGAAGCGTTGCTCTTGCCCCCCTTGGCGCGCGCGGTCGAGAAGGCTCACGCGCTCTCAGCGACTCAGAGAATAGCAGTCCTCTGCTGCGCGCTGAAGCAATACAAACTGAAACGGGGGACGTTCCCTGAGAAACTGGACGCTCTTGCAGATGCAGGCGTCTCACCAGATGTCCTGCAGCTACCAGAGGGATACCGCTACAGAGCGGAAGGGAGGAGATTTGTGATCTACAGCTTGTCGAATTCCCATCTCTCCCTTGCGGAGGTATTAGGTATTATGCAAACCGGTAGAGGCGACCTGCATCGCTTTGGTCATGGTCGGAGGGATTTCTACGTGATCGGCGAATGAAGGTTCGGCATGTTCACGCACCCAGCGAGCCAGTCCACCTGACCGTCAAGTGCCGCGCGCCCTGAAGACTGGGCGAGGGGAAAGCGGGAGGTCGAAAGGGGGGGCAGGCTTGCTTATTGCTGTCCTTCCCGAATCGCTCGACATGGCCACGCAAACAGCAGCGTGGCCATGCCACCCACCGACATGCTTGATACAATGCGCGACAAGAACCTTGCGCTAGCGGGAGGGTACGATCATGGGCGGTGCGTTCCTGTTGTTGCTGATGTCGGGTATCGCCGGTTCGGTGCTGGGGCAAGCCAGTCCCCGCGCAATCGTCAGCGTCGCCGATCTCGGGGCGAAGGCCGACGGGAAGACGGACGACGCATCGGCGATCCAGGCCGCAATCGACCGTGTCTCGAGGACGGGAGGCCGGGTGCTCATCCCGAAGGCGGCATCTCCCTACCTCATCGGTCGATCACTCGTCATCGCGGCCGACAACGTGGAGCTCTTCGGTCCGGGCGCGACGCTCCGACTGGCGAACGGTGCCGGCTCGGGCAAGATCGTCGATTGCATCGAGATCCGCGGGACCAAAGCAAAGCCCAGCAAGAACACCATCGTTCGTGGCCTGACGATCGACGCCAACTTCTGTGCCCAAAAGAACGCGGGCAACCCCCGCGGGATTGACTGTGACTGGGCCAGTGGTGTGTCGATCGAGGGCGTGACGATCCGACGGGCGTTTGTGAGTCTGACGTTCGGGATGGGCGTTGCGCACAGCGAGGCGCGAGACTGCCTGGTGACCGACTACTACGACGACGGCTTCAACGCGAGCGGAGATTTCGTGAGCGACGGATGTCATCACATCACCTTCATCCGCTGCCGGGCTGTCGACTCGCGCCCGGGGGCGGACTGCGCGTGGGAGATCGAAGACGGCGCCAGCAACGTGACGCTCGTCGACTGCCAGGCCCACAATGTCCACAACTCCGCCTTCGAGGTACGCAGCCACGCGGTCAAGAAGTCATCCCAAATGCGAGGCATAACGTTCATCCGGTGCCGGGCCACCAACGTCAAGAACGCCGCTACCTGGACCGGATGGTTCGTCAGGGGCTGGGACCATCACATATCCACGAGCGGCGTAACGCTGGTCGACTGTGAGACCAACGGGAACTGCACCTTCGTAAACGGCGTCAACAACGTCTCGGTCATGGGCGGGCGGTTTACGGGCCGATTCCTCGTCGGCGTGTATCCAACGGACGTCAGCAAGAAGATCGATCCGAGACGGACGCCTCACCAGGCCCGCGATGTGGTGGTCACGGGCGCCGAGATCACGGCCCTGGAGGCCAATCTGAGCCCTGCTGTCGGCCCGAAGGAGCGCTATCAACCCACGCTCACGCTGCTCCGAACGCGCGTCACCCAGCGTGCGGCCATCAGGCCTGATCGAGCGAATCTAACCGCCTTGGACTGCCGGCTGCCTAGGCCGTCGCCGTAGCGATAAGCACGCCAGCAGCCGAGTCCCATGCCCACGTCGTTCGCACGCTTGCGTGGATGCGAGGCCATGCCATCCACCTCATCTTTCGAGCTTGTGCCGGTTCAGGACCACGAGGCTGTTGCCTTCGCGGGCGCCGACGAAGAGCAGGTCGCCGCGGACCGCTACGCCGTATGTCTTTCTCATCACCGGGTCGCGGAAGGAATTCACGAACCTGGGCTTCTGCGCGTCGCTGACATCGACAACGGCCACGCCATCTCCTTTCACCATCGGCAGGTAGGCGCGGTTGCCGAGGACGACGCAACGGTTCGGTTGACCCAGTCGCTCGTCCACCAGTTTGGCCTCGAGTCTCGGACGGGTGGGGTCTCGAAGATCGAACACGAGGAACGCGTTGCGATCCCAGGCAACGGTGAAGTAGCGATGGCCGACCAGGTCGCCGCTCAGTTGAGATATGGCCGGATCGAGCACCTGCGTGACCAGGCGGGGCCGAGCGGGAGACCTCACGTCCACGACCGCCAACCGATTGCGACGGCCAAAGAGCGTTCCGGTCAAGGCATACCGGTCGTGCAGCAAGACGCTAAACGGCCCGTCGTCTTCCGTCGTGACGACAACCGAGCCTACGACGGCGGGCCGACGCGGATTGCGCACATCGACGACGAACAGGCTCTTGGCGGCTTGATGCGCAACGTAGCAGTACCCCTCGCGGTAGGCCACTTTGTAGAGTACCCCTTTGATCTCGTCGCCCCCGACGACCACCGACCCGATCAATCGAACGGCCGACTTGTTCTGCACGTCGAGCACCAGGAGCCGGTGATTCCCCTGAGAGGCAACGTAAGCGGTCGCCCCATCCACCGCCAATCCGGCGGCCTGGCGGAGATCCGGGTGGGTGAAGCTGGAAACCACCTTCGGTTGTGTAGGGTTCTTGATCGAGCAGATGGTGAGTCGCTTCCCCTCTCGACATGGCAGGAATGCCCAATCCCCTTCGAGATGGACGTCCTCGACCCCCCGTAGTCGCACAGGATCGACGACCTGCCCGACAATCGGAGACGACCGCGTTTGTGCAGTTGCCTTGCGCATGTCCGGGATAAGCGCGGTGCCACAAAGAACGATGACCCAAACCGGCAGTCGAGGCGCGAGCACGATGGACAAGATCGCTGGCGTCCTACCCGGTATCGCCACTCGGCCGAATCGGGGCATCCCTCAAGAGTAACGCCCGGTCTGCACGGTGCCAAGGAGCGCATCTTCCGAGCAGCCATTCCCCCTCGCGTCGCTTCACCTGGCCACACAAGCAGCGGCGTGTCCATGCCACCAAACCAAGGAACGGATGCGTTGATCCGTCGACCGCCATCGAGTAAGAACAAGGGGAAGGACCGACTGGAAGTAGGAACGGAGGAGGGCTGATGTGCCGTCCGAAAGCGGGGGGCACACCTCCCGCGCTCCGATTTCGCGCCCTCCCTCATGTCCGGGTCACATCGAGCAGTCTATCGCCAGTAAGGAGCAGCAGCATGAAAGCGAAACGGTTCAGTGTGTTGGCGGTTGGTGTGACGCTGGTCGCTGTCCTGGCGGGTGGAGCGATCCTGTTGGCCGAAGTGCTGGACACAGGGCTCACGTACCAGGGGCGACTGACGGACGGCGGCGAGCCGGCCAACGGGCGCCACGACTTTGCGTTCACGTTGTACGACGCCGAGACGTTCGGCAGCATCTTGGCCGATCCCGTCGAACGCGCTGGCGTGACGGTGACGAACGGCATCTTTGCGGTGCCGCTCGACTTCGGGCGCGACATCTCGACGGGCGATCCGCTGTGGCTAGAAATCGCAGTCCGCCGGTCCGATGGTGGCGCCGCCTACACGACGCTCACCCCGCGCCAGCGCGTCGGTGCAGCATCGGATGCCCCGGACGTGGAGGGGAAGCCCGAAGGAGACGCATCGAACTGGGGCCTGATGGGGAACGCTGGAACGGACCCGAACGTCAACTACCTGGGCACGGCGAATAATGTGGCGCTCGAGATCCGCGTGAGCAACTCGCGGGTCATGCGGCTTGAGCCGAACAGCTCATGCCCGAGCGTCATTTCGGGACACGCAGACAATGCGATCACGTCGGACGTCGCTGGGGCCACCATCAGTGGCGGGGGCGGGAGCCTGAACGATCAGAACATCGTGACGGACAACTACGGGACCGTGTCTGGCGGCATGCGGAACCGTGCAGGAGATGGCGCCGGCACGGCCAGCGACAACCTCTGCGCCACCGTCGGCGGAGGATATGACAACACTGCCAGCGGCATCTACGCCACCATCGGGGGCGGAAACGGCAACGCTGCCAGTGGCGGCCATGCCACCGTCGGGGGGGGATACCACAACGACGCGGCCGGCGGCTCGTTCGTTACCGTCGGAGGGGGATACAACAATGACGCCACCGCCGACTACGCCACCCTCGCTGGGGGATACGACAACGATGCCACCGGCGAGTCCGCGACGATCGCGGGGGGACGTGCCAACGACGCCAGCGCCTTGTACACGTCAGTCGGTGGGGGTCGCGGCAACACGGCCAGCAGGAACTACGCCACCATCGCCGGCGGGCGGGCCAACAAGGCCAACAGCCACTATGCCACCGTCGCCGGTGGATACGTCAACCACGCCATCGGCCTCTACGCCAGCGTCGGTGGGGGATCCGACAACGACGCCACCGGCGACTACGCCACGGCGGCGGGGGGACGTGCCAACCTCGCCAGCGCCATCTACGCCACCGTCGGCGGGGGGCGCGGCAACACGGCCAACAACAGCTACACCACCATCGCCGGCGGGCGGGCCAACAAGGCCAATACCCACTACGCCACCGTCGGCGGAGGATACGCGAATCAGGCCACCGGCCTCTACGCCAGCGTCGGCGGCGGCCAGAGCAACGAGGCGACCGAGGACTGCGCGACGGTCGCTGGGGGAGACGACAATCTCGCCGACGCCAACTACGCAACGGTGGGTGGCGGGCGAGCCAACACGTCCACGGGTTACTACGCGACCGTGGCCGGAGGGCGTGGCAACGCGGGAAATCAGAACTACGCGACCGTCAGTGGCGGGCGCGGGAATACGGCCAATGGCTACTACGCCACGGTGCTGGGGGGGAGGGAGAATCGGGCGTCGGGGGACTACAGCCTGGCGACCGGGTACCGCGCCAAGGTCGACGCGTCGCATGATGGGGCGATGCTGTTCGCGGACGGCACGGCCCTCAGCTTCAACTCGTCGGCAGCGAATGAATTTGCGGCCCGTTGCACGGGCGGCGCGCGGTTCGTCTCGGCCGTCAACGGCAGCGGGACGCCGACGGCCGGCGTCACGCTGGCTACAGGCGGCGGATCGTGGTCGTCGATCAGCGACCGCAACGCCAAGCGAGACTTCCAGGCAGTCGACAAGCATGAGCTGCTGGATCGTCTCGCGAATGTTCCGATCACGACGTGGCATTACAAGACCCAGGACGCGTCGATCCGCCACATCGGCCCGATGGCCCAGGACTTCCATGCGGCGTTCGCTGTCGGCGAGGACGACAAGCACATCACGACGATCGACGCCCACGGGGTTGCGCTCGGCGCGATCCAAGGCCTGCACGAGCTTCTCAAGGAGAAGGACGCTCAGATCGCTGCGCAGAACGGAAGGATTGAAGCACAAAAGAAGGAAATCTCCGAGCTCCGAGCTCGACTCGAGAAGGTCGAAGCGATGACGAGCACGCTGGCCAAGGCCAAGGATGGAGGTGTGCGATGAACGGCGAAACGCCACAGGTCGTCCGCGTCGTCGTCTGGGCGCTCATGGTCTGCACGGCTCCGAGCGTCGCGATGGCCGACTATGCGATCGCGTCGTACACGATCGAACCTGACGCAACGACCAGCTCCGGCGGCGGCTTCGTGCTGACCGGCGTGATCGAACCATCGGACGCGAACGTCCCGGCGATGACGGGAGGTCCGTTCTCGCTGGCAGGCGAGCTGGGTCTCAGCCTGCCAGATACCGACGGCGAAGCCGCCAATGTCTCTGAATGCGGACGCGGCGTGGAGGAGGCCCTGCCGCTGTTGATGATCGGTCTGGCTGGGCTGTATGCGGTGACAAGGCGCAGGACCTGAGCCGTTGCCCAGATCCGACCAGCGACTGACACACTCCCTGCGATCTCATCTGCAGGTCTCCCGTCAGCTGGGAGAACGGGGCACGCTTGCCTATTGACCAGGTACCCGTCGAACAAGTAGGGTCTTGATGCATGGTGATATGACTCCGGATCGACCTGGGCGGTGTGATGTGCCCCGGTCCGAGGGGAGCGGAACAGACGCAGAAGCTCATGACAGACATCAGCCTCGACAGAATCGCCGCCTGCGGGGTCGTGGGCGCCGGCGGCGCGGGATTCCCGACACACGTCAAGCTCGACACACAGGCCGAGTGCGCGATCCTCAACGCCGCGGAGTGCGAGCCCCTGCTCCACAAGGACAAGGAGCTGCTTCGCGCCTACGGCCAAGAGGTCCTGTCCGGTCTGGCCGCCGCGATGCAGCTCACCCGAGCCCAACGCGGTATCGTCGGCATCAAGGGCAAGTACCAGGACGTCATCGAACAGCTCACCCCGATCCTGCCGCCGGGCGTGGAAATCAAGACGCTGAGCGACAGCTACCCCAGCGGGGACGAGTTCATCCTGGTCTATGATTGCCTCGGGCGGATCATTCCGCCGGGGGGACTGCCCCTGGACGTCGGCGCGGTCGTCCTGAACGTCGAGACGGCGCTGAACGTCGCGCGAGGCGAGGGGGTCACCCGGAAGTTCCTGACCGTCGCCGGGGCCGTCGCAACCCCCGTGACGATCGATGTCCCTGTGGGCGTGACGTTCAACGAATGCATCGCGCTGGGCGGCGGCAGCACAGCCGACCGACCGACGGCGCTCGTGGGCGGCGCGATGATGGGGCGACTGGCGACATCGCTCGACGATCGGGTTACCAAGACCACCGGCGGCCTGATCGTCCTGGACGAATCGCACCCCCTGATCCGCCGATACCGCAACGAGTGGCCCACGATCCGCCGGATCGGCGCCGCCGCGTGCGATCAATGCAGCTTCTGCACCGAGCTGTGTCCGCGGTACCTCTTGGGGCATCCGATCGAACCGCACAAGGCCATGCGATCGCTGGGGTTCAGCCTGGCCGGCGAGGCGAACGTGGCCGGCACGCTGTATTGCTGCGAGTGCAACCTTTGCACGATGTACTCGTGCCCCGAGGACCTCGACCCCAAGAACGTCTGTAGCCAGAACAAACAGCGGCTGATGAAGGACCGGCCCAAGACACAGCCCGAGGCGAACCCGAACCGGGCGGCGTTGCATCTGGACAACCGGCGCGCTCCGATCCAACGGCTCATCACCAAGCTGGGATTGACGCCGTTCCGAAACGTCGGCCCGTTGATCGGCGATACCGTCGAGCCGTCGCGCGTCGTTCTGCCGCTCAAGCAGCACGTCGGCGCGCCCGCCGAGCCCGTTGTCCAGGTTGGCGGTCGGGTCAGCGTCGGCGATGTCGTCGCACGGCCTGCCGAGGGCAAGCTGGGCGCAGTGATTCACGCCAGCATCTCAGGGCAGATTGCGGCGATCGATGACAGCGTCACGATCCAGGCGTAGATGCATTCGGCAGCAGGACACGGTCGATCGAGGAGGCCCGCTCATGAAGGACAAAGCACTGTGGGCGATGATCGCGTTCTTCGTTGTGTGGGTCGCGCTGGTGCACATTGAGCACTATCAATTCCTCTCACACAATCCCTGGCACCACCAGGTAGCACCTTGGGCTGGCCATGAAGACACGATGAGGAACCAAGAGCAGGTCCCAGCAATCGTCCGAGGCTTCGTCCGTATGAATGTCACCAACGACGTGTCCTTTCTTGAATACCAGACTGGGCGCTACGTCAGGAAGGTCTCCCACGGAGTACTTGTTCTGCTGTTGGTTGTTCTGGTGTTCCTCGCCGTGAGGCAGAACCGGATGCGGGACCAGATTCGCGAATTGAAGTCGAGACTCGACGCGACGGAGGGACTGAGTCCCCCCTCGCCCCAGGCCCACGATGCGACTACCGGCGCCGCGTGAAAGCGACAAGGAGATCCGTTGAGATGTTGCGATCGATCGGCATGGTGGAACTGACAAGCGTGGGCATCGGCTGTCTGGTACAGGACACGATGCTCAAGGCCGGTGCGGTCGAGCTGGTCTTGGCCCGGACGATCTGCAGCGGCAAGTACATCGTCGTGGTCTCGGGCGACGTATCGGGCGTCGAGGCCGCCGTCGAGGCGGGGAAATCCGCGTCGCTGGAGGGCCTGATCGACCACCTGATCATCCCCGCCGTTCACGAGACCGTGTTCCCCGCCATCGGCGGGTCAGTAACCATTGATGAAGGCGACCTGGGCGCCCTCGGCGTGGTCGAGACGTACTCGGCCGCGTCTGCCATCGAAGCCGCCGACGCCGCCGCCAAGGCCGCCTCGGTCGTGCTCTTCCGCATCCACCTGGCGATGGCCCTCGGCGGCAAGGGGTTCGTCCAGATGACCGGGTCGGTCGCCGACGTCACCGCCGCCGTAGAAGCCGGCGCCGCCGTCGCCCGCGACCGCGGCCTCCTGGTCAGCGAAGTGGTCATCCCCCGCCCACAGCGCGAGCTGTTCTCCGAATACATCTAGCAAGGTGTTCCTGGCGGCGCGGGGGGCGACTGTTCTGTCGATCCGTCGCTCGGCGCCGCGCGGCCGCCTCGGTCGGCGATCTCGAGGAGTCCCCCGATTCCTGCAAGAACGAGCATCTGCGCGAAGAAGAGCACGCCGACCAGCGCGCCCGCCTCCCGTCCCAACGCATAGAGACCGAAGGTGTACGCAAACGCCGTCTCTCTGACGCCGACGCCCGCAAAGGAGACCGGCATGACCTGGATGAAGAAGACGAAGGAGCTGACCCATAGCAGGTTGAGCCATGGCAGTGTCACGCCGACGGCGCGACAGAGAAGCGAGATGCGCACGGCGATCAGGATCTGTATGACGCAAGAAAGCAAGGTCGCTGCCAGCAGTATGCCCGCACGCCCTCGGAAGATGCCCAGATCATCAATCAGTCTTCCCACCCTCGGCAACCCTCGAACGACCCGCGTCCGGATCCGGAGCGTCAGCGGCTCGGCCAATCGCAACAGCGATTCGGAAGCGAGGAGCACGTAGAGGCAGCCGAGAATCGCGGCCGCCGTCCCAAGAACCGGCAGCAGCCCCACCCGGATGTGCTCAATGCGCGGGTCACTCGAGAACAGCAGGGGAACGCCGACGAAGAGCAACGTCACCATGAAGAAGAGCGACTTCTCGACCACAGAGACGACGACGAACTGGATCTGCCCGTACTTGTTCTCGGTGACCTTGTACCACCGGACGACCGCCTGTCCTATCCCCGCGGGCAGGAAGATGGCGTAGAACCTCGCCGCGTAGTTGATCCGAACCAACCGCCACAGCGGCAGGCTCAGGCAGGTTGGCCGCATCAGGCAGCGCAGTCGTACCGCGATCAGCACGTCACAGCAGACCACGATCCCGCAGGAGACAAGGAAGTAGACTCGGCTGATGTTGCCGGCCGCTTCCCAGAGGACTTCCCAGTCCACCCACTTCGCAAGAAACAGCAGGAAGAGCGCCGAAACACCTGCCTTCACGACCATCAGTCGAAGCCGCCGGGAACCCGCCGCTCGGCCAGGCCCAGCGGTCGCGGACGCCGGCAGACCGGGATCCTGTCGCTCAGGCTGCATACCAGCTGTCTGTCTTGTCGTAAGCCAGCTGAATCAACTTCTCTGACAGAACCGGGCCCATGCCATGGATCTCCTCGGAGGAGAGCTCTTTGGACCACTTCTGCTTGTTGCCAACCTTGATGGCCGGCATCCGATCCCAGAACGCCTGCGTCGCCGGCAGATCGAGGAATTGCAGCACCTGGCCGATCACTTCCCGATGGTTCTCGGAGACCAGATCTTCGTACCGCAAACTGAACCTGTTCTCCTCTGGGACCTTGGGAAGATGGGTCTCAATCTGCTCGACGCATCGAAGCCATTGGTTTGCGAAGAACCGAATGAGCGGCCCTTCCTCCAAGACCTCTTTCCAGCCTTCGAACCGAGGCCCCCATCCCACCTTGCCTTCCCATTTGGCTTTGTTCAGGTATCTGCGCGGATTCAACGAGAAACTCGTCTTCAACTCATACCAAATGGCGAGCCGCCTGAACCGCCACAGCGGTTGTCGCTTCAGCATCGAATTCGTAATACCAAACAGCCGGCCGAAACTGCGGTCTTCCACGATGCCCTGCCGTTTCTCCCACTCCTTCTTGATCGACAGGACAACGTCCCTGCCGTCCCGAAGGATGTGGATGAACTTGGCGTCCGGGAAGACGGCCTGAACGATGGGCAGATTGAGCGACAGCTCCGGAGACTTGTCGACGACCAGCGTCCTGCCCATGCCCGCCGCAAAGCGCTCAAACTGCTTGCGGATCCACTGTTGCTCGGCAGCGCCAATATCCTCCGGACGAATGCAATCGGTCGACAGGTCCTTGGCGTGGTAGTACCAGATGTAGTACGGCTCGTAGAGATGCGCGACCATCGGGTGGGCTTCCAGGATGTTCCCCAGGATGGTCGTACCCGATCTGGGCGAGCCGACGATGAATGCTGGACGAACAGACTGACTCATCTCGTATACTCCGCATCGGCCCTGTTTGGCTGACTCGCTGGCCTCTCTAGGAGGAGGGACGAATCTAACAGGCGCGATCGATCGTGTCAACGCCACGCTTGCCGCGCCCAAGAACCGGAAGGACCGTCTCGCCTGCCGACCTTGCTGGCGCTCAGCAACGTCTTGTCACGAGGTGCAGCCGCCACTATAATCCCGCCCTTTCACGCGCGCGAGGGTTTGCGCCCCCAGGGAGGAACCTGCATGACCGCCACACCGGGCAGCTCGGCGACCGTCCCCCCCGAACTCGGCACCGAGCGACGCCTCCCTTGCTGGGTCCCGGCCGTTTGCCTCCTGGCCATCCTTGTTGTGTCCTGTGCGGTCGACCTCTTCTTCTTCACAGGCTACTTCGCCAGCGATGATCGCCAGTACTTCCGCGGAACGATGTCCCTCCTCAACAACGGCTCCCTGCCGGCCCCGATACCGAAGGGTCAGGACCGTCTGGTGCTGGCATCCTGGAATCTCGCGATGGCTTGGCTCTCCGGCAGCAACATCCAGGTCGTCACCGGCTCATACATCGTCTTCCACCAGCTCCTCATCGTCCTTGTCTTCTGCCTCGCAAACCAGCTCTCCGACTGGCGCGTCGGCCTTCTTGCCGCTTACTACATCGCCGCCTTCCCCGGCACCGTGTTGTACGCCAGCACGACCCTTCCGGATATTCCGCTCTCCTGTTTCTTCGTCCTATCGCTCATCCTCTTCATTTCTTCTGGAAACCTCCGCCCAAGGCGCCTTGCCCTATCGCACTTCCTGATCTTCTTGTCGGGCGCAAGCATCGGGTGCGCATACATGTGCAAGCAGGTCGGGCTGTACCTACTGCCATTCTACTTCGTCGCTTGGCTCATTTCGCAAAGAAGGGGAACCCTACGCCAGGGCATTGCCAGCGGCCTCGCATTCGTAGGCGGCCTGGCCCTTGTGCTTCTGCTCGAAACCGTCACACTCTCTCTGCTCACCGGTGAATTCTACTTCCGGCTCACGGGCGTCGCCCATCGTGTCTCGAACGACGCCAAAGGAACCTGGGGCCCATGGGAGCAATTCCCCAACGGCTACTATCCCCTCGAGAGACTCGGCTGGTTCGCCAAGCGGTGTCTCCTCCCTGCCATGTTCCCCAAGTCACTGCAATACCTGATCGCAGGGAGTGTCCTTCTCTATCCTCTCATGCCGAGAAGGCGATTCATCCTGCTCTTCCTGCCTCTCTGGTTCGTCAGCTACTCAACGTGGGGCACGGTGAGCTTCAGCCGATACATGCCGACCGCCCTGAAGTACAGATACTTCTTGCCCGCGATGCCATTCCTGCTGGTCATTCTGGCGTTTGTATTGGCTTCTCTGTATCGCCTTCTGTCGCGAACGCCCTGCCCCGCGTTCTTGCGCCGCGCCTTGTTGACCGTAGGCGTAGCCTTCCTGAT
>CAYMLO010000157.1:0-22177 GCA_964390905.1 uncultured Planctomycetales bacterium | reverse complement strand
GTTCTTGGCGTAGTCGCCCAGTCGCTCGGCGTCCTTGGCCACGCTCATCAGGACCAGACAGGCAGGCACATCCGCGCCCGCTTGGACGCTGAGATGCACGAGGATCTTACGGCGAACCGTCTGCTCGAGTTGATTGACGGCCGTGTCCTTCGAGAATAGGTCTTCACGAATGGCCCTGAGATCACCGCCCTCCATGCCGGCGGACATGACGGTGTCGAACATGGACTTGCCCAGCTTGAGCATGTCCATGAAGTCATCCATCATCTGGCTGATCAGGCCCTTTCCTCGCCACAGTTCCAGAATGCGTCCGAGCATTCTAGTGCCTCCTGCGCCATTGCTCACAAGAACGCCAGAGCCAGGGGCACGACGTGCAAGACCAGATAGACGGTCAGGCACGCGAGCATGTGCTTCCTGGATCGGACGACGAACCGGCCCGTGGCCTCGGACAGCCGGATGGGGATGAACCTCACGGGCCACAGGATGCAGATGCCAAAGACGTTGAACAGCAGGTGAGCGAATCCCGCCGTGATCGCCACGTCATTCTGCGTAGCCAGGGCCGCCAGGATCGCGGTGATCGTGGTCCCGATGTTCGCGCCGAGGACATAGGGGAAGATCTGCCGGATCGTCAGTAAGCCCGCGCCGACGAGCGGCACGACCAGCGACGTCGTGATGGAGCTGCTCTGCACCGATACGGTGATCAGAACGCCGAGGGCCAAGCTACTCGCGGCGGTTCGGAACAGGAACCCGCTCAGCACGGACTCCATCCGCTTGACCATCAATCGCCGCAGGATCTTGACCATGGCAGCTAGGCCCAGGAACAGGAGCAACAACGAAAGCACCAACATCCAGACGTGGGCATGCGGGAGGTGGCTGAATCCCCGGTCGGCCAGGCCGATCGCGGGCTTGATGATGACGTTGAGCGGATTGAAAAGCTTCGTTCCGCCCACGCCCGCGAAGCTGTGCTCGAGCCAACCGGCCGCTTGCTCGACCAGGTGGAACTTGATCTCGATGGGGAACAACACCAGGACCGCCAGGACGTTGAAGAAGTCGTGGACGATCGAAGAGGCGAAGGCCCGCTCGAACTCATGACGACGGGTGATGTGGCCCACGGACACGATTGTGTTGGTGATCGTGGTGCCGATGTTGGCCCCCATGATGATGGGGATGGCGGTTGAGAGCGTCAGGCCGCCGCTGGCGACCAGCCCTACCACGATGGACGTTGTGGTCGATGAGCTTTGGATGAGACTCGTGGCGAAGATGCCGATCGCCAGTCCCAGGAACGGGTTCTGGGTCGTCGAGATGAGCTGCTGGGCGAAGTCCTTGCCGAACAGCTTGAAGGAATGTCCCATTAGCTTGATGCTGAAGAAGAAGACGTACAGCGCGATCAGAAGGACGACAATACGAAGGATTGCCCGGAGGTATGGCGCCCCCTGAGCGGCCGCTTCTGCCGTGGGAGCTGCCAACGGATCTTCGGCCTTGTCGGACAGGGCTTCCTGCCGGCCTGCGCTTCGCTCTGAGGCACGGTGACCATCACGGTTCATAGCCGTTTGCACCGGAGGGCGAACCGCCCTCGAACCGAACGCCAGTCTGGCCCTGCAGCACGCCATGAAGGATACGACCTGTGTGTTAGTTTCTTGTTAAGGATGCGCAAGCGTTCCTCCAAACCGCAACAAGCAGGGGGGCCGGCCCGGGCCTCCCCTCCTCCGTGGAACGGCCCCGGCCGGCTCAGGTGCGCGGTGAGGTGTGAGCGAGCGAGAGGTCAACTTCCCCGCCACGATGACCTCGAAGTCTGGTGGGACAAGGCAGGCATGGTCCTCAAGTCCTTCACCGATACCCTACCTCACCAGGGTTAGGGCTTCGTGGCGCCGACGTAAAACCCTGATGAGATTCGCTTCTTGGGCGGACTGGCGGGGAGGTCAGGGCGTGGACCGGGGGATGGTGACCGTGACGCGCGTGCCCTGCTCCGGGCGGCTCTCCAACCGAACGCCTCCGTCCATCGCCTCGACGGCATGGCGGATGATCGACAGGCCCAGACCGGTGCCGCGCTCCGCCCCCGAACGGCTTCGTTGAACCTGGTAGAACCGTTCGAAGACGCGCTGTTGCTCGTCCTCGGGGATCCCGCAGCCATCGTCGGTCACCTCGAAGACCACACCGTCTTCGGTCTCGAGCAGGCGCACAGCGATGTGGCCGCCAGGGTCTGCGAATTTGATGGCGTTGTCCACGAGGTTGTCCAGCACGAGGCGGAGTAGGTGCGGGTTGACCATGATCGTGTCGAGCCCCTCCGGCTCGCAGGTGGCCTGCCAATCTAACTGCTTGCGCTCCAACGCCTCGGCGAAACGTGCGCGAAGCCCCTGGAAGATCTCGCTGACCGCCAAAGACTCCGGCTCGAAGCTCTCGGTCGGCGTCTCCAGACGCGACAGGTCCAGCAGATCGTCGACCATCTGCTGCAGCCGGGCGCTGTGGCGGTCGATCTTCTGCAGGAAGCTCATGGCGTGAGGGGTTTCGGCCTGCAGGTCCATCGTGAGCAAGGTCTCGACGGCGGCGCGGATGGTGGACAGCGGGGTGCGAAGCTCGTGAGACGCGTTGGCAACGAAGTCGGTCCGCATCTGGATCGTGCGCTGCAGCTCGGTAATGTCCGTCAGCAACACCACGTACGCGGCAGCTGCCGCTCCCGGGGGCTCGTCCGGCTCGACCAACAGCAGTCTGGCCGCCCGGGCCAAGACGTGGATCGTTCCACTCGCGGTTTGGACCTCCAGCCGAACGCCGGAGCCGTCCGGTTCCAGGCCGTTCGTTGCTTCCTCCGGAGCCTGTTCCATGGGGACATGGCCCAGCAGAAGGCGCTGGAGCGAATACTGGGGGATGCAACGTTCAACCGGGCGGTCGACCAGCCCGTTGCCGTCCCCTTTGGGCAGGCGCAGGTTCAGCAGGCGGATGGCGGCGGGGTTGATCAGCGCGATACGCCCGTCGTCGCGCGAGACGATGACGCCCTCCTGAAGCTGATCGATCAATCCCTGAAGCATCTGTCGTTGCCGATCGATCGTCTCCACCTGCGAGGCGAGCCGCTTGCGCAGCGCGTTCATCGAGGACGACAGCACGGCCAGCTCATCATCGCCCGTGACGTCGAGTTCGGTGGACAGATCCCCGGAAGACAGATTCCTGGCGGTTTCGGTGACACGCCGGAACACGCGCTGCCGAAGACGAAGGAAGACGACCACAAGGACCAGGGCTACCAGGGCGATGATCCCCCCCACGATCCCCAGTAGCCTGGCGAACGCTCGGGGGTGTTCGGTCATGGTCCAGAGAGGCCTGGATAACCAGACGACGCCGGCCGGTGACGCATCGCCCCCCGCCCGGACCGCGACCATCGCGCTGGGCCGGGACTGAGGCCCCCCCACGCGGAGATCGGTGCCCCACCCGGATTGGAGTGCCTGCCGGACCTCGGGCATCGTCAGCAAGCTGGTCGGTTCGGGAGCGCCCGCTGATCTGATGTGACGGGTGCCGTCGGAGCCGATGATGGCCACCTGCACCTCGTCCTGCTCGAGCTCCTTCACCAGGGAAACGACGCCGCCTGTCTGGGTACTCGGCCAGTCATCGCCCAGGGCCTGGCGGATCATCCGGGCCTCGGTCAGGAGTCGTTGCGTCAGCGCGTCGCTTCGAAGCCGTTGCTGCTCTTGAGTGATGAGCCAGAGGGATCCGCCGCACGTCAGGACGGCCAACGATGCCGCGGCAATCAGCAGCCTGTACGGACGACGGCTCGGAATCATGGTGGGTCCGTGCTTTCTAGGACTCGCCTTCCGGTGACCGGAACGCATAGCCTACCCCACGCACGGTGTGAATGTAAGCGGCGGCGGGGCCGAGCTTCTTGCGAAGGGACGCAATATGCACGTCGATCGCGCGGTTGGTCACGGCGACGTCGATGCCAAGCGCCGAGTCGATCAGCTGTTCGCGCGAAAGCACGCGTCCTTTGCCGGTCATCAGAGCCGCGAAGACCTTGAATTCCGTGGCGGTGAGGTCCAGCCGGCGCTGTTCGACGCGCACCTCGTGGCGGCTGTGGTCGAGCACGATGGGTCCCACCACCAGGACCTCGTCTCGTGACGTCGCCGTGGCCTGACGTCGCAGCACCGCGGCCACGCGGGCAAGCAGCAGCTTCATCGAGAAGGGCTTGCGTATGTAGTCGTCCGCGCCGAGCGCAAAGCCGACCAGCTCGTCTTCGTCCTCCGCCTTGGCCGTCAACATGATGATCGGAACCGATGACGTGCGGCTGTCGCGCTTCAGCCGCCTGGCTACCTCCTCGCCAGCAAGTCGGGGTAACATGCGATCCAAGATGATGAGGTCGGGGGGGTTCCGATACGCCTCTGCGAGCGCGCGTTCCCCGTCGTCCGCCTTCCGGCAGACGTACCCCTCTCGCTCGAGGTGGTAGCAGACAAGCTCCACCAGGTCTGTCTCGTCTTCGACAATCAGAATCGTTGACCGGCTTCCCATGGCAGTCCTACTCTATGCTCGCACAGCACGACATCCGGTCGGCGTGCTGGCCCTGCAGCACTCATCCCTCGACGAGGACCGGAAGCCGAGCGTTGGCTCCCGCACGCAAAAGCAGCTTGTATACCAAGTACCTGGGCTTCGTTAGGGGATGTTAAGCGTTTGGTTAAGAGTCGGCAAACACGCGAGCTGCTGCCGGCAGAGGCCGCGTTTGCGATCATGTCGCCCTTCCGCAGCGGCGCTCTGACCGGCTTGGTCTACTGGCCTTCCTCCTCGAGTTCCTTCAGCTTGCGCAGGATGCCAAGGGGCGAGTTTGTTTCGGCCATCTTCAGGACCTCGTCCATTCGCGCTTCGGCGATCTTGGCCTTGTTCATGACGCGTTTCTTGTAGGCCTCCGCCAGGACCTCCAGCAGCCGCTCCAGTTCACAGGGCTTTTGGAGGTAGCAGTAGGCGCCCTTCTTTGTGAGCTGCACGGCTGAGTCGACCGAGCCGTGGCCGGTCAGGATGACCACCTCCATCCACTCATGCTCCTGCCTGAGCAACTCGAGGGTGGCCTCGCCGTCAATGCCGGGCATCTTGAGGTCCACCAGGGCGATATCGACCGGTTGAGCTCGGGCGGCCTCGACGGCCTTATCGCCGCGGTTCACGGCGATCACGTTGAAGCCGCGCAGCTCGAGCCGCTTGCTGATGGATTCGAGAAACAGCTCCTCGTCATCCACGATGAGCAGGTTGATCTTGTCTTCCGCCATGGTTTGGGGTCCTCGAGGCTCGTCAGAAGCCGAGCAAGCGCCAGTGTCCAGAGAACGTCCAGCGCCAGAGCACAGCCAAGCTCAGCTACGGAACGGCAATCCCGCGTATCGGCAAGTCTATTATAGCCACCAACCGCTTGCCCCGATCGGAAGCGCCAGCGCATCGCTACCGCCTCCGCTGCCTAGTCGAACACCGCCCGAAGGACGTCACACCGCGCGCAGTGTTCAAACTTGGCGCGCCATTCCGTCTGCTTCTTCCCCCCGCACATCGTGCCGCAGAACAGCCAGCACAGATCGCCTCGCTTCACCTGCCACGCGACGCAGGCTTCACGCCGTTCCTGGGGGCAGTTCGTCACATTCCAGCACTCGACCTTCTCGCCCTTTTGGGCGAGCTTGAAGCATCCCAGATAGAGTAAGGCCAACCGCTCAACGTTGATGGGTGTAGCGCGCCAGCGTTGCTCATAGCTCTCGATGGCCTTCTTGCTGACGCCCATGAACTCGGCCATCTCCTTCTGTGTCAGACCGAGCGACTTGCGAACGACCCTACAGAGGAATCGCGTCCCGGGCTGGATCTGAATAGCCAGGCCTCCCCTTGACTCCTCCGTCGACGGCTCGAGGGCCTCGGTCGCACACGCGCATTCCCTTCCAGAGAGGACGGGTGATGGTTCTTCGTTATCCACGATGAGCAGCTTGGTCCTATGTTCCGCCATGGTTCGGGCTCCACGAGGCCTATCAGAAGCCGATCAAACGCCAGTATCCGAGAAACGTCCATCCCCAGAGCACAGCCAAGCTCAGGAACAAGACGACGGTTCCGTGTTTCAGGAAGTCTCTCATCGTGACCAACTGTTCGCCCGTATCAGGATCCCTCGCGATGCTGTAGCAGATGGCATTGTTGGGCGTCCCGATGATCAGTAGAAACGCAAATGACGAGGAGAAGGCGGTCGCCAGCCCTATCATCAGGGGCGGTGTTCCGGCCAGGGTGGCCATCGGTACCGTGATAGGTCCGAGGGCGGCAACGGTGGCCCCGTCACTCATGAAGTTGGTCAGCAAACCGGTAATCAGGCTGGCGGAGATGGCCAGCCCCTCCCCTTGTCTGAGAAACTCCGGCAAGACACTGACGCAGCCGTCTGCGATCCAGAGGGCGGCTCCGGTGGCGGCGAGCCCCGATCCCATCGCGCTTGCGCCCGCATAGAGGGCGACCACATCCCAGTGAATGCCGTTGATGTCTCGCCAGCGCAGGACGCCGAGGATGTTCAGCAGGACGATGGCCAGGATGACGGGGCCGCCCATGCCAACGTACTGGCTGCAGGTGACCCACAGCACGATGAGAAGGCCCAGCACGGCGGCGGTACGATACTCCTGGGGGGTCATTGGGCCAATCTTCTGGGTCTCGCGCCGGACCTCGGCGGCAATGTTGAAGTCCTTGACTTGAATCTTTCTCCGGAAGGCCACGTAGAAGTAGGCTGCGATGACCACCGCCATCACAGGAACGAATGGCAGCCCGTACGAAACCCACTGGGCAAAGGAAGGGGCAATGCCGTAGTCGGCCAAGATCCCGAGCATCACGGCGTTTCGTCCCCCTGCGGCGGGTGAACCAGGCCCCCCCACGTTGGCGGCAAACGTCAGCGTCAGCATCAGCATCACGACCATGTTGCGGTCTCGCTTCAGGCCGGCAGTCCGGATCACGGCCGTGTAGCCCAACATGAAGATCGGGGCGAGAAACGCCACCAGGGCGTGCTCCGACAGGAAGGAAGCGGTAACCGCCAACAACGGAGCGAAGAGAAACAACAGCCTCGCCGGCGTCGTGCTGGTCCCCAGCAGCAACATCCCGATACGGCGGTCGAATCCGGTCTTGGCGATGGCGGCCGAGATGCTCAAGACACCGAAGATGAAGATGACGGAATCCTTGGCGTACGCCTTGGCCACCTTGTCCGGCGGCAGGATCCCGAAGAAGTACATCAGGACCCCAACCAGCAGCGCGGTGATCCCGACGGGGATCGCCCCCGTGGCCCAGAACAGCGCAGCCACGAGCAAGATGCCGACCATGGCGCGGGCGCGGAACGCAGTCTGACCGACACTCAGCGGCCGCTCGACTACCTTGCCGTCGGGGGTTGTCTCCTTCCGGCAGAGCCCTGATTTCTGGCTGTAGTGGACGGGGATCGTCTCGCCGGGCGTCATCTTGCGGTATTCGGAGTATCCCGAGATGAGGTCGCCGGCCTGGCCGGTCTTGGCCGCCGACAGAATGCCCATTAGCTTTCCGGGGCCAGGCCATGCCAACAGCAGAACGAACAGGACCAAGCCAAGTATCATCACGCCCGGTCGGGCGTTGTGGACGCCCAGCAGCCAGCCCTTGAAGTCCCTCTTCTTCCTGAGGTCCGGGATCTCGTACCGAGCCATCGCGTAGTCACGTTCCTGGCGGGCTTCGTTGATTGCGGGCAGCAGTTCGTCCAGCGGACAGGGCTTGTTGAGATAGCGAAAGACGTCGTGCTTCCCCGTAACCCGTGCCGTCTCGATGCTGCCGTAGCCAGTCAGTATGATGACCTGGACTTCGGGGCGGACCTTCTTGATCTCTCGTAACGTCTCGATGCCATCCATGCCGTCCATCTTGAGGTCGAGGACGATCACGTGCGGATGCTTGTGCCGGACTATCTTGATGGCGTCCTCGCCGCGATCGACGTCGAAGACCCGGTACCCCCGCAGTTGTAGCTGCTTGACGAGGGCTCGCCGGAAGTCATCCTCATCGTCGACGATCAAGACGCGTGTCTTCGGCTGCCTCTCTGGCGCAGAATCGCTTTCAGCCATCGAGGGTCTCCGCCTGCTGGTGCAACGGTAGAACCACCGTGAATGAACTCCCGGCCTCTGGCATGCTCTGGATCTCGATCCGCCCGCCCATCGCCTCGACGATGTTGAGGCTCACGCTGAGCCCAAGCCCCGTTCCCTTGCCCACTTCCTTGGTGGTGAAGAACGGATCGAAGATCCGTTCCATTTGCTGCGATGTCATGCCCTTGCCGGTGTCGGCGATGGAGGCTCGGATGCATTCGCCGTCGGCACTGGTGGTCAAGGTGATCGTCCCATCGCCCTCGATCGCATCGCCGGCGTTGTTGATGATGTTCAAGAAGACCTGACGCACCTGATCGGGATCCACCAGCACTTCTGGCAGGTGCGGGTCAAACTGTCGGACCAGGCGGATGTTGGACACCTCGAACTGTCGCTCTTTGAAGCCGCCGACCACCTCGTCGAGGATGTCATTGATGTTCGATGAGGCCAACTGTGGTCTATCCTTTCGAACGAAGCTGAGCAGCTTCTGGGTGATGTTCTTGGCCCGAAACACGGCTTCGTCGATGTGGTCTAGCTCTGTTGAGATCTTCCGCGGGGTACAGACCATGCCGAACTCGGGATTCAACATGTCCCTGATCAATCCACTCTCGGAGGAGATGATGGCGAGCGGGTTGTTAATCTCGTGCGCGACGCCGGCGGCCAACTCCCCCACGGTTGCCAATTTGGACGCGTGCATCAGCTGGGACCGCAGTTCCTCTTTGGATTCCGAGGTCGCTTGGGCGCGACGAAGCAAACGCTCCGTCGTCAACCAGATGGCAGTGATGATGGCAGCCAACAGCGCCGTCGTGCCGATGATCATGATCCGTCGAACGCGATACATCTCCGCGTAGGCGGTCTCGAGCGGCTGGGTTACCACGAGGGCCCACGGGGCTTCAACCAGCCAGGAGTAGGCAGCCAACATCTGCTCTCCGTCCGGGGTGACCTCCGTCGAGCCCGACCCCTTCGGTCGGGAGGGTCTGAAATCGCTGACGCCGAGCAGCTCACCGCGGTCCGGGGCGACAATTTGGTATTTGCCGTCTCGGTTGATCAGGGCCGAGTCCACACCATCGTCCCGGCTGAGGCGCTGTAGGAACTGATGGAACTTCTCGGGGTCGAGTGTCGCGCGCATTGCGTAGGGCCTGCCGTCAAACAACTGACGCACTGCGATGGTGAAGTGGGGTTTCCGCCGGAAACCGAGGTAGATGTCACTGATGAAGTAGTTTCGGTCGGATTGTTGGAGTGATTGAAACCAGTTCTCTTGGCTGTAGTCCTTGCCTCGAAGGTGGTGGTGCGGGCCGGCATAGCCGATCTGTACCCCTTTGGAATCGAAGAAACCGACGTCGACGAATGCGTCGCTCAGCTCGCGCAGGTCCTGCAGATAGCGCTGCATGTCGTGCGTCGTGGGCTCAAGGTTCAGGTCCCTGGCGTGAAACAGATTGAGAATGTTGACCACGCGCTCCTGCAAGAACAGGTCAACCGTGTTTCGCTGGCTCTCGGCCAGACCCTCGAGATGAAGCTTTCCACTTTCCTTCAGGGTGTGAGTGAACTGGGCGTGAAAGTAGAAAGACAGGATGCCAATGGGGACGAGATAGGCGATGATCAGACTCACCTGAAGGCGCCGTCGCAATCGCGTGTAGTATTCCCCTATCCGGTCAGCCTGTCCGGGAACACCATCGGGCAGCGCAGCCGGAGCCTGCGTCCGTCTTTCTTTGGAGGGCGGGTTGTGTGCGCCGCGTCTCATGGTGGTTTCCGCATGCCAAAGACCGTGGCCTCGGCCCCTGATCGCTTTTGCCGTTCTGGCCCTTACAGCTCTCTGCCCTTCTTCATGATGCTCGCCATCTCAAGTACGAGATCCTGTTCCCGGACGACGCCTACGACGTTGCCCTCCTCCGTCACCAGCAGCCTTCTGAGGCCCCTGTTCAGTAAGGTGCTCACGGCTTCCATCAAGTTGGCGTCAGCGCCGATGACCGGGGGGGCCTCGGACATGACTTCCCGGACCTGTCGGCTGACGAGGTCCCTGGCCATGATGGTGAACATGCCAGAGAAGCTGGGTGACTGCAGGTAGCGCGAATCCGCCACGACGGGACTCTCATTGAGCAATCGTACGTAGCTGGGCTCCAGGGCGCGCAGCAGATCGGTGAACGTGATGATCCCGATGACCTCATCATCTCTGTCCATGACCAGGATGGAGCGGTGGAGGGTTTCCTGAACGGTTGACGTTGTCACCGCCCCGGCAAAGGACTGGAGGACGACGTCCAGGGCGTCGGCCACGGTTCGGTCTTCCCGTATGCTGCTGAAGCAGGACAGGGGGACCATGATGTCCCTCACTCGCGATTCCCGCTGCCCCAAACCAGCACGTTCCTGTGGCGTACTGGAGTTGGCCTCGCGGATCTTTCGGGCCAGCAGATCAATCGCGCACGGCTTGGTGAGATAGTCGAAGACGCCGTCGCGCAGCCTCTCCAACGCGGACTCCGGGGTTCCGTGGCCCGTCAGCATGATGACGGCCAGGTCGGGTTTGATCTTCTTGATCTCGCGGAGCGCGGTGATCCCGTCCATGCCGGGCATCTTGATGTCAAGGACGACCACATCAGTATCGGTCTTCTTGACCTCATCGATCGCCTCGGCGCCGCTGCCTACGGCGGTGGTGTCAAACCCGCGTCTTGTGAGGATTCCGGCGGTCGTTTCGCGAAAGCGTTCCTCGTCGTCAACGATCAGGACGCGAATGGGATTCGTGGCCATTTCAGCTCTCCCGCTTCAGTAGCCTGGAAGGCCGCCAAAGCCCCTGGTCGCCCAGTAGACCTGGATCACGACCAGCAGGACCACGTTGGCGACCACCCACAGTGGGATCCCGACCCTGAGATAGTCCTTCGGCTCGAGATACCCGGAGGCATAGACGATGGCGTTTGGCGGTGTTCCGATGACGAGGCAGTAGGCGAAGCTCGATGCGCATGCCGTTGCCATGGCCATGAACGGAAGCATGCATGTTCCCGGGTGTGTGATCCCGCCCATGTTCAGTGTGATCGGACCCACCGACGCAGCCGCCGGCCCATCGGCCATCAACTGGGTTAGGCCTCCGGTCAGCACGCTGGCTATTCCGATCAGCGGCAACCCACTGTCGAAGCCCAGTGGTGCGAGGGCGTCGACCGCCGAGCGTGCGATGTAGTAGGCGGCTCCGGTTTCGTCGAGGACCTTCCCGAAGATGATCGCGCCGGCATAGAGCCAGACCACGCCCCAATCGACGCGCTCCTGGTAGTCGCGCCAGTTGACGACGCCGGTCAGGACGTAAGCTACGGCGCCCGCAACCGCCACCACGCCGATGCCGAGACGAACCGGGTAGATGCCAAGGGTGTAGAACGCCTTTTCTGTAAACCAGAACCACACCATGACCAGGAAGATCAGCACGGCTACGATCTGTTGTCTGTTCCACTTTCCCATCTTGGCGATGTCTTCCCTGAGGAAGGTCATGGCCGGCGAGAGATCACGCGTCCGCGGCTTGAATCGCCACTGAATCGTGAGCCACGTGATCGGCATCATGATGAAGACGAAGGGCATGGCGTACGTGATCCAAGTGAAATAGCCGATATCCATGCCGAACATGTCATTCAGGTAGCTCATCATGATGACGTTTCGGGCCCCGCCGCTGGGCGAACCGAACCCGCCGATGTTGCAGGCCATGGCGACGGTGATGACCAGCATCTTGCCAAGCTCCATGTCCATGGACTTCGCGTTTGCCTGGCTTCCCCGGTGGAGGATGATGGCGATGGGCAAGAAGATCGCAGCGAGTGCGTGGTCGGAGATGAAGGACGCCAACGGCGCGATCACCGCAATCATGACCAGGGTCACCGCGCCGGTGCTCGGCTTGGCGAGTTTGTCGAACAGAAAGAGGCAGATCCGCCGGTCGACGCCGGTCTTGACGAATGCTGCCGCGAACATCAGGCTGCCCATGATGAACCAGCATGCGTCGGACCAATAGAGGGAGGCCACCTGGGTCCGGGTCACCACCCCCGTGAAGACGAGCAGTAGGCCGATGCAGAACGCGACGGCTGGGAGCGGGATACATCCGGTCACGAAACAGAAGACAGTGAAGACCATCATGGCCAGGGCCACTTTGAGGTCCCAGGTTCCCTTGTCCGCGATCTTCTTGTCCGCTTCCGGAAGATCCCCGTAGCTCAGCTGATGGTTTCGGGTCTTGGCGGCATCAACCATGAGATCCCTGAACGACTCGTCGCTCATCGCCGAGACGAATTCCTTCGCCTTTGCAAGGTTGCTTTCATCCGCTCGTATCCCTTCCTTCCGGCACCACTTGACATCTCTCTTTAGGAACCTCTCCCGCCCTATGGCACCGAGGCGCATAGACCTTTCCATGGTCTGTACGGTAAGCAGTTGCCACTGGTCGAGATCGTGTGCGTGATGCTGAAACATGCGCTTTGCCAATTGCTCGACCACGACCTTCTCGCCTAGGGCGTATTCCGTGCCGACGTCGATCATGCCGCCGAGCGGGGGCATGACGAGCATGATGAACAGTATGACCAGGGGAAAGACGAACACCTTCCAGTCAATGTACTTGTCATATCCCGTCGGTTTCGCCTTGTCGGCGCTCATGTCTGGTGCCCTTGTGTGTCGACCCCTTCAGCGCTGCTGGCCTCTACAGCGGTTTATCTGGAAGGCCCCATACCCACGAAGATCACTCATCCTCCAACACGGAAAGCGGATCACTGATGAGGTGGTCGATGCGTGCCTTGCGGATCTTCTCCTCAGCAGCTTGCTTCCGGGTGTGGGCCTCACTTGCCTTCTTGAGGAGCACCGATATATCACAGGGCTTCATCAGATAATCGAATGCGCCCCGATTCATTCCGCTAACCGCTGATTCAATCGTGCCATGGCCCGTCAGCATGATGACCTCCACTAAGGGGTATTTGTGCTTGATGCTGCCGAGCACCTCCAGGCCGTCCCGTCCTGGCATCTTGACGTCCAGGATGACGACGTCGATTCGATTCGCATCTAGAGTCTTCATCCCGTCCTCGCCGTTTGTGGCCGTGAAGGTCTGTATCCCTCTCCTCCCCAAGAGGGTACTCGTCGTATCCAGGAACCGCTCTTCGTCATCAATCAGTAGCAGTCTCATGCCGGCCATAGTGAGCCTCCTCTGCAGGAATTGGGCTGCTTCGGCCCGTAGCGCCAATTTCATCATTGCGCTTCGTTGGAAGCGCTACCGGAAGACGAACCGCAAAGACCGTTCCGGCGTTCAACTCGCTGGTCACGGAGACTTGTCCCCCGAGCCGTTCGACGATTCCGTAGACCGTGCTGAGGCCCAGCCCGGTTCCCTCGCCAACCGGCTTGGTGGTGAAGAAGGGATGGAAGATCTTGTCCATGTGCTCCGGGCGGATGCCGCAACCGTCATCTGCAACGGATATCAAGACGGCCGAGTTGCCGTCCCTAGCGGCGCTGATGCGTATGTGTCCGCCTCCTTTGGGCCCCAGAGCGTGGACGGCGTTGTTGAGTAGATTGAGGAACACCTGCTGCAGCTGATTGCGATCCCCCACCACCGGGGGCAGATCTGGGTCCACCTCCTGAAGGATGCTGATGTTCTCGTTGTCCGCCCGGCGCTGGATCATACGAGCGGCTTCTGGCAGGAAGTCCTCCAACGCGATCAGTCGGATTGAAGGCTGCTCTTTTCGCGAGAACCTCAAGAGCCCCTGCGTGATCTCCTTGCACCGTTCGATCTGCGTGTTGATCTGCTCGGCGGATTCCCTGATCAAGCGGAGATCTTCCGGACCGGGTTGGCCACCGGGCTTTTCAAGGCTGCAAAGGATGTCCTCGATCATGGCCTGCTCGGACTTCATCACCTGTAAGGGGTTGTTGATCTCATGGGCCAGCCCGGCGCTCATCTCGCCCACCTCGGCCAGTCTTCCCGCGATGATGAGCTGCGTCCTCATTTCACGTTTTTCGACGTCAGCCAGTGCGAGCTGGTGCGACAGACCGGAGGCGAGCGCGAACGCCAGAAACACGACCACGGTTCCGCCGATCACGACGATGGCCACGGCGACCAGGACGGCATGCGTCAACGATGCGTAGGCGTCACGCATTTCTTGTCTTACCACCAGGATCCAACCTACCTGCTCGAGGGGCTGGGTTGCATAGACGTATCGATGGGCGGCAAGGCGACCGGTGGAAAACGCCAGCCCCGCGCCAGGATCAATCCTGTAGACACCGTAGTCGGGATCCTGCTCCATGAGCCTGCCTTTGGCCTGACGATTGGACTGCAGGACGCCCGCTCGATTGACAAGGTAGGCCTCCCCGGACTCGGCGATGCGGATGCCCTCAACAAGTTCGTCGAAGCAAGCGGTGTCGATCGTAGCTCTCAGGTACCAGCGGCTGCCGTCGTCCTCCTTACGGACGGCCAGGATGAAATGGGGAATGTTCCGATAGCCGAGGAAGACGTCGGACACATATACGTCCGTGCCTTGTAACGCCTTGAACCATGCGGCGTCCGCGTAGTTCTTGCCTGCCAGGTCAAACGGTCCGACATAAGCGCGGTGGTTTCCCTTGTCGTCGAACACACCGAGGTCGAAGAACCCCTTCGAACTTGACTGTAGGTCAGCGAACAGTTTCTCGAGCCGGCCCTCTGCGCAGATTGCCTCTAGATCGTAGAACGATACGGAGAATCGGAGGTCGGCCACGCGCTCGGAAAGGAACTCATCGATCAGGCGGCGGTGGTCCGAGGCGATCCGCAGCAGATCGGATTCCACCCGGCTGCGGGCATATACGGTGAAGTAATAGACCAAGGAGCCGCACAGCAGCATCGCCGTAACGAACGGCGGCAACAGCGCGCGCCTGAATACGGCCCGTCGCGTCTGCTTGAAACGGCCTTCTTCCAAGACGGTCTCCCTGGCCCGGCAACCCGCGGCCAGGCCACGACCAAGCGCTAAGCCGAAGATGACCTGGCTGCGCGGTCAGGATTGAGGCCAGCCACATTGTTCTCTTCAGCCAGCGAGACGATGCCACACTGCTCGAGATGCGCGAGCACCATTGCTGCTGCATCTGACGGCGATGCTTCTCCTGCGTCTATGGTCAGTTCCGCGTTGAGCGGCGGCTCGTAGGGGTCGCTGACGCCTGTGAACTGCTTGACCTCGCCTGCGCGGGCCTTCTTGTAAAGCCCTTTGGGATCGCGCGTTTCGCACACCTCGAGTGACGTGGCCACGTAGACTTCGATGAAGGGAAGGCCCGCCTCGTCGTGCAGCGCTCGAGCCTTGTCGCGATCGGCGCGGTAGGGACTGATGAAGCTGGTCATGCTCACGAAGCCGGCATCCGCAAAGAGCTTCGTCACCTCGCCGATGCGACGGATGTTCTCCTCACGATCCTCGGCGCTGAACCCCAGATTCCTGTTCAGGCCATGCCGAATGTTGTCGCCATCGAGGACATAGGCGAGCTGTCCCCGCTCGATGAGCGCGTGTTCCACCGTGAAGGCGACTGTACTCTTGCCGCTCGCGCTCAGGCCTGTGAACCAGACCGTTGCTCCTCGCTGCCCGAGCAGCTTCTCCCGGTCGCCACGGCTTACGTGGCCTTCGTGCCATTCGATGTTGGTCGCCTTGGTCTCCATTCGGTTTCTCCTAGGTCGATTCGGATCTCGCCGCCGGGCCTGGCGGCCCACGCATCGGCATCCGTCGGTCTGGGTCGATGCTGACTTGGCGGCTTCAATCCCCTCCGGGTTCGCGAGGGTCGAGTTCTCCCCCGTGTGACGAGCGCCGACGGGCTCACTCGAACTCCATTTCGAAGCTGTATACGTTGCCGTCAAGGCGGCTGCTGACTTTCGTGCCGCTCTTGTTGAAGACGGCCTGCATCCGCTTGTTCTGGGGCAGGACCTCGGCGGTGAACCCGGCGATACCGTTGCGACGCGCAATGCCCACGAGATGCCTGACCAGGAACGTGCCAATACCGCGGTTTTGCCACTCATCTTGGACGGTAAACGCCACCTCGGCTCGGTTTGTGCGAGGATCGAGGTAGTAGCAGCCCATGGCGATGATGTCCTCCCCATGGGCTGCCGGCAGCGTCCCGACAATGGAGACCTGGGTGCGGTGATCGACGTACACGAAGTCCTGCACTTGTTTGTGGGGGATCTGCTTCATGTACGACATGAACCGGTAGTACACCGTCTCCTCGCTCAAGGCGTAGAACAGATCGCGCATCCGCGGTTCGTCCGTCGGGTGGATGGGCCGGAAACTGATCTGCGTGCCATCGTCTAGAACCATCGAGGTGCAGTGCTCGAGCGGGCCGACGATGATTCGGTCCTCGATCTCGGCGTGCTCCGCCCGAACGTAGTTGGCTTCGACGGCCCGCTTGAGCAATTCGGCGCGGAAGTCGGGGTGAGCGACGCTGATCAGGGCCAAGGCTCGTTCCTGGACGCTCTTGCCGTGCAGATACGCCACCCCGTATTCGGTGACCACGTAGTGCACGTCGCCACGCGTGGTCACGACGCCCGCACCCGGGCTGAGATGCGCGACGATCCGTGAGATCCCGCCGTCTTCTGCGGTGGAAGGAAGGGCGATGATGGCCTTGCCGCCTGGCGATCGGGACGCGCCGCGGTTGAAGTCGACTTGGCCGCCGATGCCGGAGTAGAACTTCGAGCCGAGGGAATCGGCGCAGACCTGACCCGTCAGATCTACCTCCAGTGCCGTGTTGATGGCCACCTGCTTGTACTGGCGACTGATCAAGAACGGATCGTTTACGTATTCGGTGGGGTGGAAGGAGAAGACCGGGTTGTTGTCGATGTAGTCGTACAGCCTCCGGCTGCCCATGGCGAAGCTCGCGACCACCTTGCCCCGATCGACGCTCTTGCGTTGCCCGGTGACCACACCCGCCTCGACGACGTCGATGATCGCATCGGTCAGCATCTCCGTGTGGATGCCCAGGTCTTCCTTGTCCGTGATGAACTCGACCACGGATTGCGGAATGGCCCCGATGCCTAGCTCGATCGTTGACCCGTCCTCGATCAGCGAAGCGACGTGCTCGCCGATCTGCCGGGTGACTTGGCTGAGTGGGGGGGGCTCTACTTCCAGCAGCGGCAGTTCCACGGCCACCAAGATGTCGATGTCGTGAACGTGGATGAGGCTGTCGCCAAGGGTTCGTGGCATCCGCGGATTGACCTCCGCGATCACCTGCCGGGCGTTGGCGGCGGCGCTCTTAACGATGTCCACGGAGATGCCGAGGCTACACATTCCCTGTTCATCCGGTGGGGAGACCTGGATCAGCGCTGCGTCCAACGGAAGCTGTCCCGAGCTGAACAACCGCGGGATGTCGGACAAGAAGATCGGCGTGTAATCGCCGAGCCCCTCTTGGATGAGGTCCCGGACGTTGTCGGCGATGAAGAAGCTGTTGATGCGGAAGTCCTTGGCCAAGAGATCGTCCGCATAGGGAGCTTCCCCTATGGTCAACAGCTGCACGATCTCGATGTCGGCCAGTTCACCCGCTCGCTGCACCAAGGCAGGCACCAGGTCTTGGGGTTGGGCGCAGCCCGTGCCGACGAAGATGCGCTGACCGGGCCGGATGTGCGAGACCGCATCGCGAGCCGACGCAATCATGCTCGCGTATTCGGTCTGCCAGCTTGTGTCGTAGCGAACCGTCTCTTTCGTAAGCATGTCTACTCACCACCGTTGGAAAGGGTCATCCGTGCATCAGCAACAGTAGGCCCGGTGCCGACTTCACCGACGATCAGCGGATTGATGTCTAGCTCGGTGATCTGGGGGAAGTCGGTCGCCAACTGGCTGATCCGTTGAAGACCCGTGGCGATTCCGGTGAGATCCACAGCCGATTGTCCCCGCGCTCCGGTGAGCATGGCGTAGGATCGTGTGCCTTGTAGCATCTGCATGGCCTCGTCCTGCGTGATCGGCGCCAGGTGGAACGCGACGTCCTTCATCACCTCCACGAAGATCCCGCCGAGGCCGAACATGAGCATCGGCCCGAACTGCGGATCGCGGCTCATGCCGATGATGACTTCTTGTCCCCGCGACCCCATCTTCTCGACGTACACGCCGTCCAAACGTGCTTCGGGCAATCTTCGTCGTATGCGAACCATCATCACGTCGAAGGCATCCAGGACGGCCTCCGAACTGGTCAAATCAAGCTTGACCCCGCCCACGTCCGACTTGTGGACCACGTCTGGAGAGACGATCTTCATCGCAACGGGGAACCCGATGCGTTCGGCCACCTCGACCGCTTGCTCTGCCGTAGGAGCAAAGGCGCCGTCCGGTACGGAGAAACCGTAAGCGCGGAGGATCTCCTTCGCGTCCGCCTCCCCGACCTGCAGTCCGCCGTTTCTGAGATGTCGTGAGACGATTCTCTCGACTCGCCGTTCGTTGACGCCGAATCGCGTCACCACCCGAGGCGAACGACGCCGCCAGGCGGCGTAGTCCCACATCGCGCGAAGCGCCGCGACGGCCCGCCTGGGCGAGGTGTAGTCGGGCAAGTTCGAGGCCACGAGTTCTTCCCGCCCCGGCATGACGTCTCGCCCGCCCATGAAGCTTGCCAGCACCGGCTTGGTTCCTCGCAGATTGGCCGCAATCGCGCGGGCCGTTTCAGCCGGTTGCGTCATGGCCTGTGGGGTCAGGATGACGATGATGGCGTCGACCGAGTCGTCATCCTGAGCAGCGTTGAGCGCCGTCACGTAGCGATCGGGGTCGGCGTCCCCCAAGACGTCTATAGGATTGCCGACGCTGGCCGCCGCCGGCAGTTTCTGCTTCAGGGCGGCGGCCATTGCGTCGGCTAGAGGAGATACAGCCATGCTTAAGTGTTCGACGGCGTCGGCGGCCATGATGCCAGGTCCACCCGCGTTCGTAATGATGGCTACGCGGTTACCCTTTGGCAGAGGCTGCATCGCCAACGCCGTCGCCGTGTCAAACAACGACTCAAAATCGTCTGCCCGTATCACACCGGAACGCTTGAAGGCAGCCGCGTACGCCGTGTCCGCCCCTGCCAGGCTCCCGGTGTGCGACGACGCAGCCTTCAAGCCCGCCGAAGTGGTTCCAGCTTTCAGGATGACGACCGGCTTGGCGGACGCGGCCGCCTGAGCGACGCGGATGAACCTGCTGCCGGTCACGATGCTCTCGAGGTACGCAACGATCACCTTCGTCTCGGGATCATCGGCGAAAGCAGCCAACAGGTCCGTCTCGTCAATGTCTGCCTTGTTCCCGATGCTCACGACCTTGGCTAAGCCCAAGTGGCGGCCGGCTGCCCAATCCAGAATGGCCGCGGCCAACGCACCCGACTGAGAGATGACGGAGATGCCCCCCGGCGTTGGCATCTGAGAGGCAAACGACGCGTTCATGCGGTAGTGGGCGTTGATCAAGCCAAGGCAATTCGGGCCCATCAGGCGGACACCGTGGGCTTTGCAGATTTCCGCGATCTGGCGCTCATGTTCGGCGCCGCATTCTCCGACCTCCTTGAAACCGGCGGTAATCACCACAATCGCCTTCGCGCCAGCCTGGATCGAGCTTCCCACTGCCTTGGAAACGCTCTGTGCAGGCACGGCGATCACGCTCAGGTCGATCGACCCATTGCACGCGCCGAGGTCCCGACAGCACGGGAGACCTAGGATCTCGTCGGCAGATGGGTTCACGGGGACGATCTTGCCGGGAAACCTGCCGTCTTTCAGGTTGGCTACGATGTCATGGCCGACCTTGCCGGGCGTTCGCGAAGCACCGACAACCGCTACGGTTCGGGGGTTCAACAGTTCTTCTAGCACGGCGAATTCGCCTTTCAGCTTGGGCCACGATCGCACCCATCTCGTGGGCTCGTCACAGCGTCCCTTTTCCCGGGCGACGGGCGCCCTGAACTGGGTGCCCGTCACCCGGTCCCCCGCTCGGGGTGCCTTTGCCGGCTGCCTTTCCGCTCCTCCTTACGAACTGGTCGCTATGCAGGGACCCTGCCAGCAAGGCGGCAAGTGCGTCACTGGCCGGGCCGATGATGCCCCAGATCACGTCAATGCCTCGCCGTTCGATCGCTCGTTGGAGCTCGTGCTGAATGCCACCACAGATCACCTTTGTCACTCCCAACGAGACAAGCAGCTCCGCCAACCGACTCGGGCCCAGGTTCCGCGCCTCCACTGTCTGCTCTTCGTGGAGTTGCCCCTCCTCGATCGACGCGATCAAGAAGACGACCTCCGACCCGAAACGGGGGGAAACCAAATCCCCATAGAGCGGAACTGCCACTCGCATGGCATAACCTCCGCTTGGCCTGGATCAATCGCTGTGCCAAACGACACGATAAAGTGTAAGCCTTTTTTTTAGAGATACTTATAGAGAGAAGGCGTTCGCTCTACGACGTAACGCATGTGTTTCAGTTGTGAAACAGCATGTTGCAGGGCAATATAAGTGCCTGGAAGAAATAGGATTAGAGATCATTCATGGGATGACACATAATGTTTCATCGGTGGGCTACTCAGCGGCAATACCCAATCTGCGCATCTTCCGCCAGAGCGTGCTGCGGCTGATGCCGAGCTCTCGACTCGCCTCGGCCCTGTTCCAACGGTTCCGCGCCAGGGCAGCCTCGATGATCTGGCGCTCTGCGTCGGCGAAGGCGGGTTGGTCGCTCAACGGTACCGCGCGTCGCGGGACCTCTGCAGAGCCCGCTTCGGCCACTTCGTCGGGGAGGTGCCCCAGCCGGATGGTCGAGTCTTTGACGAGGATGAAGGCGTGCTCGATGGCGTTCTCCAACTCACGCACGTTGCCGGGCCATGAGTAGCGTATCAGGGCCTGCATGGCTTCCGGGGCGACCATTCGGACCCGCTTGCCGGTGAGCTCGTTGGACCGTTCGATGAAGTGTTCGACAAGCAGCGGGATGTCTTCCCGCCGTTCTCTTAGAGGTGGCAGGCCTAGCACGACCGTGTTGACGCGATAGTACAGGTCTGTTCGAAACTTCCCTTCTGCGATCAGCCGATTCAGGTCCTTCTGCGTTGCGGCAATGACTCGCACGTCGGTCGAATGCGGCTCGCTCGACCCGACCGGTTCGAACATCCCCTCCTGAAGCACACGGAGGAGCTTGACCTGCATGGCCGCTGAGGTATCGCCGAACTCGTCTAGCAGAATCGTCCCACCGTCGGCCAACTCAAACCGTCCCTTGCGCTCGGTCCGGGCATCGGTGAACGCGCCGGGGACATGACCAAACAGCTCGGACTCGAGCAGCGCATCGGGCAGTGCGCCGCAGTTCACCTTGATGAACGCGCCGTCACGCCGTGGGCTCTTGTTGTGAATCGCCTGTGCTAACGGCTCCTTACCCGTGCCGGTCTCGCCCAGGATCAGGACGGGCGCGTTGCTCGCAGCGATGTCCGGTATCAGGTCGAAGATCTCCTGCATCCGGCGGTTCTTGCTCAGCATGTCGTGAAACGAGTACTTTCGCCGCACTTCGCGTCGCAGACTCTCCACGGCCGTCAGATCGCGGAACGTCCCGACGCCACCGATGACCTGCCCTTCTCGATTGCGAAGCACCGCGGTGGACACGCTGATGGGGACCTCGTCGTTCTGACGGTTCAGGATGGCCATCTCGAGTCCGGTGACGGGGCCGCTCCTTCGAATGCACTCGTTCAACAGACAGTCGGTCTGGCACATCGGCGAACGGAAGATGTTGTAGCATTTCTCGCCGATGGCTTCGTCCGCGGTGAAGCCGGTGATCTCCTCCGCCGCCCGGTTGAAGCTCGTAATCGTGTGATCCTCATCGACGGTGAAGACCCCATCGGCGATGGAGCCGAGGATGGTGGCGACCTCTTGGGGACCGAGTGCCGAGTTGTGTTCCCGACGAGCCATCACAGGTACATCATACTCCAGGTCAGCCCCAAGCCAATCCTGGATTGCCTCCTGCCTGGCGCCGCTGCGCGCCGATCGTGCGCGCCAATCGCAGCCGACGCTCGAGGCCAAGCGTCTCTGGGCCACGATGGGCTGGAGAGGGTGTTGCCGACGAGACAGAGCCGTTGAGCAGGCGATCTGGGGATCGCAGGCGAGCGGATGCGTCGGCGCTGCCGAGGAGGGTGCTGATAGGGATCAGATGATTCTCACCTGTTCCCTGCTCCCGTGCCCACCTGCTCTGCTTTCGAGCGGCGGCTCGAAAACGGAGAGGGGGGGATTCGAACCCCCGAGACCCTTACGGGC
>CAYMLO010000156.1:0-22279 GCA_964390905.1 uncultured Planctomycetales bacterium | reverse complement strand
TTGGCGCCTTGCCCGCCTACGGCCTCTACTGCCGTCACGTGCGCGACCTCGCCCTGTCCAACGTATGCCTGTTGTTTGAGGACGGCTACTGGCGCCTAACGACAGAAGCGCGCAAGAAGACGCGCTGGACAACGCCGAACGGCATCCCAACTCCGTCTCAACCCGGACGACCGGGCCACGCCCTGGTGTGCGACGACGTGGCCGAGCTCCAAGTCGACGCGCTCCGCTGCCGGTCATCCGCCGAGGGCACCCCCCTGCTGCGTTTCATCAACGTCCATGATGCCGTCGTCCGGAGTTGCCTGGCCCCAAAGGGCACGAAGGTCTTCCTCGAAGTCGTCGGCCCGGCCACGCGCAACATCCACCTGACCGGCAACGCCCTGCGGCGCGCCGAACGAGCCCTGCTGCTAGGCCAACAAGCCCCCCAATCCGCGGTGACCACAACAGGAAACGTCGATCCACACCATTCCCTAACCCCTGAACCCTAGACCCTAACCCCTAGACCCCACCCCCCACCCCCCGTACACTTGGTTGCTGTTGGGGCGAGGAACGTGTTGATCTCCGACGCGAGCGCGCCGTGCCGGGACGTCGGCGTCGACCCGCACCTCTCCATGTTGCGTCCATCCGAGCCATCACTGAGCGAGAACAAGTCCCATGATCGAAACCGCAGGCACGAGGATCATCCTGGCTGCAGCGGTAGTGCACGCGGCCCTCTCTGCGCAGGGCCAGGCCAAGGACTGGCCACAGTACAAGGGCGATCCGGCCCGTTCCGGCATCGCAAGCGAGGAGCTCAAGCCCCCGCTGAGCTCCAACTGGATCTACCAACCTCCCCAGGCACCGCGGCCCGCCTGGGAGGAGCCAGGCAAGGAGGCCCACCGACTGGCCTTCGACTTCTCGCCGCAGCCGGTAATCGCCGGCGGGCGCGTGTTCTTCGGCTCCTCGGCGGACGACACAGTCCGCGCCCTGGATCTCGGCTCGGGGAGGGTCGTGTGGCGATTCACGACGGGCGGGCCGGTCCGGTTCGCCCCGGCCGTCGCCGAGGGCAAGGTCTACGTCGGCTCGGACGACGGATGGCTCTATTGCCTCGATGCCCAGACGGGCAAGCTCACCTGGCGGTTCCACGCCGCACCCGGCGACGATCTGATCCTCGGCAACGGGCGGATGATCTCACGTTGGCCCCTGCGCAGCGGGGCGGTGGTCGTTGACGGCGTGGTCTACACGGTGGCGGGCATGTGGCCGACCGAGGGCGTGGTCGTCTACGCCCTCGACGCCAAGACGGGCAAGGTCGTGTGGCGGAACGACTCGACGGGCATCCAGTACGTCGAGCTGCCCCATCCCGGCGCAACGGGCTTCTCGGGCGTCGCGCCTCAGGGATACCTGGCGGTCTCGGGCGACGTTCTGCTCGTACCGACGGGCCGGAGCTGCCCCGCCGCCTTCGACCGACGCACGGGCAAGTTCCTCTACTGCTGGCCGCACCGGAGCTGGCTCGAGGCCAAGCGGGGCGGGTGCTGGCTGACGACCGGGGCTGGGCTCTACTTCAACCCGACGCGGGAAGTGACCGGCACGAGCGAATCCTACGTCGGCGAGGCCCCCCAATTGCCCGACAACGGCGTGGTGGCCTATGACATCAAGACCAACAAGCCCGTCATCGAACTCAAGGGCAAGAACCGCGTCCTGGTCGCCGGCGACATCCTCTACGCGGTCGGCAACGGCGAGGCGGCCGCGTATGACCTGACCGCGTTGCGCACCAGCAAGGACATCGCCAAGGCCGCCAAGTGGACCGCCCCCCACCTGCGCGTCTACAGCCTGGCGCTGGCCGGCAAGACGCTCTTTGTGGGCGGCAAGGGGGTGATTACCGCCCTCGATGCGAACACGGGCAAGCGGCTCTGGCACCACACCCGCGACATCCCCGGACCGATCCGGGGCCTGGCGATCGGCGGCGGACGTTTGATCGCCTCGACGGACCATGGCGTCCTGACGTGCTTCAGCGCCGCCAAGTCGCATCTTCGTACGTCCCCCGACGTGCCCGACTGGCGAATCGTCATCGCAGACAAAACGATGGCGTCAGCAGAAGAGGTGGTCGAGCGTTCGCGCAAGGACGCGGGATACGCCCTGCTCGTGGGAGACGCGGACGGTGCCCTCGTCGCGGCGCTGGCGATGCGCAGCCGTTTTCACGTCATCCATGCTGTCCAGGGCGAGGAGCGAGCCGCCGCCGAACGGCAGAAGCTGATGCACACGGACCTGTATGGCAGCCGCATCGCGGTCGTCGGCGTTGCCGATTTGGGCCGGCTCCCCTTCGCCCCCTACTTCGCCGACCTCATCCTTGTCACGGGTCAAGCCGCCGGCCTGTCCGGACGCGAGCTCTATCGGGTCCTCCGTCCATGCGGCGGCGTGCTGCTATTCCACGGCAAGCGCGACCCCGGTTCCCTGGTCGGCCAGACCGGCGCTCCGGCGAAAGAGATTGCCAAGGATGCCAAAGGCCTTCTGACAGTCGTCCGAGGGCCCCTACCCGACGCGGGCGAGTGGCGGCACGAGTGGGCAGACGGCGGCAGGAGCGGTATTGGTGCGGAGAGTCGGCTGACCATGCCCCTGCAGTTGCTCTGGTTCGGCGGACCGGGGCCGAACCGCATGATGGATCGGCACTACGGAAGCTCGCCGCCGCTCTCTGTCGACGGCCGGGTCTTCGTCACGGGCGAACACCACCTGATCGCCTTCGACGCCTACACGGGGCGCGAGCTGTGGTCCCGGCCCATGCGAGGTCTCGGACGAAAGGGCGTCTTCCGATCGACGGCGAACTTCGCTGCCGATGACGACATGATCTACGCCGTGATCGGGTCGGCCTGCTACCGTATCCGACAGACGACGGGCGAGCACGTGGCAACGCACACGGTGCCTGAGCAGGTCGCCAAAGAGCCGGGCGGGTGGAGCTACATGAACGTCGCGGGTGATCTGCTCCTGGGGAGCTGCTCTGGGAACTCAGTGCTGTTCGCGCTCGACAAGCGAAGCGGCGCGCTCCGCTGGCAATGGCGCCCCGATCACCGTGTGCCGCCGACGGCGATTGCCTGGGGAAACGGAAGACTCTACTGCCTCGACATCGAGTCGCCAGACGAGCAGGCGCGGCGGCGCGGCGTCATCAAGAAGCCGGCACGCCGTCTGGTCGCCCTGAATCTAGCTGATGGCACCGTGGTCTGGCGGCAGTACAACGTGCCCCGGACCCCCGCCGATTGGGTACAGCTCGCCAACGGCGTCATCTCCATCTACGCCAACGTCGCCTACGACGCGGACAGCGGCAAGCAACTATGGAAGAAAGCGACGGCCCCAAACCGGGCGCCGCTGATCCTCGGCGATTGGGTCATCGCACAACCGCATGCCTTCCGCCTGCGCACCGGCGAGCAGCGGATGACGACCGATCCCGTCACCGGCGAGCAGAGGCCCTGGAGATACATCCAATCCTACGGCTGCGGAGGCGTCGCCGGATGCCAGAGCCTGCTGTTCTTCCGTTCCGCGGCCGCGGGGTTCTACGACTTCGAGAAGGACGCCACCACGACGTTCGGCGGCATCCGTGTGGGCTGCTCGATCAACATGGTCACGGCAAACGGACTCGCCATCTTGCCGGAAACCAGCAGCGGGTGCCCATGCAGCTACAATTTCCAGACGTCGGTCGCGCTCGTGCCTGACGCAGACCGCAAGCCGGACCCCTGGCTGGTGTTCGCGGGGCGGGGGTCGGCCACGCCCCTGACGCGCGCAAGCCTCAATTTCGGCGCACCAGGGGACCGGCTCGACGCGGGCGGCGTCCGATGGCTGAGCATCCCCCGGCCGATCCTGCACGGTGCGGCACCCGTCAAGATGAACGTGTCCTCGAAGGACGCCACGTTCTACCGCCACCCGCACGAGGATCAGTTGACGGGGATGAACAAAACCTGGCTCTACGGGTCCGGCGTCCGGAATCCCGGCCGGATCACGCTGGATCTTATCGGACTCCGGCCCCTGGTCGCGTACAGGTGCGAGCAGCCTTTGGTCATCGACGGGAAGCTGGACAAGTCTCTCCTCGATACCGGGGGGAAGGGAAAGGTCAACCTGGTCTTCTCGCACGGACTGAGACGCAGGGCCAGCGCGTGCCTGCGCTATGACGATCAGAACCTGTACGTCGCCATCACCACCACAGAGGCTGCAGAGAAAGGAAGCCACTCATGGGTCAAGACGTGCAAGGGCCAGGACGCGCGGGTCTGGGAAGACGACTCGTGGGAGCTGTACATCAGCGACCAGGCGCGGCGCACGTGTGTTCACCTGGGTGTCTCGGCCTCCGGGGCGCGGTTCGACGGCCTTTGGGATTACGGCGTGTACGACGCGCTCCGCAGCCTGAATCGCACCTGGAACGGCTCGTGGAAGAGCGCCGTGTCCACGGACGACAAGACCATGACGGTCGAGGTGGCCGTCCCGTTCGAGATGCTAACGAAGGTCGGCCTCAAGCGAGACGAGCTGTGCCTGAACCTCTTGGGCACCGGACCCGGCGCACTGGGGTCCCCTGATGTCCTCAGCATCGCGCCCGATGGGTTCTGCGCCCGCTGGCGCGGCTCCGTCGAACCGACGGCGAGCGAGACCTACACGTTCACGGTCCGGTCAGACCATCTCGCCTTGCTGCGGATCGGTGACAAGACCGTGATCCGCCACAACGGGAAGGGAAAGCCGACCGAGACCAGCGCCACGGTGCCGATGAAGGCAGGCGTGCGGCAGCCCATCGAGATGGTTTACGAAGAAGCCCGGGGAACGGCCGTGGCGCAGTTGTCCTGGAGCAGCCCCTCGACGCCCAAGTCGATCGTGCCAGCGTCGGCGTTTCGCACCAGCGACGGGAAGCCCGGCGGGCTGTCGGCCGCCTACACCAACCGTTGGTATGAGGATCCAATCCTCGAACGCGTCGACGCCGCAATCAACTTCGAGTGGAAGGACGTGGATCCAAAGAAGGTCCCCAAGGCGGAGCTCCGCTCGCATGGCGCCCAACGTCCCCAACGGGGCGAGGTCTTCCTGCCCGTTTCGCTCGGGCCGCCGAAGGTCAAGAAGACCTACGCGGTCCGGCTGCACTTTGCCGAGGTCGACGACGTCAAGGCGGGGCAACGCGTCTTCGACGTGAAGATCCAGGACAAGCCGGTGCTGCAGGGATTCGACGTCGTCCGCGAAGCAAAGGGGCGCAACCGACCGGTCGTCAAGGCCTTCCGTGGCATCTCCGGCGGGCCCGAGGCCAGGATAGCCATCGAGTTGATCGCACGCAGCGGCCACACAGCCCAGGACACCGCGCCCATCCTCAGCGGCCTGGAAATCGTTGCCGAGTAGCCGCCCTCGGGATCGACGACGGATGTGCTCGCGTGGGTACCCGCCTAGTCGTCGCGGGTCACTCCGGATCAGGCTCCAGCTCGTCGTCCACGTCGCCGGGTTGCGTGGACAGCGGCTCGGGCTTGATGCCGAGCTTGTCGATGAGGGGTTGGTACATCGACTTGTCGGCCTTCTTGAACTCGCGGTAGTGGAGCTTGCCGAGAACCGACTTGTCGCCCTTGAGCTTGTTGACCAGCAGATCCTGTAGCTGCGCGACACGTTCCGGATCGGCCTTGGTGCTCGCGATGATAGGGCCTTCCAGGACCGGCTCGGTCCGCCCGATGACGCGGAAACGGTCCTGACAGATCGACAGCTGCGTCAGAATCGTGCTCTTGGCAGGCCAGCTCTCGAAGTCGAGCTCGTCGACGACGCCGGCATCGACGCCCTCGATGAGGACGGCCTTAGCGGCCTCGTAGCTGTTGATGTGGTAGCCGTACGGGGGAAGCAACTCCTTGGCGATGTCCTTCTCGGCGACGCCGGCCTTGGCCAGCGCCTCGAGGGCGGCGCGATGCAGGATCGCATCGTCCTTGAGGCCAAAGGCGAACCGCTTGCCCTTCAGATCGGCCAGCGACTGGATCTTCGATTCCTTCTTGACCACGATCAGCCCGCAATGCTCGGTCGTGCCCTTGACGTTGACGGGGACGGCCACGATCTGCGAGACCGGGCGCCGGGTGATCTCGGCGTACTCGGTGGCCGACACCATCGCAAAATGCATCCGACCCGTGCCCATGTGGTAACGGATGCTGCGGTAGTTGCTCCGCGTGAAGTGGACGGGATGCTTCAGGTGCTTGCGGATCGCCCCCTGCAGTGGGAACCACGGCGCCGGCTCCAGCGGGCCGATGAACCGATCCAGGCTGCTCAGATCCGGGACCAGCGAGAAGTTCGGCAGGTGATCGCGCGTGATCGCCACGCGGATCGGCTCGGGCAGGCCCAACAAGTCGCCCATGGGCTTGAAGATCACCTGAATGCCGTCAGCGATGTCGATCGGTCCGCTGCCCGGCTCGGCCTGGTGGCATCCTGCCGTCGCAACGACGGCCACCATGCAGCAAGCTGCCAGCACCCTTAACCGTCGTGGTATCGCCATCCCTCTTCTCCTGCGTGAACCGCGCCCAATTGGACCGTCACCGCGGGGCAGTATACCCCGCCCTGCCCGCAGCAACAACGCACAATCGGTCGATCGTCGGGGAGCCATTCGACGCCCGCCTATCTCACACAAAGCCGCAACTCGACGTAAAACATGCGCGGGACCTCGGCATCATTGACGAACTGTGTGCCGCCCTCGTAGTGTCCCGAATCAAGCAGGTTGCGCACGCCGACGGCCACCGAGGCCCGGTCCTTCCAAAACTCATGCTCTGCGCGCAAATCAAGCCGGAGATACGGGTCCACGTGTCGGGGCAGAAAGGGGTTGGCCGGATTCGGCGCCTTGACCGTATCGACGTAGTAGAGATGACTCGAGAGGTTGAGATCGTCGGTAAGGTCGTATCGCGCCCCCAGCATGAACTTGTGGCGGGGTGGGGAGATCAAATCTCGTTCCCTGTACGGCCTGGACGAGCGCCAGTTGAGTTCCTGAAACGTGTAGGTTCCCAACAGGGTGAGTTTCTTGGTTGCCGCGTACTTCGCGTCCAACTCCACCCCGTAAAGGGAATCGTCCGCGCGGTTGTCGTTATGTGCACGAATGAGGCCTGGGGGCCCGAGGCCCGGCGTGATGGTGGCGACGTCCGCGCACTCGTGCCAGAACAGGTTGGCTTCCGCGTCGAGGCGATCGAAGAACTTCCCCCGATACCCCAATTCGTAGGCCATCAAGGCCTCCACGTCGACCTCCCGATCCCCCGTAACGTGGAGAAGTCCATTCATCAGCGGCATGTCGAGGAAACGGAGGGTCGGTGGGGGCATCTGGAACGCACGCGATACGGCCCCGTAGAGCTGCGAGTTGTCGGTTAGTGCATACGACAAGGCCCCCCGCGCACTTGGCTGAAAGCCACCGTAGAACTCGTAGTCGATCCGCGCGCCCAGGTCGAGCGCCCACTTCGGCGCGAACCGCCATTCATCCTGAACGTACAGGCCGATGATATCGGTGGCGACGAAGTCCTTTGACAAGGAGTACGGATCAGAGTTGCCCGTGTCGAGGATATCCACTCGGTTGTCGATCCCCCAGGTCACCGTGTGTGCGTCCGCGGGCTTGAATGTATGGCTCAACTGGGCGGCGAGCTGGTCATAGCGGTAATCGATCGCAGGCACTCCGGGCGAACCGGCGAAATCATTGACGTAGCCCGTCAACTCGATGGCGTTGTCCTTCTCGATCTGATGCTTGAGTTTCGCCAGCAGGAAGTACGCCTGGGACTCGGTATCGCGTCTGAGGCCAACCCCGGCGAGCGGCGGCGGAGGCGTCCCCCCAGAAGTCAGGGCGCTGCCGGCCGAGAAGATCGCCGTGTCCTTGGGGCCAACCTCATGAACGGCGTGCACGTTCATGCGCCCGGTTTGATAGTGGTCCTCGAGTTGCCGCAGGATGGATCCGCCCTCCGGGAAACCGTCGCTTCCCTCGAATTCACCCGAGACGCGCATCCGCAGCTTGCCGTCGCGAAACGCGTAGCCAAAATGCTCCTTGTTTGACCCCCGCGAGCCCCCGCCTGCCGTCGCAGTCATCCCCAGCTGATCCGCCGGATCTTTGGTGACGATGTTGATCACGCCACTGACGGCGTTGGCGCCCCAGGTGACACCTGCGGGGCCACGGATCACCTCGATGCGCTCGATGTCTTCCAGCTGAAACGGCCAACAGCCCCAGAGCGTGCCGCCCATGTACGAGTCGTAAATCTGCCGGCCATCGACGAGGATCAGCACCGTCCTGCTCAGAAGCCCGTGGGCGCCGCGCGGTGCGACGGCAGCAACGCCGTATGCCAGATCGGCTACATCCACGCCGGGCGCGAGACGCAGCGCGTCCGCGACTGAGCGGGCTCCGGACCGCCGAATGTCCTCGGCCGTGATGATGCTGATCGCGTGCGGAACCGTCGTGACCTTCTGTTTGCGACGGGTGGCAGAGACGACCGTCGGGATCTCGAGCTCCAGCAGGTCGATGTCTTCTAACGGCTCCTCTTCCGACGTGATCCCGCTCGACGCCACGCCGATCTCATCGGGTGCGGCGGGGCCGAATTCCGTCGCTGCCGTAGTGCCCCTGGCGTGCACGCCTGGTGACGACTTGTCCGGGGTTGCCGCCCGTGCCACGACCGGGACGATGACCAGAAGCGCAAGACAAGCCCCCATCCACAGCATCCCCGGACGGGGGAAACTTGGCCTTGCGGGCAGGACTCGCCCGAATCCACCGCGGACCCGCGGCGCGGGGGGGCGCGTCAGACCCGAAGTGGCGGGAGTACCGGCCTCCGCTCGCCTCCCTGGCGTGACGGCTTCGTCTCGGCATCCGCGCCAGCGATCAGACGGGCGCCATTGTCTCGCGGAGCGGGGGCGATCTGTGACTGACGTATTGATCATCACTCTATGACCATCCGGAACTCGATGTAGAACATGCGAGGGACCTCGGCGTCGTTGAGAAACTGTGTGCCGCCCTCGTAGTGTCCCGAATCAAGCAGGTTGCGCACGCCGACGGCCACCGAGGCGCGATCCTTCCAGAACTCGTGCTCCGCGCGGAGATCGAGCCGGAAGTACGGGTCAATGCAGCGGGGAGCGAATGGGTTCCCCGGATTGGGGGCCTTGACCGTATCGACGTAGTAGAGATGACCCGACAAGTGCAGGTCATCAGTGAGCGCGTGTCGGGCCCCCACCATGAACTTGTGCCTCGGCGGGGTGATCAGCTCCCGTTCGTGGAACTCCGAAACCGAGCGCCAGTCCATCTCCTCGAACGTGTAGTTGCCCAACAGCGTGAGTTTCTCGGTCACGGCGTACTTCGCGTCCAGTTCGACGCCGTAGGTCGACGCGTCCGCGCGGTTGTCGCTGACCTGGCGGATCAGACCCGGCGGACCGGGTTTCAATTCCAGCGTGGTCAGGTCGGCCGACTCATGCCAGAACAGGTTCGCGTTAGCGCTCAAGCGATCGAAGAACTTCCCCCGATATCCGAGCTCATAGGCGATCAGGGTCTCGGCGTCTATCTCGCGTTTGCCCACGCTGCGGACCAGACCGTTCAACATCGGGACATCGGCGAAGCGCAGCCCGACAGAGGACATCTGGAAGGCGCGTGACACCGCACCATAGACCAGCGAATCGTCAGTCAACTCGTAGGATAGGGCGGCCCGCGCGCTCGGCTGGAAGCCGCCGTAGAACTCGTAGTCGATCCGCCCCCCCAGGCTCAACATCCACTTGGGCGCGAACCGCCAGTCATCCTGCAGATACAGCCCGATGATGTCGGTACTGATGAACTCCTTCTCCAGGCTGTACGGATCGGAATTGGATCCGTCCAGCAGATCGACGCGGTTGTCAATCCCCCAGGTCACCGCGTGCGCGTCCGCGGGCTTGAACGCGTGGCTGAGCTGAAGGGCGATCTGTTGATACCGGTAGTCGATCGCGGGCACCCCGGGCGAGGCGAAGAAGTCATTGACGTATCCCGTCAGCTCGAGCGTGTTCTCCTTCTCGATGCGATGCTTCAACGACGCCAGTAGGAAAGACGCCTGCGATTCGGCATCCCGCTCCAGGCCCAATCCGGACGAGGGAGTCCGTGGGAAGCCCCCTTCCAGCAAGCTGTTGCCTGCCGAGAGGATCACCGTGTCTTTGGGACCGGCCTCATAGATCCCGTGCAGACCGAACCTTCCGCTCTGGTAGTCGTCGTCGAGGTTCCCCAGGATGGACCCTCCTTCGGGGAAGCCGTCGCTTCCCTCGAACTCTCCCGAGACCCGCATGCGCAGCTTGCCGTCGCGGAAGGCATAGCCCAGGTGTTCCTTGTGCAGCCCCCGCGATCCACCGCCGGTGGTCGCAGTCAGGCCAAGTTGGTCGGCCGGATCCCTCGTGATGATGTTGATCACCCCGCCGACGGCATTGGCTCCCCAGGTCACGCCGGCCGGCCCCCGGATGACCTCGATGCGCTCGATGTCTTCGAGTTGAAACGGCCAGCTACCCCAAACCGTGCCGCCAAACATGGAATCGAACACCTGTCGCCCGTCGACGAGCACCAGCACGTCGCTGGCCAAGAAACCGTGCCCCCCCCGCGGCGACACCGCCGCATTCCCGTAGGACAGGTCCGCCACGTCCACGCCGGGGGCGAGTCGCAGGGCGTCGGGAATCGACCGGGCGCCGGAGCGTCGGATGTCCTCGGCCGTGATGACGCTGATCGCATGCGGGACACTGGTGATCTTCTGTTCGCGCCGCGCAGCCGTGACGACTGTCGGAATCTCGAGCTCCAGAAGGTCGATGTCCTCGAGCCGTCCCTCTTCCGAACTGGTCTCGTCGGTGCCAACGTCTGGATCAGGGGGCGCGCCCGGACCGAATTCGGTCGCCGGGGCCGGGCTCTTGGCGGGTCCCTCCGGCGCCGAAGCGACCGGCGTCGCCGCCTGCGCCGCGGCTGGGGCGGCGATCAAGAGCGCAGAGCACGCCCCCAGCCGACACAACCCACGCCTCCAAGGCCAGGGCTTGCCAAGCATTCCTTCCGCCCCCACACGAGCCAGCCGCGAAATCGGAGCTTGAACGCGACCTACGCAGTCTGCCGGGCCGGTCATCTGTCTTCTCCGTACCGTTTCACCCCGGCCTTGGGTATCCGCCCCTCGACAGGCACGCCGATCAGTTCGGCGGTCCGCAGGTTGACTGCTTTGCCAACAGGACTCGGGTATTGCAGGCCGATGGACTGGGCCACCGCACCGGCCATCACCTTCTTGATCAGTTCAGCAGTCTGCCGCCCGACGACCTTGCCGTCGACAAACTGACCGCTGAACGCCCCCGCCTTCACGATGTTCGCCGAGAACGTCCATACGGGCCTCTTCTGACGGATCCCCCACAGCAGGAGCCGTCGGACGTTGGGGGAGCTGTAGACGCGCGCGTCGGGCACCATGATGACGCCGTCACAGCGCTTCTGGTTGAGCGCCTCGATGGCCTTGGGGAAGTGGTCCCGATCCGCACCGATGAGCTGGATCTCGATCCCGCGTTTCTGCGCAACCTCCTTGATCGCCCCAACGGTGCGCTTGGTGCTCGGGCTATGCAGCACACCTATGCGGCGGGACACGGGGTGAAGCCTTGCGATCCAGTCAATCTGATCCTTGGGGGATACGTCGGTCGAGACGCCTGCGACCCGGGCGCGATCGCGATTCCGCTCCTGCATGAACGGAGCGTCCAGCGCGTTCGGGAGCATGAAGAAGACGACGGGAACGCTCGGGACGGTCTTCAGCGCGAGCGACGTGGTCGTGGCGCCCGAGGCGGCCACGATCGTGGGCTTGGCGCCGGCGAGCCGATCAAGCGCCTGAACCTGTGCACGCTTGTCGGTATCCTTGGGCAGCTCAACCAGGACGCACGTGTGGCCGGCCTGCTTGAGGACCATCTCGATGGATGCGACCGCCTCGCGATAGCTCTTCTGTTGGGAATACAGGACGACGACCCGAGCGGGCTCGGCGCCCCAGGCCGACGATGGCTTCGCCAAGGAGGCCACAAACGCGACAGCAAGCGCCATCCAGCGCAGAAGACATCGATGCCAGGCGTCCAAGCCCATTCGGTCGGTCCGTCCGCTGTTCCCGACGAGGAACTCTGAGCATGAGTATACCCGCGTAGGATCTGTCGTCCAGGAATTGTCGGGACCTGGTGCGATTCTTCTGTCCGGCCGACCGCACAACCGCCAGCAGAACCCGAGGCCAGGCCGTCGATGTCGCTGCGCATCCCGCCCCCAAAAAAGCCGTAGTTTATCTTCTCCAGAGAGGCTTTCCTATTCCGGCAGCCCGCCGTTTTACCGGACGCAGTCCCGGCTCGTCGTGACAAGCAACTCATGTTGGCCAGCCTGATTTCCGATCGGAAGATCAGATGGCGGTGCGGGTGGACCGCGCGGATCTCCGTGCGCGTCGGCTCGCTGGCCGGCAGCCGGGCATGGACAGCGTTCAACCGTCCGTGGATCCAGGTCGGACGCCCAAGAGGACTGGGACACTGGCAATGGCGAAGAAGTGTCTGGGACTGAAGGGTCGGTCGATCGCCCTGTGCGTCCTGTTGATCCTTGGAACGGTGGGGACGCTGAGCGCCATTCTCATCTGCCAGCACTACAAGCACTCGATCCAACACCTGACCGATCACGCCCTCACCCACGCACGCGCGGTGGCCCACAGCGCTGAGCCTGCCGTATTGCTCAACGACAAGAAGGCGCTACAACGGGTGGTCCTGGGCGCATCTGGTGACGGGTCGGCGGCGGTGGCGCGAATCATCGACACCAAGGGGAAGGTCTTGGCCACCTATCGCCGGTGCCGCGAATGCACGCCCGAGATCGAGATCGACCCGGCTCACCCGATGCGTAGCCCGATCGACAGAGGAACGTCCCGCATCGAGCGTACGGACGCACAACTTCTCGTGGTCGTACCGATCTGGCCCGACACCGCCGAGCTCGACATTGGCATCGTCCAGGACGAGGAAGGCCAACGGGCAAGAACGGACTCGCCGGTGGGCTTTCTGCAACTCGTGTATGACCTGCAGGAAGTCCAGTCGGACATCACCGAGCACATCATCAGCGTCGGCAGGATGTCCGTCGCCATCGTCACATTGGGCATCGTGATCACGATCGTGGTGGTCCGGCGACTCCTGACCCCCGTGGCTGACCTGGTGGCAACCACGACGGCCATCGCTGACGGAGACCTGCGAAAGCGTGCAACCACGACCGCCGTAGGGGAAATCGGGGACCTGGCACGGGCGTTCAATCACATGGCCGATCGCCTGCAGGAAAGCTACGAGTCGATCGAGAAGACAGTCAAGGAACGGACCGCCGAACTGATCAGGGCCAACAAGGCCAAGAGCGACTTTCTGGCCAACATGAGTCACGAGATACGTACGCCCATGACGGCCATCCTCGGCTTCTCCGAGAATCTCCTCGAGCCGGATCTGCCCGAACCCGACAGGCTGGACGCGATCCGCACCATCCACCGCAACGGCGACCACCTGCTGTCGCTCATCAACGACATCCTGGACATCACCAAGATCGAAGCCGGCAAGCTTAAACTCGAACGAATCCGATGCTCGCCGTTCGAAGTCGTGGCGGAGATCCAGTCCCTCATGCGGGTCCGTGCCGACGCCAAGGGGCTCTACTTCAAAGTCGACCACGTCGGGAGAATCCCCGAGACGATCGAAACCGACCCCGGGCGCCTCCGCCAGATCCTCATCAACCTCATCGGCAATGCCATCAAGTTCACCGAGCGCGGCGGCGTCCGACTCATGATGTGTCTCGTAGACGACGAGGGCGCCGAGCCGATGATGCATTTCGACGTCATCGACACGGGCATCGGTATGGACCCCGATCAGGAGACGAAGGTGTTCAACCCGTTCACCCAGGCGGATGAGACGATGACGCGCAAGTTCGGCGGCACCGGCCTGGGGCTGAGCATCAGCAAGCGATTGGCGCAGATGCTCGGCGGAGACATCACCATCGACAGCCAGCCGGGCCACGGCAGCACGTTCACCGTCTCGATCGCGACCGGGCCACTGGACGGTGTCGAGATGACTGACCGCCCGAGGCAGCGAACGGTCGAGGCAACCAGGCAATCCGAAAGCACCCCCATGCCGGAGCCGTCGAGCTTGCTCGGCTGCCGCGTTCTGCTGGCCGAGGACGGGCCGGACAACCAACGTCTGATCTCCTTCGTCCTCGGACAGGCCGGTGCCGACGTGGCCGTCGTCGAGAACGGCCAGCTCGCCGTCGATCAGACCCTCAAGGCCGGTCAGGACGGCAAGCCCTTCAACGTCGTCCTGATGGACATGCAGATGCCCATCCTCGACGGATACGCCGCGACCCGTCTGCTGCGCAGCAAGAAATACAACGGCCCGATCCTTGCCCTGACCGCACACGCGATGGCCAATGATCGCCAGAAGTGCATGAAGGCCGGCTGCGACGCTTACGCCACCAAGCCCATTGATCGCGCCAAGCTGGTCGCCCTCGTCGCCCAGTACGCCCGGAAACCAGATGCTCCGCCCGAGTCGTCCCCCAGTCAGACCGTAGCGGCCCGTTCAGACGCGCCCACACCCGTCTCGAACCCGTCCGAACCGCTGCTCAGTGACTTCGCCGACGATCCAGACATGGCCGAGCTCATCCTTGAATTCGTGAGCAACCTTCCAAGCCGCCTCGAGGCCATCCGGCAGTCCCTGGCCGCAAGCGACCTGGCCGCGCTGTCCACGCTTTCCCATCAGCTCAAGGGGGCAGCCGGCGGCTACGGGTTCCCCACGCTCTCGAAATGCGCCGCCCAGCTCGAGCGCACAGCCAGGACCGCGGAGGATCTGGCATCGTTGCGTGAGCAGGTCGAGGACCTGGCCGACCAGTGTGGGCGAGCGCAGGCTTCTACTCATACCGGTACTTGACGATCCATGGGTCCCTCGTCCGCTTCTGCCAGGCCTTCAGTCGGGCTCGGAGCTCATCCAGCGCCTTGCGATGAGCCGGGTCGCCGACCAGGTTCTTCACCTCGTCCGGATCGGTCGGCAAATGGTAGAGTTCCTCCCTCGGCCGATGAATGTAGGCATCCACGGCCCGCGGACCGTATCGCGTCGCCCCCGTCTTGAGGACCTCTTGCCACGTCGGTGACGCATACAGGTCTGAAGCGAACGGGTAGTCCAGCTTGTGGGCCAGGTTCAGGACGTACTTGTACTCCCGCGTGCGGATGACGCGCATCGGGTAGTACATGGTCACCTCGTGGAACGTGTGAGAGGCGAAGACCGTATCCCAACCCGCAGGGCTCGGGTCGTCAAGGATGCCCAGGAACGACCGACCATGCAGCCCGTGCGGCCGCTGGGTTCGGGTCCATTCGAGGATCGTCGGCACCAGATCGACCCAGGAGACCATCGCGCGGTGGGTCGACCCGCCCTTCGCGACCGTCGGGGAACGAACGATCAGCGGCAGGTGGATGCCCGGATCGTACAGCGTGGTCTTGGCACCGGGGAAGGCAGGGCCGTTGTCGCTGATGTAGATCACCAGTGTGTTGTCAGCGGCACCGGCGTCGGCGAGCGCGTCGAGCACCCTCCCCACGCCCGCGTCCATCCGCGAGACGGCGCAGTAGTAGGAGACCAGCTCCTTGCGGACCGTCGGCGTATCGGGCAGGTAACTGGGAACGATGACGTCCCCGGGACGATAGGCCGTCGTCGGCAGGTCTTTCGGCCGGCTCTCGTCTCCGAAGCCGACCCGCGAGCGATGGGGATCGGCGAATCCGATGACCAGGCAGAACGGCTTGTCCGGCTGAGCCATCAAGAACTTCCGGGCCGCCGCGGCAATCCCCGGGATGTCCCGCCCCCCTGCTCGGATGACTTCGAAGGGATAGACCGACGTCGGCTGGACGTGGAACTTGGCGACGATGGCGGATCGGTAGCCGCGCGCGTTAAGCAACGCGGGGAGCGACTTGACGCGGGTGTGGGTGTGGAAGTTATGAAACGAATGCTGGTGGCCGTACTGCCCGTTGGCGTGGTTGAACAGGCCGGTGAAGATCACGGATCGGCTGGCGCTGCACGAGGCCACCGTCGTGAAGGCGTGGGTAAACCTGACGCCCTGTGCGGCCAGCCGGTCGAGGTGGGGCGTCTTGATCACCGGGTTCCCGCCGCATCCGAGCTCCAACCCGTGATCGTCGGAGATCAGCAACAGCACGTTCCGCTGGTCGGCCGGGCGGCTCGGTGCCGCGAGCACACCCGGCACCGTCAACAGAATCACCATGGCCGCTGCGCATGATCGCCCGATGGGGTTCATGCCGTCTTCCTCCGTTGCGTTTGTGACCGCGCCGTCTCAGGTTCGATTCGGATCGGCGTCGCGCCCAGCCGGTCCGCCATCCGACGAGACCTCGTCGGGCAGGTCCTGCCCCCGCGTCTCCGGCGCAAGCAGCAGCACCAACGCGCCCAGAACGAACAACACGCTGAGAATGGACGCGGCGTTCTCCAACGTAAAGCCCCAGTCTTTCTGCATCCATCCGCTGACAAACAAGATCGGGGCGGCCAGGATCCGACCCGCATTGAAGCAGAATCCCGTGCCCGTGCCACGCAGTCGGGTGGGGTACAGCTCCGGGAAGTAGATCGCATAGCCCGCGTGCATGCCCAGCGTCAGGAAGCCAAAGACCGGCAGCGCGACGAGCAGCACGGGCACCCCCGTCAACGCTCTGAAGACGATCAGGGCGGTGGCAAGCCCTCCGAGATGAAACAGCAGAAACGCCCCGCGCCGACCGATCCGCTGGCAGATCGGCCCGAACGAAACCAACCCCAACCCGCCACCGGTCGTCACCAGGAACATGCCCAGCATCTCCCAGCGCTTCACGCCGACCTGATGCTTACTCAGCACGGCCTCCCTCTCTTCGGCCGTCACGTCAACCTTGCCGTCGTACTCCTGGGCGATGTAGCGTTGCACGGCAGCGGCCTCCAGCCGGTCCTTGCCGTAGATGTGCGCCCCCCAGAACGTCGCCAGGCCGACCGCCGCCAGCGTGACCCCGACAAACGTCCGCCGCAGGAGCTGTCCCCGGAACAGATCGCCGATCGACCCCATCTGCCGCCCGGGATCCGCTTGCGCCCGCAGGCGCGCTTGCTGCCAACTCTCCGGCTCACGCAGGCTGCGGCGAATCCACAGGATCAGCAGCGCCGGCAGCGCGCCCATCGCGAATCCCAGCCGCCACGGCAGCGACGGCATGTCGATCCGGCTCGCATATGCGTGGATCTGCGGGTTCCCGATGATAAACACGCCTGCCAACACCGCCAGGTACGTGCCAAACACGCTCGACGCGTGGAAGATCCCCCCGACGTGCGCACGAGCCCGCTTGGGGAACACCTCGGCCACCATCGAGCTGGCCACCGCCCATTCGCCGCCCACGCCCATCGCCACCAGAAACCGCAAGCCCGCCAGATGCCACCATTGCTGCGACAGCGCCGAGACACATGTGAAGGCCGAATAGAACAAGATCGTCAGCGACATCGTCCGCTTGCGCCCGATCCGGTCGCTCATCATGCCAAACACGATCCCCCCCGTCGCGCCCCCCAGCAGGAACGCCCCGAGGGCGAGGTTGTTGTAGAGGGCGATCGTCCCCTCGGCCGTGTCCTCGGCGACCAGCGACGGCATCGCCTCCTTCATGCTGGCCACGAAGATCTGCCCCTCGAAGACGTCGAAGACCCACCCGAGAGACGCGATCAGCAAGACCAGCCACTGGTACGCCGTGATGCCCGCGTACCAGCGGCCCGGTTCGTCAGCTTCCACGCGCATTGGCAAATGGCCCTCTGTCAGCCCCCCCGAGCCGGCACGTGCCCCGGGCAGAGCAGTCCGCCCGGGTCGGCCCGGCATCATAAGGGTTCTGACGCTTGACCTCAAAGCTCACGGGCCGTCTCTCAAGCGGAACACTGCCAATGCACGCCGCCGACCAGTTGCTGGCGTTTCGGAGACTGGATAGAATCGTTGTAGGAGCCAGAAAGCACCCGCGGAGGGCTGGAGTCGAGACGTGGGTAGAACGGTCGAGAAGGTAACGGTGGAAAGCTTCGAGGACATCCTCGACGCAGCCAAGGGGAGAATCGAGTCAAGCCAGATCCGCGCCGTGGAAGTCGAGGCCCTCGTGGACACCGGCGCCACCTACCTATGTCTACCCCCGTCGGCCATCGAGCAGCTCGGTCTGCCCTTCTCGCACGTCCGCCGCGTCAAGACGCCCAACGGCGGCGTGGAGCGACGCGTCTTCAAGGGGGCGGAGGTGACCGTCCACGGCCGAACCGAACAGATGTCCGTTATGGAAAGCGACGAATCCACGCCGCCGCTCGTCGGCTATCTCGTCCTCGAAGCCCTGGATTTCGTGGTCGATCCGAAGGGCAACAAACTCATCCCCAACCCCGCACACGATGGCGAATGGATGGCGGATCTGTACCGAGCTGCACGTGCCGGTGACTGAACAGTCCATCCCTAGGTCGTGAGCATCGGTCTTGTCGGACCTCAGGCTTCAGGCTACAGGACGTGTCGGGGGCACGCCGCCGTGTTGCGGTCCGTGACGACCTGCCAGTCGGGGTGTTCGCGAATCCACGTGACGGGGTAGTCGTCGCCGGGCTGGCCGAGGACGGCCAGACGCAGAACGGTGTTGGCCCAGTCCAGATCGGGGACGTCGTTGCGGCAGTACAGGCGGATCTGACGCGCGGACAGACACTGGGCCATGCCCAGCGTCAACGCATGACGTGGGAAGTTCTCCAGATCGCCGCCCACGTGCGACCGGATGGCGTTCATCGTCACGGTGAAGTCGTTGAGCCGCACGACCCGCGGCCCTGAATCCCGAACGCCCGGCTCGGGCTCGTTGAAGGCGAGATGGCCGTGGATGCCGATCCCGCCGTAGCAAACCTCCACGCCACCGGCCGCTTGGAGCATCTCCGCCAGACGGTCCAGGTTCTCCTGGTCGGGGAAGATCACCTTCGCGGGATCCGGCCGCAGCTCGGCGTCGAGCGCATCCCAGAACCACCGCAGGTCCCCACGGAAGCTCGTCGGGTGCGTCTCGGGCACGACGCGGCCTGACGCATCGGCGTACTCGTCCATGAAGAACAACGTGCCGTTGGCCAGGCTGATCCGCTCGCGGTTGATGATGTCCCGCAGCAACGGGTACTGACCCGTCGGGCCGTACGGAACGATCAGGACGGTCGGCGTCCCGGCGTCGTTGTTGCGACGGACGACCGCGGCGATCGACTCGGCGAAGTGCGCGTGCAGATCGCCCAGGCTGTCCAGGATGATCAAGCGTCCCTCGGCCCGCTCGATCAGCTCCTCGGGACTCAAGCGGTTCAGCTCGCGGATCTCTTCAGCGCGGTCCATGCAATGTCCTCACGTGCTGATGCGTCGAAAGGTCGCCCCCGATCAGCGGCTTGGCGTACTCGATGAACGATTTCGCCACGTCTGGGCCATGATCCGACAGGAACGCCGCGGGCATCGATCGCTCCACACCGGCCACGCGATCCAGCGCCACGACGTCCGTGCCCCAGCGATACGCGCCGCTCCGATCGGCCGTCAGCGTGACCATCACGCCGCTTTGGCCCGACAGCGCCCGCCGAACCGCCTCACGGCCGACGCCCTCGGCCTCCGCGCGATCGACGTCGCTGGCGAGAATCGCGCTGGATCGACCCAGCAGGCCTGGCTTCTCGTATCGACAGCGAAGCCCCAGCTTCTCCGCGACCAACTCGCTCAATACCGCGCCCACCCCGCCCTGCAGCGCATGGCCAAAGGGATCGGTCTGCACGGCGCTGGACGCCTTCGCCACCGACCGGCCGGCCGAATCCCGCAGGCCCTCGCTCACCGCGATGACGGCCCAGCCAAGCCTCCCGACCACGTCCTTCACCTCCGCCAGGAACCGGTCACGGTCAAATCGCCGCTCCGGCACGTAGATCAGGTGTGGCCCGTCGTCCGGGCCCTCCCGCGCGAGCGCCGCGGCCGCGCAGAGCCAGCCGGTGTTCCGGCCCATTGTTTCGAGGATGCAGACCGGCGTCGGCAGGGACGCAACATCGCAGCACAGATCGCGCGCCGACTGCGCCAGGTACCGCGCGGCGCTCCCGTATCCGGGGCAGTGGTCCGTCTCGGCCAGGTCGTTGTCGACCGTCTTGGGGATCCCCACGACCGTTAGGGCCCCGTCCCCTCGGCCGCACTCTTGATGCACGCGCAGACAGTTGGCCATCGTGTCGTTGCCGCCCGTGCCGAGGAACCACCGAACGCCGCGGCGTTGGCACAGGTCCAGTACCTGTCCGGCCTCCTCATCCGAAAGCTTGTGCCGACTGGACCCCAACGCCGAACCGGCTGAGACCCGAACGGATGCCAATGTCTCCGCCGAGGCGCTTCCAAGGTCCACGAGGCGTTCCGCGAGCACCCCCTTGATGCCGTGGACGCCCCCGAAGACCTGCCCGACCTCGCCCGAGCCCAGCGCCTCTTGAACCACGCCGTACAGGCTCGCGTTGATGACGGGCGTCGGCCCTCCCCCGTGCACGACCAGCAGATTCCCACGCGATGAAGCGCTCATTTCCCCCTCCTACCGCCACGCGTCGAGCAGATCCCAGTCGCCGCCGCGCTCGGACGCCAGCCGGTCCAACGCGTCCTCGACCGAGCAGCCGTCATGGATGATCCCGCAGACGGCCGCGGCAACGGCGCGTGGGTCGTCTCGCTGGACGAACGTCACGTTCCGCCCGACCATCACCCCGCGGATGTTCGGGCCCGCCTGCATCCCCTTGTGGAAGTTGGCCAGAATGGGCGTCGGATCCTCGCGGGCCGGTCCGCCCAGCATCAGGATCGGCAGCGTCGTCGCCCGACTCACGCGGTCGTAGCCGTCCGTGTAAGACAGCTTCAGCCACGTCCGCGCCGACGACTCACCCAGCGCCGCGGCCGCGCCGGCGTCCTTCGCCAACGCCTCCACCGTCTTGACGGTCTCGTGCCCGCCGTCGCCGGTCTGGCGAACGCTCATCGGCTCGAGGAAGACCCCAAGGTTCTCACGGACCAGTTCGGTCACCGCGTCCGCGCAATCGCTGATGGCCTTGATCGACCGCTCGTCCTCCTGGTCCAGCCGGTACATCAGCTTGCCGCCTTCAAACCCGAGCCGCGCGAGTTGCTGCGCCGTAAACGACGTGAACCGGTCGTCGATCTCCCCGACCGTCCCCGCATGCCCGCCCCGGTTCATGCACCCGATCAGCACCTTGTCGTCGAGCAGCGCGGGCCCGCCCGCCTCGCGGACCAGGTGGCTGATGATCAGCAGGTCCTCCATGAAATCCGTCGTCCCCATGATCCCGTCGCACCCCGGCGTGGTCAGCACCCGCAAGGCCCTGGACAGATAGGCGTGGCGGTCGCCCATCGCCAGCGGGTCGTCGCGGATAGGCGTCACCCGCCGGCCCGGATGGTCCGTCGCGAGGATCACCAGTCGGCCCTCGACCGTCAGGCGCTCGCGCCGGCGCCGACCGTCCGCCGCTTCGTAGATGACCTCGGGGCGATCCACCCGGACGTCCGTGATCGCACCGAACAGCCGCTCGGGCAGGTACGCCGCCGGATCAAACCGATAGTCGCCGATCTCATATCGTCCGCTCGTCATTCCGCAATCCTCTGTGCCACGTGAATCAGAGGCGGTTCGGCCGCCAGCTTCGTCAACGTCACCTCGACGTTGGGGTGCTCCTGGATGAACGACCCGGGACAGCGCCCCGTCACCGGTCCGAACAGCGCTCGCCTCAACACCCCCGCGTGCCAGCTTCGCATGAATGTCAGATGCACCTTCTTGCTCAGCAGCAGCTCGTACATCCCCAACGTCACCGCTCGCGCGGGGATGATGCTCCAGTTTCCGCCCGTCCCGCCCATGCACATCTGGGCCTGGCTCTCCCGGCAGATGGTCAGGACACGGGTCCGACTGTCCCGGACGGACGGATCGTGGCAAGGCTCACCCGGCTCGGGGGGATCGTTGAAGGCGAAGTGACCCGTCAACCCCATGCCGCCGTAGCACAAGTCCGCCCCCCCGTGCGACTCGATCAACGCCGTGGTCCTGGCCGGCTCGTGCGGATCGGGGAAATGGAGGTTCGCCGGATCGGGCCGCAACGCAGGCTTCAGGTTCGCCACCAGCGTGTTGTGGATGAAGCCCCGGAAGCTCAGCGGGTGTCCCTCGTCGATGAAGTCGCCCGCGTCGTCGACGTACTCGTCCATGTTCATGGTCACCAGTGGCTCGCACGAAACGTTCTCCTCGTTGCAGAGCCTGGCCCAGTACGCGTAATCCAGCGGACCGACGGGGGTGATGATCAGGAGGGTACGTCCCGCCTGACCGGCGGCCCTAATCGCATCGACGGCCTCGCGCGCAATCCGGCGGTTCAGCGCGTCCACATC
>CAYMLO010000155.1:14857-22356 GCA_964390905.1 uncultured Planctomycetales bacterium | reverse complement strand
ATGAGCGACGCGGCGATCACGGAATTACCGAAGGCGGTGGTGGCGGACAGCACTCCAGTAGGATGGGCCATGAGCGCATCTGCGGCTGCTCTTTGCTCGGGCCGTAGCTCTCCGTGGAATTCGACATCCAAACGCTCACCCTCGAACCGTTCATCCCGCATGACAGGCTTGATCTTCAGATCGGAGAGGAGCTTCCGCACATCGTCCATACACCCACGAGGCAAACCGATGTGGCGTGGGTGGTCTTCGGCACAGCCAATGATGCGGGGCTTGTCATACGTCGGCAGGCGCATCGCCTGGGCCTTGTAGAACTCCGGGTTCTGAAACGCCGCGAGGCGGAGCAAGCGGTTGTGAAGGCCCGCAGGCAACGAGTCCTTGGCGACGTAGATTTCATTGCCGAGAACGAGTTCCAGAGATGCAGGCAACGGCTCGGTGATCGGGGGCTCCTTTCGACGACGTGAAGGCGGCGCCATCCACGGCGTGGCGTCATCCTCATCCGGCAGGGCAAGACGAACGCCGACAACACGCCCCTTTCCTTCGGCGTCGCGAACAATCGCCTCCGCTTGGCGAAGCGTTATCTTGCGAACCCCTGACAGAAACACCCACGGGTCAGAATAGGGGACGAAGTCGTCGTCCAGAAAGACACTGTTTCCACATTCCCGCGGCCACTTCTGCAAGGGCAGCGCGATCAGGCTGCCGAACCCGCCTTGCGGCAGTGTGTCCTGGTTGGGAAAGAAGCGGTCGTAGGAATCCAAACCGAGTTCCGGGCGACGCTCCATCGTCTCGGTGAGGATGTGCGCACCGAGTCTGCGTGCCAGGCCGGCCGGGACGGCCTGATCGAAGAACAGCCAGATGTGGCCGCCATCGCCGCTGCGCGATCGCTCCAAGACGGCGGGCAGCTGCATGCTGCGGCACGTTTCAAGGAACGCTGCAACGTCCTGTCGCCAGTCCGCCTTGTCGAAGTCGGCCGCCAGGAAGAAGCACGTCTCGTCCTGGAGCATCGCATAGACACCGATCACGAAGTCACGTCCCTCGTTATCCTGGCCGGACAGATGCCAACGGATCACCTCGTCAGTGATGGGCAAAAAGCGGCGGTGTTGACATTCGGCGCACTTGACTCTGGGCTTCTCGCAGAGGCCCCGAACCCATTCGTTGGCACAAGCAGGTTGGTAGCCGGACTTGCCGGTCCGGCGGCTCTCGAAACGACGGGGATAGACGTCGTCGCGCCCGCGGAACAGCGAGCGAAACAGGGCGATCTTGGACTCGACTGAGGAATGGTGATTGACGAGACCGTCCTTCAGATCCATTGGAGCTGCCAGCTGCTTCTGGGGCATCGGCCGTAAGCCAAGTGTGCTGCAGCCACGTTTGGCACGGACCGCCAAGGTCCGCTCAGCGAGCGTCGTCGCCCGCGATCGGTAGCCGCCGAACGCGCAGACGGGCATCCTCGAAGACCACGATGGATCCCGCCGCAAGGTCGTCGCTAACCCGAGCCGAGTTCGCCAGCAGGACCGCCAGCAACGACTCCGTTGATTTCAGCCGTCTCCGGAACAGAATGACGGAGGGGCGAACCTCCTGGCGCGTGGCTAGCAGGGCCGCGAAGTCGGTGTCCTGGACCACGAGAACTCGGTCCTGCTCGGCGGCTTTGGAGAAGATTTCTTCGTCGTCAGCGGAGGCGAGGCCCAAATCACGAACGTGCACGGCATCATGCCCGGCCAGACGAAGTTCTCCAACCATGCGAGGCGACAAGCTGTTGTCTACAAGGAACCGCATCAGCCGGTCTCGATCGGCAGTTGACGTTCACGAACGGCCTCTGCAGCATAGGACACCGCTTGCGAAATGTCTTCTTGCTCCAAGTCGGGGTAATCCGCAAGGATCTGTTCGGTGCTCATACCCTCGCCAACAAGTCCCACGACCGTAGCGACGGGAATCCGCAAGCGGCGAATACAGGGGACCCCGCCCATCTGGGCAGGATCAACGGTGATGCGATCGTACCTGGCCATCAATGGGTCTCCGATCCTGGTCCAGCTAGACATTATAGCAGCTGGCGGAGTCCGTTGCGTCGCTCGGCGACGTGGCCCCATGGATGTCACGCCGAATCGGAGGATAGCTGGGGTGTATCCGAGCCCAATCCTTGTCGATCGCAGGCCGTGGAGCGCGGCATCGCGAGAGGCGAACCGGACAACGCCCAGATGCGTGCCCAAAAGCTGCAGAATGTTGCCGCCGCTCAGAAATGTTGCCAGGCGATTCTAAGTAGTTGGGGAATAATTCGTTAAGAAACGGCGCGGCGGTTTGGGAAGCTGGCATTCTACCACTGAATTACGCCCGCACCTTAACTATGAGCTATTATGGGGGGTTACGTCATCCTGTCAAGTCCCGTTGGGTGCAGAAGAATCGCTGTAAGTCCTTTTGCGTGCAGATGAGTACACCCAAACCGGGGGATTTCCGGGGGATTCTCCGAGCGGGGGGTGGTCCTCACAGGGGTCGGATGAGGGGATTGTTGAAGCTTGGTTGGAAGGGGTTGGAGGGGCGGTCGATGACCGCCGGGAGTGCTACGGATCTCCTCGACACCGTAGCGGCCGCACGCCTCAATGACCAGGCTGTTCCGGCTGGGAACCGTGAAGTCAGGATGCCAGATTCGGTGCCGCCCGCGTCCGTGGCTGAGCGCCGATTGCCCGTAGAAAGACGGCAGGCTGTACCGGTCCAACAGGCGCTCGACCTGGGCCTCGCTAAGAAGAACAGAGGAAGATGCTACGTTTCCATCGAGGGTTCACTCGGCTCGCTCTCCAGAGACCGCTCCTACGGCTCGCGCTAGGGCTTGGCGCGCGGCGTAGAGGCGTTGGGGGTTTGGTTCGAAATCGGTGAGGCTGCGGGCTAGCTGGTCGGGCAGGTGGAGTGCGGGGTGGTCCCTGCCCTTGAGGTGCTGTCTGAGCAGCCAGAAGTACTCTCGGTCTTCCAGGCCCTCGCGGAGGAGGGCGAGGCGGATGGTGTTGATGGGGGCGGCGAGGACCGGGGTCTTGCTGGGCTCGCGGACGGGGGGGTAGAGCAGATAGCCGTCGCCGTTGCCCCAGGTGCCGTCCTTCTTGGGGCGGTAGCTCATCGGGTCCTGCCAGGGGTTCTTGTTTCGCCAGTACGTCGTCGACCAGTACAACGAGCCGTCGACCTGGTACTTCTCCATCATCCAGAAGCGAATGCGATGGTGGATCGCCGGGTGATCGATGAAGTTGTTCGGATACGGGTGCCTCGGCCCGCAGCAGACATACCACCACACCCGCTCGCCCAGGGCCTGCCGCTCGCGAGCCCGTTGATGATGGTACAGACTCAGCAGCGGCACCCAGACGTCGATCAGACCGTAGAACGACGGGACGGGCGCCTTGTCGTGGTTGAACGTCAGCAGCGTCCGCAGGCCGGGGCAGTGACGGTGGAGCAGATCCATGCCGGCCTTGACCTGGTCGTAGGTCTCCGGCGCCGGCTCGTCGACCCAATAGGCATAGCACTTAGCCAGCCACTTCCTCTCGGCCAGGTGCCGTGCGATCCCGCCCTGGATCTGGCGGTGGAGACGGTCGTATCCGGGCGTGCCGCGGGCGAACTTGTCGGTCTTTCCCGGCACGGCGGTGTACGGGAAGTTGAACGTGTTGACCTTGAGCCCGTCGTAACAATACGCAGCCGCCTGGTCGTACTCGGTGAAGTCCAGCTCGACCTGGCCCTTGTCGGCGTCGACGATCTTGACGCCGATGCCGGCCGGCCCGGTCGGCCGATAGCAGGCGATGCGGTGACGGGCGAGATTCGTCAGGTACTTGTGCCAAACGTCCTTGTACTGCTCAGCCGACAGGGGCCCGTGCCAACTGCGATCGACGTGCATGCCGTAGGCCGTCTCGGTGTGGGTCTCTGTGGGCAAGGTGAAGTCGAAGACGCCGAGCCCAATCCGCACAGTCGCCAGCGGCTTGCCCTCTGCCGACAGGACGGCCCGGCAGGCATACTCGCCGGCCTTGGCCTTGGGCGAAACGTAGAACGTGATCCACAGCGGCTGGTTGCGGCCGGCCGCGACGTCGATCGGCGCGGTCATCGGAGGCAGCGCGTCGGGGTACCAGTCGCGCGCTCCGAACGCGTCCGACGGGCTGGTGACCTTCACGTAGTGCACGGCGCAGACCTCCGCCGTGATGCCGTCGGGCAGGCCGTCGATCTTGGCGGTCAGGCCGCGGATCGCCCGCTTCGGACGGACGATCAGTTGGACCGGCTCGTATTCGTTCCGGGCGGCCGTGACCCGCATGGGTTGGGCCGGTCCGCTCGGCGCGGGCCGATCCCGGCCGACCTTGTACGTCCCCTCGCACCACCAGACGTCGGCCACGTCGGTTGTCGTGACCGGATAGCCGAACGCCTGATGCCGCATGGCAGAGATCTGGACGCTCCCGCGGGCGGCGGCCGCCACACCGCCAGCGTCCTTGACCAGGACCAACACGCCGTATCGGCCAGGCTTGTCAAACCCGACCGTCAGAGCGCCCGTCCAGGATTGACCGGCCGGGATCTGCAGGTCTTTGCTCGTCGCCTGATCCGGACGATCGAGGCGGGCCAAGCTCACCTTGCCCGAAAACGGCTTGGACCCCCGGTTGGCCACGCTCAGGGCGACGCGGCGGGCGAGCCCCGCGCCCGTCGGCTCGATCCGGAGGATGGTCGCCGTCACGGCCTGGTCCCGCTGCCCCAGCAACGCCAGACCGAAGGCGTCGGGCTGATGGAACCCCCCTTCCAGACCCGCCCAACTGCTCGAGACGTTGCGGGCGGCGTTGTTGCGACACAGGTTGAGGCCCAACGGCGTCTGGGCCGGCTGGGTCAGTCCGATCGACGCGAACGGGATGTAGATCTCGCAGCTCCAGTGGTCGATCGCCCGGACCGTGTCGGACTGGAATCTGCCGTTCCAGGCCGGGTCCTGCACGAGCTCGTCGCGGACGACGTTGGCGGCGTTGACCATCACGTGGTAGTAACGCTGTCCCGTGCAGCCGACGTCGAGAAAGACCTCGACCGAGTCGTCCCCGTAGACCGTGCCGTCTCGTTCCGTGACGCGGACGATGGGCACGTTCGGCTGGTAGCAGGTGAACCCAATGCAAAGCCCCTTCTTGTCGCAGAAGACACGGGCCTCGGTACGGTTCGGCGGTCGGCTCTTGCCGTCGAGCAGGACGAAGTCGGCGCAGACGGCGGCCTTCTTCCAGACCGCATCGACCAGCCGGCCGTCGATCTGCACCTTGTCGGATAGCTGCGGGATGCGAACCCTCGGCGGTTGGCCGTGTTCGTCCGCCGGCGCCGCGGAACCCAACGCGCAGATGGCACTCGCTGCCAGAAGCAGCCCCCTTGCGATACCTTCCATCGGTTGCTCCCTGATTGTAGGATGTTAAGGCTTTTCCCTGACGCGGGGTCACCGACTGTGTCGTAGGACGATCGAATCCTACAGGCAGCCTGAGACGGGTGTCAACGAACAGACACGGACCGGCCTCGGCATGGGTCTTGGGAGATCGGGTCATGCATATTCGCCACAACGGGTTCGGCTGTCTCGGCGTGATGGTTGCATCGATGCTCTGCGGCGGGGGCGTCCGAGCCGAATCAACCAGCACCCAACCGCGGACCGGGCTGCGCCCCTGGCCGATCCTCCTGCCCGTCGTGCACGTCCAGAGCCAGCCCACCGTGGACGGCAAGCTCGATGACGAGGTCTGGAAGGACATCACGCCGGTGACGAACTTCGTCAACCTGGTCACCGGTCAACCGGCCCGGAGCCAGACGGAGGTGCGAGCCGCCTTCGACGAAGCGGCGCTCTACTTCGGGATCGTCTGCCACGAGCGGGAAATGGTCCACGTCGTGTCGCTGGCGACGAAGCGTGACGGACAGGTCTATCGCGACAACGCCCTGGAGGTATTCATCCGACCCGCGCGTCGGCCCGGACCGTACGGGCACGTGGCCGTCAACACGCTGGGAACGCAGTTCGACGAGTGGGCGGCCAAGCCCGGATCGTTCGACACGTCGTGGAACCCGGATTGGCAGGCAAAGATCACCCAGCAGCCCAACGGGTGGACGGCCGAGATCGCCATCCCGTTCAAGGCCCTCAAGGTCGAGCCGCCCATGCCGGGCACGCGTTGGCTGGGCAACGTGACGCGGATCAGCGGGCCGACGGGCGAGATGACGACGCTGGCTCGGCTGAAGGACGGGTTCCACAGGCCCGAGGAATTCGTGGGGATGCGGTTCTGTTTCGGCCCGAACGAGGCGCGGGTGCGGATCAAGTATTCGTCCGGGCGGTCGGCCGAGCCGGCCCCGGCCGAGCCGACGGCCCTGCCGACCGGGCCGGAGCTGCCCGTGCCCTCGCTGACGTATGACCGCAAGCCGGCCAAGGTGACGCTGGATGACCAGGGCTGGCTGAACGTTGACGGCAAGCCGTTCTTCCCGCGGATTCTCTTCCTGAACCAAGGTTACGAGGGGATCGCGAAGGCAGGCTTCAACGCCATCGTGACCGGGAACGACAAGCCCGACGAGAAGGGCGACTGGATTCGCGCGAACCTGGAGATTCTCAACGCTGCCCGCAAGCACGGCCTATGGGTGGTGTTCCACGTGTGCAACCTGTTTCGGGAAGATCGGGCGCAGTTCGCCCCGTTGCGGCAGTTGGTGCTGGCGCTCAAGGACCATCCGGCACTGCTCGGCTGGTACACGGCCGACGAGCCGTCCGGCGGGGTGACCTCGCCGCTCAAGCTGCGGATGGCGTACGATCTGATCAAGAAGCACGACCCGGGCCATCCAGTGCTGGTGTTGGAGAACGCACCGGCCTTCTTCGCCTACTGGGCCCGCGGGACGTGCGACGTATTCCTGACCGACCCGTATGTGATCCCGTCGCCTGGCGCCGAGGCGGTGGCGGCCTGGACCGAAGCCGCCCGCAAGGCGGTCGGCAAGGGCCAGACGGTCATGATGTGTCTGCAGACTCACGGCCCGCCGTGGTATCAGCGGTATCCAACACCTGCCGAGGCCAAGGCGATGGCCTGGTTGGCCGTCATGCACGGGGCGACCGGGATGGGGTGGTGGGCCCACGGCCCGGCCAAGCAGAGCCCTGCCTGGTCGCACTATCCGGCGATTACGGGCGATGTGGCCGGGCTTGCGCAGGGTCTACGGAGTGCGTCGAAGCGTGATCTGAAGGTGACCAAGGGCGTGCATCAACTCAGCTTCGTGTTGGGCGGAAAGCCTCACGAGACAGCGGTCGACTGCACCAAAGCCGAGCTGCCGGTGACGTTGACGGCCCAGGGCAAGGCGGCCAAGCTCCCTGCCCCGACCTCGATAGCGCCTGGAGCGCCCGCGCCGCCAAAGCCGCCCACCCCGAAAGCTGCGCCCAAACCGACACCGCCGAAGCCTGCACCCAAGCCGGCGCCGGCACCGCCGAAGAAGCCAGAGGCCAAGCCCGCGCCGACGCCCAAGCCTACGCCGAAGCCGGCGCCGAAACCTGCGCCCAAACCGGCACCGCCGCCGAAGAAGCCGGA
>CAYMLO010000155.1:0-14757 GCA_964390905.1 uncultured Planctomycetales bacterium | reverse complement strand
CGAAGCCGGCGCCGAAACCTGCGCCCAAACCGGCACCGCCGCCGAAGAAGCCGGAAACCAAACCCGCACCGACGCCCAAGCCTGCGCCGAAACCTGCGCCCAAGCCAGCACCGCCGCCGAAGAAGCCAGAGACCAAGCCCGCGCCGACGCCCAAGCCTGCACCAAAACCGGCGCCGAAACCTGCGCCCAAGCCGGCACCGCCGCCGAAGAAGCCGGAGACCAAGCCCGCGCCGACGCCCAAGCCTGCGCCAAAGCCGGCGCCGAAACCTGCGCCCAAACCGGCGCCACCGCCGAAGAAGCCGGAAACCAAACCCGCACCGACGCCCAAGCCTGCGCCAAAGCCGGCGCCGAAACCTGCGCCCAAACCGGCGCCACCGCCGAAGAAGCCGGAAACCAAACCCGCACCGACGCCCAAGCCTGCGCCAAAGCCGGCGCCGAAACCTGCGCCCAAGCCGGCGCCACCGCCGAAACCTGCCCCGAAGCCGGCGACGAAGCCTGCGTCCAAACCTGCTTCCTGAGCAGGATGGACGGTCTGGCATTGGGCGGAACCGTGCGGCCAGAGGCCGATTGATGACTGAACCGAAATCCGACAGAGGCGCCGGCGACCACGACCCGGCGGCCGATGCGCTGGAAGCCCTGGCGCGGGCGGCAAACGGCGCCGAGGGCGAACCGGTCGCAGAGCCAACCGCGCCGCCCGAACTCATCGACCGTGTGCCAGAGGCGATTGGCGATTCGTCGGGCGTGGACCCACCCACGACGACGCGTTCCGTTCAACAGCGCCGCGCCGCCCAGAACCGGGCGACGCAGAGCCAAGGGGACCAGTTCAAGAAAACGCTGATCCCGCCCATGCTGGTGATGGGGGTGATCCTGTTTTTGATCGGCGGTTGGGCGGTGGCGACACTGTGCGGGGTCAACTTGCTGACCGACCGTCCGAGCCAGGCGGCGGATCGGCTGGCCCGGATCATGTTGTTGTGCTGGCCGGTCGGTGTCCTGATGTTCGTGGGCGTCTGGCTGTTCCAGCGTGACCTGAAGCGCAATGCCGGCCGAAAGAACTAGCGCACGGCGTTTGGCCACGCGCCCGCATCCCCGCTACAATTCAACTGGACGCCCAGGACGGAGACAGTTCCATGCCCGATGCCGCGCCCGACACGAACCCAAACGCGATACCCCACGAAGCGCCGGCGACCGACGCGGACCTCGCCGCCGTGGCCAAGCTCACCGACGCCTACAGCCGGATCCGTAGCGAGCTGGGCAAGGTCATCGTCGGCCAGGAGCAGGTGATCGAAGAGCTGCTGATCGCCCTGTTCTGCCGCGGCCATTGCATCCTGGAGGGCGTGCCCGGCCTGGCCAAGACGTTGATCATCTCGACGCTGGCGCGGACGCTGACGCTGTCGTTCTCGCGGATCCAGTTCACGCCGGACCTCATGCCGTCTGACATCACGGGCACCGAGGTCATCGAGGAAGACAAGGCCACCGGCCAGCGGAATCTGCGTTTCGTGCGGGGGCCGATCTTCGCCAACGTCATCCTCGCCGACGAGATCAACCGGACGCCGCCCAAGACGCAGGCGGCGCTCCTGGAAGCCATGCAAGAGCACCAGGTGACGGCCGGCGGCGTTCAGCACAAGCTCACCGAGCCGTTCTTCGTCTTGGCCACGCAGAACCCGATCGAGCAGGAGGGGACGTATTCGCTGCCGGAGGCCCAGCTCGACCGGTTCATGTTCAAGGTCCTGGTGGACTATCCGGAGGAGGACGAGGAATTCGACATCGTCCGGCTGACGACGGCGCCGCAGGACGCACAGCTCGAGACCATCCTGTCGATCGAGGACATCATCGCCCTGCAGGACATCGTCCGCCGCGTGCCGTGCGCCGACCACCTGATTCGCTACGCCATGCGCTTCGCCCGATGGACGCGGAAGGACAAGCAGGAAGTGCCGGCGTTCGTGCAGCAGTACGTCGCGTGGGGGGCGGGCCCGCGCGCGAGTCAGTTCCTCGTCTTGGCGGGCAAGGCGCGGGCGATCCTGCGGGGGCGCTATCACGTCAGCGCTGAGGACATCCGCGAGATGGCCCCGCCGGTGTTGCGTCACCGGATCATCACGAACTTCAACGCCGAAGCGGAGGGCATCCGGTCGGACGAGATCGTGCAGCAGCTGATCGAGCAGGTGCCCGTCGGCGACTCGCCACAGCTCGACGCGGCCGGCGCGGACCGGGTGCTGTCGAAGTGACTCGGTGGCACGTGCGGGTCGGACCGGCCTGGAGGATCCAACCGGATGCGGCAGCGACGATGATTTCCTAGAACAGGGAGGAACACGTATGCGGAACGAACAGACCCGTCGTCAGTTCCTTGGACGCGGCATGACCGCGGCGGTCGGCACGGCCTCGGTCGGCGCGTTGGCGCGACGGGGGTCGGCGGAAGGGACGGCCCAACCGAGCGACGAGCGATCGTCGGCACCGAACAAGAACGCCTACAACCGGCAGGCCGGCGCGCATTTGAAGCTGAGCTGCTGCGCCTACTCGTTCAACAAGTTCCTGCCGCGGGGCAAGAAGGCCGGCAAGATGACGATGGAGGACTTCGTCGATCTGTGCGCGAAGCTCAACCTGGAAGGCACGGAGCTGACCAGCTACTACTTCCCACCGAACGCCGATACCGCCTACTTCAGGCGGATCCGCCGCCGTGCCTTCCTCAACGGCTTAGAGGTGAGCGGGACGGCCGTCGGCAACACGTTCACGCTGCCCCCGGGAAAGGTGCGCAACGAGAAGGTCGCGAGCGTCAAGCACTGGATCGACCGGGCAACCGAGTTCGCCGCGCCGACGATTCGCATCTTCGCCGGCAGCAAGCCGCCAACCGTGACGATCGAGCAGGCCCGCAAGTGGTTCGTCGAATGCATGGAGCAATGCCTCCCACTCGCCGAGAAACGCGGCGTGTTTCTGGCGCTGGAGAACCATGGCGGGATCGTCACAACGGCCGAGCAGACGTTGGCCTGCCTCTCGGCGATCAAGTCGGACTGGTTTGGCCTCAACCTGGACACGGGTAACTTCCGTGATCCCGACCCCTACGCCGCGATCACCAAGTGTGCCCCCTACTCAGTGAATGTGCACGTCAAGACGCACGTCCACAGCACCACGACGAAGAAGTCGCAGCCGGCCGACTACGATCGAATCGCCAAGATCCTCGCATCGGCGGGCTACCGTGGCTACGTCTCGCTGGAGTACGAGGCAAGAGCGGATGCCCACGCCGCCGTGCCGAAGCACATCAAGGCCCTACGCTCGGCGATTGACGAGACAAAGGCGTGATAGGACTGGCGAAGGGATTAGCGATGAGCCGGATCAGCCGTCGGACGTTCATGAACAAGGCGTTTCAGACTGCCGCCGGCGTCGTAGCAGGCTCGCAGGTCGGCCTTCCCGATGCCGTCTCAGCCGAACCCGGTGTTCCCAAGCCGTGCAAGCCGAACGCTTGGCAGAAACACGGCGTGGTCCTCAAGGCAACCGAAGGCTGGGAGGCAGGACGCATCCAGAACTTCACCTGCCCCGCCGAGCCGCTCGACAATGATCGGTGGCGCATCTGGTACTCCGGCACGGGCTCAAGCCGATCCTTCACGATCGCCTATGCAGAGGGTGCTCTCGGGGGCCCGATGAAGAAGGTCCCGGCGCAGTGTCGTCCGGGCGATCCGCCCGACGCGCAGTTCGCGATCGGCAACCTTCCCGACAAATGGATGCCCGTCCAGGTGATCCACATCCGGCTACGAAACGGCAGGCACCGGATCTACTTCTGGGTGCACGGGCCGGAGGTCGTTCGCTACCTGGCCGCCGAGAGCGACGACGGCCGGCGCTATCGCGTGGTCGATCCGAGCCGGCCGGTGCTCTACCACCCCAACGACCGCGCGGCGCGGGGGATCCCCTCACCCGACGGCATAATGATCCACAAAAAGCGAAGCGCCAACCGTCCGGCCGACGAGCCGCTCGCCCCGTCGCATCTGATCTCCAACGACGCCACGAACGTCTATCAGCTTCCGGATGGCACGTTCGAGATGTACTCCGTGGGCCTGGTTCGCGTCGCACGGGACGACCCCGCCTTCATCGCCCACGACAACGCCGCCGGCCTGATTCGCGTCATCGATCGATACGTATCGGAGGACGGCCTGCGATTCGAGCAGCGGAAGCGCGTCATCCAGCGCGATGCCAACGACCCGGCCGACCAGCAGTTCTACTACCTGGCCGTCACCCACACGCCCAAGGGCCGGGTGGGCATGGTCGGCCACTACCGCGTCGAGGCCCAGACCATGGACATCGAATGGTGCTTCTCGACCGACGGCCTGACCTGGCACCGACCATGTCGCAACGCGTGGCTCCCTCGCGGCGACAAGACCCAACCGGATTCCTACGGCGTCTACGCCGCCAACCACCTGGTCGCCCGAGGGGGCAAGTCCCATCTGTTCTACACGGCGGTGAACTCGGCCCACAACGGCAAGCACTCATACGGCCCGCGGCGAAGCGTCGTCATGCACGCCACGGCGGACACCCTATGGGCGTCTGGAGGCTGAACTGCCAAACCCAGTGGCGGGGGCAATCGGCGATCCCCTGCGCTACGGCGGGCACTCGGCGCAGAAGGATCTGAAGGCTTCGGTGGACAGGTAGCGGTCGCCGCGATCGGGCAGGATGCAGACGACGGTCGAGCCTCGGGGTAGGTCGCGAGCGATCTTCATCGCGCCCCACACAGCCGCGCCGCTGCTCAGGCCGCAGAAGATGCCCTCCAACTGCATCAGGTCGCGCATCGTCTCGAAGGCGTCCTCGTCTTCGCAGATGAGGAACTCGTCCAGGGCGTTTCGGTCGAAGATCGGGGGCACGATGGCCTCCTTGAGGCTTTTGAGGCCCTGGATCGTGTGGCCCGTGGTCGGCTCGACGGCGACGACGCGGATGCCGTTGCCGGTCTCGCGGAACCGCCGGCTGCAGCCCATCAACGTGCCGCTCGTGCCCATTCCGGCCACGAACGCGGTCAGATCGCCGTCCGTGTCGCGGAGGATCTCCGGCGCGGTGGTCTCGTAATGGGACAGCGGATTGGCGGGATTGGTGAACTGGTTCGGCATGAAGTACTTGTCGGGCTCGGTCTCGAGGATGTGCTGCGCGCGGTGGATCGCCCCGTCGGTCTTGTTGCAGGCTGGGGTGATGTCAATCTCGGCGCCGTAGGCCGTTAGGATCGCCCGCCGCTCCTCACTAACGCAACCGGGCATGCACAGCTTGATGCGGTACCCCTTCGCCCGGGCCACCATGGCCATACCGATGCCGGTGTTGCCGGACGTCGGCTCGAGAATGGTCTTCTCGTGCGTCAGTTCGCCCGATGCCTCGGCCTGCTCGATCATGTAGAGGGCCGGACGATCCTTGACGGACCCGCCGGGGTTGTTGCCTTCGAGCTTACAGAGGATGCGGACCCCCGTCAGATCCGTGTGCCAGAGGTTCGTCAGCTCGGCCATCGGCGTGTTGCCGATGCTGCGCGTCAGGGCCATGTCTCTCGCTTTTTGCACTTCAGCCATGTCCGGAGCTTCCATTCTCAGGCCACCGTTCGAACCCACCTACCAGGTTATGGAAATCCAGCCGCGACAGCAAGGCGGGGTGTTGCCGGGGGGACGATCCTCGAACGTCTCCTACCCGCCGCCGGATCCCAGACCGCGGCGGCGTAGGCGGAGTTCGTCAGCCCGGGCGACCCCCTGGGCGTAGATCTGTCCGAACTCGTTGGTGTCGATGTCGAGCTGCGCAGCGATTTTGACGAGCAGGTCGCGCTCCTCATGGGTGATCTCCCCGTCGGCGCGGGCCTGGGCGACCAGAAGCTCCAGCACTTTGCGGGCGCGCTTGGGGTCCCTGACGCGGAGCTCCTCGTGCATCTTGGGATCGCTCTGCGCCCGCTCGACCATCGCATCGAGCGACACCTGCCCGACACCGACGCGGGCGGCCAGGCCGTGAACAATCCCCTTCTCGCCGCTAGACATCTTCCCGTCGATCATCGCCAACGCCAGAACGGCGTTGAGCAGCTCCAGCTCCTCATTGACGGCCATCGGTTGTCCTCCCTGCGTGGTGGCGATTCGGGCCGGTTCGGTCACCCTCCAGGCTAGTGCTGCCGCTCATTGCGGTCAAGTTCGCCTCTCGCGTCAGCATGTCCTTGGACCAGGCGGACGGACGTGCGGGCATGTGCTATAATTAAGGATTCGGTCGTTGCCGGTCCGACGGCACGGCCTGTGCGGAGACGCTCACGGCATGTCAGCGAACGAACATGACACGCCGAGACTGACCGACTTGTTGAACGTGGACGTTCTGGTCGAAATCCTGGACGTCTTCGCCGCGGTAACCCACACGACGGTCAGCATCTGCGATCGGGACGGCAAGCTCATTTGCCGTCCGTCGGGGCAGAACCCGTTCTGCCGTCTGATGCTCGCCAGCGAGGCAGGCAGACAGGCCTGTCGTCGCAGCCACCAGGCCGCGCTGGCACTGGCCGCCGATGAGCGCAAACCCATCTCGTTGACGTGTCACGCCGGCTTGATCCAATACGCAGCCGCTGTGGTCATGGACGGCCAGCTGCTGGCCACCATCGCGATGGGCGATCTGCCCAGTCGGCCTCTGGACCGCCAAACCGTCGACTCACTTGCCGAAACGTACCGGATCGACCGGAGGGCGATGGAGCAGGCGTTGGGGCATGTCCGGCCCTGGTCGGACGAGCAGATGTCGGCCGCGGCGGAGTTCCTCCAGCTTCTGGCCAACACACTGGCCCGGTTCTGTCAGCAAGAGTACCAACTCCGGCAGCGCGTTGACGAGCTGGCAACGGTCTACGAGTTGACGTCGCTGCTGGCGGGCACGCGTGATCTGGACGCAGTCCTGCGCGTGACGGCCCGGAACGTCGCGGACGTGCTGCGTGTCAAGGCATGCAGCATTCGGCTGCTGAATCGGGAAACCGGCGAGCTGAAAATCGCCGCCGGCCACAACCTATCGGAGGAATACCTCAACAAGGGAGCGGTGAAGGTCGAGGAGAACCCGATCGATCGGGCGGCGTTGGACGGTGAGACGGTCTACATCGCCGATGTATGCAATGACCCACGGATCCGGTTCCCGGATCAGGCCCGCAAGGAGGGGCTGGTCAGCGGTCTGGTGACGGGCATGGTGTTTCGGGGCCAGCCAGTCGGGGTGATGCGGGTGTATACGGGCGAACGGCAGACCTTCACCGGGTTCGAGGCATCGTTGTTGCGCGTAGTGGCCGCTCAGGCGGCGGCCGCCATCGAGAATAGGCGCCTCACCGCTGAGGCAATCCGGAGCGAGATCGTCAGGCGTCAGGTCGAGGCCGCCGCCGAGGTCCAACGCCGGATGGTGCCCGTCCGTTCCCCAGCGCATCCTCGCCTGGAATTTGGCAGCGTATACGAACCGACCTATGGGCTGGCGGGCGACTTCTACGACTTCCTGGAGTTGGACGGCGGGCTGGTCGGGCTGGCGATCGCTGACGTGGTGGGCAAGGGCGTGGCCGCCTCCCTGATGATGGCGTCGGTCCGCAGTGCCCTTCGGGTCTGGGCGAACGGCCTGGGACCGGTCAACGAGATCATCGGCCAGGTGAACCGCCAACTGTGTCGCGACACGCTGCCGCAGGAGTTCGCCACGCTCTTCTACGGGGTCTTCTCGGCGGACGGCAGGCGATTGACCTACTGCAACGCCGGCCACGACTTGCCGATGCACGTTCGGGACGGGCAGGTCCGCCAGCTTGACGTGGGCGGCATGCTCATCGGCACGGTGCCAGACGCGGCCTACAAGAGCGGGGAGATCGATCTGATGCCGGGGGACGTGGTCCTGTTCTACACGGACGGTGTCGTTGACGCGATGAACTTCGTGGATGAGCGCTTCGGCCGAGATCAACTGGCCAGATCGCTGATCCGATACGCACCGATGGGCGCGGACGCCATCGCGCAGAACATCCTGTGGGACGTTCGTCGCTTCGTCGGCCTGGCCGATCAGGTAGACGATATCACCATGGTGTCGGTCAGAGTGTCTGGCTGAGCGGCGCCGCCGTCAACGGTCTGTGAGTCAGTGGCTACTTCGCCTTCGCCGCCGGGGTCGTGGTCGGACTCGGGGGGGATGCGGCCTGCTTGCAGGTAATCTCCAGCGCGAAGGCCTTGACCTTGACGTGGGCCGACGACGAGGTCTTGGCCTGACTGCCCGCCACGGCCTGGCCGGCCAGGACGATGTAGCACCCCACGCCCGGTTGCATCGTGACCTCGGTGATGGTTCGTTCCGTCCCCGACCAGTTGATGCGCCCATCGTCACTGCTATGGCTGGCCAGCGGCAGCGTCTGGATCACCTTGCCAGCGGTATCCTTGACGAAGGCCTTGACGGCATAGGTGCTCACCGTCGCGGCACCCCGGCCGGTGGCCTGGCAGCTGTGTTCGTAGTCGATCGACATCCGAAGCTCAGCCAGGATCGCCCTGCCGCTCTGGTTGTCGATGCAGTGACCCAGCTGGAACTCGGCCATCGACGACCCGCCGTTGGCGCCGTCCGCCCTGCACAGGGCCGTGCCCTTGGCGGTCGCTTCGGCGAGGGGATTTGCCTTGCCGTCCGGGCCGGGCGTGCTGTTCCATCGCCGGTCGTGGATATTGAACGGTTGAGCTGACGGCAACTTAATGACCGTGCCCGGCTTCAGCGCTGCAGGCAGTTTGTGGCGTTGGGCCGGCGGCAGATCCACCGCCGTGCCGAAATCATTGCCACCACACCCCATCGCCGGCATCACCAGCGCAGTCGCCGTCCCGACCCAGAACAGCCATCGAGTCATCGCGTGCATGAGCCCGTCTCCCTGTACGCAGGACAACAGATCCGGCATCAGCCTAGCAGACCCCCGGCGGGATGTAAACGCCAATCCCGATCGATGAACCGGATCTGGACGAGGTTGACAAAGGTTGCCGAACTGGCCTAAAGTGACGATTTCCGCGAGCGGTGCTGCGTTCATGATGTGGTGTCTGCACCCCTTACCAGGAACGTCAAGGCGGAGAGGGTTTCATGCTTGATGGTGATCTTACGTCGAAGGACGTGGCAGAGCTGGGTTGCCCCAGTGAGTTGATGGAACGGGAGTGGTCCCCGTGCCGGCATGCGTGTCCCGTGCATGCGGACGTTCGGGGCTATGTCGAGTTGATCGCCCGCGGGCGGTGGCAGGAGGCGATCGATCTGATTCGTGCGGCCTTGCCGTTCGCGTCGGTGTGCGGGCGGATTTGCCACCATCCCTGCGAGGAGAACTGCCGGCGGTGGGAGGTGGACGAGGGCGTGGCCGTCCGCGAGCTGAAGCGGTTCGTCGCCGAGCTGCAGGGCGCCGAGGGATCGACGGTCAACAAGGCGGCGGTTCAGGACAAGGCGAAGATCGCCATTATCGGCGCGGGGCCGTCAGGGATGTCGGCCGCACTCGAGCTGGCCAAGCTCGGCTACCGCCCGACGCTGTTCGAGAAGTTCCCGATCGCCGGCGGAATCCCCGCCACGGCAATCCCCACGTACCGCCTGCCGCGGGACGTGATCCAGATGGACGTGGACTGGATCCTCGCGCATGGCATCGGGCTACAGACGGGGGTGGAGATCGGCAAGGACAAGACCGTCGAGGACCTGCGGAAAGAGGGCTTCGAAGCCATCATCGTCGCGGTCGGTCTGGCCAAGAGCCGCATGCTGCCGCTGCCCGGCGCGGACCACAAACGGGTCCATCCGGTGATGGATTTCCTGACCGAGCTGGCCTTCGATCGCAAGCCCGACGTCGGCAAGCACGTGCTGGTCATCGGCGGCGGGAACGTCGCCGTCGACGGCGCACGGGCTGCGGTTCGGCTGGGGGCCGAGAAGGTCCAGATGATGATGCTGGAGGACGAGGAGGAGATGCCGGCCTGGGACTGGGAGCAGCGCGAGTCCCTCGAAGAGGGCATCTCGTTTGTCCATCGTCGCGGGCCGGTGGAGGTGCTCACCCAGGACGGCGAGATCGTCGGCGTAAAGGCGCGCAAGGTCACGCGGGTGTTCGACGACGACAAGCGGTTCAGCCCCCAATACGACGATGGCGACGTGATCGAGGTGGCGTGCGATACGGTGATCATGGCGATCGGGCAGATGTCCGACAACGGTTTCGCGGACGACAGCGATCTGGCGATCGACGAGCGGGGACGGTTGAGCTACACCCCCGCGACGCAGCAGACGAACGCCGCGGACGTGTTCGCATGCGGCGAGATCGTGACGGGGCCGGGCTCGGCCGTCGAGGCCTGTGCGAGCGGCCAACGCGTCGCCAAGGCCGTCGACCTGTATCTTGGCGGCAAGGCCATCGAGATTGACGACACCTTGCCGGAGACGTTCGGGAAGATCGACGAGGCGACGGCCCAGAAGGTCACGAAGACCACGCGGGTCAAGGTCCCGACCGACGCCCCGGAGGACCGCAAGAAGGTCTTCGCCGAGTTCGAGCACACGCTCGACGAGGCGTCGGCGTTGGCTGAGGCCCGGCGGTGCATGAGCTGCGGCAGCGGGGCCGAGGTCATCGTGGACAAGTGTGCCGCCTGCCTGACGTGCCTGCGCGTCTGTCCGTTCGACATCCCGAAGGTGACGGACGTGGCGCGGATCGCGTCGAATCTGTGTCAGGCGTGCGGGATGTGCATCGCGGAGTGCCCCGCGAATGCCATCATCGCCCGCGGCTGGGACATCAACGAGCTGGTGGACGATACGGCCAAGGCGATCGCGAGCATGGACGGCAAGGCGCCGAGCAAGATCGTGGCCTACGTCTGCGGTCACTACGCCTCGGCCAACGCATGGAGCGGGTCGCTCGAGGACGGGGTGCCCGGCGTGGCGGAGCTGTATCTGCCCAGCATGAGCCGGTTGGGCGCGAACCAGATGCTCAAGGCGTTCGAGAACGGCGCGGACGGCGTGATCGTGGTCGCGTCGCAAATCGGCGGAGACCGCTACCCCGGTGCGACCGAGCGCGTCCAGAAGCGCGTTGAGCAGGTTCGCGAGCTGCTGGGCGAGGTGGGGCTGAACCCGGATCGGGTTCAATTGGTGGAGGCGGCCAACCAGGGCCGGGCGGCCATGCGCGAAGCCATGGCGGGCGCGGCGGAGAGAATCGCGGCGTGCTGACGTCAAGGAACGCCGAGAAGCACACTCATCAACTACACAGGAGACGACCTAGATGATCGTCGGTGAACGAAAGCCATTCGAAGAAATCATGGAGATGATCTCACCTTACAAGAAGGTGCTGATCATCGGGTGCGGCGGGTGCGTGACGGTGTGCCTGACCGGGGGCGAGAAGCAGGCTGACACGTTGGCCTCACAGATCCGGCTGGCGGCCAAGCAGAAGGGCCTGGACCTGACCGTCGCCGTGGACTGCATCACGCGTCAGTGCGAGCGAGAGTTCGTCGACAACCTCAAGGAGGACCCCAAGCAGTACGACGCGGTGCTGAGCATCGCCTGTGGGGCGGGCGTGCAGTTCATGTCGGACATCTTCCCCGACACGCCTTTCCTACCCGGGCTGAACACCTCGTTCCTGGGCTACAACAAGGAACCAGGGATCTGGGAGGAGAACTGCCGCGGCTGCGGGGATTGCGTGCTGGCGTGGACGGGAGGCATCTGCCCGATCGCGCGGTGCAGCAAGAGCCTGATCAACGGGGCATGCGGCGGCACGGACAAGGGCAAGTGCGAGGTCAGCAAGGACATGGATTGTGCCTGGTACCTGATCTACGAGCGTCTGAAAGCTCGCGGCAAGCTGGACGAGCTCCGCAAGATTCGGGCGGCGAAAGACTGGTGTAAGGACCGCGGGGCCGGTGTGCGTCGGTTGGTGCTCAAGGAGATGGTCGAAGAGGAGGCAGCAGGATGAGTGAACCCGTCAGCAATCTGCAAGCGACGCTGGAAGCCGGCAAGTTCGCCGTCACCGGCGAGATCGGCCCGCCCAAGGGCGTGAATATCGACCCGGCGCTGCACGAGGCGGACGAATACCTCAAGGGCAAGGTCGTGGCCGTCAACGTGACCGATATCCAGACCGCCGTAATGCGCTTCGGGAGCATGGCGACCTGTCACCTGCTGATCGAGCACGGCATCGAGCCGGTGTTCCAGATGGTCTGTCGGGACCGGAACCGGCTGGCGTTGCAGAGCGATCTGCTCAGCGCGTACGGTCTGGGAATCCGCAACGTGCTGTGCATCACGGGTGACCACACGACGATGGGCGACCACCCGGGGTGCAAACCGGTCTACGACCTCGACTCGGTGGGGCTGGTGGAGGCCGTCACCCGGCTGGAGAGCGGCACCGATATGGGAGTCGACATGAAGGGCAACCCCAACAAGCTGGACGGGGTGCCGAAGTTCTTCAAGGGCGCGGTGGTCACGCCGTGCGCCGACGAGGTCGAGCCGCAGATCATCAAGCTCGAGAAGAAGGTCGAGGCCGGCGCGCAGTTCATCCAGACCCAGGCCGTATACGATCCCAAGGCCTTCGAGGACTTCATGAAGCGGGTCGAGCACATCCAGGTGCCGATCATGGTGGGCATCGTGGTGCTCAAGGGCCTGGGAATGGCCAAGTACATGAACCGCAGCGTGCCCGGCGTGGTCGTGCCCGATGCGATCATGCAACGGCTGGCCGATACGCCCAAGGGAGAGGGCAAGCGGGTGGCCACCGAGATCTCCGCCGAGCTCGTCCGGGACATGAAGGACATGTGCCAAGGCGCCCACCTGATGACGCTGGGCTGGGACGACTGTGCGCCGGGCATCATCGAGCAAGCGGGATTGAACGGCCAGGGGAGCTGATTCCCGCGGGTCCCTTGACGACGGCATCCATGTCGTTTGGCACCCGTGGTTGGATGGCATGAGTGGCCCGCGGGCGTGGCCGGATGTTCGAGGTGACGCCCCCAGGTGAGCAGGGCGTGTCCCGTTCACGTTCTTCGCAGGCCCGAGATCGCACCCCCGAGCCCGAAACCGGTTCGCGCTTGAAGACGGCCGGCCCGTGGGCGGCGCTGGCCGTGGTGCTGGTGGCGGGCTTGGCGGTCCGCATCTACCTGGCGGCGACGCCCGGGTGCCTGTCCGATCTGAAATGGTTCTACGCGTGGGCGGACGCGGCCCACCGGGTCGATCTCGGCGAGCCGTATCGGTTGGGGGGAAATCTGGTCTGCAACTACCCCCCCGGGTACGTCCTGGTCCTGTCGCAGATTCCCTGGATATCCGAGCTGTTCACCGGTCAGCCGTTCCGCAAGCCAACCGACCAGAAGACCGGACAGCAGGACGAGGCCGTCCAGGCATTGCAGTCACTGGGAAGTCGGCGGCAGCTCGTCGTGCTGCAGGAGCTGCTGGCCAACTACGAGGACGACGCGTCCGAGAAGTACCGGTCAGTATTGGAGGCTCGTCTGGCCAAGTTCAGGCTGGTCACCCCGAGAGAGTTCCGCCTGATGCGCGGGGAGTTTCGGGGCGATCCCGCCAGCTATCGCGAGATCCTCCGACGGGTTGACACCCGAATCGGCAAGCTGCTGGATACACGCCTTCCCTACGCCCCGCCGGACCGCCTGCGCCGGCTGGCGGTCTGGATCAAGCTGCCCGCGCTGCTGTTCGACCTGGCCGGCGCGGCGCTCCTGTTTGCATGGCTTCGGCACCGACTGCGTCGGGGGGGCGCATTGATCGTGGCGGGCATCTACCTGTTTCTGCCGGCCGTGATCTACGACTCTGCCTGCTGGGGTCAGGTGGACGCGGTACATTCATTCCTGATGGTGCTGTGTCTGGTCTGTGTGATTTCGGGAGCGTCGTTCCTGACGGGCCTGGTCATCGTCGTCGCCCTGCTGACGAAGTTCCAGTCGATCATGATCATGCCCGTCGTCGCAGCGGCGCTGATTCGCCGCTGGCATGAGGCGTTCACCGCAACGCCGGACGGCCCGGCTGCGGGCAGGTCGACCGGAGGCGCCCGTGTCGCCCGGTCCTTCGTGCTCATCCTGGCGGGGGCGGCGGTCGCGGCGGCGGCGATCTTGATCCCGTTCGCGCTTGCGGGGGCGGCCGACGACGCGTTGGGGACCTACGCCAAAGCGACCGAGAAGTACCACTGGGTCAGCGTCTGCGCGTTCAACCCCTGGTGGCTGCTCAACCCCGAGCCCGCGATGCCGCGCTGGTACTACGTGTTCACCCCGGACGACGGCGAGCCCTTCCTGGGACCCATCACAGCCAAAAACGTGGGGTTTGCCGCGTTGGCGGCGTTTTCGCTGTGGGTGATGTGGATGGTCTACCGGCGGGGCTGGGCCTACGAACCGGTCGTGGCCGGGGCGGCGACGATGGCAATGGGGTTCTTCATCCTGCCGACGGAGATCCACGAGCGTTACGGGTTCCCGGCGATGATCCTGGCCGCCTGCCTGGTGGGTGCGGGCTGGCGGCACCTCCCGGCCCTGTTGATCCTGTCGACAGCCCAGTTCTACAACCTCACCGCCGTCCTCCCGGTGGAGGACCCGGGATACACGTGGCTGATGCCGGTGACGAACGCCTTGTCGGGGTGGGGGCGGATGACCTATCTGCTGGTGTTGATCCACGTGGGCTGCCTGGTATACTTCCTCGTGGTGTTGTATCGGATGCCGGTTCAGCCGGTGGGTTCTCGGCGGACCTCCCGGCCGCCGGGCAAGGGCGGCCGGTCATCCCATCGTGGGCGCCGCCACCGGCCGAAGCACGCGTAGAACAGGATCCGCCGGGCGCAGCCCTGGTAAGGCGTCTTGACGAAATAGCTTGGGTGCGTGACACTTTAGGCGGGGGCGGGGGGTAGCCGAAGGTATTATTGAGGGC
>CAYMLO010000154.1:0-23075 GCA_964390905.1 uncultured Planctomycetales bacterium | reverse complement strand
TCGCCAAGGAGGACACGTATGCGCTTAGCTTCATGCCATTCGTTCCTGACACCTTTTTCGATCCACCTTTTTCGATCGGCCCTTTCTTGTTCAGTTTGGGATGATGAAGGTCGATAAGCGCGATGTCCGTCGCAGGACACCTGGGGGACGCATCCGCGGTTGGGGGAGGGACGAGTCGCCTTATCGGACGGTGGCCGCTTGCTGGTGGGCGCTCTGGGGCGCTCATGCTGGACGCTTTCGTTTCCCCGCGGCGGCGTTGCGCTGCAGGGCAAACGATCTTGGCCGTCAAGCAGGAATCCAAGACATGTTCGGTAGCCTCTCGGCCAGATTGACGTTTCCGACCATGCAGGAGGTGTCTCGGCCCAGCCTTCAGGACGAGATCCGAGCGAGATACGCCTGGGACATCGAGGCGCTGGAAGCGCTGGGGTTCCAGGAGGGGTTCTACGTGGGCGAGACCTCGCATCCGCTGGCGGCGGTCCTCCGATTCCCTGTCCTTATCGCAATGCGCCTCAAGCGGGAGGTGGTCAAGCTGCACGGCCCGCTGCGGTACACCACCTACCATCCCGTGCTGATCGACGAGGAAGTCCCAACCTACGCGTTCGTCTTCGCCATGGGGGTTAAGCTGTACACACGCTTCGTAGACGGCAGCGTGATCATCTCCGTGAACTTCGCCAGCGCCGCCGGCGTCAAGCCCGCGAGCAATATGGAGAAGTACGCCGCTCCCCTTGCCATCGATGAGAACTGGATCCTCCACAGGTACCGGGTGGAGAGATGCCAGGAGGAGGGAAGGATCATCGATGATCGCCTCAGCATGGAAGACTTCTTCCAGCTAGAGCGCGAGGAGCTCGAGCACACTGTCCATGTCAGCAGAGCCCCCAACTGCAGCACAGGAATGCGGCAGCCGTTCTAGAGAGCCCACAGCATGGATCGCTTAGCCTACCTCCTGGTGGCGACGCGACACCTGTTGACGGGTCCGGATGCATGGCTGCCCAGGCAGCGTGGCGAAACCAAGGCAGACACACGCAAGGGCAAGGACCCGCGAAGCTTTGGCCCCGGAGACCAGCTATGGGAAGTCAAGGTGATTGTGGAAGGATTTGGTGTGCTGTTCTTTGGCACGTCAAGGCTCCTTAGGTGGTAGCGGTCGGTTGCGTAGGCAGGTACGGAGGAAAGACGCACCGCTGACGCGCTTGGGCGAAACGCCGTCCCTGTGTGTCCTCCGACAAGCAGACCCTCGCGGTGGTTCTGCCCATGCGCTCGGCGCACGAGCAGGAAGTGCAGGCCGGCACGCCAAGCCTTCCTTCGCCCCTTCAGGGCTGGTCGGTTTGCCCGGTCGGTCACCAGGGGTTTCGTCCGCCGAAGCGGCGGACTCCACCCCTGGCTACACTCCTTCGGCCCTACGGGCCTGGATGCATCCCGCTGAATCAGTCGCGCCCCCTCAGCGTCTGCAGGATCTTCAGATCCGTTGGCCTGTGGCCCAGAAGCTCGTCTGGGAAGGACAGGAGCTTTGTGCTGGATTTCGTCCGCCACGACCGGGAGAATCCTGGACGGAAACGGACCGACGGACGGGATCAACCGGTGGGAGGTACCGTGCCATGTCATCATCGCCCTTGTCGATGACGTGCGTGCTTGGCGTTGTGATTGGATCGGCCATGGCCGGGTCGAGCCGGCAAGGCGACGCCGTGAACATCGGTTCGCGACGCGAGCTGTTCATCGATCGTCTCCTGATCGACAGGCTGCCCGGCGCGCGCCTGAGACTTCACGAACCCCGACCCGCCGAGGTGGCCGTCAAGGTCGACCACCCGTGGGAGGGCGCTTTCAACTACGGCGAAGGCGTTATCAAGGACGGTTCGACGTATCGCATGTACTATCGCGGTTGGCCGCCGTCGGCATCCCCGGTCCGCTGCTACGCCGAAAGCCGTGACGGCATCCACTGGGCCAAACCGCACCTGGGCATCCACACGGTCGCGGGCACGAAGCAGAACAACGTCATCTGGGTCGAGGCGCCATTCGCCAACAACTTCGCCGTGTTTCTGGACCCTCGGCCTGGCGTTGGTTCCCAAGAACGGTACAAGGCGTTGGCGGGCAGCCACCGGACCGGCTTGCTCGGCTTCGTATCGCCCGACGGGATCCACTTCAAGAAGCTTCGCGACGCTCCTGTCCTGACGTCCACGCTGCCCAACGCCTTCGACGGCTACTGCCACTGCTTCTGGTCGGAGCACGAGGGGGTGTATGCCTGCTACTTCCGCTGCGCGGTGGGTGGCGTGCGGGCGGTGGCGCGGGCGACGTCAAAGGACTTCATCAACTGGTCCAAGCCAGCCCCCATGACGTACAGCGACACGGGAACCCCCCAGCCGAGCCAGCACCTGTACGAGCACATGACCGACGCCTACTACCGCGCGCCGCACATCTGTGTGGCGTTTCCGTCTCGTTTCATGCCAAAGCGGCGCGTCGTGACGGACGCCGACCTGCGCAAGATGAACATGGTGAAGCTCGGCGGCGGGGCGTACTTCCATGACTGCTCCGACGGAGCCTTCATGACCAGTCGTGGCGGCATGCGCTACGACCGCACGTTCATGGACGTCTTCGTCCGTCCCGGCCCGGGACCCGAGAACTGGACGTCCCGCACGAACTACCCGATCCAGGGCGTCGTGCCGACGGGCCCGGCGGAGATGTCGATCTACGTCAATCGGCACTACGCCCAGACGTCCTGGCACATACGACGGTATGTCCTGCGAATAGACGGCTTCGCGTCTGTTCAGGCTCCCTATGCGGGCGGCGAGATGATCACCAAGCCGCTGACGTTCGCGGGCGCATCGCTGCACATCAACTTCGCCACCAGCGCCGTCGGCGGCATGCGCGTCGAAATCCAGGATGCGGGCGGCAAGCCAGTCCCCGGTTTCACTGCGAACGACTGCGTCGAGATCATCGGGGATCAGATCGACCGCGTCGTTCGCTGGAAGGCCGGTTGCGACGTCGGCAAGTTGGCGGGAAAGCCGGTCCGCCTGCGGTTCGTCATGAAGGACGCGGACCTGTATGCGATTCAGTTTCGGTAGCGAGTAGGCAAACGACCGTGCAAGATCCGGCGTCGCCGCTACGGCGGCCACGTAGCATGGGCATCTTGCCCATGAGCTTTCACGGGCGAGACGCCCGTGCCACGGTGGCGCGGATTCGCGCACGGTCATGTGCACACCAGGATTGACGTTCGTGGAGCGGGTTCCATGTGCAATCAGCGCCTCGGTTCGACGTGCTCATCGGCAGTGGGATTGACCTGCGCGGCTGCGTTGGGGCTGTCCGCCGGAATCACACGTGCTGCGGGTCAGCAGACCCCACAGCCACCCGTCGTGCAGGGACCCGCGGGCGGCTCGTGGCTTGTGGCGGCGCCCGACGGCGCGATCGACATGCTCCTCACGCGCACGACGGCGGATGTGCATGAGCTGGCAAGAAAGCGGACGACCGACAGCGGGCGCTCATGGTCCGACCCCGTGACGATCATGAAGCTGCCCGACAAGAACTGGAGCACGCCACTGGCTCTGCTCGCGCAGGATGGTGAGCTGCAGCTCTTCTGGATGGTCGCTCGTCGGCACGGCGGGAAACCCGCCGTCGACTACTTCATCGACATATGGCACGCCAGGTCAACGGATCGCCAAACGAAGTGGACCCAGCCGAAGCGCATCTTCGAGGGCTACGTGGGGTCAATCAACGGCATGACACAACTTCGGAACGGCCGCATCGTCCTGCCGTTTGCGTACTGGGTCGGCGGGCGGCCCGAAGCTCCCCCCACGGGCGCCAACATCACGACAACGATCCACTCGGACGACGGCGGCAAGACCTGGTCTGCGCCCGGCGCCGCGCTCACCGCGCCCTGCTACGAAAACTACAACGGCGCGAACTACGGAGCGTGCGAGCCTACGATCATCGAACTGAAGGACGGTCGGGTCTGGATGCTCATCCGCACCCAGACCGGACGGCTGTATGAATCGTTCTCGAAGGACGGAGCGACCTGGTCGACCCCGCGCCCCTCACGGTTCTGCTCCTCCGACTCGCCGGCCTACCTGGTCCGCCTCTCCGACGACCGAATCGTGGTCTTCTGGAACAACTGCGAGAACACGTCACGCATCAACGGCGCGGGGGTCTACACGAACCGCGACGCGCTCCACGCGGCGATCTCCGACGATGAGGGGAAGACCTGGCAGGGGTATCGCGAGATCTGCCTGGATCCGTTCCGGAACGACCCGCCGCCGCGACGAGGCGATCGGGGAACGGCGTATCCGTACGCCACCGCCACGAAGGACGGGAAGGTCCTGGTGGTCACCGGACAGGGACATGGGCGTCGCAACATCCTGCTGGTCGACCCGAAATGGCTATGCGAGACCCGGCGCGCCGCTGACTTCTCCAAGGGCCTGGAGGACTGGTGCGTCTTCAAGGCATTCGGAGCGCCCAAGGGCTGGTGGCGCAACCGTACGCAGGGCCCCAAGCTCATCGATCACCCGAGCAAGGCCGGGGCGAGAGTCCTGCACGTCCGCAGGCCGGATGAGAAGGATGGCGACGGCGCCGTCTGGAACTTCCCGGTGGGACGGCGGGGAAAGCTCTCGATCCGAATCCTTCTAAGAAAGGGCTTCGGCGGGGCCAGCATTGCGTTGGCCGACCGGTTCATTCAGCCGACCGACGCCGCGGGTGAAAAGAAGGTGCTGGCCGTGCTGCCGATCGGCACCGATGGACGCCTTCCCAACGGCACCCGACTGGAATCGGGCCGCTGGTACACGATCAGTCTGGCGTGGAATCTCGACGCGGAGAATTGCGGCGTTCTGGTTGAGGGGGAGCCGGTGAGTGACCTGAAGATATCGAAACAGCCGAGCCCCGGCGTGTGTTACTTGCGGCTGCGATCGACGGCGCCAGTGATCGACCGGGCTGGGTTCCTCGTCGCGTCCGTCGAAGCGGATGTCCGCGGAGACGTAAACCGCGGCGAAGCGGGCGCAAAACAGGAGATACGCTTCCATGGGATCCGACCGACCGACCCCGGCGGTCGGAATGGCCTGCGCAATCCGGAGCGCGGGCTGCGGATCGAGACGCTCATCGCCGAGCCCCCCGGGGCCAAGGCGTGGGGGCCGTCCCATCATCTCAAGGGAGAGGTCAGTGCGGGGTACAGCGACGACTGGTGGGTCCTGGACGCAAGGCACTACGAACGACACGGCCTGACGCTCGCCCAAACCTACTGCTATCTCACCGAATCCTGCGACCGGCCGATTCCCTCAGAGAAGCTGGACCTTCTCCAACGGAGTCTCGACGAGGCTCGAAAGAACGGCCTGAAGGTCCTGCTGCGGTTCGCCTACGAGAAGGACATGAAGCGTCGTGGCGGGCCGAAGGCCCAGACCATTCTGGACCACATCGACCAGCTCGCGCCGATCATCCGGAAGAACGCAGACGTCATCTTTGTGCTGCAGGCCGGTTTCGTCGGTGCGTGGGGAGAGTGGCACAGCGCCACACGCATCAAGCGTGAGGATCACGCTGCGCTGGCCAGCATCGTCGCCAAGGTCCTCGAGGTCTTGCCCTCCGACCGGATGACGCAGGTTCGCGTCCCGAAGTACAAGCGCTGGGTGCTCGAACAGCCGGTACTGGGAGCCCACGAGGTGGTGGACCGCCGAATCGCGCACTCGGACCACCCGGCGGCACGGATCGGATTTCACAACGACGGGTTCCTCGCCGGTCGAACCTGCGGGGGGACCTGGCCCGAGCCGCCCCACTACGCCAACTCGGGCAACCCGGAGTTTGACACCATGACCGCCGAAAGCCCGTTCGTTCCCGTTGACGGTGAGCTGTTCTGGTCCGATCAGGGCGGCAAGGTCGAAGGGCTGCGAGCGGCCATCCGGATGCGGCTGCACCATTACACCTGCTTCAGTCTCGCGCACAGCTTCTCGGATCGGGAAGGCAAGCCCTTCTCGATCGACGCCTGGATGAAGACGCCGCTCACGGTCGCTCAGCTGCGCGCTGCCAAGCTTCCCGTCTCGGACGGCTACTTCCGTGACGGCGAAGGGAAGGAGGTCTCGCGCACGGCGTTCGAGGTCATCCGCGATCACTTGGGCTACCGGATCGAACTGCAGCGGGCCGCCTTCCCGACGAGTGCGAGGGCGGGCGAAGGGCTGTCAGTCGATGTGGAACTCATCAATCGGGGTTTCTCGACGTTCCACAACCCCCGGCCAGTCTACCTCGTGCTGATAGGTCCTCGCGGCGAGGTCGTCGAGCTGCCGGTCGCCGACGCGGACCCGCGCAAGTGGCAACCCCATGAGCCCGGGGACGAGGACTTCAAGCCGCTCGTCCACCGACTCCGCGCGAGACCATCTCTGCCGTTGAAGCTGAAGACGGAGTCGTATCGTCTCGGCCTGTGGATGCCCGACGCCTACAAGACCATCCGGACGGACCCGCGCTACGCAGTCCGTGTGGCGAATCGTGACGTTCCGTGGTGGGTCGATGCAAAGGGCCGGTACGGCATCAACGTCCTCGGCAAGATCGAAGTGACCCGCTGATCGCCACGCACGTTCGCGCCTAGGCTCGCGGCGCTCAGGCCTGCTGTCATTCCGGGCCCAGCGTCAGCAGATAGATGCTCGGCTTGACGTGCGGCCACTTGAGCATGCCGCCGTTGCTCATGGAGAAGATGATACGCCTGCCGTCCGGTCCCCAGTCCAGTTCCCCACATCCGTTCGTAGAGCCGATTTGCTGAAACTGCTTTCTGTGGAGATGGCCCCACTTGTTGAAGAAGGTCTGGCGCCTCGCGTTGGTCCCGTCGGCATCCATCACGTAGATCTCGACCTTCCGGCCGGGCTCCTCGTCGTTGTGATGCGACCAGGCGATCTTGGTCCCGTCGGGAGAGTACTCCATATTCTCGTTGCCCTGGCGGAGGGGAGCCGTTCTCGTGATCCGCTGCAGCGATCTGCCCCGCAAGTCGCTGATGTAGACGTCGCCCCACCACATCATGCCGTCCGTTTCCTTTAAGTTGGCGGCCTCCCAGATCAGATGCTTGTCGTCCGGCGTGAAACCGGAGCCCTCGATCAACCTGAATCCCTCGTGAATCTCATTGACATTGACCGTGCGAACGTCGGACATCACCGGCCCCCGTCTGGTGAAGGCGATGTCCGCCAGCTTCATCCGCCAGAGGCCCCATTCTTCCCCCTTGCGGTTTTCCTCCCGCTTCCACCGCGATCCCTCGCCGGGGTAGACCTCCATGGAGTACTCTTCGTTCCAGTAGATCATCTTGCCGTTGTGGGAGAAGCTGGGGCGGATGACGCCCCAGTTGTCCGGGTAGTTCGTCATGCGCCAGTACGTGCCGCCGTCACTGGACATGATCCAGAGGTCGTGGTTATGACCGATGCCGGGGAACGAATCCAGGTTGTGCTCGGTGGGCTTGGTGTGCTCATTCTGGGCCGTGAAGACGATGTACTTGCCGCTCGGATGCCAGAACGGCTGGCCCTTGTGAAAGCCGCGGAGCACCTCGGGCGCGCCCGCAGTCAGGCACGTCACCTCGGTACCATCCGGCCGCATCGTGAAGATCTCGTACGTGCCGGGGATTCTGGGCGTGAACGCCGGTCCTTCCACCAACTGATTGAAAACGATGAGGTTCTTCTTGTGCGACCACTTCGGGTAGACCCCCCCGCTGATGATCAGCTCGAGCTGTGCCGCCGGGGTCTCCTCGCAGCTTTGTGGCAAGAGGGAACAGATGACCGTCGCAGCAATGAGCGGACGTATCCCGAACATCGTCCAAGCCTCCGGTTCGGCCCGGGCCTCGCGTTGTCGTTCTCGAGCGTCCGCTCCTCACATGGTTACCAGGGATTCCCGAAGTCGGTTGACAGCCGTAATTTGCACTGCCGAACGAAACGCGGCAGGCGTTCTGTCCCATGCACTTACTTCTCGCTGGCCGCCTGTATGTAGTCTCGCCCGCTCCGCCGAGATGTCTCCCACTTCCGACCCGTCGCGAAGACCTTCACCTCCAGCGGCCTGATCCGCGTGACGAACTCACCGCGGCCCACCGTGACGGCCTCCTGACCGTAGAGCAATTCCAGGGACTGGCCGTTCAGCGGCGTCAGGCCAGCCACCTCCACGCCCATGTGCCGGCGGTCGTCCTCGTTGACGAGGATGATGAGCCAGTCCTTTCCCACGCGGCGGGCGCTCACGCGTACCCCCAGCAGGTCTCGCATGTCGTACGACTCGATCACCGTGACCCGAACGCCCTTCTCCTCAGGTGCCACCAGGAAGGGCTGCAGCGCCGCCAGTTCGCTGGTCAGGGCGTACACCGACTCGCGGAAGGCGGCGGACTTCAGATAGTGCGACCCCCAGTACAAGATTCCTCTGGCGCCGTGGACGATGACGTCATACGCCATGAAGCGAGACTCGGCGAACGTCGGGTAGGCCGTCTCCTTCACGCCGTAGTACTCCCCCAGCTCGCTCCACGCAAAGGCCTGAAGCACCATCCAGACGGGCTTGCCGCGTCCCACCTGCTTCCAGCGCTCCGTGGCGAAGCCCATGGAGACCACGCGGCGGCTCCCCTTGTTGATCGGGTAGATGTCGCATCCCGTGACGTCCACGGCATCCAGGTATTGGCGAACGTACTGCACATCACTGTTCAGCGCCTCGTTGATCCAGAAGGGCCGGTTGCGGTCGTCGAGGCTTCGTACCAGCTTGATCCCTTCGTGCAACTTCGGGATGAGCTTGCCAGCTCGCTCTTGTGAGTAGCTGACGGCCCGTGGGGTCTGCCGCCACCATTCCCCGGGCGACTTGTGCACGCCCTGCTTCCTGTGCAGCCCGCTGAAGGCCGTGAAGTTCCAGACCACTTCGTCCGGACCTTCCCAGGCCGCCAACGCAGGATGGTCCTGCAGCGACGCCACGAGCTTGCGCAGCTTGTCGGTCGCTCCCGACTGGACGCTCAAGGGGACAACGCCCATCATCCCCAACGCCCCGACGCGATCCAGATCCGCCCTGGTTCGACAGCGCACCAGATTGACGCCGGACTCGGCCATCGCCTTCAGCTTCGCGTCCTCCTTCGGCAGTTCGTAGAACCCGATCGGGAACAACCGGCGTCCGTCCCGTTTCAGGAACCCGTCATGTTCTGCGAGAGCCGGCTGCGGTGCGGCAAGGACGATGCCAACCACCATCGCTAATGCGATCCAGCAACGTCCAACCGAGCCGAGGGAATGAGGTATGCGCTTGTCCATGCCTGCCTCCTTGTCACAAATGCGTGAAGGGCTCACGGAATCAAAAAACTACTATCCCCAGATTGACTCACTTGTATAATGCCTCGATCGCCGCCATCGTCCCCAGACGAGCCCCCTGCGGTCCTGAACCGCAGGGAATCCTCGAGCCGGTTGACCGGCCTGCGGACAGGCCCGCTCGGGACGGCATCTGTGTTCGACGTCCAACCCGCCAGAACAGGTGTGACCAAACACTAGTCTGGTCGCCATGCTACCATCCTGGCTGCTGGCTCGACACCCTCGAACGCCGTCAACGGCATGAGCGAGGGATGTTCGATACCTCCCCCGTCGTGCGTCCTGCTCTACTTGCCGAGCTTCGTCGGGCCATGATTGCGCTGGCCTCGCGTGGCCGCACAAGGACACTACCACGCCGATAGATCACAGAAGGCTGGAGAGGATCCGATTGAACGACCGATAATAGCAACGTGGATGCGCCTGTGAGGGCGGCGCCGACGAGACGGTCTCGTTGGTGGGTCCGGGGACCGTCGAAGATGCCTGTCGGGCTCGATCACATCTCGGGATGCTCGAGAAGGCGGCTGGCCGCGGCAGGTCGGCTCCTGACGTCCCTTGTCCTGACGACAGCCCTTCTGTTCGCCTCCCCGCTCTTGATGGCACATGAGGCGCATGACTGTGAGAGCCACGGCGATCTCTGCCCCCTGTGCGTCGCCGCCAGCGGCGGGTGGGCGCCACCACCGGACGTTCACTACCAAGTGCCCGACCCCCCCGTGTCGTGGCCAAACACCGTTGTCTTGCTCACGCATGCTCAGCGGGCCGAGTGCGTAGAGGCCCATGCCCCGCGCGGCCCACCTTCCCGTCTCCTTCCGAGTCGTCTGCATTGGGTCACCTGACACCGAACCTGAAGCAGTAAGGCGCGCCTCGCCGGTACAGCAGCCGGCCCTGCAGTCCCGCAAACGCGGGCGGCGCACGATGCAGCAAGGGGAACCCACCATGAAACCGATCCCGCCGGCGCGCGGAGCGTTCGGGTTGGCGCTCTGCGTCGCGTCTCTGGCCAACGGGGCATCGCCTCAAGCGATCACGGCCGAGGACATCCAGGCGCTCCGCACGGAGATCGCCTCGCTCCGTAAGGAGCTCCAAGAGCAGAAAGAACACTACGACCAGAAGCTCGAGGCGATGCAGCAGGAAATGACGCGTCTCCAGGCTCAGCCCGCCCCGGAGGCTCAGCCTGACGAAGAAGAGACCGAGGACGAGCTGGCGTCCGTCCTGAAGGAGCTCTCTGAGGGAGAGGGAGGCGGCTTGGGAGAGCAACCCGGGTTGGCTGCGTCCGTCGGCCGGGCCTTCCAAAGTATGAACCCCGACATCAGCGTCATCGGCGACTTCGTCGGGCACTACTCGAATCGCGAGGGAGGGGAATTGGACGACGAATGGCTCTTCCGGGAGTTGGAGCTGGGGTTCTCGGCCCCGATCGATCCCTACGCTCGAGCGGACGTCTATCTCGGGATTCACCAACACCATGATGAATGGGAGATCCACGTCGAGGAAGCGTACGCCACGTTCCTAACGATGCCCTTGGACCTCCAGCCTCGCGTGGGGCGGTTCAAGTCGAGCTTCGGCAAGGCCAATCCCGTCCACCTGCATGCCCTGCCGTGGGTCGAGTATCCGCTGATCATACAAAACTACTTCGGTGAGGAGGGCCTGTCAGGGGACGGGGTCGGGGTGAGCTGGCTGGTACCCAATCCGTGGGACAGGTACATTGAGCTGACGTACGAAATGATCAACAATGATAGTTCGCTCTTTGCCGGCAGCGAGACCGACGACTTCGTCCACCTCGTGCACTACAAGGACTTCTTCGAGCTGTCGGACGCCTCCACGTTGGAGGCCGGGTTCAGCTTCGCGACGGCCCCGAACGACGAGGGGCACGGGGGCAACCGCACGATGGTCGAGGGCCTTGACCTGACGTACAAGTGGAAGCCCCCGGAGGCAGGTCTGTACAAGTCGTTTCTGTGGCAGAGCGAACTGCTCGCGGCGCAGGCCGACCTGATCGGCGGCCAGGAGACCTCCTGGGGCATGTACACCGCCGTCGACTATCAGTTCGCTCGCCGCTGGACGGTCGGCGCGCTCTACGACTACTCGCAGCTCCCCTACAGCTCGAGCAGCCACGAGCACGCTTACTCGGCCTTTCTGACGTTCATCCAGAGCGAGTTTTTGTACTGGCGGTTGGGATACAGATTCACTGATCGGAACTTCCCGGTGTGCGGCAACGAGAACGAGCACGAGATCTTCCTGCAGTGCAACTTCGGTATCGGCCCGCACCGGGCGCACAAGTACTAGGCTTATTGGAGGCCCACTGATGTCACGTCCGCAGACACAACGTGTCCTGACGACGGTCGTTGGGATGGCCGCCCTGCTCACGCTTCCGGCCAAGGGCGCCGACAAGATGAAGGTCGTCACGACCACGACGGATCTGGCCGCCATCGCCCGGTTCGTGGGCGGCGACAAGGCTGAGGTCATGTCCGTGGCGACCGGCCGCGAGGACCCACACCACATCGCCGCCAAGCCCAGCTATATGATGGCCGTCCGAAAGGCCGACCTGTGGATCCGGACCGGCATGGAGCTGGAGATCGGCTATGAGTCCCTGATCCTGGACGGCTGCCGCAATCCCAAGATCCGCATCGGCACACCGGGGCACCTGGATTCCTCCATCGGGGTCCTGCGATTGGAGGTGCCTACGCAGAAGATCGATCGGTCGATGGGAGACATCCATCCGCTGGGCAATCCTCACTACATGCTGGACCCGCTCAACGGCCGGATCGTGGCCAAGACCATTGGCAAGAAGCTGTGCAAGCTCGCCCCGGGGGACGCCGCGTACTTCAACCAGCAGGTCAAGGCCTTCCAGCGCCAGTTGGATGAACGGATGTTCGGTCGCGAGGCGGTAGCCAAGCTCGGCGGCGGCAAGCTCTGGGCACTGTTGCTCAAGGGCCGGTTGGACGGCGCGCTCCAGGCGTCCGGCGCGCCTCCCTTGGCGGGCTGGCTGGCGACGATGCGCCCCCACGCTGGCAAGAAGCTGCTCACCTATCACCGCAACTGGTCCTACTTCGTTCACCGGTTCGGGCTGGTGGTCCCGACAGAGCTCGAGTCGAAGCCGGGGATCCCTCCCAGTCCCGGACGCCTCACCGAAGTCATCCAGCGGGCAAAGGCTGACCAGATCAAGGTGCTGCTGATGGCCACCTACTTCACGCGGAAGGCGCCGGACCTGGTCGCGTCACAGGCCGGCATGACCGTCGTCGAGTGCGCCATGTTTCCGGGCGCCCAGCCGGAAGCCAAGGACTACTTCACGCTGTTCGACAACATCGTCAACCGGCTATCCGAGGCCTTCGGCAAATGAGCCAGGCCAGGCCGGACAGCTCGCGGGAGGCGCACGATGACGGGTCTATGTGAATCCCTTCCGGTTCTTGTCGTTCCGTTTGCGGCGTGCATCGTGATCGCGTCGCTGCATTGCTACATGGGGTTGCACGTGATCAGGCGAGGCGTGATCTTCGTCGACCTCGCCCTAGCGCAGAGCGCGGCCTTGGGCGCCGCCGTGGCGCTGCTCGTGGCCCCGCTCATTTGGCCAGAAACGCTTGCGCCGCATAGCCATGGGCTGACGAACCTGGCCGCGCCCACCGAATCGCAGCTGGCCGATCAGCTCGCGTTGGAGGAAGAGGCCCCCGACGCTCAGACCCATGCCGCCAGCGGGCACACAGAGCACGACGCACACGGAGAAGGCCACCACGACGAACACGGTCGGTTCGGCTATGCCATGTCGTTGTTGTTCGCGCTGCTGGGCGCCGTGCTATTGTCCGTCGGCAGGTTCAGAGACGAGCGCGTCCCGCATGAAGCCATCATCGGGATCATCTTCGTGGTCTGCGCAGCCCTCAGCGTACTGATCCTGAGCAAGGCCCCCCACGGTCACGAGAAGATGGAGGCGATGCTGATCGGAAGCATCCTGTTCGTGAACTGGTCGCAGGTCGGCATGATGGGACTGCTATACTTGGGGTTGGGCGTTCTTCACATCGCGGTTCGGAAGCGATTGACCGAGATCACGAAGGACGTCGCCGCCGCCGACAAGGCTGGCATACGCGTCAGATACTGGGACTGCTTGTTTTACGCGTCCTTCGCCCTGATGGTCACACAGTCGGTGGGCGTCGCCGGCGTCTTCGTGGTGTTCAGCTTCCTGATCATACCGGCCGCTTGTGCCTTGCTGTTCACCGAGCGGTTCGGTTCCCAGTTGGTCTTCGCCTGGGTGGTGGCCGTCGTCGGCACCGTGGCCGGACTGCTGCTATCGGCCGTCGGCGACATGCCGACCGGCTCGTCGTTGGTCAGTTGTTTCGGTGCGATGCTCGTCGTGTGCGTCGTGATCCGAATATTGCTCGGCAAAAAGAAGATGGGAGCTACGTAACATGAATGGAATTGGCCCTGCAAGGACCGCTGTTGCATTCGTGGTGATCGGTTGCTTGCTGTTGGCTGCAACCGGCTGCGACCAGGATGTGCTCGATGAGATAGCAGCGATCTCCGGCACCTACGTGGGTGACGTGGTCACCGCCGTGGTCACGCGCTGTCTGCAGGATGCGTGGGGAATCGTCGTCGAAGACGACGAAAATCACGAAGCCGCCGATCCCTTACACGACCACGTGCACTAACCCGATCTTCGCACGCTGCAGGTGTCCGTGTCCTCCGATCAGCAGCTGCGGGATGGGGCGTTTCATCCGGATGGCCGAGTGCGACCGACGGACCGCGAGCCGACCTGCTATACTAGGCACATCGTCCTGACGAGATCCGGTCCGGCTGGATACCGGCGACACCGTGACGGTCTTGACCCGCTCACGTGGCCCGCACGTCGCAGCTGCCTTCCATGCCCGCAAAGAAACCGCATCGTGACTCGACGGACCCGACAGCGGCATGGACCCACTTCGGCTGGCACGGATGGCAGCTCCGCGTCCCTCCGGATTGGAACCCCGTGATGCTCACCGGGACCCATGCGCGGGGATCGGCCGTGTTGGCGGATCTGGAGACCGCTCGGCTGGAACTGACGTGGGTGTCCTGGTCGGGGAAGAAGGCGGCGGACCTCCGCCGGTCGGTCAAGAAGCAGCTGGGCAGCATGACCGACGCCGAGAGCCGTCCCGCAGACCACTGGCCCTTGAACGATGCGTTCACCGACGCTCAGGAGCTCATCAGCGATGTCCCGGAAGAGGTGCGCCTGGTGCTGAACAGCCCTGCCTCCCGACGCGTCCTCGTCGCCCGCTTCAGTCCGTGCGGCCTGAAGGATCGCGAGGGCGTGATGTACCGCGTCTCCGCCAGCCTGGGCGACCTGTCCGATCAGCCGATGGTGCCGTGGGCAATCTATGACTTTGGCTTCGCAGTGCCACAACCATTCAGGCTTTCCGACAGCAAGCTGCAGACGGGAAGTGCTTATCTGAGCTTCGCGCGCCGGCGCGGCGAGCTGGTTCGATTCGCCCGCGTCGCCTCAGCCGGTCAACTCCGCGACGACTTCGGTCCGGTCGACCTGATGACGCAACTCGAGAAGCGTTCCCGACAGACGTATGCCTGGCGCCTCGACGAGTCGATCGTCCACCAAAACCACGACGTCGTCGTGCGAGAGGGCGTCCGCGACGCATGGAGCCGACTCCGCCGCCGCAGCGAACGTCGGCTGGAAACCGCCGCCTGGTACTGCCCCGCCTGTGATCGCGTCTTCGAGGTCATGCGCCGCGCGGCGGCCCCAGACGCGGAACTCATCCGCAAACTGATCCGTCACGTGGTCTGCCATTCGTGAGGGTTCGGGCCGCATCCCGCGGCACTACATGCAAACGACGGCTTTGCAGTAGGCGCTGGGATGCTCGTGCATGTCGGCCAGTGTGGCCGGCACGTCGTCGAGACTGATGCGGTGGGAGATCATCTTGGACGGTGTGAGCTCGCCGTCGACCATGGCCTGCAGGATCCGCGGGAATTGCCCCACGCTGTTCCGCGAGGCGAGCACGTCCAGCTCCTTCTTCATCATCGGTCCGTAGCTGAAGTCGAGGGGCTTGTTGCTCTGCCCGAGGATGGCCACGCGCCCGCCCGCACGAACCCACTCGATGGACTGGCGGATCGTGACCGGCAGCCCGACCGCCTCGAGGATGACGTGCGGGCCGAGCCCGTCGGCGAAATCCCGCAACGCCTCGGCCGGGTCGGTCTGCTCCGGCTGGATCGTCAACGCCGCCCCCATCTCCGCCGCCCGAGCCAACCGGGTCGTCTCCAGGTCGATGACGGCCACCCGCGCCCCGGCCAATCGGGCCATCAGCATCGCCGAGATCCCGATCGGTCCGGCGCCGATGACGGCGACCGACTCACCCGACGCCACACTGGCCCGACGGACCGCGTTCGCACCGATGCTGATCGGCTCGACCAGCGCCAACAGGTCGTCCGCCAGCGGCTCGGGCGGCTTGAACACCTTTCCCACCGGGACCGCCAGCCGCTCGCACATCCCCCCTTCGCAGTGAACGCCCAGCACCTCCAGCGACAGGCAGGCGTTGCTCCGGCCCGCCTGGCACATGTGACATTGCCCGCAATGGAAGTACGGCTCGACGGCCACGGGGTCGCCCGCCGCCAGGCCCGACGCGTCCGCGTCGGCCGGCGCGATTTCCGCAATCTCCCCCGACAGCTCATGCCCCAACACCCGCGGATACGTCAGAAACGGGTGCAACCCCTTGTACGCGTACACGTCCGTCCCGCAAATCCCCACCGCCCGAACCTTCAGCAGCACCCACCCCGGCGCAGCCGTCGGCTCAGGCACGTCGACCACGGACACATCGAACGGTTTCTCAGCCAGGATCGCTTTCATGGCATGCATAGGGGTTAGGGTTTAGGGGTCAGGGTCTAACGTCTCCGATCCGGGATCCGCTGGCCAACCCCGAACCCTAGCCCCTGAACCCTAGCCCCTAACCCCCATCCCCCAGCGCAACAACGCAACACTTGGCGTCTTGACGCATCGTACGCGAATAGTGACTCACCTTCGGCCCCTTCGCATCGCCGTCGACCACCGGCGTGGGCGTCTGGATCACGAAGTGCGCGTCGTCGGGCTTGTTGTAGGCCACGAACGCCAGGTCGAACCGCTCGACCCAGCGCGCCTTCTCGGCGTTCCAGTTCGGCACCAGGATCGGCCCCGTGTCCACCTGATACATCACCGTGTTGGCGTTGACGTTCATCGTCTTGATGGGGAACTCGATCGTCGCTTCATATCGTTTGGACGGGTCGACGAACGTCACCCGCCCGTTCAGGACGCGGTTGGCCAGCGTCGCGGCGACGACGGCCTTGTTGTCGGCCAGCACCTCCGCGGCAACGAGCTTGATGTTGAAGTGCGCCGTCTCGAACCGCTTGGCGATCTCGTCCACCGTCTCGTTGTCCCGCTGGGCGTTGCCGTGCACACGGATGATCCTGAAGTCCCGGGTCGAGTAGATCATGCAAAAGTCGTAGCTCGGCTCCAGAAACAACGGCCCCTTGCCGTACGTGTCCTCGCCCTTGCAGGACGCGACCAGGTAGTAGTCCTCGCGCTGGCCCGTCTTGCGATCCACGACCGCACACCGCGCCTCGACCTGGATCCGCGCATTGTTCCGCCCCCCCGGCGTCACAAACGTAATGAAGGACCGCCCAAAGTCGCAGCTCTTGTCCATCGCGAGCCCCTTGCACTTGACCGATCGTCGCGTCGCGCCCTGCGCATTCTTCGCATCACCCGCAGGCGTTGCCTTGCCCTCCTCCGCAAGACACGTCATCGTCCCGAGGCCGATCAGCGCACTGGCAGCCCAGACCCACACAGTCCCCGCCGATGTCCGCCTCCCGAAGCGTGTCACGACTGGTCTCCTTCACCCCCGAGCGCGTCCAGCTGAGCCTGCGCTTTGCTGGCCTCGTCGGGGATCCCGATCTTCGCGAATAAGTCCCGTGCCTTGGCGGCGAACTCCCGTGCCTGATCGACTTCTTTGCGCATCTCATGGATCAGCCCAAGGTTCCCGTAGTCGGCTGCCATCCCTTGCTGGTGGCCCAGGTATTCATTGATCGCCAGCGCTTTGCGGTGCATTCGCTCCGCCTCGTCCAGATCCCCACGCATCCGGTAGATCACCCCAAGATCGCCGTAAGTAATTGCCATTCCCTGCTGATGACCCAACTGCTCGTCGATCTCCAGCGCCTTACGATGCATTCGCTCCGCCTCGTCCAAGTCTCCGCGCGCACGGTAGATCAACCCCAGGTTGCCGTACTCGTTCGCCATCCTCTCCTGGCGGCCAAGCCGCTCGCTGATCTCCAACGCCTCCCGGAGCGTTTGCTCCGCCCCCTGCAGATCCCCTCGCATCCTCGAGATGGACCCGAGGTTCCCGTAGTCGATTGCCATTCCCTCCTTGTTGCCCAGCCGCTCGTGAATCTCCAGCGCCTTGCGGAGCATTCGCTCGGCCTCGTCCAAGTCCCCACGCGTGCAGTAGATCACCCCCAGGTTTCCGTAGTCGGCAGCCATCCCCTCCTGGTGACCCAGGCGTTCGCTGATTTCCAGCGCCTTGCGGTGCATTCGCTCGGCCTCGTCCAGATCCCCACGCTTGTTGTAGATGAGCCCGAGGTAACTGTAGTCCGACGCCACGCCATCCTCCCGATCGAGTTCCTCGTCCATCTCAAGCGCTCTACGGTACATCTGTTCGGCCTGGTCCACTTGCCCCACGGTCGCAAGAAGATGACCTAATTCAGTCAACCAGATCGCAATGTGCCACCCCAGTCCGGGAAGGGGCGGATCACCCGCTTCGTTGATCCGCTGCTCAAGCTCGGCGATCCGGAACTGCTTCCGATCCGCGTCCAAATCCTGCGAAACTTCGGTGCTCGCCCTGTCATGTACGATAGCCTGGGCGGGCGACGCGAGCTCCGAAACGAAGTCGAACTGATGACTCCGCCAGGCCCAGAAGTCACGGCCCTCAGTGGCCAACAACGTCACGGCGTACTCGGGGAGCCAGAAGACGACGGGACACCGAAACGTCTGGGGCCACAGCTCTCGCGACGCGCTGAGCGCACTGAGGATCGGGTGGTCTTTCTCAGACGACGGGAGTGACCTGTCGAGGCCCACCACGAACAGCGCGGCTGGTTCCTTGACCCACCCCGATGCGCCAACGATATCGAGGACATCCGCGCTGTCGCCGGGTATGGAGGCCACGTCGATCCCATCGCAAGTGGCTTTGAGGCGATCGATCAGGTGATCCCGCAGGGCAGGGGAATTGCAGACGGCGATGCTGAGCGAGAACGTTCCCTGAGAAGCGGCTAGCATCCGCCGCATAGCCTCCAGCTCAGCGGCCTGGCGCTCCGTCTCCTGCAGCGTTGCCGGCTTGGGCGAGTTGGTGCTCATGGCGAGGGCGGGGCCTTCAACTCGGCAATCACAGGGTTGTCCGCGTACCACTCCTTGTCGTTCACGTACTGGAGGATCGCGCGACTGTCGAGCAAGTCGCGGACCAGCTCGTCGTTTTCCTGGGTTCGCGTGATCGAACCGGTCTGTCTCACCTGCTCGATGATGGGCCAATGCTCTGCGCGGAGTTGTCGGGCGTACGCCCGCCGCCCCTCACGGGCGGCACGGTCGACTGCGCCCATGTCGATGGGTAACTCCCCGCCGACGATAGCTTCACGGATCAGGATCATCAACTCGCGTGGCTGGCCGCCGCTCAGCGCGATCAGTCTGTCCCGGACGTCATCCCCCTGGAAGACCTCCGACGCCTTCACATTGATGCTAACGAGTCGTTTGGCGATGAGGTCCCGGAATCTAGCAGTTCCCTCGGCGTCTGGCTGGCCATCGGGCGGCCGCTGTCTGATCTTGGTCATCGGGAGGACCGGGACGTGACCGCCGTAGAGGTTGGCAATCGTCTGCTCTTGCCCCGAATACGCCAGGGCGAGCGGCATGGTGTAGACCATGTGCGATTCGAACCCGCTAAGCTGGGCTTCGCGATTGACGAACAGGTGCACGCCCGTGGAGCATCCGGCCGTGGGATGCGGACGTAGGACCATCTTGTCCAGGTCGTCAACGAGGATGACCAGACCCCGGAATCCCTTCTTCTGAAGCTCCAGCGCCGCCTGCCCGATCACGTCATTGGCGGCCTCAAGTAAGCTGCCCGTGTGCGGCTCCAGCGCCTTGCGGACCTCGGTTCGCGTCTCGGGACTTCCTTTGATGGTTGCGCTTATCTTGAAGAGCTCGGCACCGATCTCGATCCCTTCAAGCTCGATGCTACCGGGAAGCCCCTTGATGCGCTCGAAGGCTGTCTTTAGCACGCCTGGCTTGAGCGAAGTCTCCGCCCGCTTCTTGAGCTGGGCCGCCATCTGTCGCACGACGGCGATGAGGACCTCGGGGAAGTCAACGTCGTTTCGGTCGATGTCGTCGTCGCTCTGGCAGAAGACGACGAAGAAGCGCTCACCGCCCTGCTCGAGCTGGCGCTGGAGCTTGTGCAGCTCCGTCGATTTGCCGCTGCCGCGGTGGCCGGCGAGGATCTGGCAGGTCGGCCCACTGGCGAGTCGGATCGCGTCTGCCAGCTTCTGGACGATGCCGGTGCTTCCGCGGACGTCATCCAGGTCGACGTACAGATCGGTCTGGTCCGAACCGAGGGGAGCGGGATCGAAGACCTGATAGACGCGCTTACGGACGTTGCTCATGGGGCACCCTTGATCTGCCGGGGCGGCTGAACCACCTCCCACTCATCATCAAACGCGCTTCTGGCCTTCAGGTCAAGGGTCGGTGGGCCGCCTGAGCCAGTGCGCTGTCCCTCGTCGTCACCCGCCCCCACGTCGTGAGCGGGACGTTGATGGCTACACATGCGTTGGGCATGCAGTGTACGGACCACTGCGAGGGGCCAAACGCTCGGGCGACTGCAAGACCGATCGCAACCAGACAGCGGGAAGTCCTGAAACGCACAGACATCTTGCCTCAACCGTGGCAAACCATGAAACTGATGCACATGCGAGGCGAACAGAGCACCTGCACAAGGAGCAGACGATGACAGGGATCAGAGCCGTCGCCCTCATTTCGGCGTGCCTGGCGACATCCGTGCCGGCGTCCGCCGAGCCCTTCCGTCAAGTGCTGACCAGCACCCGTCGGAACGTCGACATCCAGACCTGGGAGGTCTCGAGCCGGGACGTGACGCCCGCCTGCCCCACGCCGTGGTCGGTGCGGAAGTACGCCCTTCACGGCGGCAAGCAGGAAGGCGTCGCGCTGGTCGTCGTGGACAACGGCAAGCTGCAATTCACCGTCATCCCGACGCGTGGTATGGGTGTGTTGTCGGTGACGATGGGTGACGTGCGGCTGGGTTGGGACTCGCCCGTCAAGGACGTGGTTCACCCGCAGTTCGTCAACCTGGAGAGCCGGGGCGGCTTGGGCTGGCTCGACGGTTTCAACGAGTGGATGTGCCGCTGCGGGTTGGAATTCATGGGCCACCCCGGGCCCGACAAGTTCATCACCAACGTCGGCGACGAGGCGACCATGATGCTGACGCTCCACGGGAAGATCGCCAACCTGCCGGCGCAGGAGGTCGAGGTCGTCGTTGATCGCCAACCGCCGTATCGCATCCGCGTCCGCGGTCGCGTGGACGAACGGATGTTCTTCGGGCCGAAACTCGAGCTCCAGACGGAGATCTCGACCGAGCCCGGGGCCGCGACGCTCCGCATCACCGACGTCATCACCAACCACGGCGGCCAGGCGCAGGAGTTCCAGCTCCTCTACCACACCAACTACGGCAAGCCGCTGCTGGAGGCCGGCTCGACGTTCCTGGCTCCCGTGGAGCGTCTGACGCCCTTCAACGACACCGCCGCCAAGGGGGTGGCGACGTACAACCAGTACGACGCCCCGCAGCCCGGATACATCGAGCAGGTGTTCTGCATGCGTCTGCTCACCGATAGGGATGGCCGGACGCTCGTCATGCTCCGCAACAAGGCCCGCGACCGCGCGGTCTCGCTGGCCTACGCGACCCGGGACCTGCCCTACTTCACGCTCTGGAAGAACACCGTCGCGGAGCAGGACGGTTGCGTGACCGGCCTGGAGCCCGGGACGGGATTCCCCCACAACCGCAGCATCGAGCGGAAGCTCGGCCGGGTGCCGAAACTGGCCCCGGGGGCCAGTCACCGCGTCGCCCTGGACGTCGAGGTCCTGATCGGCAAGGATCAGGTCAAGGGCGCGGCCGACCGTATCCGGGCCATCCAGGGCGACCGCAAGCCGACGATCGACGCCCAGCCGTCCAAGCTGCATTGAGCGCAGCGCCTACGCGTCTGCCCATCGATCGACAAGCGACGTCATCTCGGAGATGCGCCGAAGGGATACGGACCAGGAGACAGGCAATGGTGTGGAAGAAGACGAACGTACGCCGGATGGCAGTGCTCAGCGTGTTTGCAACCGTATTGTGGCCGGTGGGCGCGGCCAGCGCTGCGGAGGTGCCGCAGGCAACGGAGATCTTGGACGCAACCGGTGTCAAGGGAGGCCTGATCGTGCACGTGGGTTGCGGCGACGGCAAGCTGACGGCCGCCCTGTGCGCAAACAGCCGCTATCTGGTGCACGGCCTGGACGGGGATGCGGCGAACGTCGCGGAGGCCCGCAAGCACATCCAGTCTCTCGGCCGGTACGGCCAGATCTCGGTGGAGCAGTGGGAGGGCAAGCGTCTGCCCTATGTCGACAACCTCGTCAACCTCGTCGTGTCGGATCAGACGCTTCGGGTTCCCATGGACGAGATCCTCCGCGTCCTGGTCCCCAACGGCGTGGCCTATCTCAGGCAAGACGGAAGATGGAACAGGACCGTCAAGCCCCGCCCCAAGGAGATCGACGAGTGGACCCATTACCTCCACGACGCAACCAACAACCCCGTCGCCCACGACGCGGTCGTCGGCCCCCCGCGACGCCTCCAGTGGGTGGGCAGTCCCCGATGGACGCGACATCACGACCACATGTCCAGCATCAGCGCCGTCGTCTCGACCGCCGGGCGGCTGTTCTACATCCTCGACGAAGGATCGACGGCCTCGATTCAGCTGCCCTCGAAATGGTCGATCATCGCGCGAGACGCCTTCAACGGCACGATCCTGTGGAAACGGCCCATTCCGACGTGGCACACGCGCATCTGGCCGCTCAAGAGCGGGCCCGCCTACCTGCCGCGCCGTCTGGTCGCCGTCGGTGAACGGGTCTATGTCACATTGGGACTACCCGCGCCGCTGACCGCCCTGGACGCCGCCACGGGCGAGACCATCCGCACGTATGAAGGCAGCACGGCCACCGACGAGGTGATTGCCTCCGACGGGGTCCTGTTCCTGCTCGTCGACGAACGACCCGACGAGGCCAAACGGAAGGCCGCTACCGTGGATGACATCAAGCGCAGAGGGCGAGCGGCGACCTGGAAAGAAGTGACGCGCAAGGTGATGGCCGTCCAGGCCGACAGCGGCCAGGTCTTGTGGGAAAAGACCGCGCGCGTCCTCCCGTTGACGCTGACCGTCGACGCACGACGCGTGTTCTTCCACGATGGCGAGAAGGTTGTCTGCCTGGATCGCAAGAGCGGAAACCAGGTGTGGGCGTCCAAGCCAATTGCCCGATGGAAGCCCATCCGGTCGTACTTCGCCCCTACGCTGACGGTACAGAAGGACGTCGTCCTCTTCGCGGGTGGGGAGAAGATGATCCATGACGTCGGCGGGACCGACACCATGACGGCCCTGTCCGCCAAGGACGGCAAGGTCTTGTGGACGGCCGAGCATCCCCCTTCGGGATACCGGTCGCCTGAGGACGTCCTGGTCGTCGGCGGGTTGGTCTGGACCGGGGGAACAACACGCGGCTCGCTCACTGGGGTGTTCACGGGCCGGGATCTGGAGACCGGCGAGATCAAGCATCAGTTC
>CAYMLO010000153.1:0-23143 GCA_964390905.1 uncultured Planctomycetales bacterium | reverse complement strand
CCCACCGCCAACGGCGACCGCGGTTTCTCGTGCTTCTGGGATAGGCACAAGAAGAAGTACGTGGCCTACTCGGGGCTGAAGCGCTTCACCGAGAGAGTCCGTAACCGTGTCGATCCAAAGACGGGCACTCCTATGGACGAGATCACCGAGAAGATCGTGCGACGCAGCGTTTCGGTGATGTTCTCTGACGATCTGGCTCACTGGACCAAAGACAATCGAGAGGCCTTCGCGGCCGACAAGATCGACAACGCGGGTATGGCGCCCGGCGTCGAACGCATGGACTACTACGACGGCCAGGCCTGGAAATACGATGGTGTGGCCGGCGCCTACACCGCGCTGCCGAACGTGTTCTATCACTGGAAGAAGGTGCGGATGAAGATCGGTGGGAAGGAGGTCGACTCCCGTTGGCCGGGAACGCTCGACACGCAGCTTCTCACCAGCCGTGACGGGCTGACTTGGAGCCGTACCCCGCGACGACGACCGTTCATACGCCTGGGGCCCGAAGGCAGCTTCTACAGCAAGTCGTTGTGGGTAAGCGGATTGCCTATTCGCGTCAATGACGAGTTGTTCTTCTACTTCCTGGGAAGGAGCGTCCCGCACGATGCCCGAGAAGGTCACGTGCCCTGCAAGACGGCGTACGGTGCCGCGCGACTCCGCCTGGACGGCTTCGTTTCGGCCGACGCCGACTATGCGGGTGGAGAGCTCGTCACCCGACCGCTGATCTTCACGGGCGAGGAGCTGCATCTGAACGTCGACACCAGCGCCGGCGGCGTGGTACGGGTCGAGATACAGGACAAAGACGGAAAGCCAATCAACGGTTTCGCCTTGAAGAATGCTGACGAGATCAACGGCAACTACTTGGATGCGGCCGTTTCGTGGAGGGACGGGGATGATGTGAGCAAACTCGCCGGTCAACCCGTGAAGCTGCGCTTCGTGATGCGCGATACCAAGCTCTACACGTTCCAGTTTGTGGATCGCAAGAAGTGAATCCTGTCCGGACGTCGAACGCTGTCCAGGGCAACTGGGGCAGCAGGTGACGCGCGGGACGCGCCCCGGGGTTGGGTTCTCACGAGACGAGCGTAGGATCAGGTCTCGGATGTGTACATTGGTTCTGGAACGTTGTGTCGCGGCAGGGACTGCCCTTTCGGGTCGCCCCCCGCGACACAGGGAGACAGCGAGATGCACAACTACATTGGATTAGCCACAGTGTCTGCTGTGATGACGTGCGTCTTTCTTCGTCCAGCGATTGGCGAGGACTTCGTCCGTATCCCTCATGATCCAAACGCGGGTGGCTACGAAGCGTTTCCCGATGTCTGCCGGCTCTCAGACGGTCGCCTCATGGCCGTCTTCTATGCCGGTCACGGGCATCTGTCGCTGCCAGATGACAAATGGCCCAATGGAGGACGGGTATCCTACTCGGTTTCGAATGACGAAGGCTTCACATGGAGCGTCCCCCGAACGCTCTACGACAGTCCCGACGATGATCGTGACCCGTCGATCGTGCAGTTGAAGAATGGGCAAGTCGTCTGCAACTTCCAACGTCAGGGCCTCGGGACCAAACCGGGGAGTTGGACCGTCAAGGGCACTTGGGTAATCTCCTCAAATGATCTCGGAAAGACTTGGTCCGCAGCGAGGCAGATCTACCCCCATCACGGCGTAACCTCGCCGATCAGGGAACTGTCAGATGGCCGACTGGCGATGGGGCTTATGACAGCCAACGGCGAGGGTGCTGTCGGAACGAGCGACGACCAGGGCAAGACCTGGAACCCTGCCGTCAACATTCCCACGGGCGGCGCCGCGATCGATGCCGAGACCGACGTGATCGAACTCAAGAACGGTAACCTCTACGCGGCCCAACGCACCACCTTGGATCCGATGTACATTTCCATATCCACAGACCGAGGCAACAGCTGGTGTACATCGAAGGCGCTCGCCTTCCCGGGACATTGCCCCTATTTGCACCGAACGCCCAAAGGTATCGTCCTTCTGGCAACCCGCAACTATAAGGCCGGCATCACCAGCCTCCGCTACAGCCTCGATGAGTGCCAAACCTGGAGTAGCGAGGTTGTGGTCGATAAGGTGGGCGGCGCTTACCCGTCCATCGTGGATCTTAGAGACGGCTCTGAACTGATTGTCTACTACGAGGAAGGGCAGGGATCGAGCATCCGTGCCAAGCGATTCCAAGTCACGAACACCGGCATCAAATGGCTTCCCGTTGTCAGTAGGCGCCCAAACCCAACCACTCAGGGGCGTCCCCGAAAGCAGGCCCCCGGTGAACAGACGATGCACAACTACCAGAACGTCTTTCCCGGCGCCCGCACGGTGACGCTGCCGGTGAAGGTCGAGGACCTCAAGCACGTAAGGGTATACAAGACCGCGAAGGGGCCCAAGTGGAGCTGCTGGACGACGACCTGGCTGACGCGGGAGGGCCACGTCCGTGTTGGCTTCGTCGACATGACTGGCACCCCGGCCGATCCGAAGCCGAGCTACGGGTATGAGTATGCCCGTGCGGACGTCCTTGGCAAACAGGGAATCAAACGATGCCGGCGCTGGTGCGAGTCGCGTGACGGCGCAACGACCTGGCAACCGATCCGGGAGCTCGACGCGTCGGACCCGCTGGCCCCGCATCCCAATTTCCATCTGCTGTTGAAGAGCCGTTCGCTGCTGGGGATCGGAGGGGTCTGGCATGAATGGGACTTCACCAAGAACGCCTACGTCTGTTACGGCCACACGATGGCGTGGCTGTCGACGGACGATAGTAGGTCGTGGTCCAAGGGCATCTCGCTGAACGACCCGAACCACACCGAATCGTTCTGCTGCCGTCCGAAGCAACTGTCCGACGGAACCATCGTCGTGCCGGCCTACGGGACACTGAACCGCCAGGGCAGAAGGCGCGGCCTGAAGCTGAATACGGACGCGTGGTTGTGGTTCTCGACGGACGGCGGCAGGAGCTGGTCCAAGCCGCTGGTCCTGGCGCGCGGTCAACCGAATCGGAGCAACGATGAACCCGATATCGCGGAGTTGGGCAATGACGATCTACTGATCATCCTTCGCCATTCGAATCCCAAGGCGAAAGGCGCCGGCGTCTACCTCAACTGTGGGCAGGTCATCGTTGGCAAGACGCCTGCTGGATGGCGCGTCGGCCCGCTCAAGCCGACGAATCTTGGGTTCCGCGGTTGTCCGGCCGTCTTGCGAACGCGAGACGGCATTCTGATCTGTGCCGGTTCAGGCAATCAGTTCAACTTCAGCGTGGACGAAGGAAGGACCTGGAGCGACACGGCCACGATCCTCGACCCGGCCGTTAAGCGTCACAACCACTATCCAGCCCTGCTGGAGCTGCCCGACGGACGTGTCCTGTCTGTGTATCACGTCGGGAATCACTGGCCGTATCCGCCGCCGCAGGACGAGTGGATTCACGCGACGTCATTCCGCGTAAGGCGATAACGAGGCCGCGCCCCGGCATCTCACCGTTGATCGTCGGTAGGGCATCTGCGGTTGGCCGATACACCTTCGAGCGGGAAATCAGGAAAGTCCTTTGTCATCAACAAGGACGAAGTTCTCGGGAGGGACAGGGGGTCGGATCAGCTTTCGTCGCGATCCATGATCGGTTACGCTACTCCCAAGAGTCCGCTCTTCGAGGGGCAAGTCGATCATCTCCGACGGCGAGCTGGCAAACAAGGAGGAAGCTGCTATGCCGGCAGCCACGTGTAGCAAACCGACGACATGGCTCCAGATCGCCGCGCCGGTCCTAATCGGAATGGTCCTTCTGACCAGAACGGTCTGCCTGGCCGCCGGCAAGCCGGCCAAGGGCCCCGTCTGCGAGATGTACGCACCCGGACACTTCGGCAACTCCTACGAATGCGCCGGAATTCTGGAGATGCGCCGCATACTCGCCGAGGCCAAGCACTGGGGATTCAACCACTACTCCGACTGGTTCGATATGGTGGACTGCGGCGACCCCTTCAACAGCGGCCGATTGCACAACCTTGGTAACGAACTCTGGGACCGAAAGAAGGCGCACTTCAAGTCGGCGCAGTCGCTAGGCCTGCCGTGCAGCCTGATGATGACACCCAATCACGTCTACAACGACCAGCTCCGCCCCGAATGGCTGGCCAAGAAGACCCGGCGGTTCTTCGGTCAGCTAATCTGCCCGAGCGTCCCCGGGGCCCGCAAGGCGATCCTGACGAATTACACGAACTTGTTTCGCGATCTCAAGGCGAGCGGTATCAGGCTATCGGGGGTGGGCTTCTATCCCTTTGACTACGGCGGGTGCGCGTGCGAAAAGTGCAAGCCTTGGATCAAGACCTACGCGGTTCTCAGCTACGAGATCTACAAGATCGCCCGGACGTATCATCCGGGGGTCGAGATGCACCATGTCGGCTGGTGGTGGTCGAAGACCGAACACGAAATCTTCGCCAAGTGGGCCGACAGCGAGGCGCCCGGCGTGGTCAAGAGTATCGCGCTGCACATACCCTATGGCAAGACGACCGTCGGCGACGTTCGGCTACCCAAGGGATGCCGGCGACGGGCCTTTGTCCATATCGGCTATGGCGAGAAGGCCGAGCCTCGCGACAAGTACGGGCACCTGGGCCCGGTGATAGCGTCCAAGCGGATCGCAAGAACCGTTACCGATCTTCGCCAGCAGGGAGTCACCGGAGTGATGGCCTACTGCGAGGGACTATTCGAGGACGTCAACAAGGCCCTGCTGGCTGGAATCTACACGGGCCGATACGACAACCCCGATGCCGTTCTGGTCGACTACGCCAGGCGATACTTCCAGGCGAATCCGGCACAGGCCAAGCAGTGGGCCAAGTGGCTCGCTAGCTGGGGTGAACCATACGCCCGCGACGCGACGGCGGCCCTGAGCGAACTCGAAACGCTACCCGGTAACAAGATGGACTGGCGGCGACGACAGTGGGAACTCAAGGCCAGGATGTTCGTCGCCCATCACAAGGTCATGCAGCTGCGTTCCTGGACGCCCAAGCGGCTGGCTCTGGCCGAGGAGTTCTTCTCCGCGCACGAGGAGTGTCAGCGCGAGGTATGGGGTCTGGGCCCGCAACGTCACATCTTCGCGCCGAAGTTCACGCCGCTGAGTTGGTACGCCGGCTGGGCCAAGCATCAGGGCCAAAATGCGTCGAAGATGGGAAGCGAGCAGTAGCTCGGCGGCTGAGCGGGCGCGACTTAGCGGCGATCCCCTACTGCGTCTGGGAGAATCGCGGTGCGGGAGAGGTGGCCGTGTGGTTACCTCGCCGGTTCAAGGACGTTGGCGATCAGGGACATGCCGGCGATGGCCGAGACGCTCTGGAAGGCGATGTGTCCTGCAGTGACGGCGCGATGACGGCCTCGATTCCGATGCCGAGATGATACTGCTTGCTGGCGACGGAAGAAAACGTCCTTGAGGAGCTTTCGGCTGCTAATGCGACCTCAGACGAGGTCCCCCGGAGGTAACCGGTCACCAAGCGAACATCGATCATCGGCCGTGAGCTATGCGCTGAGTGTCGCCCTGTGCACGGTTCAGTGTGTCGCCGGGCTCTCGGCCGCAGAACATGTCAAGCCCGTCTTCCAGGCGAACTTCGAAAACACCGCGACGGCGACGGCGGCCGACGGATACCCCCTCCATCGAGCAAATGAGGCGCTTGCCGATCTCAGGATCGGCTTTAGAATCGTCAGAAAGGGCGACGGTGGTCGTCGGCCGAAGTGCATCCGGGAAATGCCGGTTAGACGCGGTTGAGAACGTAGATGGCCGGAGACTGTCATGCAGCGAACATCTTGCGGAGTGTGGAGAGCAGCGGTCGTGCTTTCTTTCCTGCCGTGTTTGGGCGTCTCTGCCGAACAGAAGGCGGCGCCGGCTCGATCTGGCAAGGACGGCCTTCGCTTCACCGAACACTTGATCATGAGCGGCTACACGTATCCTTACGGGATCGCAGCGGCCGACCTCGACGGCGACGGCGATCTGGATCTAACCAGCGCCGACGCCCAGCCTCACAACTGCCTGTACTGGTTCGAGAACGATGGGGCGGGCACGTTTCGCAAGCACTTCGTCCAGAAGAACGATCCCGAGCGGCTGGAGCGGCACGCCGTGGCCGACGTCAACGGCGACAAGCGCCCGAACGTGGTTATCGTCAAGAACCTGAATGGCCATCTGCTCTGGTTCGAGAACAGCGGCAAGCCCGCCAAGACCGGTCTGTGGAAGCGACACGTCATCACGACCAGACTTCCCGGCGCGTACGACGTAGTGGCTGTTGATTTGGACAAGGATGGGGATCTCGACGTGGCCGGCAGCAGCTGGAGCCTGGGCAATCAGTTCGCTTGGTTCGAGAACCCCGGCAAGCCCGCGGACCAGCCCTGGAAGAAGCACATGATCGAGGAAGACATCAAGGAGACCCGGACGATCCGCGCCGCCGATTTCGATAGGGACGGCGACGTCGACCTGCTGGGCACCGCGCCGGCGGCCCATCTGGTGGTCTGGTACGAAAATGGCGGCAAGCCGGCGAAGACCGCCTGGAAGCGACACGTCATCGACTCGCGCACGATTCGCCCGATGCACGGCGAGCCGGTCGACATGGATCGCGACGGCGATCTGGACGTCGTGATGGCCTCCGGCATGTCGGCCGACAAGAAGCTAACGTCCACGCACGAGGTCGTGTGGTACGAGAACTCCGGCAAACCGAAGGCCGGTCCGTGGAAGAAGCACGTCATCGCCAAGCCCTTCACCGACGCGATCGAGGCCGTGGCCGGTGATCTGGACGGCGACGGCGACGTGGACGTGGCCGCGACGACGTGGCGGAACCCGGGCGCGGTGGCCTGGTTCGAGAACACCGGGGACCCGCGAGGCCGGTGGACGAAACATGTGCTCAAGATGAACTGGCGAAGCGCCAATCAGATCGTCATCGCCGATCTGAACGGCGACAAGCGTCCCGACCTCGCCGCCGTGGCCGAGCACGGGTCGTACGAGTTCCTCTGGTGGCGGAACGAAGGAAAGGGCCCATTTACATCGTCCGCAGTCGCACCAGCAGCTGCCGAACCGTTGTCGTTTTCGTACGACAAAGGCCGACCTGTCAACAATCCCGAAGGCACCTGCCGCCTGCACGAGGCCGATATCGATCCCGTCAGGGGTAAGCTATACGTTTACGCAACCTTCGACATGGGGCCGACCAACCCGCTCGCCTATGTCGACGGGAAACCGCAAGGCCGGCAAATCGTCGCCATCGGACAGAACGACAACGGGAAGTTCGTCCCCGCCGTGCGCTTCGGCCTACACGACGGCCGTGAACTGCCACACAACAAGGGATTCTTCACCACGTGGCTGTTTGACGGGAAGCTCAACTACTACGGCATGTACGCCCGCCCCAACACGCCTTACGACTTCAAGCTGCAGCTCGACCTCGACATGGGACGAATGACCGCCTGGGTCTGCGGGCGCGGTGACGACGACTGGTTTCTTTTCGCGGAAGATGCCCCACTCATCAATCCCGTAACAGCCATCGACGCCGTCCGTGTCGAGCAGTACCCACAGTCCGCCGACATCACCGGCCTCGAAGTCCGACCGGAACCGAACCCGGCAGCCCAGCGCGTACGCCCGCACCCCAAGGCCAAGGCCCACCGAGCCGTCGCCCCGGGCAAGGGCTTCAAGTTCCAGTCCATGCGCTCCTTCTGGCGGAAGCCCGGCCGGCATGTCACCATCATCCGAAACCCGCCGCGTTGGTTCGGCTTCCCTGACGTCGTCCAAACCGGACCCAACACGCTCGGCTGCACGCACAACGACGGCGTCCAGCACGGCGGGGGCGGCGGCCTCTTCATCCGCCACAGCAGCGATCTGGGCCGCACCTGGGGCGACGCCATGAGGATCTTCCCCGGGGGCGTGAATTGTCCGCGCCTGCAGAAGCTTCGCGACGGATCGCTTCTGCTCCTCGCCGACGTCGCCAAGCGAGAGGTCGTCATCTTCACCAGCCGCGACGGCGGCCACAAGTGGACCCGTCTGGCCTCGCTAACACCCGCAGCCTCCGGCGGCAATCCCGCCGTCGTCCCCAGCCGCGTCACCGAACTCGCCGACGGCTCCTGGCTGCTGACCGGATCCTGGTACCCCGGCGCAAACCCGTGGAAAGGCACCGAAGGCGAGCGACTCGAGTTCTTCCGCTCCACTGACCGCGGCAAGACCTGGAAGTTCCTCTCCCACCTGCAAACCTACCCGCCCCACAGCCTCAGTGAGGCCAGCATTCTCGTCCTGCCTGATGATCGGCTCCTTCTCTACGCCCGCGAGAACCGCGGCGACGGTTTCCCCGCACTCAAAGCATACTCCGACGACCACGGCAAGACATGGAAAACCCACGAGCTGCCCTTCTCCATCACTGGAAGAACCTGCGCCGGCTTCCTCGAAGATGGGCGCGTTATGCTCACCTTCCGTTCCGGCATCGGCCGGGCCGCTCTCTGGGCATGGGTCGGCGATCCCCACGATACGACCCTGCTTCTCGCCGCCGGCGCCCATTCCAACGACCGCCGCAGCGTTGGCCTCAAGGGCGACGCCCTGCACATCGACAACGACGGCATCCGCGGCCAATGCACGCAATACTTCCTCCGACAGCCCGACAGCGAAAACAGTACCATCGATCTGACCGTTGTGGTCAAGGTCGTCGAGAACAAGGGCAGGGCCGCTACCGTGTCCATCCCCTATGCCGGCAAGTTCCGCATCTTCCCCGACAGAGTCGAGCTCGCCCACGCCTCGGACATCAAGGCCCCCATCGCTCCCGGCGCATTTCACACCATCCGCATCATCAGGCGCAAAGAGGCGGCTGAACTGCTCGTCGACGGCAAGCTATGCCTCAGGACCGACAAACTGGACAAACGCACCGCCCCGCTCGCGTGGACGCCCGCCAACCGCAGCCTGCACATACTCGCCTTTGGAAATGAGCCCAACAGCTACGAAACCTATTTCTATCCGCACCAGATCCCCCCCGAGATCACCGGCTGCAGCATCTGGCGAAGCTTCAGGCTCATCCTCGACGATCCCCGCACCGGCAAGCACGTCGCCGCCTGGTCTGCCGCCAGAGACGGCTTCCCCGACCAGTACCAGCTGGACCACATCATCGAGGTCGACGCCAGCATTTCCGCCCAAGACCAGGGATACTCGGGCTGGATCAACCTCGACGACGGCCGCATCTTCCTGGCCAACTACACCGACGACACCGCCCCGGCGGTCAAGATCGGCCCCATGGGCATCTCCTGGATCCGTGGCACATACCTGAACATCTCCGATCTGCCTCCGGCCGGGCAGTGACGGCGGCCCCTCGCGGCGCCGCAAACAAAAGGACAACAGCGAAGATCGAGCTTGGTACTTTCACCAGAACACCATCCTTGACCCATATCACCAGAGCTGCCATCCAGAGGATTGCAGTGTCCTCAATGAGGACGGAGTCTTCGGGAGGGACACCATGCTTACCCGCCCCAATAGGGACCAAATCGGCCGTCGCGGACATGATTGCCGAGACGATGGAAGCGATGGTACGTGTGTGGGGGCTTGGCGCCCTTGATATGCTTCAGGTGCCCCCGGGCGTCCTCCAGGCGCCCCAGCCGGGACATCAACGTCCATTCGTAGATATCCTTGATACCGGCATCCCAGATGGCCGCTCCGGCGGCCCCGCCCTCGTAGAACGAGATGGCCTGGCCGACCCGCCGCCCCAGATCGGGCCAATGCACGGCCAGCGACGGACGGAACGGTATGTTCTTGGGGCCACATACCTCCTTGAAGAAGGCCAATTCGTAACCGGCACGCTTGTTGCCGAACCCCCACCCGTAGACCATGATCTCGTCCAGCAACCCCTCGTTGACTAGCCTGCGCACATCGACGCCGTATCGCAGGTTGTCCTGCTCGTGCCCCAGAACACAAGCGCTGATCGCCAAGCGTTTCCCATCGCCGCGTCGTTGCTGCTCGGCATCGAGCACCGCGCGGAGCTCGCGGAAGAACGCTGTGACGACGCCGGACCACATGCCCCCGATACGCGGATCCGATTCCGGGATCTTGCGGGGGTCTATTGCGTGCTGCTTCTCGAACAGATCCCGAAACGGTCGCTCGTACAAGACCAGGGGATAGCCGCGGTTGAAGACGATGTGTGCACCGTCGGCTCCGAAGGCCACCTGCTCGGCCAGCAGGTCGATGAAGTGCTTGCGCACCTCGGGCACGGCCCAGCTCATCCGCGTGACGGGCGTGCCGTCCCTGTCTTCGCACCGCCACTGGGGATGTTGCCGATAGAAGGGCGATTCCCAGTACTCCGCGTACGGCTCGAAGAAGCTCCAGCCTGCCGGACGGATGCCGACGTGGATCCTCATCCCGACGTCGTGCGCCCCGTCGATCAGGACCTTGACCGGGTTGATCTTCCGCCTGGCCAGTTCCCGAATCGCCTCAACGAAGTGCCGATCACCGGCACGCGGGAAATCCTCGATACCCGTCCCCTTCATATGTCCGACCTTGGAGGCGTAGTTGACCTTGTCGGCACCGGGTGAGTGCAGATAGAGCGTGCCGAAATCTGTGTCGCGATAGATCTCCACCTCGGATAGCAGCTCCTCGGCCGTCGTCGGGCGGCGGTAGTAGATGAAGCTGAACCCGTCGCACGTTGCGGCCAGGTTCCGGCGCGATGGGTCATTGCGTCTCTGTCGGACCCGTTGGACCTCAGCCTCCGTGAGCGGCACCAGCTTGACGTGAGCTATGCCACAGCCGCACGTGAACCCCGCCGACTGCTGGCGGATATGCAGGGCGACGGATTCCGTTAGCTCGGCCACCTTGAAGAAGACATCCTCGACGTTGCCATAATGGGCGGTCGATCGGTTGTAGCGGGGCGTTGGTGCCGGGTCCGTATCCAGCTTGAGCCACACCTGGCTCGGCGCCTCGGATGTGCTGAAGACCCCGACGAAGATCGCATGCCAGCCCGACGCCCCGAGGGGTAGCCGGAGGGGGGGCGCACCAGTTTCCTGCCCGGCGCAAACCATCTTGCCACGTTGACCGCCCCGCAGAACATAGGGCAGGATCTTCCAGCGCCCCTTCCCCACGTTCGGTGACAGGGCGGAGCTCGGTGTGCACCGCGTCATGTCACTGATGACGACTGCCTTGGAGGCGTTCATCCATTCGTTGAGCCCCGCACCCCCCCAGGGCTGGAGCGGGTCGGCATGGCCACGCCCCGCGCTGGACACCGCCGCCACAGCAACCGCAAGCCTCATTGATGACTGACGCATGTCACCGTCCTTTCGTGTTTGGTTCCATTGTGACCTGCCCCTGTTGATGCTGCCACTTCGTATGTTAGCCTGTCGGCTCCTGGATCTGGAATGGAGGTCGGATCACGGCTCGGAAAGGTCACACGGTTGAGCAGATCATCGCCAAGCTCGGGGAGGCCGGCGTTGGTTCGGACTGAACCCGTATTTCCAGGGAATAGCCAATGATCCACCACATCTGCTGCGTGTGTCTCCTAACCGCCCCAGCCGTCTTGGGCGCAACAGAATCCCCCATCGCAGCCGCCGAAGTGCCAGCGGACCACTCGTATCGAGTTAAAGACTTTGGCGGCGTTGGCGGCCAGCGGACTGAAGCGATTCGAAGGCGGCGGCGTGAACATCGAGTTGGCCGACCGGATCGACGTGGCCGTCTGGCGCGACGTTGGCGGCAGGATGCGCGGCGTGGTCCAGGGGTGGGACGGTCCGATTCCGGCGGCGCTGATGAGTATTACTCGCGACTGGATGATCCTCCGTCTACCGGCGCCGCTATAGAAGCGCTATCCACGGGGTGTGGCCTACTCAGAGCCGCGACCGTCAGGGAGCGAACGGATGGCTATGCGATCCGCCATCAGTCCTCGCTCCCTCACGGTCGCGGCTGCGATGGATTGCGCGCCGAGTGCAGCGCGCACCCCGCAATGCAGGGCGTTGGCGCGCCGTGGGGACAACGCCGTCGTCGGTGACTATGATGAGGTGCGGATCGGGACTTCGAGGAGGTGGGTGACGATGGGTCGGACGCTGATGATCGTGACGGTCGGGATGGCGGCATTCGTCGAGCCATGCAGGGCTGCGGAGGGCGGTATGGTTCCCTACTCCCGCCGGTGGGACGTGAAGCTCACGTCGCTGGATCCGAACGAGATCCTGGGCAAGCTGGACTTGAGCGGGCCGGGCTTGGAGCGTGCCAAGGCCGCGGCCGACCGGGGCGATCGGCTCGGCGCGCTGGCTGCGCTGCTGGACCACTACCGCGACAAGTATCCGCTGCCGCCCGTCAAGAAGGGCAAAGCCAAAGGGACCTTGACGAGGGCCGGCAAGATCGTCAAACACATCCTGCAGTGGGGTCCGTATGAGGAGGCCGACTACGGCCCCGACATCAACTGGGCGTGGGATCCGCGCGGCGATATCGAATGGGTGGCGGCCATGTACCGGTTCTACTGGGCCGGGCCGCTGGCTGACGCCTACGCCGAGACGCGGGACGAGAAGTACGCCCGCGCCTTCGTGGAGATGGCCGCCGACTGGATTTCCAAACACCCGCTGGAGGAGCGCAACAAGGCGCACGCCGTGTACAAGCACTGGAAGGGCTTCGCCTGGTTGGACATCCAGACCGGCATACGGGCCACGATGACCTGCCAGGCATTCAAGACGCTCGTCCACGGCAAGGCCTTTACGCCCGAGTTCCTCGGCGTATTGCTCGCCAGCCTCTACGACCATCAGGTCAAGACCGAGCGGATCCCCATGGGCGTCGTCCACAACAAGGCGGTGTTCGAGCAGCGGGGGTTCGTCAACGTCGCCTACACCTTCCGCGAGTTCAAGGACGCGAAGCGCTGGATGGTGCTGGCGGTGGATCGCATGCGCGAGAACCTGCTGGCGCAGACCACGTCGGACGGCGTACAGCGGGAATGGTCAGCCGGGTATCACCTCGGCGTCCTGCGCGACGCAGAGGAGGTCATCGGACGGATGAAGTCGTTCGGCCTGGCCGTGCCGGACGACTACCGCGATCGCGTTCGCAAGATGTACGACTACATATTCGCGATGGCGACGCCGGACTTGGGGATGCCCATGTTCGGCGACGGCTCCCGCGCGATCAACGTCGGCAGCCTGCGATCGCGGTGGTCGCTATACGGCAAGCTCCTGGACGCCACTGAATCGACGAGCGACCCGAAACACGCCGCCCGGGCCAAGCTCGACCGCAGCGCCCTGCCCGACCAGACCAGCTACGCGTTCCGCGAGGCGGGGTTCTACGTGATGCGTTCGGAATGGGGACCCCAGCAGGTCTACTTCGCCCTGCACTGCTCGCCACGGGCCATCTCGAGCCACGACCAGGCCGACAACGGAACGTTCGAGCTGTATGCCTACGGCCGATGGCTCATGACGGATTCGGGCTTCTACACCTACGGGCACGACGCCGCGGGGCGGACATGGCATCGGCAGACGCGCGTGCACCAGACGATGACGTTGGACGGCAAGGACACGAAGGTAGCCGGTGAGTCCCTGCTGTGGGAGACGTCCGACGGGCTCGACGCGCTGGTCGTCGAGAACCGGTCTTACCCCAAGCTGACGCATCGACGCAGCGTATGGTTCGTCGACAAGGCCTTTTTCGTGCTCCTGGACGAGGCCATCGGCCAGGCCAAGGGGGCGCTCGACCTGAACTTTCAGTTCGCGGTCGGCGACGTCGCCGTCGACGCAGCGGCCAAGTCGGCCACGACGAAGTTCAAGGACGTCAACGTCCTGGTCTGGTCGCCTTCGACGATCCCCGTGACGTTGAAGGCTGAGCAAGGGTGGTTCGCCTGGAAGTACGGCTCTCGAGAGCGCAGGACCGCGATCTCGTACCGTCATGCCGACCCCGCCCCCGCCGCCTTCCTGACGATCCTGTATCCGTACCGAGGTACGACGCCTCCCAAGCTCACCGCCGCTCTGGCCGAAGGCTTCACCGTCGGCGCCGACGAGGCACGCATCGACGTCACCGTCGCCGGCAAGACTTGGCATCTCAGTAGAGACATCAACGCGGATGCCGCCGTTGATTCCCCGACGGGCATCAAGACGATCCTCCGTGAGCACGGCCGCCGGCTCCGCTACCGTGACGAAGGGGAGGGGATCGCCGTCTTCATGGCCCCCGGCGCCGGAGGCACGCACGACGTCTACGATCCCCAGGTGAGGCCCCTGGTCGATGCGGGTTTCCGCGTGATTCGCTTCGACCGCGTCGGTCGTGGCAAGAGCGACCTCGGACGCTATCGCTACACGGGCGCGAGCGAGATCGCCGACGGCTGGGCAGTCCTCGATCGCCTGGGGGTCGAACGGGCTATCCTCATGGGCCGCAGCGCGGGCGCCGCCCTGATCCTCGGGATGTATCGCTGGAATCCCGAGCGCGTCATCGGAATGATATCCATCGACAGTTCCAGCTTCGGCAAGGTCTACGATCGTCCTCCCGACACGCGGCGCCCCGACGCGCCCCTCGACAGCGGACTCTCGCCGCGTCACGACCCGGAAGTCGTCGCCATGTATCACCGGAACAAGGAGGCGCTCCGGAAGGTCGGCCGCTTGTGGGACTACCCGTCGGACTACAATACGAAGATGGCCGTGGCGTGGGCTGTCGAGCGCGAGCGCATCGAGGAGGCGCGCAACGCCCTCCCGCCCATGCCGCCCGAGGCGAAGGTGAAGGCGCCGCCAACGGATGAGGATCCCATCCGCGTTCCGATCCTCATCTACACGGCCGGCCGGGGACGCATCGGCCCCGACGATCCGGAAGCCGTGGCGCTTGGGAAGAACCTGCCCGCCGAAGACGCGAAGCTCGTCGTGATCAAGAACACCGGGCATTGGATGAACGTCGAGGTCGCCGACGAGTTCAACCGTGAATTGCTCGCGTTCCTCGACCGGTTGCGTTGACCGCGGCGGGATGCCGCCCCCGCTACTCGGAACTGCGAAACGATGGGAAGCTCCGATTGCAGCGAGCACGATACCGGGACTTCCGACGGGAACTACTCGAGACTCGTGATGCAGAGCACGGACGACGCCCGCGTGTTGTACTGCAGCCTGGGAGACCACCTCCACAACTACTGGGACAAGCGAATCTCCTCGTGTTGCCTGGCAGGCATCCAGTATGCCCTTGGCGAGCTGAAGGCGGATAACTCGCCGGCATAGCGGTTTGTGGCGGCCATTGTTGGGCTGCTTGAGAGACCTGACCTGTTGTGCTCTGTGAGAACGTCATCCGGCGTTGTAGAGGCCCTGGACTACGCGCCGCACGGGTTGGCTGGTAACGGCGCGCACTACGACGATGCCCGATGTGAAGCGCTCCGAACAGTTGTCTTCAACCAACGCGGGACGCGACCGCCTCGGTCAAACGACCGGGAAGCAATGCTCGAAGCACGCACACGTGCTCCGCCTGGTCTTGGCTACGATCGCCTCCCTCTTCCGCACTCGCTACGGCTTGCAGGCGGAGAACTTGGCACTGCGCCACCAGCTCTGCGTGTATCACCGCAGCGTGAAGAGGCCGAAGATACTGCCAGCCGACCGCGTGCTATGGAGCCTTCTGGCTCGGATCTGGGACGACTGGAAACAAGCGCTTGTTTTCGTGAAGCCCGAGACGATCCTTCGCTGGCAACGCAAGCGCTTCAAGGAGCACTGGACCAAGCTTTCAAGGCAAGGGGAGCCCGGTCGGCCGCCGCTCCCCAAAGACGTCCAGGAACTCATTCGCACCATGTCGCGCATGAACCCAACCTGGGGTTCACTTCGGATCGTCGGCGAGCTTGCCGCCCTTGGGATCCATGTCTCGAAGTCCACCGTGGAGAAGTACATGGTGCGTGTCCGCAAGCCGCCTTCTCCAACATGGCGCGCCTTCCTGGAGAATCACGCCCCGGAGCTCGTATCTATTGATCTTCTGGTCGTTCACACCGTGCGTTTCGAGGTCCTCTACGCAATCTTTTTCCTGTCCATCGAGCGTCGTCGGATCATCCACTTCGGCGTCGCCAAGCACCCAACTGCGGTCTGGGCGGGCCAGCAGGTTGTCGAGGCCTTCCCGTGGGAGACAGCTCCCCGGTATCTCCTGCGCGACCGCGATGGCATTTACGGACAGGCGTTCCGAAATCGTGTGAAGCACATGGGTATCGAGGAAGTCCTTACAGCGCCCAAAAGCCCTTGGCAGAACGCCTACTCGGAGCGACTGAACGGAAGCATACGACGAGAGTGCCTGAACCACATCATCGTCTTTGGGGAACGACATCTGAGGCGCGTGCTAGGATCGTATGTCGAGTACTACAATCGCTACCGCACGCACCTTTCCCTGGACAAGGACACTCCAGACGGCAGGCTGCCCCAGGAACCTTGTCGTGGAAAGGTCATTGCTGTTCCACATCTCGGCGGACTTCACCACCACTACGAACGACGAGCCGCCTGAGCCCAACCGAACCCCAGGACGAAGAGGTCACGCCGAATATCGTGTAGAGAGAACACTGCCACCGGTGTTCGTGTCCGATCCGGCCATCCCTGGGAAGAACTCCCTGAGACCCCGAGTTCGTGGTGATCAAACAAGCCAGATCGCTTGGGATGGGTTCTCGGGAAAGGACACCCTCGCCTGGGTAGCGCTTATCCGGCCAAGATCCCGGCGAGACGGCTCTGGATGATCTCTTCCGCCTCGGACATGATGCGGTTGATGAGTTCCTGGCAGGTGGGGATGTCGTCGATCAGGCCGACCACCATGCCGCAACTCCAGGCGCCCGCGTCCGTGTCGCCTTCCTTCATAACCTTGGGATAAACGCCGACGACCTCGCGCTCGATGTCCTGGAATCCGATGTTCGCGCCGAGCTGCCGTTCCTTCTCCAGGAGTCGTTCCACGGCGGAATTGTTGAGGACGCGTTCGGTGAAGCGCAGGGGCCGCATGATGAGCCGGGTGTCGAGTTCGGTCGCCTTCAAAAGGGCCTCCTTCACATTCTGATGGACCGGCGCCTCCTTCGTAGCAATGAAGCGGGTGCCCATATTGATGCCGTCGGCACCCATGGCGAGGGACGCCACGAGGGACCGGGCGTCACACTGACCGCCGGAAGCGACGAACGGTATCTCCAACTCGTCGGCGGCACGGGGCAGGAGAATCATGTTGGGGATGTCGTCCTCGCCGGGGTGTCCCCCACACTCGAACCCATCAACTGAGACGGCGTCGCACCCGATAGACTGTGCTTTGAGCGAGTGGCGGACGTTCGTGCACTTGTGAATGACCTTGATACCGGCATCTTTCAGCGCAGGGAGAAACTCGGTTGGGTTGTAGCCCGCGGTCTCTACGATCTTCACGCCACTCTCGATGATCACTCTGACATAGCCGGGGTAATCCGGTGCACTGGTTACGGGGAGAAGCGTGAGGTTCACACCAAAGGGGGCGTTGGTCATTTCCTTACAGCGGGCGATCTCGTTGGCGAGGTCATCCGGAGTTGGCAAGGTCAGGGCCGTGATGATCCCGAGCCCGCCGGCGTTCGATACTGCAGAAGCCAGTTCCGCCAGGCCTACGTGATGCATCCCCCCCTGAATGATGGGGTGCTTGATGCCAAAAAGTTCCGTAATGCGCGTCTTCATGGAATTGTCCCTCCCGAAAACTCCGCCCTCGCTGATGACAAAGGACTTGCGTAATCCGTATCTCGACGGTCTATCGGTTACCATCCACCCGCACCGAACGCGGACCGACAGGGCGAGAGTAACCCCGATCAAGCCCGAGCGAAAGGCCCTTGCGACCAACACGACGTCGATGTACAAGGACGATCAGCACGTTTCTCGTGTGCTCAAAACGTGCATCATTTTGTGCGCACCATGCGCACCATGCGCACGATGCGCACTTAGTTCTGTCGCTGTGGAAGGGGCTTGATGACGTAAGGTGATGATGTTCAGGTGGATGCGCGATGGAGGTTTATCCCGCTCATAACCCGGAGGTCTCAGGTTCGAGTCCTGCCCCCGCTACTTCCAAGGGCCTGTCGCTAAACAGCTTAGCGACGGGCCTTCTTTACGCGCCGACCACGTGCAACTAAAACGCAACTACGCTGGCAGCGTCCAGCGGATTCGTAGCTGGCTTGCGGTTGCGGCTCTCCAGGTTGGCGGAGACCTACCGACCCCGTGCGTTCATATGTCCTCCTTTCCGGTGCTCCCGGCTGGGACCGCTTCACCGTTGCCCCTCGTCAGTACCTGTCCCTCCCGAAAACCCCATCCTTGTTTGTTGATGGAGACTTGCACGCTTCCCCCTTCAAAGCTCGGTCGGTCGAGGGTTGTGACCCGTGTGGGGTACGCCCTAGACCTGCGCAGCGCCGTCGAATACCTTCTCTTCTCAGGAACCTGCGACGTGGGGTGATGTACTGTTCGTGTCACGGCCAACCACGTTGCCTTGTTGCTTGCTGCTGCAATCGTCCCGGATAGCGCCTTCGTCAGGGACAGCCCTTGCTGTCACGCGGTGTTCACCTTAAAGGCCAGATGCGACATGGCAGCACTCACCGGAACGACTTTGCCATACTAGGGAGATAGGAACCGATGACGACGATGCTACTGATCGGAATGGCGAGCCTGGGGGTGGGCGCGACTCCTCAGGGCGTGGATCTCGCCGCCATGCAGGGATGGGACATCGTAGTCGCCCAGGACGCGATTCCCAGCGAAGTCTACGCAGCCAAGGAGTTCCAGTGGATATTCGCCCGAGCAAGCGGCCTCAAGCTTCCCATCGTCAAGACCACCCGGACCCCTGGACGGCATGTATTCATCGGTGTCTCCCCGGGCATGAAGGCCAGCGCCGCTGGGTTCGACGTCGGCGATTTTGGCCCTGAAGACCTGCGCATCGTCATCAAACAGGATGTCATCGCTATCGCGGGCGGGCGTCCTCGCGGCACGCTCTACGGCGTCTACACATTCCTCGAAGACTACGTGGGCGTCCGGTTCCTCACCCACGACCACATCCACGTGCCTCGGTTAGGCAAATGGCGCGTCGTTGGACCGGTGGACCGCTTCTACCATCCGCCCCTCGCGTTCCGTTGGAGCTTCTACGCTGAGACCAACCGCAACGAGACCTTCGCGGCGCGCACCCGCACCAACACCGTTCCCACCCAAGCGTCACTGGGCGGCAAGACGGGCCTGCAGAACATCAACCACACCTTCCGGTTCCTGATCCCATCGAAGGAATTCGGCAAGGAACATCCCGAGTACTTCGCGTTGGTAGATGGCAAGCGTTTCCCGGACATCGCTGGTGGTGGATTCCACACCGAGCTCTGTCTGACCAACGCGGATGTGCTGCGCATCGTCACCGAACGGGTTCTGGCGGCCCTGCGAGCCCACCCCGGTCAGGAGAACATCTCCGTCAGCCAGAACGATAACGCTGCTTATTGCCGATGCCCCAAGTGCGCCGCCATCGATGAGCGCGAAGGCACCCCGATGGGCTCGTTGCTCACCTTCGTCAATGCGGTGGCCGATGAAGTGGCCAAGGAGTTCCCGAACGTCCTGGTCGGCACACTTGCCTATTCATATACGCGCAAGCCGCCCAAGACCGTCAGGCCCCGCCCAAACGTGCAAATCCACCTGTGCAGCGGCGAATGCTGCATCCTGCACCCGATCGACGATCCGAACTGCCCCATGAACGCGGACTTCTGCCGGGACATGACGGCGTGGGGGAGTATGTGCAGAAACGTCTCGGTCTGGAACTACAACACCAACTTCCGCCACTACCTCCTGCCCTGTCCCAATCTGCGTGTCATGGAGCCCAACATTCGCTATTTCGTGGCCAACAACGCCATCGGCGTCTTCATGCAGGGCGTCTGGAACGGCCAGGGAGGCGAATTCTCCGACCTCCGGAACTACCTCATGTCCAGCCTGCTGTGGGACCCGAATCGCAATGGGCGGGGCCTCGTGGACGAATTCCTGACGTTGCACTACAAGGCCGCGGCGCCGCCGATTCGCCGGTTCATCAATCTCACGCACGACAACGCCTCCCGGCTCGGTCTTCATCGAGGATGCTCGGGAAATGCAGCGGACTACGGCATTGATGAGACCATCGCTCAGGCAGGCCTTGATGCCTTCGCCGAGGCGCTCACCCTTGCTGGCGACGACGAATCCCTGCGTGCGCGCGTCGAGAAAGCGTCCATCTGCGCCTACCGGGCGGCGCTGGAGCCTCTCTTCGACCTTTCCGGCGATGCGATAGCCGACCCTAAATTGATCGCGCGCATGGCCCCGCTTATTGAGCGATTCACGGCTCTGTGCGAGAGGTATGGTGTGACCATGCTGTCCGAGGGCGTCACCTTTGCTGCATTCAAGGACCAGCCGCTTCCAGTGGAAGCGTTGGCGGGGCGGCGCGTTCTTGAACTGCCCGAGCAATGGGCGTTCAAGACAGACCCGGAAAAGGTGGGAGAGAGCCAAGGCTGGTTCAGCCACTCCCCGGATGATTCCTGGAAGCTCATCTCCATTCACGAGATATGGGAGCGACAGGGCTACGAGCGCTACGATGGGTACGGGTGGTACACGGTTGAAGTGGACATCCCGCAGATCAAGGCGAAGACCATCTGGCTCCTATGCGGTGGCGTAGACGAGACCTTCGACCTCTGGATCAACGGCCAGCCCGCCGGGGAGCGCAAAGGCGATCCGCGTTCCATTTGGGACAAACCCGCCGCCGTCGACATCACCGGCAAGCTCACCCCCGGACAGAAGAACCGCATTACCATGCGCGTCCATGACTCTGGATACGCGGGCGGCATCTGGAAACCGGTCTGGATCGCGGCCACCGACTGACCGGCCTGCTGTCTCTCCCGAGGACCTCGTCCTTGTTTGTTGATGGAGACTTGCACGCTTCACCTTTCCAAGTTCGGTCGGTTGGAGCCGCTACACCCCTACGTCACGCGCTGCTGCAATCGTCCCGGACAGCATTTTCGGTATCGACAGGCCCCAACCAGCTCCCTAACCGTGGAGTAACCGTGATGCGACGAAACTCAAGCCCGCCCCTGCTGGTCGTTCTCCTGATCCTGTTTGCCGTCTCAAGCAGTTGGGCCGTTGACCTGAAGTCCCTCGACCCACCCGTCTATCTGCCGGACGGCAGAGAGTTCAAGACGTGGGAAGCCCCGATCCGGTTTGTGCGCACGTACCACGTCGACGCGTCAAGTCCCCAGGCGTCGGACGACAACCCCGGCACCAAGTCGCGGCCTTTCGCGACCATCAACCGCGCGGCCCAGGTGCTCCGGCGGGGCGAGCGGGCCGTGATCCACGCCGGCACCTACCGCGAGCGCGTGCGCCCAGCCCGCGGCGGCACCGGGCCGGACCAAATGATCAGCTACGAGGCGGCGCCGGGAGAGACGGTCGTCGTCAAGGGCTCGCGCATGCTCCGCTCGAAATGGCTTCCCTCCCAGCGAGAGGGCCGGGCCGGGCCGGCGAACGTCTGGATGACCACGCTCGCCGAAGCGCTGTTCCCCGACGACAACCCGTTCGCGCTGGTGAACCTGACCGACGCCCAGATCGACAAGTGCATGCCCTGGGCCGTGTCTACCAAAGGCAAGGTGCCCAACACGCTCCGCCGCGGGCTCGTCTTCCAGGACGGCAAGCGGCTCAGGCAGCTTGCGGCGTACGACGACCTGGCCGGCACGGAAGGTGCATACTGGGTCGAAGCCGACGGCCGGGCCGTCCATGTTCATCCCATCAAAGACGTCGACCCGAACCGAGCCGCCTTCGAGGTGACCACCCAGGGGCTTATCTTCGCGCCTGAGAAGTACGGCCTGGGGTATATCCGAGTGCGAGGGCTAACGATCGAGCACTCGGCGAGCTGCTTTCCGCGACCGCAGAAGGGGGCGCTTTCCACCCAACGCGGGCACCACTGGATCATCGAAGACAATACCGTGCGTCAGTGCAACGCGATCGGGATCGACATCGGCGACCAGTTCGACGTAACCGGCCCGAAGCTGGCCCAGGGCGGCCGGCACGTCGTCCGCCGCAACACGATTACCGACTGCGGCGTCGGCGGCATCGAGGGCAAACGGATCGAGCACACCCTGATCGACCAGAACACGATCCGTCGCTGCGGCTGGCACCGGACCTGGCCGATCTGCGAGGTGGCCGCGATCAAGGTCCATCGGGCCGTCTCCTGCCTCGTGCGCCGCAACCTGGTGACCGACTCGATCGACGCGGCCGGCATCTGGCTCGACTACGGCAACCGCTACTCGCGGGTCACGCAGAACGTGGTCCTCCATACCGACTGCTCCTGCGGCGCGATCTTCATGGAGGCGTCGCAAGTGCCCAACATGGTCGACACGAACTTCGTCTGGGCCACCCGCGGCAACGGCATCTACCAGCACGACTGCGACGAGCTGGTCATCGCCCACAACTTCGTCGGCCAAAGCGCCAAGCACGCGCTTCAGATGCGGATCTGCAAAGACCGAGTCGTCCTAGGCCGGCCCACCACGGCCAAGCGCAACAAGATCCTGAGCAACATCTTCCTCGGCGACGCGATGCTCTCGATCTCAGACCCCCAGAACACGTCGGACCACAACGTCTTTGCCACACCCAACCGACCGTTCGACTTGGCCGCGTGGCGCAACAAGCACGGCTGGGACCGGAACAGCGTGGCTGCCGCCGTACGAGCGACCTTCAACTCCAAGACGCTGGAACTCACCTGGTCCGCCGCGGAACCGATCCCGGAATGCCCCGCGGTCGACGGGATCACCCACGATTTCTTCGACCGGCCGCGGCAAGCCGGCACCGTCGCGCCCGGCCCGTTCGCCTCTGTGCCGCGCGAGCCGACGCGAGTCGAACTCGGGGCGCGGTTTGTACGCCTGAAACAAAGGCGTGGCCCGTCGTGCTCCAGATCGACGCGTCCGACCAGAAATGGTCCGTCGCATTGAAACTCGACGAGGGATCGTGGCACGGGTTTCCCCCAGAAACGCCGTCCCTAACCACCCGGTCGATTCACCGCCGTGGAGCACTAAACGCGAAGAGCGAACTACCGCCCCCCTGTCCCTCCCGAGAACTTCGTCCTCATTGATGACAAAGGACTTACGTGATTTCCGGCTCGAGGGTGTGTCGGCCACCATGCACCCGGACCAAGTCCGAACCTGGAGGGTTGAGGGGCGTCGGCAGCACTACCGATCATGACTGGAAACAGAGTGGCGAACTGGACCGTTGACGTGCAACTAAACCCAAGATAAGCGAGCGCGGAGCGGTTTTCGAGGGTTGAGGCGCCGGGGGCGGC
>CAYMLO010000152.1:0-23258 GCA_964390905.1 uncultured Planctomycetales bacterium | reverse complement strand
GGCGCTTCGAGCGCGAGATCGACCTGGTCGCCGCTCTGGAGCATCCCAACATCGTCCACCTGTACGACAGCGGCCAGGCGGCCGGCCGGCATTACTTCGCGATGCAGTACATCGACGGGCTGCCGCTCCGTGATTACTTGGCCATGAACCGATTGACCCTTGAGGACACGCTCCGCCTGCTCGTCAAGATCTGCCGGGCCGTCGCCTATGCCCATGGCCGCGGGATCATCCATCGCGACCTGAAGCCGAGCAACATCCTGGTCGACGCGGCAGACGAGCCACATGTGCTCGATTTCGGCCTGGCCAAGCCCATGGACGCGACGGGCCCCGATTCGCTGGCGACGCAGACGGGCGAGTTTTTCGGCACGCTCGCCTACGCCTCGCCCGAGCAGACCTCGGGCAAGCCGGATGCGGTCGACACACGGACGGACGTCTACGCGCTGGGCGTTGTTCTCTATGAAGTGCTGACGGGCCAGACGCCCTACCCCACGACCGGTTCGATGTCCCAGATACTCCAGCACATCAATGAGACCGAGCCGCGCAAGCTCTCACGCCAAGCCCCCCAGCTCGACGACGACGTCGACACGATCGTTCGCAAGGCGTTGGAGAAGGACCCGGGGCAGCGCTACGCCTGCGCTGCCGCGCTGGCCAACGATATTGAGCGGTATCTGGCTGGCCGTCCCATCGAGGCCAAATCACACAGCGGGCTCTACGTACTCAGGAAGACGATTGCCCGGTACAAGGCGTTGTCGGCGGTGATAGCCGGTTCGGTGGTCTGCCTTGTTGCCCTGACGGTGATTGCCCTCCTGAACGCCGGACGCGCCACGCGTGAACGGGATCGGGCGGCGGCCGCCGAGCGCGAGGCCCAACAGACGCTCTACTTCAACCGCATTCACATGGCGTTGAACGCGTTCGAGAAGGACGACACGGGTGAGATGAAGCGGATGCTCGAGGCCTGTCCGCCCGAGTTCCGCGCCTGGGAATGGTATCGCCTGCATTGGCTCAGCGACCGCAGCTTGCTGACGTTCACGGGGCACAAGGGGAACGTCGAGTATCTGGCGATCTCATCCGACGGCAAGTACGTCGCGTCTTCCGGAAGGGACCAGACGCTCAGGGTCTGGGACCCCGACACGGGCCAGGAATTTCTCTGTTGCCGCCCGCAGAAGCGGGCAAGCCACTTCACCTTCTCGCCCGACGGCACACGAGTGCTTTGGCTGGACCAGGATAGCACCGCGCATGTGTCTTCGGTTCCCTCGGGCGCACGGATCCTGTCGCTGCCGTGTCCCAACCCGACCATGATGGTGTTTTCCCCCGCGGGGGACTACTTCATCGCAGGACACAAGACCATCACGTTCTGGCGCGCCTCGGATGGCAAGCGTCTGTGGACCCGTGACACGGCAAGGGAAGATCCGATTGTTGGGTTCCGATTCCCCAAGACCGGCAGGCATATCGTCTCGATCCACCGGAACGATCCTCGGGAACAGACGTGGGCGTTGCCGGAGGGCGTCTCCTTGGCTCGGAGGAGCGGCAGGCCAGCCGCCACGCAGTCCGTCGTGCCCGACCTTCTGGTGCGTACCCCGAAATCGAGTCCGCACATCCCGATCGGGCTGATCCACATCGTCGACTTGGAGACCAGGCGGATCTTGAACGTGCTCCGGGGGCACGTCGGGCCTGTGGCGGCGCTCTGGCTACCCGATGCCAAGCGCATCGTCTCGGCCAGTTCGGACAACACCTGCAAGGTCTGGGCAGCAGACACGATCACCGACGCCATGACCTGGAAGCTCTCCGACGGGTTGTGCTTCGCGGACTACTCGCCGGATGGCAAGCGAATCGCCGTCGCCGCGGGAGGGAAGCTCACGATATGGGAAGCCTCGCACGTCAGTGCGCCTCTCGTCGACACCGTCGCTCACCCGCACACTTACTTGACGTCCGTGGCCTTCTCCCCGGACGGTCGCCGAGTCGTCTGTGCCCCCCACGTCACCTGGCACGGATGCGTTCGGGATGCGTCCACGGGAAAGCACATCTGCCATTTGGAAGCGACCGCACGACAGGGCGCTTCGTGCGTCGTGTGGCATCCCGACGGCAAGCGAATCATCTCCGGGAGTCACGACAGGACAGTTCGGATCTGGAACGCGGACACCGGCCAGGAACTCCGGAGATTTGACCACGAGCGCGAGGTCGGCGAATTGGCCGTCTCACCCGACGGCAAGTGGATCGCCGCCGGTTGTGACGGGGGCGGGTTGTACCTGTGGGATGCCCGGACCGGAAAGCAGGTTTGGGTCAAGCGGGATCACACCGACGAGGTCGATGGCGTGGCGTTCTCGCCCGATTCGCGGTTTCTGGCCGCCGGCGACGACAACGGGATGCTCATGGTCTGTCAGGTCCCTGAGGGGAACTCCGTTTGGCGAAACCCCACCCAAAACAACAGGATCTACGCGGCCGTCTACACGCCCGACGGCAAACGAATCCTGACCGCGGGCAAGGCGAAGATCAGCGTCTTCGAGGCCACCACCGGACGACTGATCCTCAGCTGGCAGGCCCACGCGGAGGATAGCTCGATCTACTCCTTGGACATCTCCCCGGACGGCAAAAACGTGCTCTCGGCCAGCGCCGACGGGACCTTCAAAGTCTGGCCATCCGACCCGCCTGGATAGCCGGCCATTACCCGCTCATTCGCCGCGTGGGCGGCGCCGGCCACCTGCGCTCGGTCTCGTTCTGGGCCTCGCCACCGCATACAAGCCAACCAGACCAATCATCAGCAGCGGCAGGGCCTCCTCCACGCCGCGGCCGCACTGGGAGCCCGCCCGGGCCTCGTCCTCGACATCGCTGGCGACCGACGCCAGGCCGTCGGCGTCGCCGAGATGGAGCTCGCCTGTGAGCTCGAACCCGTCACCCGTCATCGACTTGACGCTGGGATCTGGCGGCTCGATCGTGCCGGTCAGCACGTAGCCGCCGCCCGAGCTGCCCGTCTCGGCCACCTCGATCGTGTAGGACTCGATCGCATAGCCGGCCGCCGCGACGCTCGGAGCCGCAAACAGCAGCAACGTCCAGAGGATCATGCGGACGGCGTGTGACACTCGGCGGTTCATCGTGCACCTCCGTTCTCCGCGTTCGCCAGCGTGCCCAAGATCGCTTCGACCTTGGCGAGCCGACCCCGCAGGCTAGAGATCTCCTTGTTCTGCGCTGCGATCTGCGTGTCCTTCTCCTTGAGGAGTTCGTGCAACCCTTGGATCGCGCCGAGCGCGACCCCGTCCGCATCGATCGTCGTAATGCGCCTCTGGTCCTCGCCGACGCCAAACGCGGCGTGGAAGTCCTGCGCGACCGGGCCGATGTGGCGGATCGACGCGTCCTGCGTCCTATACCGCCACGTCGTGATCGGAACCTTCCCCAGCCTGTCGAGTAGCTCCCGTTTGTCCACCGCGTCGAAGTCCCGCTTGGCATTCCGGTCGCTGATCGTCGACCACGATCCGCCGCCCGAGGCCAGCGTCACCCCGGCCGTCGGCGTTCCGCTGCCGTTGACGGCCGAGACGAACCGGGCCCCGCCCGTGCAGCGGGCGGCGAACTCGTTGGCCGCCGCAGAATTGAAGTTCAGGTTGGTGCCGTCCGAAAACAGCATCGCCCCGTCATGCGACCCGTCCACCTTGGCACGGTATCCCGTCGCGAGGCTGTAGTCCCCGGACGCACGATTCTCCCTCCCTCCGAGCACCGTGGCGTAGTACCCATTGGCCGTGTTGCCACGACCGCCGCCGACGGTCGCGTAGTTCTGGCTGGCCGTGTTCCCACGCCCCCCCGCCACACTCGCATAATAGCCGCTGGCCACGTTGGCGCGTCCCCCGGCGACGGTGGCGTAGTGGGCGTCGGCGAGGTTGCCCTCTCCTCCCGCGATCGTCGAGCAGTCTTCGGTCGCGTCGTTGCTCTGTCCCCCGCCCACGCTGGCGTACAGGCCGGTGGCCTCGTTGACGTATCCCCCGGCAACGGTGGCGTAGTGGGTGTTGGCCCTATTCGCCCGCCCGCCAGCGATGGTGGTGTAGTTGTTGCTGGCCGTGTTTCCACGCCCCCCGCTGATGGTGGCGTAGTACCCGCTGGCCACATTGGCGCGTCCCCCGGCGGTCGTGGCGCATTCGCGGGAAGCAGTGTTCTCAACGCCGCCCGCGACAGTGGCGTCGTTGGCGTCGGCGAGGTTGTCCTGACCGCCGCCGACCGTGGCGCAATAGTGGGTGGCCTTGTTGCCCTGTCCCCCACCCACGCTGGCGTACAGACCGGTGGCCTGGTTGATGTATCCCCCGGCAACCGTGCTGTAGTTCAGCGTAGCCTTGTTCCCCCGCCCGCCTGGGATCGTCGCGTAGTTGTTGCTGGCTGCGTTGCCGCGCCCCCCGCCGACGCTGGCGTAGTAGCCGCTCACCAGGTTCGCGCGGCCCCCTGCGGCCGTCGCGTGCTCGCCCCTGGCGGCGTTGTTGTTTCCCCCGCCGATCGTGGCGTAGGCGGCATTGGCGTCGTTGTAGGTTCCCCCGCCGATCGTGGTGTAGGAAGCGGTGACGTCGTTGTTGTTTCCCCCGCTGATCGTCGAGTAGCCGCCGTCGACGGCGTTGCCGTTTCCCCCGCCGATCGTCGAGTAGCTGCCGTCGACGTCGTTGCTGTTTCCCCCGCCGACCGTGGCGTAGCTGCCGTCGGCGTCGTTGCTGTTTCCCCCGCCGACCGTCGAGTAGCTGCCGTCGGCGTCGTTGCTGTTTCCCCCGCCGACCGTGGCGTAGGAGGCGATGCTGTCATTGTCGCTTCCGCCAGCGACGGTGGCATAGTCACCATTGGCGTCGTTGTAGTTCCCCCCACTGATGGTCGCGAAGTTGCCGTTGGGGTCATTGTCGTAGCCCCCACCGACCGTGGCGTAATCGCCAAGCACGTTGTGCTTCCTTCCCCCAGCCGCGGTCGCGCCGTAACCGAGGGCCTCATTGTCGAATCCCCCGCCAACGGTCGCGTAATCGCCAACGGCCTCGTTGCCCGATCCCCCGCCGACGGTGGCGGCGGTGCCGTTGGCGTCGCCGTCGTATCCGCCGGCGACGACGGCGTAACTCCCGCTGGCAATGTTGATGTATCCGCCGCCGACGGCGGTGTAGTCGCCTTTCGCCTCGTTGTTCGATCCTCCGGCGATGGTACATCTGTCGTGAGTGGCTACGTTGCTGGTTCCACCACCCACGAAGCTGTACTCGCCACTGGCGGAATTGCTGGACCCCCCGGTGACGGTAGAACGGCTGCCGCTGGCGACGTTCAGGTAGCCCCCGCCAACGGTGGCGTAGGATCTGTCAGCAGTCGTACCCGTGTTGTCTCCCGCGCGGTTACGCCTGCCGCCACAGACCGTTCCGTAGTCGTCCGTCACGTCGTGGGCGTAGATCCCGCTGCCGCCCCCGCCGCCGATGGTGCCCCCGTGGACCCCCGACGTGATCGAATTGTCGGCGTGTCCCCCGATGAGGCCCGGGCTTGTGGCATCCGGTTCGATCCGCATCGCCCGCGCACTGTTGACGTGGATCTCCAACGCCTGATTGTCCGTCGTGCCCAGGAAGTTCGTTCCCGGTGTCGTCCCGGCGTTGCCCGTCAGGCCCCAGTTCGTAGCGTCTCCCTCAGGTTCTCCCACCACGCCTGGCGCATCCGATGTTGCGCCAATGCGTTGGCGCGGCGCGAGCGTCGTGTAGACAGCACCCCCATCGGACGGACGGACCGCGATCTCCAGGTACAGCGGATCGCCGCCCGTGACGTCACGGCCAAAGTCCAGCGCGACGCTGAACTCGCCATTGATCACCTCTACATCGAGGCATTCGACCGGATCGGCGAGGACGCTGCCGAACGCCTCGGCGCCATACAGCGTGAACACGAAGTCGTGCTGTCCGTTCGCCGGCGCCCCGCCGTCGGTGAGTCGGCCCTGGTAGGTGAATCCCGTGTCCAGCGCCTGGGCGATCAGGATCCCTCCGCCTGCCAACATGGCAGCCAGCGCCAGACCAACAGCCAACGTTCTCAGATCGCGTGGGTTCATTTCGCTTCTCCTTTCATCGCTTTGGCCAGCTCTGTCACCGTGGCCTCCATCGCGGCGAAGCGCGCCTCGAGCTTCGCGTTTCGTTCCTTCAGCGCAGCGATCTGCGCGTCCTTCTCCTCGAGGATCTCGTGTAGGCCTTGGATCGCGCCGAGGGCAACGCCGTCGGCGTCGATGGTCGCAATGCGCTTCTCGTTCTCCCCCACGCCAAACGCGGCGTGGAAGTCCTGCGCAACCGGGCCAATGTGACGGATCGACGCATCCTGCGTCTTATAACGCCACGTCGTGATCGGAACCTTCGCCAGCCTGTCGAGCAGTTCGCGCTTGTCCACGCCCTCGAAGTCCCGCTTGGCATTCCGGTCGCTGATCGTCGACCACGATCCGCCGCCCGAGGCCAGCGTTACCCCAGCCGTCGGCGTCCCGCTGCCGTTCACGGCAGAAACGAAGCGCGCGCCGCCGGTGCAGCGGGCTGCGAATTCGTTTGCCGCCGCTGAGTTGAAGTTGAGGTCCGTTCCATCCGCGAAGAGCATCGCTCCGTCATGCGATGCATCGACCTTGGCCCGGTATCCCGTCGCGAGGCTGTAATCGCCGGCGGCCCGATTCTCTCTGCCCCCGGGCACTGTAGCGTAGTAGCCATTGGCGGTATTGCCCCGACCACCGCCGACAGCCGCGTAGTTCTGGCTGGACGTGTTGCCACGTCCCCCGGCCACACTCGCATAGTAGCCCGCGGACACGTTGGCGCGTCCGCCGGCGACGGTGGCGTAGTTGGCGTCGGCGAGGTTCCCTTCTCCTCCGGCGATCGTCGAGCAGTCTTCGGTCGCCTCGTTGCTCTGTCCTCCACCCACGCTGGCGTACAGGCCGGTAGCCTCGTTGACGTATCCCCCGGCCACGGTGGCGTAGTGGGTGTTGGCCGTGTTCGCCCGCCCGCCGGCGATGGTGGTGTAGTTGTTGCTCGCTGTGTTCCCGCGCCCGCCACCGACGGTGGCGTAGTAGTTGCTGGCGATATTGGCCCGGCCGCCCGCGGTCGTCGCGCATTCGCGAGACGCAGTGTTCTCAACACCGCCGCCGACCGTCGCATAGTTTGCGTCGGCAAGGTTGTCCTGGCCGCCGCCGACAGTGGCGGAGTCCTGGGTGGCCTTATTGCTCTGTCCCCCACCGACGCTGGCGTAGTAACCCGTGGCTTGGTTGGCGTATCCTCCGGCGACGGTGGTGTAGTGGCGAGTGGCCTTGTTGCCCCGCCCGCCCGGAACCGTGGCGTAGTTGTTGCTGGCCGTGTTCCCGCGCCCCCCGCCGACGCTCGCGTAGTAGCCGCTGATGAGGTTTGCCTGCCCGCCCGCGGCTGTGGCGCACTCGCCGCTCGCGGCATTGCTGTTCCCCCCGCCTACGCTGGAATAGGGGCCGCTGGCGGCGTTGTCGCTTCCCCCGCCGATCGTCGCGTAGCCGCCGCTGACGGCGTTCCCGTTCCCCCCACCGACGGTCCCGTAGGAGCCGGTGCCATCGTTTTCCTTCCCGCCACTGATGGTGGCGAATTCGGCGCCGGTGTCGTTGTCGTATCCCCCGCCGACGGTTGCGTAGTCGCCAGACACGTCGTGCTTCCTTCCCCCACACGCGGTCGCGCCGTACCCGACGGCATCATTCTCGGATCCCCCGCCGACGGTGGCGGCGGCGCCGTTGGCGTCGTTGTTGGATCCCCCCGCGACGGTCCCGTCGTACCCGCCAACGACGTTGTCGTAGCCCCCGCCGATGGTGCAGTAGTCGCCGTCGGCCCTGTTGCTCGATCCCCCGCCGACTGTGGACTTCTCCCCAGTGGCCACGTTGCCATATCCCCCGGCGACGGTGGCGACGGACCCGCTGGCTACGTTCGTGTATCCTCCGCCAACGGTGGAGTAGGGCTTGTCGAGGACGGTGCCGGCGCCATCCCCCGCACGGTTCCGCTTGCCGCCGCACACCGTCCCGTAGATGTCTGTGACCATATTACAGTAAATCCCGCTGTCGCCCCCGCCGCCGATCACGGCCCCGTATACCCCCGAGCTAATGGTGTTCTGGTAGTGTCCTCCGATGATACTCGGGCTTATATTCGGCTCAAACCGCATCACCCGCGAGTTGCTCACGCGGATCTCAAGCGCCACATTGTCCGTCGTGCCTAGGAAGTTGGCGTTCGGGTCCGTCCCAGCGTTCCCCGTCAGGCCCCAGTTCGATGCGTCTCCTTCGGGCTCTCCCACCACGCCTGGCGCACCCGATGCTGCGCCGACGCGCTGGCGCGGCGAGAGCGTCGTGTACGCGCCGCCACCATTGGAGGGGCGAACCGCGATCTCCAACCACAGCGGATCGCCGCCCGTGACGTCACGGCCGAAGTCCAGCGGGACGCTGAACTGGCCGTTGGTCACCTCCACAGCGACGCGTTCGACCGGATCGGCCACGACACTGGCGAACGTCTCGGCGTCGTACAGCGTGAACACGAACTCGTACTGACCGTTCGCCGGCGCGCCGCCGTCCGTCAGTCGGCCCTGGTACGTAAACCCGGTGTCCAGCGCCTCGGCCAGTAGGATTGCGCCGCCCGCCAGCAGAACGACCACAGCGGTACCGGCAACCACCGACGTGAGTGTCCTGGGTCTCATGTCACTGCTCCTTATGGCTGTACTGACGATCTTGTGTGACGGGCGAAGAAGTCCACGAAATGAGCCAGAGCGTTGATCCGGCAAGCCCCGCCGGTCAACGCTGCCAGATGCGCCCGCCTCCCCTACGGTCCGAACCCCCACCACGCTCTCGGCTTTTACCGCGGAGCAGGCCAATGATCAATGCATTTCCTGAACGGCAAGATCCGCCGCGTTTGGCGGCTGAACGTGCTGTGGCCTATCGGCTCAGGACCATGGCGACGAGGCCAGCGCAACTGCCTTTGTTGACAACGCAAAGCGCCTGGTGTCAACTGGTGACAAGGACCAGCAAGACCCCGGGCGGTTAGCTCAGCTGGCCAGAGCGCCTGCCTTACAAGCACGCAACCCACCGACGTAACCCCCTGTAAAACAACAACCGAACCTAGCCCAACGGGGGCCCGTTGTAGCGCCCGTTGTAGTGGCGATCGGTCCGACCCCGATCTTGAGACCGTCATCAGGGCGTGGCCGACCCTTCCCGAGGCCGTCCGCGCCAAGATCCTGAGCGTCATCCGAGACGAGGAGGCACTGTAGGAGCTGAGCATGCATCGAAAGGACAAGCCGGCTTGTGCGCGGGTAACTCCAGCTAAGGTCCCGTCGCGGCGGTGCCGGGCCACGACGAAGGCGGGACGACCGTGTAGGGCGGCGGCCCTGAAGGGCTCGCGATTCTGCTTCATGCACTCGCCCAGGATGGCCCGGGAGCGTCGACGAGCCCGGCGGCGGGGTGGTCTGGCTGCTCATCAGGAATGGCCCGACTTGCCAGAGGACGCCGAACCGATCGAGATCAAGAGCCCCACGGATCTGTTGGCGTTGATCGAGGAGACCATCAACCGCTTGCGGGCCGGGCCCTTCTCTGTCAGAATGGCCAACGCGATCTTCCGGGCGGTCGAAGTGGCAGCTCGACTCATCGAGTCGGCCGGGGCTGGCGACGGTCCGGCGATCACAGAGGAGTATGCAGCCGATGCGTTGGCGCGGTGCGGGCCGCTGGACCCGGCCGAGCTGCTGGAGCACGTAAAACGTCTCGCAGACTGGACGCCCGACCAGAACTGAAGCGGACTCGGGGCGCGGGGCGATCGAGGCAGGTGCCAAGACCCAATGATCGGGGCAGCACCCATCTGCTGCAGCTGCAAGCATCTCATTCCGGAGAAGGGCAAGCCGCGCTGCAAGGCCTTCCCGGACGGGATTCCCGACGCGATCTACTGGGGGGATCACGACCATCGACAACCGTACCCAGGTGACAACGGAATCCAGTTCACACCATCCACCGAGGAGCGGCAGGACGCTGGGGATAGCGAGAAGTGAGACGTCTGCCGGCCCTGTCTGCGACCTGAGGAGGATAGGTGTTCCATGATGCCCAGCCAAGTCCGCGTGGCGACCGTCGCCGCCAGCAGCTCGCCGAGACGCCGGAGATAGCCGTCTCAGCCCCGCCACGGGCCTGGGCGGACCGGAACCGTATCTTGGCTGGGGGCGATTCACTCTGGGGCGTTGTGCGGCACTTGAGGATGGTCTGGGGTTGACGCGCTCCCACCTGGGGGTATGCTGACGAGCGTCAAGAACACACTACCCCGTCTCTGAGTTTCCCAAGAAAAGCCGGAGAGTCGTGGGTAGTCGCGAGACCCCAGCGCCTGTAGTGGGCGTTTGACCGGCTCTCCGGTTGCGCGATCGGAGACGGAACCATGGTGACGAGTCAGCTGCCGGAGGTGCGCGTCAAGATGTTGTTGAAGCAGTGTCCTGTCTGTGGTGTTGTCTACGGCTTGCCGGAACGCCTGGACAGGAACCGCCGCGACGATGGGGACACGTTCTACTGTCCGAACGGCCACGAGCTTGTCTATCCGGAGAAGGAAGAGAGCGAACGGACCAAGGCTGAGCTGCAGGCAGAGATCAAGCGGCTCCAGGGCGAGCTGATTCAGGTTCGCCACGAGTGCGAACAGGCTGAAGCGCGGGCGTCTGACGTGGCCAAGGTGCTCCCCGAGGGGCAGGCACCTGAGGCAGCCGACTTGGGCGCCGAAGGGCGGCGATCTGTGGAGATCGCACCGGTCGCGGGCGCCGAGGGCGAGCGTTACACGTGTCCGCATTGCCAGAAGGTCTACAAGTACAAGGGGTTCTTCAGAAGGCACCTTGCGTTCTATGACGAGCGTGGCTTCTGCCCGAAATGACGGATCGTTCTGCGGGCAGGAAGGCTCCGGCGTCTGGGGAGATCAAGGTTGCGCGCCAGATTCGCGTATGCGTTGCAGGGGCCACGCGTGTGCGTTTCAGGAGTTTCACCCCGCCCTGGAGGTGGCCCGGATCGCCTACGGCCATCAGGCGGGCGCCTGGGCGAGCCGCCAGCGGCGACGTAGAATGGATGCGGGTAGGCGGCGACGGTCGCCAAGCGGACTCAGGGCGCGGGGCGATCGAGGCGAAGAAGGGCAGGGCTCAATGATCGGCGATATGCCACCACAGGCGAGCGCGCGCGGCTGGCAGAGATCCGGGCCGAACGTGAGGCTCGCGAGACGTCCGGAGGTGCAACGGCATGATGCTGTGGCCACACCAAACCGCTACCATTTCGGCGGCGTCCAGGTATCATAGGGCTGGGCTGGACGCGGCACGAAGCCCCAGAAAGCTCCGCCAACCCAGCCCGATCGGAGGCGAGCCATGCTCTTTGCACCTATCGCCCTCGCCGGCATCCTCCTCGCCGCGTCCTCCGACAACGAAGAGGAATCCGTCAAGGCACTGCGCGTCGACAAGCTTGAGCGCGGCATGACGGGCCGACTGATCTATCCCACTGAGCGAAGGGTCTTCGGTCCCCAGCAGTTCTACGTCCAGAAGGTCACGGCCAAGACCACGTTCTACGTCTACGGGCACGACACGGACAAGATCTGCATCAAGGGCCTCTCGACTGAACACCTCGCCGCTGACACGGCCGTCGAGCTCTCTCAAATCTTCCGCATCATCGGCAAGAAGACCGTGAAGGTGAAGGCGAAGCGAACGGCCAACACAAAGAGCAAGAGCAGGCGTTCACGCCGCACTCGTCAGCCACAGAAGCGGCCGACAATGGTCGACCCCAGGGATGTCCCTCCTCGCCCAAGGACACACACGCTGATCACTGCCAAGTATGAGTCTGGCCCGGAGCACCTTCGCGTCTTCGACCTCCCGAAGCGCCTGAACGTCAACACGATCACCGTCGGGGACTTCGGAGACTTCGGCCAGAAGGCCCTTGCTGTGCGGCAGATCATCGACGCCACCAACGCCATCGTCGGCATCGGCGGGCGAACACTTTGGTTGCGTGGGGTGCCGACCGCCGACTTAGCCGACGGCGATCTCCTCACCATCTCCTGGCTCTTCAAGATCACTGGCAAGAAGCGCTACATCACAACATCGGGCGGCAGCCAAACTGTCTTCATCGCGGAACCAGCCGGCCGGCTTCGGCTGATCGAGCGGAAGTCTCCCATGTCCAAAGAGCCCCCGTCCGACGCGCGAAGCAACGGGCAATAGCCACCCCCTTCCACTTTCCGTCCGGATTTCTACTTGCCAACCCGCGGGGCCTGGGGTACTGATCCCACGTCGCCACCCAGACGAAAGGGGCCCTGAAATGCTGGCCAGGACGGCGTAGAATGGTGTTCGGGTAGCGGGGTGATCTCCCGCGAACAGCTCGAACGGCGCCGCGTATCGCACCTACCGCGCGGCGCTGCTCGGGCTGACCCGGAGGTAGGTGCACCATGCCTGACGCATCCACGCTTGACCTTGCGGTTGTCGCAGAGGACTTCCGGCTGCTCGCCGAGCGCTTCCAGGAGTACGCCCGTCGGGCGGAGAAACCATCACACCTCAGCAGGAACGTATACCAGGGCGCACTCCGGGCGGGCCAGTTGGTACAGGAGGCTGTGGTCGACGGTGGCGCGCTCGAGCGCTACGGGTGGCGGAAAGGCAGGACCCCGCTGACGGGTTGGACGTCTTCGCGTGACACCGAGCGTTTCTTGATGCTGTGGAAGTTCACGATCACGTCTTGGTTGGCCGAGCACTACCCAGGGAAGATCCGCCGTGACCTGAGCAAGTATGATTGGTGGCATGCGGCAACGGACAAGGACGGGCGCCTGCTGGGGAAGGACAGTAAGCCGCTGGTGCAGCGGTGGTATCGAGATGGCGAGCCGGTGCCTGACGATGTGCGAGTGGACCCGCACAATCTGGAAGCAGGCCACAGGTGGGAGTGGAAGCTGGACGGGGAGATAGCCGGAGAGACCGATTTCCATGATGCTTCCGATTCCCTAGAGCACCTGAGGAACCGCGCCGAGGTGTACGCCGATGCATGCCGATTGCTCGCCGAGCTGATCGCCCAGACCCATGGCGCGGCACGGTCGTCTTCCGATCGGGAACAAGACGAGATGCCCCCGGCAAGTGAAGCGCTGACTCGCCTTGAGGAGGATGACGGCAATGCTCGACTGTCCCCCAGGGATATGGCCCGCCGCTACCGAGTGCCCCTCGATCCCCTGCGCAAGCGATTGGAGAGGTGTCGGCGTCGAGATCATGCGTGCTATGCAGAACTCGACGAAGCCGAGCGGTCGGTCCGAGAGGCCAAGTACATATACGCCCTGGGACGTGTCCGCCACATCATCCGGGATCTCATCGTGTCCAGCGAAACGTCCAGCAAACGTCCACCGAGAAAAAGCGGATCGCCCTAACCCCCTGCCCCTCAACATCTCCCCGCGTCCGGACGCGTCCGTCAAACGTCCGTTGACAACACGCCCTTGGGTCTTCCGCGCATAATCCTGCCGATGCGTTTGCAGGATATGACCATCCAAGAGTTGCGAGACGCCGTAGCAGCCACCGAACGGACCGTCGGCCCGAATTCCCAAGCAGTGGCCGTGCTCCGGCGAGAGCTGGAGCGCAGGAGGAAGCGTCGGAAGCCCAAGAGGGGGACGGCGAATGACTGACGACGCTTCGTTCGGCCGCATCCCCACCGACGTTGTCCGTGCCGGCCTGTTCGCCAACCTGGGCAAGTCCGAGCTGGCGGTCTACCTTGTGATTGCGGGGCACGTCAACGGCAAGACTTGGTCGACGACGCTTCGGGTTGCCACGATCGCCGACTTGGCAGGGGTCAACCCACGAACCGTGCAGCGGGCCACCGGCAGCCTTGCGGCGCGGAAAGCGATTACCGTTCAACATGGGGGCGGACGAACCGCCGAAGGTGAACCGCGTGCGAACACCTACACGTTGACGACCAACCCTGACACCCAGGATGACGGGGTAGCCTACCCTGACACCCAGGATGTCAGCGATGACAAATCAGAACGCCTACCCCGACAAAACCGGGCGTCTACCCTGACACGACATCGCCGTAAGTCCCTGTCAGAACAGAGTCGGTCCCCGGAACAGATAGAACAGACTGAACAGAGAAGATCAGCGAAGACCAGCGACGTCGAGCGGATCTACCAGGACTATCCCCGCAAGGTCGGGAAGACCGAGGCGCTGAAGGCGATCACCAAGGCCTTGTCCGAGATCAAGCGTCGACCGGGCGTCGATGATCCCGTGGTCTGGCTACTGGAGCGGGTCCAACGTTTCGCCGAGAGCCCGGCGGGAAACCGCGGGAAGTACACGCCACACCCCGCGACGTGGTTCAACCAAGGCCGTTACGACGACGACCCCGCCGAGTGGAAGCGGGACGAAGACAGGACGCCCCGCCCAAGCATGCCTGAACCCCGGGACCCGACCGATGAGGAGTTGCGGATGCTGTTCGAGGAGGACGCGGAGTGATGATCATGGATGACACCATCAGGCGCGATCGAGACGCGCTTCTGGCGGAGCTGCGCGAGGCGGGGGCGGAGATCAAGGGCAAGACGGTCAAGTGTCCATTTCACGAGGATCGGCATCCCTCGGGCAACGTGTACATGTCGGACGACGGGATCGCCCGCTACAAATGCCACGCGGCGAGCTGTGGATTCTGCGGGGACCTCTACGACGTTCGAGCCAAGGCCACAGGGCAACCGATCGACGACGTGCTGAAGGCAGCCAACCCCTCGGCGCCAAGAGCATCAGAGGTGGTTGACAAGCCGGTCTACTCCAACATCGCCGAGGTCGAGAGCAAAGCGCCCGGAGAGGTCGAGGGGCGGTACATGTACTGCAACCTCGAGACAGGCGCCCCTGAGCTGGTGGTCTTGAGGATTCGCGAGGTCGACGGCAAGACGTTTTGGCAGCTCAAGCCCGTTCCGGATGGATTCCAATTCGGCGCGCCTGGGAAGCCCTGGCCGATCTACAACCGGGCACGGGTCCGCGATGCTGACGAGGTTATCGTGGTCGAGGGCGAGAAGTGCGTGCATGCCCTCCACGAGATCGGCATGGTCGCCACCACAAGCCCTTGCGGCGCGGGGAAGGCGAGCTACGCCGACTGGTCTCCGCTGGCTGCCAAGACGGTCTACCTCTGGCCCGACAACGACAAGGGCGGAATGGCCCACATGCGGGACGTCGTCCGCTTGCTGACCGAGTTGGATCCTCCCCCTGAAGTCCGTTGGATCGACCCCAGCGGGCTGAGTCTTCGTCCCAAGGCCGACGTGGCCGACTTCCTGGCGGATCTCGACGGTTGCGACATCGAGGAGAAACGCGCGGCTATCCGCGACGTTCTGGCCGATGCCGAATCGGCCGGTGCATCACGAGAGGTCAGAGATCGTATCGAGGCGATCGCGAGCGGAAAACGTTCGGCGGTCGATTTGCCGTGGGAATCGGTCAGCAAGTTGACCCGAGCGCTGCTGCCCGGAACGGTTACGCTGCTTTGCGGCGATCCCGGCGCGACGAAGTCGTTCATGCTGCTGGAGGCGGCCGCGTACTGGCATCGTCAGGGCGTCAAGCTCGCCCTATTCGAGCTGGAGGAAGATCGGACGTATCACCTTCATCGCGCACTCGCCCAAGCAGACGAGAACAGGGACCTGATCGATGACGACTACGTCCGACAGTTTCCGGAGAAGGCCCGTGCCGCTTGGGATCGACACCGTAGCTTCCTGGACGGGTTCGGTCGCGTTATCTGGGAGGCCCCCGACAAGCAGATCACGCTGAAGGATCTTGGGAAGTGGGTCCGCGATCGCGCGGCGACGGGGTGTCGAATCGTCGCAATCGACCCGGTAACCGCCGCCGCCACGAGCGACAAGCAATGGATGGACGACCTCGACTTCGTGATGACGGTCAAGGCGGCCGCGCGCGAATTCGGGACGTCCGTGGTGTTAGTGACCCATCCCAGGAAGGGCCGGAAGTCAGCAATAGGTCTAGACGAGCTGTCCGGCGGAGCTGCCTACCAACGACTCAGCCAGACCGTGCTGTGGATCGAACGTCATAGGGCCCCGAAGGAAGTGACGATCGTCAGTCGTCACGGAGCCTATCTGACGACGGTCAACCGCACGCTGCACATCGCGAAGTGTCGGAACGGGCCCGGGCACGGTCTCAGTCTGGGATTCGACTTCGATGGACAGAGCCTGAGGCTCGCGGAACAGGGCGTTATCAAGGTGAGCTAGAGGAGACGGAGACCACGGCGATGAATGACCACACGACCACTCTTGCCCCAGACCTCGAAGCGCACCGGCTGCTTGCTGTTCGGGAGGTGGCGGCGCTGCTCGGGGTGTCCGTCCGTGCCGTGTGGCGGCTGGTGAGCGCGGGCAGGCTGCCGGCCCCGGTCCGGATCAGCACTCGGACCGTCCGTTGGAAGCTTGCCGAGATCCGCGGGTACATCGACAATCTGTCCGCCGGTGACCGGAAGTAACTTGCACGATATCAAGTAGTGGGGTATACTACCATCATGGAACCGATCGAGACCATCCGACGGGCGCTGATCAACGCGAAGATCTCGCGGTACGAGATCAGCAAGCGAAGCGGGGTGGATCAGGCAACGCTACTCCGATTCCGAAACGGGACGGTGCAGGATCTCCGCACGTCTACGGCCGCACGGCTGTCCGAGGCGTTGGGTCTTGAGCTGATCGTCCAGAAGGCCCGACGGGCACGGAGGCGTTGAACGATGGCATACGTCTACCGACCCACCGTGACAGAGATCGTCCGAGGCCGGAAGCGCAAACGCAAGGCCCGCTACTATCGGGCCGTCTATGTCGATGCCAAGGGGAAGGATCGCAACCACACGCTGACGCTGCCCAACGGGGCGAAGGTTGCCGACCAGGAAACGGCCAAGGGGCTGCTCCGGGAGATCCTCAAGCGCGAGGAGCGGCGGGCAGCGGGGATGGTCGATGATGTTGTCGAGCTGGCCAGCACGCCCATGCGGACGCTGATCGCAGAGTACATCCGGCACCAACGGGGGCTGAGTCGCAGACAGGGCAAACCTGGACGTCCGTACATCAAGCAGGCGTTGGCCTGTCTGAAGTGGATCGCCACGGAGACCGGCATCGAGCGGTTGGCCCACTTCGACGCGGATCATGTCGAGCTGGCCATGGGCAAGCTGGTCGACGCCGACCGATCCATCCGAACGGCCAACGTCTACCGGAATCAGGCCCACGCCTTTGGGCAGTGGCTGGTCCGCAAACGGAAGGCCCTGAGGCACAACCCCGTCGTGGACGTTGCCCCGTTCAAGGGGTCCGACCCCGAGACGAGCGTCAAGAAGCGACGACGGGCACTGACCCACGATCAGGCCCGGGCGCTCATGGACGTGGCTGGCCCGCGCCAGCTGTTCTACGGCGTGCAGCTCCTGACGGGCCTTCGGGTGAACGAAACCCGGCTGCTGGAGTGGCGAGATCTTCTGCTTGATCGCCGACGGCCGGACGGGACGCCATCGCCGTACATCCAGCTGCGGGCAGAGGCCACGAAATCGAGGAGGGCCGATACGGTCGACCTGCATGCGGCCCTGGCCCGGGAGCTGGCGGCGGCAAGACCGCCATTCGCCCGGCCGACCGATCGTGTGTTCAAGACGACGCCCACGCTGAAGACGTTCAAGGCCGACCTGAAGCGGGCCGGGATACCGCTCGCTGATGACGAAAAGCGGACCGTTGACCGGCATGCCCTGCGGACCACGTTCGTCTCGTGGTTGGGCCAGGCGGGGGTAGATGTGCGGATCGCCCGACGGTTGGCCCGGCACAAGCCACGGGACCTGACGACGGGAACGTATCAGGACCCGATCCTTCTGGACACGCAAGCGGCGGTGAACCTCCTGCCCGATATCTTCCCCGAACCGACCCCCGATGCGGTGGTGGCGACGGGCACTGATCCCGTTGCAGCGCCCGTTGTAGTGGCGAACGACTTTACCGGTCAAAACCCGGCACCAACGGGCACGAACGCGACCTTGACACCGACCGGGGAGCGGAGTACAGAATCAGCGAAAAGCCCAGGAAAAGGCACGGTCTTGCACGACCAGCCACTACCTGGCGCAGACCGGGCGGTTAGCTCAGCTGGCCAGAGCGCCTGCCTTACAAGCAGGAGGTCGCAGGTTCAAGTCCTGCACCGCCCAGTCCGGAGCATGCGAAGACCCGCGTTTTTCGATGTGTTCTGAGAGATCCGTGTGCTCGCGAGCGCCTTCCGCTTTGCACGCAAGCGCGTCAATGTGCATCCCCGTGAGACCATTGGGTACAACACCGGGTACAACAGGACTTGAGCTGTCCGATTGCGCTACCGCGTTCGTCGTTGCCATGACCTTGACGGCCTGAGCGCCCGGGCCCTACGGTTCGTCGGACCACCAGGGGCCGGTGTCGTGGGTTTGAGCTGCGATTTGCTCACCCGACATCGCCTGCGGATTACTGCTACATCCGGTGAGGCAGAACGCGAAGGCAGCCAACAGCAGCAGTGAAAGGTGGATTCGCCTGATGATCATCCCCGAGACCTCCTCGCTGAAACACCTCACGACTGAGTTAGCGGATGCTCACCTGCGTGCGGTCTACAGAAGGAGCATATGATTCCTACCCGTGACCCAAGCGAGATCCGGCACCATGTCGACAGATGGAACGACCTCTCTATCGGCATGCTCGCCCGGATCTCGACGGCTTTTCTCCGGTCGTCTGGCCGGCGCCGGTCTTGACGCATGCTCAGAACGGCGCTGTCACGCATCGACCAGCGCGGGCGCCAACTCCCGTGAGAGCCGACGGGCTTTGGCCTTCCGCAGTCGACGGGCAGCCTTGGGCCACGTCTTGGCGAAGCCCTTGACCGGCTCCCGACGGCGGCGCTCCGTGAGGGAGAGAATTTCGTCCATCCCGGTCTGCTCGGCGAAGCGCCTGAGTTCATCCCGCAGGACGGTCAGATCATTCAGCTCACCCAGTCTTTCTTGAAGGCCCTGGAGGCGTTTCAACTCGCGCGAGCCGTCGAGAAGCCGGCATTCGTTTGCGAGTTCGAGGGCGTACCGGAGCTTCTTGCATGCGATCCGCGCCGCATGGAGTGCGCCCGGCCGCGAAGACTTGGCGGCCTTGCGCGCCAACTTGGTGAAGGCGGATCTCCGACGACGAACGCGACGACGTGCACGGCGAGCGAGCGCCTCGTCCAAATGAGCATCCTCGTCGCTCGCGTCAGCGGAAGCTGCCTCACTCGTCTCCGCTTGCCCCGATGGCGATGCCCCTGACATCATCTCTGTCAAGGCATCACGACGCTCATGCACTTCTGTCGCCGGAAGCTGGGATCGGGCATGCTCCAGTTGGGTCTGGCGCCGCGCTCGCAGCATTTCCACGAAAGAAACACCGGCAGGGATAGCGACAAGTTTCTCCTCGCCGCCAACCAGCTTCGTCAAGACCAGGGCCATGACGTCCGCATCGCGTGTCGGCCCCAACAGGGCTCTCCTCTCGCGGAGCCATGTCTTGAAGGACGTGAGGCCCTCGGCGTCGAGTGCAGGGCGGGCCGCCCCCAGTCCCTCCGCAAGCCGCCGGGACGCCACACGAACGTCGTGGACAAGCTCCACGTCGTCGTCCCCCTGCAACTGACCCAGCAGGTCGAAGAGGCGACTTGCGCGCGCTTCCACACACGCCAGAACGCTGCTGTAACCTTGCTCCTCACTCGCGGCGAGCTCCGCTGCCTCTGCCATTGTCGGGGTCCCCTCGGGAACGGAAGCCAATGAGTCCTTCCCTGGGTTATCGCGGGGACTTCCCTGCCCGCCGATCCGTAATCTCGGGATAGAGGACATGAGCCAAATATTCTCGTGGCGCAAGCAAAGCACGCTACCGGACTAGGCGGCGAAGCTCAAGTTAGTTTTGTGTTAATGATTCTGGGGTCGTCACGCTGCCTCCCGCGCCGCACCAACGTCCTTAGCTAGCCCTTTGCGCCGATCGCCGCACGCCCAACGTCTCCGCCGTCCTGAGGTACTCGCGTTTTGCCTTGATCTGGTCCCACGGCTGGATCCGGTCGGGGAGGGGCGGAGGCAGGGCGTCCCAGGGCTGGGGCGGTTCGGACATGAGATCGCGGGCCTCGGTCGCCAGGAGTTGGCCGTCCAGCAGGTCGATGACTTCCTGAGTGCGAGACAGATCGCTGTCGAACGCCCGCTTGACCTCCCCGTCTCCTGGAACCAGGCCCAAGGCTTGCAGGATGCACCTGTGGACGATCGCCTCGAGCCCCTCGAAGTTCTGCAGCGCTGACTTGATCGGTCTCGGCACATCCGGCAGATAGGCTTCGGCCGCATCGTGAAGCAGCACCAGCGCCAATCGTCGACGCTCTGCCTCTCCTGTTCCTGCATGCCACCCGTTCATAAGCCTCGCAGCCTGCACCATCCGGACACAGTGCTCAGCGACGCTGTAGAACGGATCACAGTGCCCGTTGAACCGGCACTTCATGCTCAACGCGTGCGCGATGTCGACCAGGTCCACTGATTCCGCCGTCGGATTCAGGGGCCAGAACTGCTTGCCGCTGTACGTCTGGATCCGCATGCTTCGCCTCCGTTTCGCAGAATCCCAGCAGCACCTACTGCAGCGAAGCGAGAACTGTCAAGCCCACGAAGCGCCGTGCACCTTGCGCTGCGGTGTGTACCTCCCTGCCAGTCCGCGTCTCCTAGACAACGTCTGCGCGTGCATGGTCGTGTTGAGCGGCCAACTTCTCACAAGCCTTCACACAAGCCGCATTGCCTCCTCATCAAACGAGCACGAAACAAAAGCGCGCTTCTGATACTCCCTTCGCTGCATCCTTACTGAGCGGGAGTACTCTTCCAACAGTGTGAGGGGTGCCTCGAACGAGGCCGACCCGTCAGCCATCCACGGAATAGAGGATGTCTGGGCACATGCTGTGGCCAATCAGCCCTTTGGGCTCTTCGGTCAGGTCGTTGCGCCCCGCATGTGGGAAGGAGGTGTCTAGGGAGGAAGAAGACGCTGCAGCCCAAGGCAAGGAGGTCCGAGGGCGGGTGTGAGCTCAGGAGGGTCAAGCCGTTCTCAGGAAGTACCGCAACGAAACGAAGTAAACGGTCCTCACATAGTTGAGGTGATCCAGGCGGGCCTAAGTTCCTCGTCACAGGAGGGCGGTCCGTGTCTGTCAGATCACATCGGCTGTGAAGAGGAAAAGGCTAGGAGCATCAGGACCTAGGGAGGAAGGAGTTAGAAGAAATGACACGCGTGTTTGCCTTTTTGGTGGTGTGTGCAGTGGTCGTTCCCGCGTCTGCCGTGCAGATCGTGAATTACAGTTGGGAAGACGGCGCAGGCACCATCCTCGGTTCGTATGGGAATCTGGTGGATGATCTCAACATCACTGGGCCACAGACCGGCTCGAGCGGGAACGGCGGGACATACACGTGCCCCGGCGCTCGCACGGGCGACCGGTATCTGCACGTGGCAGAAGACCCCCACGACGGAACGCCGCAAGCCTACGTGGCCTTCATTACCGGCCTGACCGATGGCGACGTGGTCAGTGGCAGCTTCTTTGGCTACGACGAAAGTCCCGGGTTGAGTCCCTCCTTACGAATCTGGGGGCACTACGCTCTGTCCACCGACATCACCGCCTACAAGGGCTCGGCCAGCGGCAACAGTGACTACACCGCCGGAACGGGTTGGGACGAAGTGTCCCACAGCTGGACGTTCGACAGCGATGGCGGAACGCGGGATGCGCTGGTGATCGAGGCCCGGCTGTACAGCTATCCCTCGACCGCCGATGACCACACGGACTTCTGGATCGACGACCTGACCGTCGTGGCGCCGGATGGCGCCAGTGTTCTGGTGGCGCCCGAGCCCACGACGCTGGGTCTCCTTCTGCTTGGTGGCGTCGCGACGGCTCTGCGTCGGCGCGGCCGATAGAGCGCTGCCTGCAGTTTCAGTGCGTGTTGATGGACCGTTCACATGAAGCTGTCCCGGACAGCCGGTGTAGAAGCTGATTCCTGGGCGACGGCGCCCCCTTCCCAGGGGCGCCCCGCCCATGGCTTGTTGGTTACGAGCGTGAAGCCTGTAGATGGCGTTTGCGGTGCGGACGGAGAGACGCCGTGATGAGTACGACTGAGCCGTACTTGATCGAGGATATGCATGGGTGGCAACGACGCCCCGTTCGGGCCAGCGGCTTTACGTTGATCGAGTTGCTGGTGGTCGTGGCCATCATCGCGATGCTGATCAGCATCCTGCTGCCGTCGCTCCGCTCGGCGCGGGAGAAGGCCCGCAGGACCGTCTGCCTTGCGCACATGAATCAGATCGCCAAGGCCCGTTCCATGTACGCGACGGACTACAACGGGTGGTTGGCCGGCCCGGCGACCAGCGGGTACGAGCACACGCACGGAGACGCCATGTCGGAGATCGAGGTCGAGGATCGGTCGTCTTCGACTACGCCCGTGCAGAACATGGACTGGATCTCGCCCACGATGGGCGACGTGATCAACCTGCCGGGCCAGGACATCGAACGATTGGTCTGGATCTTCAGCACCAAGCTGCGTTGCCCGTCCAACACGCAGTTCTACGACAAGGACGCCGATGGCGAGACCGTCGTCGCGGGTGTCCAGGTGTCGAGCATCCGGTACTCCAGCTACGTCGCCGCGGAAGCCTTCCATCTGTTGGGCAAGGACATGGCCGTCGACGGCCGGAGCGTGACGGCCATCAAGGCTGAAGTCGAGATGCCCAACCCCAGCGCAGGCCTGGTCGACTTCCCGGACCACTACGTGCCGAAGGAGGACAAGGTCGGCAACCCGGCGATGAAGATCTACGTGCTGGAGGGAGCGCGTTCGGTCTTCGCCGGGTCAGTGACTTTCAACGATTGGCATTACCAGGATGAGGGCGGGAACTTCATGGCGTTCGGGCCTCCGGTCGGCAAGCACCGTGACCCGACGGTTCTTCCCGACGGGGCCGATACGACCCAGTTGAGCGACATGAATCGGAAGTACGCCTGGCGTCATGAAGGCGGCATGAACCTGGTCTACTTCGATGGACACGCTGAGTACAGGAAGTGGAAGGAGACGCTGTCCATCCTCCAATACTTCCCGTCCGGGACCGTGGTGATGAGCGCTTGGATGAGTCAGGATCCCGACGACTACCAGGGGATGAAGATCCCCTGAAGCGCGCACGATGGGCTGATCAGGTCGTAGCCGTGGAAACGTCTTGATGAACCGTAGGAGTCGTCGGTCTACCAAGGGGGAAGGGATGCATCGAACAAGATTGGCGGGCTTGGCGACAATCATCTGTGCGGCCGTGAACACCGGGGCACTCGCCCAGCTGCGGATCGTCTGCTGGAACACACACGAGGACGGCTACAGCAGTTCGCTG
>CAYMLO010000151.1:0-23442 GCA_964390905.1 uncultured Planctomycetales bacterium | reverse complement strand
CGGATCATGTCGGCGGCGTGGGGAAAGGTGTGGTCGCCGCCGTAGTAGCAGTCGAGACGCATGTCGCCCTGGACGACGGGGAGGGCGGCGATCGTGTTGGTCTTCTCGTCGAGCAGAACCGTTCGCCAGCGAGCGTAGTCCTTTCGGGCCTGCGCCTTGTCGGCGGCGGTCCTGTCCATGTCCTGCTTGCCGGCCAGCGCGAGCAGTCGGTCCCGCAACTGGCATGACTCGTAGAAGTCCGCTTGGGTCCGGGCGGTGTGATGGAACCAGCGGACCGAAGACGCCTCGGCGTCAAACGTGAGGCGGTAGGGGTCGGTTACCAACCGCGATGCGGCCTCAATCTCCGTCAGCGCCCTGGCCAGGCAGCCCTCCATCTTGCGGTAGTACCGCCCGAAGACCGGCACGTTGCCCCGCGGCGAGGTGTTGAACGTGGGCTGCTTCTTGAGGCCATCGGCGTCAGAGATCTCGGCGTGGAAGAGGTACAGGCCGTAGAAGACGTCGGGGAGCTTGGCCTTCGGATCGGCGCACATGGGATGCGCGGGGCCCAGGTAGTACGGACCCGTGTAGTACGGCGGCAGCTCGGGCGAAAAGTCGATCGCCGCAGAGACGTGCTTCCAGGCCTTGCGAAGATGTGGCCCCGCCTTCGGACCGGCGATCCGAGCGGCCAGCCTGGTCAGCACTTCTTCGTGATCCGGCACCGGGTCCCACCAGACCAGCTTGTAGCTCTCGGCCGCGCTCGTGCCGTAGCAGGGCCGAAACGCGGGAAACACCCACGCCCCTGTCGCGCCGCAGGACGCCATCGCCTCGGCTCGGGCGATCCAGCGGTCCAGACAGGGGATGTGCGGCAACCGCGGGGCCTCGAACCCGAGCTCCGGTTCGCTCTTGACGTAGATCGAGATGCCGGCCTTTCTGCATGCGGCGATCTGGCTCTTGGCGCGCGGGCCCGGGCCGATCATGTCGATGCTGTAGTCCCACAAGTGCTTGTTGACGCCCTCGGGCTTGGCGACGTACTCGGACTTCTCCATCTCGGTGTGGATGGCCGTGCCGCCCTTGAGCTGCGAGATGAACAGCGCCTGGTCCTTGTCCGCCGACCAGACGTGCTCGGCCGAGTAGGGCCAGGCAATGATCTCGGCCTTAGGGCTCACGCGCCGCGCCGCCTCGGCCATCAGGTTGCACAGGTTCGCCACGACCCGCTCTGCCCCGAGCTTGTCGCAGCGTTTGCAGTTGGTGCGGCCCTTCTTGACGCCGTACGGACGCATGTAGCAGTGGTAGAACCCCTCGCCGCCGATGATGACGACCATCCCGTCAAGCTTGGGGTCGGCCCGGAAGACGCCTTCGACGCTCTCGACGATGTATCGTTTGACCAGCGGGTGTTCGGTGCACAGGACGTACTCGCCGTCGGCCTTCCAGGTCAGCGCGCCGCGAATGTCCGGGTGTGCGGCGAAGACCGGGTCGTCCTTGGGGAACTTCTGCCGCGTGTTGACGAAGCAGTAGGTCTTCAGGCCGTGGCAACGTGCCTCCTCGGCGGCCTTTGCGTTTCGCTCGGCCAGGCCCGGCACGCGCCGACCGGCGAGTTCGGGGATCGCGTCCGACCTCGACAGGGCATGCAGGCTTCCGCCCCCCGCGAAGCAGGCGTTGTAGCCCATGAAGACCAGATCGCGGGTAGAGCCCATCCAGGGCACCGTCCCGAGCCGAACCGCGAGCCGCGGGGTGTAGACCGTTTCGCCCTTGCAGAGGATCGGGGCGCGGTTCAAGCCCATCCGCTCGACGAGCTTGACGATGCCGTCACGAAGGCCGTTCGCGTCGCGACCGCGGACGATCACGCGATCGGCTCTGACCGTGATCGTGAAGCTCTCTTCCGACGCCGGGGCCCCGCCGCCGCTGTCTATCAGCGCGATCGTCCTGGCCATGTCCGGGCCAGACAGTCGGTCCTGCGGACGCGACTGGACAGGCAGGCGGAGGCCCATTCGCTCGGCCAGAAAGTCGCCGAGGTAACCCGCCATGAGTCGCGTCAGCGGCCGGGCATCGGCGGGCAAGACGATCCGCCAGTCGGCGCCGAGCATGATCTCGTCGTCGGCGGGCTTGACCGACGCGTCACGACCAAACCGCGCGAAGTAGTCCTTCGACAGCGCCGAGAACCGACAGGCCTCGTAGACGGCCTTGGACTCTCTCCCGAGCCGGGCGCCGATCTCCTGCAGTGTCTCGGGCTTACTGGTACTCGCCGATTGGCTCATCGCTGTGCTGGTCAATGCCACGTTTGCCGCCAGGATGCATGCAATTCGACGTGGTGTCATGCAGTGCCTTCCTCCGGTGACGCGAAACCCCATCGCTGCGAAGCGTACGGAATCAGTGTGGCAGAATCCAGGGGACAAGCGACCGGAGCCAGCGACCGGCAGGCAGTGCGCCACGCCACCCCGGACACAAAGGCCACACCGATGAGCATCGCCCGCCTCATGCGTCAGCGCTCCCGATCATCCTCCTTACCCACCCGGCGGCTCCGCGATCTCGATCGCGCTGATGATCGGCGGGTCGCCGGTCTTGGGCTTGAGTTCCAGCGAGAGCCGGTCCGCGGCCTCCAGCGTAAGCTGCCTGACGATCGCTCGCTTGCGGCCCTTGGCCTGATCCTCCACGTTCACCTCGCTCAGCACCGTCTGCCCCTGGAGCAGCACGTCGAACGTGCCGGTGCCGCCCGCTTTGCGAAGTTCGCAGAAGTGCAGCGCGATGCGGTACTCACGCGGCGGCGCGCCCTCGGGGGCGAGCCGCACCTGCAACTTAAGCGGCCCGAGCAGCCCGCAGGAGTAGAGCCAGGGCTGGTCGGTGCTTTCGATCCGCGTCCAATCGGGATTGCGCACGATCGGCCTGACCGCCGATCCTTCACCGAGCGCCACCCTCCCCAGCAGGTCGTAAGGCACCCGGCCCATCCCCCCGGCGCCGCGCGGGCCCACGGTGGCGGGGCGCGGGAAGGCGAACCAGACGTCGTCTGCCCGCGCGCCCGGCTGCTTGTCGCCGGGCGCCCCGAAGTTGAGCCGCAATTGCCTGATCCGCCAGTTCTTCGGCCGCCGCGCTGTCGTATACAAGCCCCAGTGATTGTGGCGGCGGTCGGGCACCATCGCCACGGAGGCCTTGTAGTTGTACGCGCACGGGCAGGAGCTGGACCCTTCCGGCACGAGCACCAGCCCGCACGCGGGAACCATGTTCACCCAGCAACTTGCTCGCATGTTCGGGAAGTGGTACACGCCGCTGCGACCGGCCAGGTCGAAGAAGCCCATCGATCCGGAGCGTTTCATCAGCACGTTCGGGCAGCCGGACAACTGGCCGCAGCCGCCGGTCACGCTCGCCGCAAACGGCCTCGGCTCGCCGGTCAGGGGATCCGGCCGCAGGATCGGCTTGCCGGTGCGCAGATCGCAGGCTTCCGGCAGGTACGCCACGCCGTCCACGATCACCGGCTGCCGGGCCGGTCTGTCGCGCGTCCAAAGCAAGTGCCCGTCTTCGGCCGCGAATGCCGAAACCCCGGGCCCCTCGTGCTTGGCCCGCATCCCGTGCCAGATAGGCGTCGTGGCCAGGATCACCCCCTCGGCCACGCACAACGAGTTCTGCCGGGGGCCGACCTCCCGCGTCTCCCAGAGCAGCCTGCCCGAGGCAAGATCGAACGCCTTCAACAAGCGCGGGTGCGGTGCGCCGGGCAGGCTGAAGACCGGCTTGGCGTTCTTGCGGGGTGCCCGCTTGCCCCGCCGCCACGAGCGACGGAAGACGTCGGCCGGCGCCAGGCCGTCGATCAGCACCAGCCGCTTGCCCTCGATGGCGATCGCGTTGGAGTCGATGGCGCTTTTCGCCCGGTACGTCCAGCGCGGCTTGCCCGTGGCCTTGTCCAGCACGAACAGCAGGCGGTTCGCCGGATGGGCCATCGACCACCAGGACCGTCTGACGTTCGGCCGGCCCAACGTGCCCACGACCGCGTCTTCGGTCACGGCCAGGTACTCCCAGATCAGCGCTTCGTCCTTCGTGCCGCCACCGGCCGGACTCGGCGCGTCGGGGGGCCGATAGGTCAGAAGCGTGCCGCCAGTCTGCGGGTCCAGCCGGAGGCAGATCGCCTGCTGAAGCGCGTAGACTGACCCCTTGTCGGCGGCGATGCTCCCTCCACGATATGCGGCCGGCCAACGCCCCACGCCCGGCAGCTTCCGTTCCCAGAGGATCCGTCCGGTGTACGCGTCGACCGCGTGCAGGTAGTCCAGACCGGCCACGAACATCCGACCGTCGATCGCCACCGGCACGGGTGCCCGGTAGTGGCGGCTGACGATGTCGGCCGGGCCCACGCTCCCGAACCAGAGCGTCTTTAATGGCAGGCGCACGCGTCGATCTGCCGACGCACCGGACTTGCCGGCGTCGGCGTACTGGTGCGTCCAGGCCCCCGCCCCGGGCAGGGGCCCGCGCTCGATGCGCACCCCGGCCCCGACGCTACGCCGGGTGTGGTCCGGCAGATCGCCGGACGCCAGCCACGCGTCTACCGCGGGCCGCAGCGCGTCGCTACACCCGATCACCGCGACCCCGCCGCACGGGCGCAGCACGCGGCAGACCTCAGCGGCCGGCGACCGCTTGAGGGCATCGGCCGACCCCGCTTCGAGCAGCACCGAGTTCATACAGTAGTCGGCGTAAGGCAAGGGATTCCCCCGCACGCTATGCACGACGATCCGCGTTCCGTAGAGTCCAGCGTCGGCCAACTGCTCGCGGACGGCGTGCACGTCGCGCGAACTCACCGCCCAGTGCCAGACCAGGTTCGACCCATGGGCCAGAGCGGCCAGGTACCCCGCGTCGACGTCGCCCAGCACAAGCCCATAGCCGTCGCGGACCCCACTCGCCGATAGCGCCGACGCCGCCCGCTGGCGCGCCGAGTCCGAGGGAGCGATTGTGCGTCTGGCCGGTCGGACGAGCTTCGTCTTGCCCTGCCCTTCGACACGGAAGCAGTGGATCTCGCCTTCCGTCGTGCCAACCAACAGCGACCGGTCGGCGATGAGCAGTTCGCGCACGTCTCCCCGAACGTCGGTCTCCCACCGCTTGCCGCCGTCGTGTGCGTTGTAGCACGTCAGCCGGTTGCGACCTCCGGCAATCAGCGTCGAGCCGGCCTGCACCAGCTCGAAGATCCGTTCGACGGGCGTCTCCCATCGCTTGTGCCGATCGACCTCCACGAAGTGCCCTTCCGAGCTGCCCCGTTGGGCCTCGTAGCCGCCGGGGGCGGCCCGGAGCACGTCCGCCAGTGCGATCCCAACCAGCCTCCTCCGGCCGATCAACGCCATCTGGCCCTTCTCGTCGATCACACCGCGCAGCGCGCCGTGCAGGTGAAATACCTCCTCGCCCGTCCGCGCCTTGAGCGCGACCAGGCTGGCCTCCTCGCAGATCTCGGCCTCTGCCCCTTCCGGCGCGACCGGGTTCGGCTTCTTGAGGTACTCGCACGGCGTGAAGGCCAGGTCGCCGAACGTCATCGTCCAAGCCCCGCCCGGAAACAGCCCTTCCGCTTCGTTGTAGAGCAGCTCGCCGTTGCGAGCGTCGAAGAACGCGGGCGCCGCCCGCCCGCAGGGGACCACAAGCACCTCGCCGCACAGGGCCAGGGGGCCTTGGGGCGAAACACCGCCCATCGCCTCGTAGTGGGGTTGGGTCATGTAGCGCGTGCCGCTGGAATCGTTCTGCCAGACGACCGCGCCGGTCTCGGCATCGAGACACGCGACCACAATGCCCTCGGCCGACCACATGCCAAACGTCGTGTAGGCGCGCCCCTTCTCGACCAGCACCCCCGACCTCGCCGGCCAGCGGCTGACAACCTGCTCGTTCCCGATGAGCCGTTCATCGGGAATGGTCGGCCGATGCTTCCAGACCAGCGTGCCGGTGGGAGCGTCCAGGCAGTAGACGGTCCCGTCGTCGGACGACACATAGACCCGCCCGCCCGCGACGGTCGGCGCCACCCGGAGCGGCCCCTCAGTGAAGTACCGCCAGCGCGGCTCGCCCGACGCCCCATCGAGCGCGTGCACCGCGTGATCGCTGGCCGACACGAAGTAGACCCGCCTCGCGTCGCCCGCCAGCCCGTAGGCGTAGTCCATATCGATCCGCTGCGTCTCCCACGCCGGCTCGCGCCAAGCCGGCCGCGGCTCATGCCTCGCTGCGTACGTCCATACCAACCGGTACGGCGGCCGCAGCTCCGCCGCGACATACCCCGTCCTCCGCACGTTCCCCAGATGATTGAAGCCGCCCTGCGCAGCCCCCCCGTCCACGGCCTCGCCCCCCAAGGCCTGCACCCCCCACAAGCCAAGCGCCACGCCCACCGCCATGCCGCATACTGGTGCCAATCGTCGAATCATGCCGTAGGGATAGGAATGTTGATCGGACATGTCCCACTCACCTCCCGTCAGCAAACGACCCTACCCAACCGGCCACTCCAGTCAAGCGAGACCTCACCTGCTCGACTGCGCCAGCGGCGAAGCCGCCTCCCGGAACCCCGAACCCGGAACCCTTCGTGCTCCTGTCACCCCGCAGAAAGAAGATCCTGCACGCCCTTGACATGTTGGGGAGGGAGTAGATTAGTATCATTAGGTGAGCCCAACGGCAAGCCGTTGGAAGGACAGGCTTCGTTGTGCCTTCAATAGAACACCCGGCGTCGTCCTGCCCGGGCAAGAACAGGAACTCCTGCATCTTATGCGGGTCCGTCTGATCATTGTTAGCCAGCGACAGCCAACCGCACCGCGCCTCGGTGACCCGTGAGCCGGAATGGAGACCGGAATGACCGATACGCAGAAGGACTTCGAAGCCGTCCTCAAGACACTGGCCCAAGCCGAGTCACTGCTTGCTGATGGCCACCAGATGGACGACGTCTGCGAAAGAATCGGGGTCGACAAACACACCTTACAGGCGTGGGTACATCACCTCTCACTGCCACAGAATCCAGCCCAAGTTCTCAGCTCGTGTCACATTCCCGATGCTGTCTTTCCCATCTTCGCTGCAGACAGACCTAACCAACCGCTTGACCACGTTGGCTCTGGCGTCGCAATCAAGATCAGCGGCGATCTATTCGCCTTGACTGCGGCACATGTGACTGACCACGCCGACGGAGATGGCGCCCTCTTCATGCCGGCTACTGAAGGAATCGAACAGATGACCGGCGGGCTGTCCTTCAACCCAGTTCCTGAGCACGGCCCACGCGCCAGAGACAGAGGTGATATGGCGTACTATCACTTATCAGAGGACTGGCGAATCAAGCTGCATCCCGCCATCAAGCCCCTGTCACTGGATGATTTGTTGCTCACTGACGACCTGGAAACCGGCGACCTCTTCACCTTCGTTGGATACCCTTGGCGAAAGACACAATCACGCGGGCGCGTCCGGCAGACTGAGCTCACCACTTACACCGGACATGCATCTGCACGGGACATCTACCAGAAGCTCGAATACAATCGCTTCGTCAACGTCGTCATACGGATGCGGCGAAAGAAGACGTATAGCACACGATATGAGTCCTACCAAACTGCCCCGCATCCCCAAGGCATCAGCGGTGGTGCCGTAATCGCATGGCCTAGGGACCTCATTGACCGTCATGACGCGTCACACTTGAAACTCGCGGCAATTGGCCACACGTACCACCAGCGCGAACATTGCATGGCGGCGACTCGGATCATCCCGTACATGATAGCAATTGTGCGAAACAACCCGGGATTGGCGATTCAGTTCACAGAACAGGGGATCGCGGACGAGTTCGGCGCGTTTCTGGCAGAGAGAATGAAGGCGGCAAACCCGAATAATGTGCCATCCGCCGTTGGGATTGCCTGGTACAAAGCTGAGACGTATGCGCGGTGCCTCGAGCTCTTTGACGACCGTGACGACTTACCGGACGCTTTTGACGATTGGAGACAACTAGCGGAACGTACGGAGCAAAAACTCGCCTATCAAGGCATCAAGACTGTTCGTGTAGACATCGATCCCAGAACGTTTCCCGCGTGGTGCAGCGAGAGTGGATTCGCGAAGCTCGACAAGCATGCGAGAATGGCGTACGGGAATGCCAAAGCGCTCGAAGCGCTTCAGCCGGGCGTTTGAGAGCGCTCGCCAACAGAGCGATGCATCGGCGCGGGCTACGCTTCGGTTTCTCAACGTCGTTCGCTTGGCTTGGGTTTCTTGATTGTCGCTGGATCACTGGTGTTGGTCCGCCAGCCCGGTGATCTCGGTCGTTGGCCTGAGAATCAGAACATGACGGTGAGTAGGGGCCGATGCTATGGACTATTGGGATGTGCGTACATATGAGGATTTCCGTCAGTTTGCGGGACAAGGCATGGTCCATGACTCACGAGACGACGGCCTAACTTCCGACACCGCAGGCATGGCCACTATCACCCTCAAGAACTGGAGACTTCTGGAGCCTCTCCTGTATACTATGGTAGAGATGTCGCATGCACTATTCAGGGGGGTTGAACGCAGCCACTACGCCCTGATGCCTTCTATCTTCAGGCGATACGCCTTTCAACAGATGCCCACGATTGAGGAGAAGAACGAGTACATCGAGAAATGCTACAAGCACTTTCTTCAGGCGATTCGAGGAAGGAGAGGACCACTGTCCAAGCCACTTGAGACTTACCGTAAGCTTGAGATCTGGTCGCTTGGGAGGCACTACGGGGTGCGCAACACTATGTTGGACTGGAGCCATTCTCCGTACGTGTGCCTCTTCTTCGCCTTTGCTCACTGGAGTGACGACAGCGTGCGTTCGCTCTACTGCCTCAAGGAGAATGTGATATCGGCGGCGCGTGACAACACCTCAACCCATACACAGACGGGCGGAGAAGTCCTGCATCACGGTGAAGATGATATTCTTCTCTCTGACATCCCTGACTACGATTCCCTGGTGTTTTACAGGCCGTTGAGCGATGACAACTTCCGCATGATAAGCCAACAAGGCATTTTCACAGTCAGTAAAAGCCCCCATTCGGTTGAAGAGTGGGTCTCTCACAACTACCCACGCGTTAGACAGCACCTTGAAGCAGCATTGCAGCGCGCAACGTCTCCACGGGCGAAGGCCAGGCTGGCACTGGACATCAAGAGCGGATGGATTCTCCTCAAGGTGAACATCGAAACAAGCGGAGAGGATCGCACACAGATTCTGCGAGCTCTTAACAGGATGAACGTCAATTACGCGAGTCTGTTCCCGGACGTTGAGGGGGCGTCCATGTATGCCGACATGCAGGGAGACATTCGTCACTACTGAACGCGGCTGCCACGAGGCAAGCGAAGACCTGTCCAGGCACCGAAGAGAAACGGAAGGCCAACAGCAGCACTGAAAACGGCGTGGTGCAGATCGCTGAGGGTCCTCACCACGCGGCTCATGCTTGATGTCATGTGCAGAGCCAATCGAACGCCAAAGCGGAAGGAGGAAATGCCGGTGTTGTGGAAAAGCGCAATAGCAGTAGTTCTAACAGTGATTGCCTTGGGGCTCCGTGTTGCCATCGCCGAAGAGGGATGGACCGCGAAGTGCATTGTCTTGGAGGGAACGCCGGAAGAAGTCGGAGCAGAATTCGCGAAGCTAAACGGCACGAAGATCAGAGCGGACTTTGAGCGATTTGTAAAGGAGAACCGAAGCGTTCTGACAACCGGAAGGAGGTATCTTGAAATCACCAAGAAACTCGCGCCTCATTGGCTGGCGGAAGCGGTCGCGGTCGCTAAGGAAATCGGTGTGGATCCTACGCTGTACGGCATCTACCTGGGTGCGAAGTACCGCGGGGTGAACGCGGGGCACGAGTGCATTTCCTATGCTGCGACAGGGAAGGCCGCCAAGGGCGACAAGGCGCTGCTTCACAAGCTGCGACAGAACCGGTTTCGCTTGCAGGGCGCGTATTTCAAGAAGATCGTGGTCGAAGGCAAATGCCTGCACAGATTCCTGCGTCTCGGGGACGTCCATGGGCTCGAATCCTGCATGTTCGTGAACGAGAAAGGCCTTGCGGGTTGCCACGTTCAGTGCGGGCGGGATCCGGAGCCGCGATGGAAGGGGTGGATGACCCATTCGCTTTCCCGGTACATCGCTGAGAACGCCGCCACCTGCCAGGAGGCGCTGGACATTCTGAAGATGACCTGCGAGGAGGGTGTCTACGCCGGCGGCAAGATCGGTACGCGGTGGACGTTCGCAGACGCATCCGGAAAGATCGTCACGGCCCTGCAGCATGCCAGGGCCGTCAGCAAGATCGACTGGGCAAGGGAAAAGGGATTCGTTCTGAACAAGGGGAAGTTCCCCAGCCAGGATGATCTTCCGGTGGATGCCCTTGCCATGAACGAGGCGCTCCGAAGAGAGACGGGGCTCTGTTCGCTCACCGCCGAAGTGCCCAAAGAGCACCCGGAGTTCCTGACCTGCGCCTGGGTGAGCCTGGGCAACCCCTCGTCCGTGTACGTGCCGCTCTTCATGGGCGGCAGGGGCACGCCGGTCTCGATCGCAGACGGGACGCTGCACCTGCTCAACCGGTCGGCGGACAAGGGCAGGATGATCGCAGAGGCACCGCGATTCGAGAAAGAAGCGCAAGCCAAGAAGCAGAAGGTCGAGCAGCGGGCGGCAAGTCTCTTGAAAGCGGGAAAGAAGACTGAAGCAGTACAGCTGCTCACGAAGTTCAACACGGAAATCACACTCGCGGCAGAGGAGTTTGTGAAGAGCTTACCCAGGGCGGGCAAGAAGGAGCAGGCTGCCCAATAAAGGACGAAAGTCACATTCGCGGGACAGCAGTAGTACATGACAAGCCAGTGCACCGGATGGCCATTTCGCTGACGCTCATGGCCACCGATGACGGGCACCATTGTGTCGGAGAAGAAGATGAGCGACGACCGTATTCGATACGAGGGCAAAACTGGTTGTCTTGATTTCGTTGTCATGCTACCCAGATTGCTCAAGACTGCCTTCTCGATTCTCGTCTTTGGACTCGGGGCGTCCGGATGCAAGGATGCAGAGCCACGTCCGGAAGGGAGCGCCGATGAAGTGACCACGCCGCCTGCAATTGAGGCTTTGATTCGGGATCTGAGAACTGGAGACATGGCTGCCAAGCGACAGGCCATCGCGAAGTGTGCCGAATTGAGGGAGGAAGCTGCTCCTGCGGCCGAGGCCCTGAAGAAGGCGTACTTCTTCTGGGATGTGGAGGACGAAGATCTCTATGAACAGGTCCAAGAGGAAGTGACCAATGCCTTGATCGCCATCGGGCCTGCGTGCGCCCCGGTCGTCATTAACGATCTGGGCGCAGACGAGATGGAGGGGTACGGCCAACGCATCTTGATGGGCATGGGAGAGCCGGTGATTCCCGCACTGATCGCTGCGATAGAAGACGAGGACACGGTCGACCAGATTCGCATATTCTGGCGTGTCGCGGATATCCTCGGACGGTTCGGCAAGGCGGCGGAGCCCGCGATTCCGGCTCTGAAGAGAGCCGCCCAATACGATGATCCTGACTACCCAGAGATTGTCGAAGATGCCATTTCGAAGATCCGTGGGACACCGGAGAAGTGAGGACACGACAACAGGAGGGTGGGGACGCTCGTACCTGGCGCCCCACATCCTCATCGTTCAAGGCATGGTGACTATCCGCCGGACGGTGTGCGCTCTGGCCGGCCGAACCTGGAACGTGGTATCATCCGTGCGGGGACGTCGCCGGGGGGCCTCACATGACATACAGGAGACATGTCCATTGCACCGAGTGAAGGTTGGCGCGGTCTTAATCGCACTTGTCTGCTCCCTGGGGCGCGCGGAGGTACGGTCGCGACCGAACGTCCTGATGATCGTATCGGAGGACCACTGCCCGAACCTGGGATGCTATGGGGACCGCACCGTAGGGACGCCGCGCTTGGACGGGCTCGCGGCCGAAGGGGTCCGCTTCGCGCGGGCGTACGTCACGCAGGCGGGTTGTAGCCAGTCGCGGAGCAGCATCCTGACCGGCCTGTACCCTCACCAGAACGGGCAGATCGGCCTGGCCACGCACAAGTACACGATGATCCGGAAGGACACGCCCAATCTTCCTGCGTTGCTGCGGGCGGCCGGCTACCGCACGGGGATCATCGGCAAGCTCCACGTCAATCCGCCCTCGGCGTTCCCGTTCGACTTCAAATGGAACGACCGCAAGTTCATCAGCTTTGGGAAGCGGGACGTACTGAGAATCGCCCAGGTCGCCGCTGAGTTCATGACGGCCTCGCAGCAGCCGTTCTTCCTGTCGGTCAACTACCCCGACGCGCATGTGCCGTACCACAGGCAGCAGAAGGGCCTGCCCGCCAAGCCCCTTGGCCCCGACGACGTGTCCCCGCTGCCATGGCTTCCCGTGGACACGCCAAGGGTCCGCAAGTTCCTGGCCAATTACTACAACTGCATCAGCCGGCTCGACACGGGCATCGGGATGCTGCTCGACGAGCTGGAGCGGTCGGGCAAAGCGGAACGAACGCTCGTGGTCTACTTGAGCGACCACGGTGCCCAGTTCTCGCGAGGCAAGATGACCAACTACGAGGCGGGGCTTCGGATTCCGCTGATCGTCCGCTGGCCGGGTCGCGCGAAGGCCGGCGCGGTGCGTGACGAGCTGGTCTCCACGATCGATCTGATGCCGACCCTCCTCGAGGCGACCGGCGTGACCCAGCCCAAGGGCCTGCCGGGAAGGTCGCTGTTGCCGTTGGTGAGGGGGCGGTCCGTCGCGTGGCGCGACCACCTTTTCGCCGAATACACCATGCACTCTCCGGCCACGTACTTCCCCCGGCGATCCGTGCGTGACGACCGCTACAAGCTGATCGTGAACCTGCTGCAGGATCGGCCCAACCCGCTCGCCGAGATGTACCTTCAGCGCGGCTGGGATCTGACGCGAGAGGCGTTGGCGCAGGTGGGCCCGGCCTTCCGGCCCGCATGGCAGCGGTTCGCCCGTCCGCCGGCCGTTGAGCTCTACGATCTGAAGGAAGATCCCTATGAGTTGAGGAACCTTGCCGACAAGCCCGAACAGGCCGGAACGGTCAAGCGCCTGCGCGACAGACTGACCGCATGGCAGAAGCGGACGGCCGATCCCCTCGCCGATCCGGGCAAACTCGACAAGCTCACCCGCGAGCACGATACGCTCGATCCCGACTACCGGAAGGACGCGGACTTCCGATGGCAGTACCCGACGTATCTGTACTGATGGGCCGGCCGTGAAGGGCGCCGCCCCGTCATTCCCGATCCGGTGGTGAAGCTCACCTGATGCGGCCCTCAACGTTGCCGCGGCGCGTGCCGGGGGTTCCCGATCCCGCTTCGCCTTGTTTCACCGATCGCTATCTGATGCCGGTCCGTCTTGGTTCTGTGGTGAGGCATGTCCCCGACGGCGATGACGCCATCCGGGGGGCATGAGATCGCGGTACCTGTGGGCTTGCTTCTCGGCCTGGGCTGCAAGCGCCTGCTTCCCGCTGCGACGCAGCACCTCTGCAAGCGTCTGATAGACCCGACCAATGAGCCCGTGCAACCGGCGCCTCTTGGCGTCTTCCTCCAGATTCAGCTGCTTGGTCAACAGGGAGATCGCGTCGTCGAGCAAGGATCGTGCTTCCTCTAGTTGACCCCGTTCCATGAGAAGCTCCGCCAAGAAGTCTTGCAGCATGGCCAACATGGCTTTGTAGGGAGCAACGTCTGGGAAACGCTCCACAAGCTCGGATTGAATCGCCCGGGCCTTCCGAAGATCAGTCTCGGCCCGTCCGGATTCGCCTGCATCTCGCAAGAGGCGTGCCATGCCGTGGTACATGTGGACTCGAGCCATCTGGTAGTCCGGGATGTTCGGACGCTCGTCGACCAGCTTCTCCATGATCGAGAGTGCCGTCTGCAGGCGTTGCTGAGCCGCCTTGCGCAAGGTGGGGTCGCCATCCGAGTGCGGGGACGGATGTGCCGACATGGCGTAGGTCAACGCGAAATCGTACCGGTACTGCGGGACGTCTGGGAAGGAAGCTGCCAAGTCTCGGAGTATCTCCGTCGCTCTGTTGACGGCCTCCTCTCTTGCACTGGACTCATGGCCGGGGCGACCTGTGGACATCTCGCGATAGCACAGCGCGAGCAAGTGACGGTAGTTTGGCGCGAGCGGGTACTCTCGGACCAGTCCGTCAAGAATCTGGATGGCTTCGCCGAGCAGGGCGTCCCGCTCCGGATGACGACCGAACGGAGGTCCGGGGGTGTCACCCGGAGGTCCCGGGATGGGACCCGATTCGGCTGGTCGACTCGCCGGGCGGCTGGAAGCCCGACGCGGGCGCCCGGGAACTCCTCGCGACGGGCCATGTCTTGGGCCAGGTCGACCTTCACCCCGACGACCCTCTCGGCCACCCGGCGGGCCGGGTCCTGGACCCAACCGCCGACCGCGTTCACCGATAAGGAAGTACGTTCTGGCCAACTCAAACCGGTATTGTGGCGGGGCCGATGGCGCCTTGGCCTTCGGTTCCAGGATGCCTCGGGCCTTGGACAGTGCCCCCTCGCCGTTCTCCTGCTGCCCGAGCTCCCGGAACGCACCGGCGAGGTCGTTCTGGATCCTCGCCGTTTCGAGAGGGACCTCCGCGTTCCCCGGAAACGCGGCGTCGAGCGCCTGGAACAGATCAACGGCTCTCAGGTACGCCTGAATCGCTTGTTCGGGATTGCCGAGAAGTTGCTGGATGTTGCCGATGCGACGATTCGCCCGGGCGACCTTCTCTCGGAGTCCGACCGTTCCGCCGCTCTGTTGCGCCAGGCGCTCGTAGAATACGAGCATCTGCTCCAGAAGGGCGGCGGTCTCCTTTGACAGGACTGGCTGGGCGGAGACCTCGATCTGCGTGCTCTCGTCGTTCGAGACGGTCAGCTCGGAAGCGCCCAGGCCTTTCTCGGGGGCGAATCGGTTGAAGATCGTGTCGAGGGCGTCGGACATGAGGTTGGCCGTCGATTCGGCCTTCTGGCGTTGGGCCGTTTCCCGTGCCAGCGCTTCGCGAGCCTTGATGTTTGCGCTCTTCGTCCTGACGTAGCCGATCGTGGCCACGACGGCCACCAGGGCCATCAACAGCAGGGCAGTGCCGGCAAGGCCGGCCGTCGCCGGGTTCCGACGGGACCATCTCCACAGACGCTCCAAGGGCCCCGTCCGGCGAGCCAGGATCGGCCTGTCCTCCAGGAAACACCGCAAGTCGCTGACCAGCTCCCCAGCGGTCTGGTATCGATGGGCGGGTTCACGCGCGATCGCCTTCAGCACGATCGTCTCTAAGTCACGGGGGATCTCCGGGTTGAGCCTGCGCAGCGGGGCGGGGGCGCCCTGCGTGATCTGTCGGATGAGCCGGGTCCTGTCGGCATCCTCGTAAGCCGGACGCAATGCGAGCATCTCGTACAGGGTCAGTCCGAGGCTGTAGATGTCGCTTCTGGCGTCCGATCGACCGGAAAACTGCTCGGGCGCTATGTAGCGCAAGGTTCCAACGACGTCCCCGGTCTGGGTCACCCCATCCTGCTCCAGCGCCTTGGCCAGGCCGAAATCGGCAACCCACACGACTCCCTGCGCGTCAAGCAGGAGATTGGCCGGCTTGATGTCACGATGCAACGTCCCCTGCGCATGGGCGTAGGCCAAGGCGTTGGCGACCTGCAACCCCATGTTGGCGATGCTCTGCCAGTAGGTCACGCCAACGCCCGAAATGGCCGCTGAGGACAGCGGGGGTTCCTCCCGGTCTGCCGCATCGGTGGAGATCTCGCCTTCCTGCGTCAGATCGTTTCCCTGCAGGCCGGAAACGTCGCGCTCCGTACCCGCGGCGAAGGGTTCGTCGAGAAGACGGGTGCCCGAGCCGTTTTCCCGGAGCCGCCCGAACTGTCCGGCAATCAGCGCGCGCGCGACGCTCGCGACCTGGATGTCCCGTCGAGATCGGGCGTGAACGGACTCGACGGACGATCCGTTCCCCTCGGTCGTGAGGCCGCGATCGAATTCGCGGAGTCTCGGAATGACCTCGTCCAGGCCCACGCCTCGGATGAATTGCATCACGTAGTAGTGATAGTCGTCCTGGTGGCCCACGCCGAACACCGGGACGATGTTCGTATGATGCAACCGGGCCGCGGTCCGGGCCTCTCGCTCGAACCGTTGCAGCAGCCTCGAATCCAGGAGCGTTTGGCGAGGCAGGACCTTCAGGGCGACGTGACGACTGAGCGATTCCTGCTCCGCCTCGTAGACGATTCCCATTCCGCCCCGGCCGATCTCCCGAATGATCCGGAAGTCTCCCAGCCGCTCGAGGTCGATCGGTCCCAGGTGGGTGACGCCATCCGCGGACTGTTCCTTGCGAACCTTGAGCCCTTCGACGGCTGCGATGACGGGGAATAGATCGCGGATCTCGTCGGCCAAAGCGGGGTGACCCTCGACGTATTCCGAGATCGTGGGACGCTCCCCGCGACGACATCGCTCGATGAACTCATCGGCGAGGACCTCGACGGGATCGCGTTTCGGGCTCGGGCCTGCCATCATGCCGTCCTCACGGTCCCCGTCGCCCGCTCACTTGGCCCCCAGATCCATGTCGAGCAGGCCGGGCACTTGGGACAGGATGTCTCTAAGCCGCCTGATGGCGCGGACGTAGCGGATGCTGGCGGCGTCCTGCGTGATCTCGAGCACCTCGGCGACCTCGCTATTGGTCAGCTCCTCGAAGTGCCGCAGCGCCAGCACCTCACGGTCGAGCGCGTCCATCCCCTCGATGGTCGCCTCCAAGCGGCCATACATCTCCTCCCGCATGGCGGCCTGACTGGGAGAGGTCAGATGACCCACCAGGTGGGCGGCGAGCGAGACCGTCGTGGTCTGAGAGTATCTGGCCCCGGCGATCGGGACCTCCCGGCCGGCGTCTCGCATCTGGGCACCCAGGTGTCGGCGATGCACGTCGATAAGCGTCTGCATGACGATCATCCGCAACCACACGAAGAACGACGTGGCCGAGTCCCCGGCAAAGTGACGAAGCCGCTTGGCGGCCTCGAGGTAAGCCTCCTGCAAGACGTCGTCGGCGTCCACCCGCCCCGCGAGTCGGCGGTCAATCCGGAAGCGGACCATCTGCCACAAGCGCTGGCGGTGCTGGGAGAACAGCTCCGCTACCGCCTGTTCGTCTCCGTCCTTCACACGCAGCAGGAGGTCATCCGAGCGCCCTTCAGCCTGGACCATCGCGTGCTTCCTATGCTGTAAACGACCTGTGAAGGGCCGTGCCTACGCGAATTCGCCACATCTAGACACATTATCAACACCGCCCGACGATTGAACAACCCAGCCAGGCGAGCTGAACTTCTACGGTTGACGGACCGCCTCTACCGGAAACAACCGAGCCGTTTGACCTGTAGGAAGTCGTCCCGAGCTTCCGTTTGTCCTCTTGGGCGGCTCACCCCAGTGGCTGTCGGCACGGGCGAGTGGAACGCTTGGAGGAATGGATCATGAAACTGGCGATTGTCGTGAGCCTGGTCGCCATAGCGGGTGGGGTGTTCTGGTACACCAACCTGAACGGCACGAAGGTGAAGGGCGCCTATCGAACCGTCGAGGTGGAGCGCGGCGACCTGGAGGCCGTGGTCTCCACCACCGGAACCCTCGAGCCTGTGACGACCGTTCAGGTTGGCACGCAGGTGTCGGGGATCATCTCTGACATCCTCGTCGACTACAACGATAGGGTGGAGAAGGACCAGGTCATCGCACGCATCGACCCGGCCCTGCTGGAGATCAGCGTCCGGGACGCCCGGGCGTCCCTGAACCAGCGCCAGGCCGAACTGAGGAAGGCCACGCACACCTTCGAGCGAATCGCGAGGCTGCATGATAAGCAGATGGCGTCGGAAGATGAGTTCGCCGATGCACGGTACGACTTCGACGCCGCCCGCGCCTCCGTGGAGGTGGCACAAGTTGGCCTGGACCGGTCCAAGCGGTCGCTCGGCTATGCGACTATCTCGGCACCGATCTCCGGAACCGTCATCGAGCGCAACGTGGACGTGGGTCAGACCGTGGCGGCCAGTCTGCAGGCGCCCCAGCTCTTCCTGATCGCTGACGACCTGTCGAAGATGCAGATCCTGGCCTCGGTGGACGAGAGCGACATCGGACGGATCCGTGAGGGACAGACCGCGCGATTCACCGTACAGGCGTATGGGGACGATGTCTTTGCGGGCACGGTTCGACAGGTGCGACTCCAGTCGACGACTGAGGAGAACGTCGTCACGTACACCGTGGTCGTCGACGTCAGCAATGAAGAAGGCAAGCTGCTTCCGGGCATGACGGCGACGATCGAGTTCCTGGTCGAGACCGCCGAAGACGTGATGAAGGTGGCCAATTCGGCGCTACGATTTCGGCCCACCGAGCAGATGGTCGAGCAACTCCGCACGGCATCACGGGCGCAGCGAGACGAACGGTCGAAACGTCCCACGACCCGTCGTCAAGGGCAAATGGGAGCCGCGGGGCCAGTGACCCACGGATTCAGCGGCGGCCAGGGCAGGCCCGACCTCACCCGATTGTGGTATCTGGACGAGGCAGGCAACCTGGCCGTCGCCAGGGCCCGTACAGGCATTTCCGACGGTCAGAGCACCCAGATCGAAGGACCCGAGATCAAGCCGGGCATGCAGGTCATTGCCGGGATCTCGAGGGGGACGAGCGGAGAGACGACCAACCCCTTCCAACAGACGCGGGAACGACGTCCGCCCGGACCGCCGGTGCCTGGATTCTAGACCGGGGAGCCAGACCGATGACGATGAGCACCGTCATAGAGATCCGAGGCATCACGAAGACCTACACGATGGGCCAGACGGACGTGCATGCTTTGCGCGGGATCGACCTGACCGTGGAATCGGGAGAGATGATTGCCATCATGGGCGCGTCCGGCTCCGGCAAGTCCACGCTGATGAACATCCTTGGCTGCCTGGACTACCCGACGACGGGCACGTACCGGCTGGACGACCAACGGGTGGACGGATTGGATGGGAATCTGCTGGCCGACATTCGCAACCAGAAGATCGGGTTTGTGTTTCAGGCCTTCAACCTTCTGGCCCGCACGAGCGCGTTGGAGAACGTCGAGGCGCCGCTCCTGTACGATCGGTCCGGCAAGCGACTCGACACGCGAAGGCTAGCCGCCGAGGCCCTGACACGAGTGGGGTTGGGCGACCGGCTCGAGCATCAGCCCGGCGAGCTGTCCGGGGGGCAGCAGCAGCGGGTCGCCGTTGCGCGGGCACTGGTCCATGGTCCTTCGCTTCTCTTGGCCGACGAACCGACCGGGAATCTCGACACTCAGACGTCTGTCGAGATCCTCTCGCTCTTCCAGGAACTCAACGACCAGGGAATCACCGTCCTGCTCGTCACGCACGAGCCGGACATCTCGAAATACGCCAAGCGCATCATTGAACTGCGTGACGGTCTGATCCTCCGCGACGAGCCCGTGCGAACCCGACGCAGGTGCACGGTCAATGCCGGCACGTCGCAGGGAGTCGAGCTTGTGGGTTCAGCGACATGAAAGCTACCGCCCTTGTCAGAGTGGCCGCTCGAAGCATCCTACGAAACAAGATGCGCACCTTGCTGACGATGCTCGGCATTATCATCGGCGTCGGTGCGGTGATCGTCATGGTGGCCGTGGGGCAGGGGGCACAATCCCAGATCGAGAGGCAAATCGAGAATCTTGGCACGAACCTCATCATCATCACGCCCGGCGCCAGCAGCCAGGGAGGCGTGAGTCGGGGCGCAGGCAGCTTCAACCGCCTCAAGGTTGAGGACGCAGAGAAGATCCGACGAGAGAGCCCCCTGTTGTCGGCCGTTTCCCCCGTGATCCTGGCGCCGGCCCATGCGATTGGCGGACAGGGCAACTGGCGGACCATCGTCCAGGGCGTAGCCACCGACTACCAAACCATCCGGGATTGGTCGCTGGAGTCGGGCGCGTTCTTCGGTCAGGGCGATGTCACGTCAATGCGCAAGGTGGCGGTGATCGGTACGACGGTCGCATCCGCCTTGTTTCCCGATGAAGACCCGATCGGGCAACAGATCCGGCTCCGGAGCGTACCGTTCCGGATCGTCGGCGTGCTGGCCGAGAAGGGACAGGGCGCGAACGGCTCGGACCAGGACGACCTCGTGCTCGCCCCCTACACGACCGTCAAGAACCGGCTCGCCGGACGGATGCACATCGCGCAGATCCTCGCTAGCACGCCTTTGCCGGACGACATCCCCGCCGCACAGACGGACATCAGTGCGATCATGCGCGAGGCGCACAGGCTGGCAGATTGGGAAGAGGATGACTTCACGGTTCGGAACCAGACGGACCTGGCGGAGGCCGCAAAGGGCACGACCGAAGTGATGACGCTGCTCCTGGCTGCCATCGCAAGCATCTCGCTGCTCGTGGGCGGCATCGGCATCATGAACATCATGCTCGTCTCCGTGACCGAGCGAACGCACGAGATCGGCATCCGTATGGCCATCGGGGCCCGAGGGTCGGACGTGCTCACGCAGTTCCTCGTCGAGAGCGTCGTCATGAGCGTCATCGGCGGCGCGATCGGCATCGGGGTCGGGTATTCCGGTGCAGCGGTACTTGCCCGTTTCACAGGATGGACCACGGCGATCGCGCCGGAGACGGTTCTGGTTGCGTTGGCGTTTTCCGCGGGGGTCGGGATCTTCTTCGGTTTCTACCCGGCTCGCAAGGCCGCTGCGCTCAATCCGATCGAGGCACTGCGGTACGAGTAGGTGTCTGGCCATGAGAGTCCGTGGTTCCCGGGCCATTGGCAAGGCCCGGCACCTGGGCCGCCCCGCCCCCTTGGAGCCGGGGGCGGGGGGCCAGGGTGTTCGCACCAGACGCGGACGGCACGCCTGAACGGGCGGCGACCCCGATCAACCGTGGCGACATGCTTCGCGCAGGAAGGGGAACACACAACTGCCTGGTCATGCACGTGCCCGGTGGGCGGCAAGGAAAAAACCGTGTCCAGCGGTAGGTAGCCGGCTGCGGATTCCGTTTCACCCCCAGAGCCATGCTGGAGGCGTGGCGTGGTCTTTTGGGGGGATGGAGACGATAACGCGTTACCCAGAAAGAAGTTGCGCCTTCGGCAAATGGGCCGCTCTCGCAGCCTGTGAGGCGGCCATCGCAAGGAGGACATCGATGAGGAATTCGACGGTTGGACTGATAGCGGGTGCGGCGGTGGCCAGCCTGACCCTTTCGGTCGCTGCGGAGTACCAACGACGCTCGGAGGGAAAAAGCGGGCGTCGTCAGGGACAGGCCTGGGATGGCGGCCGTAGAAGCCACGCGTCCCGCGGCCGTCTTCGCCCCCCGCCGCATCCGCTCATGAATACACTCGACGCCGACCGGGACGGCAAGTTGTCCGCGGAGGAGATCGCGGGTGCCCCGGCGGCGTTGAAGAAGCTCGACAGCAACGGCGACGGAAAACTGAGCGAGGGGGAAATCGGGCCGCAGCCGGGTCGTTTTGGCGGTCCGGGCATGGAAGGGAACCCGCGTAGAGGTGGCGGTCAGGGCCGGCGGGGCTCTGGTAGGGGGCCGGGACCGGACCGTCGCATGCAAACCCGAGGGGAGGCCCAACCTACCGGGGCCTCCCCCCTGCCCAACACAGAGGAGGAGAAGAAGATCCTGGGCGTCCTCGAGGACATGGCTCAAAACCAGCGGCACGGGATGATGAACGTGCCGGTCGAGGACGGCCGCCTCCTTCGCCTCTTGACCGAGGCCGTGGGGGCCAAGACGGTGGTCGAGATTGGCACCTCGAACGGCTACTCAGCCATCTGGCTCTGCCTGGCCCTGCGGACGACCGGCGGGAAGCTGATTACCTACGAGATCGACTCGCGTCGTGCGTCCTTGGCCCGTGAGAACTTCCAGCGGGCCGGCGTCGACGCGATCGTCACCCTCGTCGAGGGCGACGCGCACGAGGAAGTCACCAAGCTGAAGGAGCCCATTGACGTTTTGTTCCTCGACGCCGACAAGCAAGGTTACATCGACTACCTCAACAAGCTTCTGCCGTTGGTCCGGCCGGGGGGGCTGGTGATTGCCCACAACATGAATCCCCGGCAGGCGGACCCGGCCTACGTCAAAGCGATCACCACGACCCCGGCGCTGGAGACGCTCTTCCTGCATATGCAGGGAGCCGGCGTCGGGGTCACGCTCAAAAAACGCTGACCGGCGCGGAGGCGCGTCCGGATGATGGGGAGGGGGCCTCGGCCCTAACGGGATCTGCCTTCTGACCAACAGGAGCGCTGATCCCGTGCCATGTTACCGGTGAGTACGATGAGCCATCAGAGCGAGTGCCGGGCCTTTACGCTGATCGAGTTGCTGGTCGTCGTGGCCATCGTGACCTTGCTCATCAGCATCCTGCTCCCCGCATTGGGCAGGGCGAAGGAGAACGGCCGTCGCGCCACATGTCTGAGCAACCTGCACCATCTCGGACAGGCGTTCCAGCAGTACCTTCATGAGTACGATGACGTCTTGCCGGTCGCGGCGGTGATGCCGTCCGTCGACGGCAGTGACCCGAACGCGGAGTTCTATCACCCGCCGATCATGACGTTCCTGGCGCCATACGCCAGAAACCTAGAGCTGTTTCGCTGTCCGTCGGACATGCCCGGGAAGACGTATAGGGACGCGGCGGATCCGAACAAGACGAACCAGAGCTTCTGGGACACCGAGGGGACGAGCTACGAGTATACGGCGTTGCCGTCGATGCTGGCGGACGTGTTGGCCGGAGACGGCGAGAGCGGGGTCGTCGACGTGGGCGACACCGTTATCAAGATGACGCCCGAGCCGCCCGGCCCCGTCAAGCGATGGTTGGGCAGGACGGTGGACCTGCCGCTGCTGGCGGAGTACGAGACGTTTCACGGCAAACGCGGCGAGGCCGAGATCCGCAACACACTATACGCCGACTTGCACGTAGAGGAGCAGCGGCACTACCCGTTCGAGGGCGAGCCCAACGATGTCTAGCCGCCGAAGGGCTCGCCTCGTGCGGTCAGGTGTCGCGCCACTTCTGATCTCAGGAACGCCAACATGTTGATGCCGGTCGTCAATCTGCGGGAGCTGTGGAAGAGGCGTGGGCTGAGGACCGCGGGGATTGGCCTGGCCGTCGTCCTCGCGGTCGGCGGCATGGGAGCGGCCGGCTACTACCTCTGGCCCCAGCGAGCCCCGGCGCCTCCGCCTCCAGCGGAGACCGCTTCGGAGGAAGAGGCCCGGGACTACCTCGCCGGTGACGATTTCCGACGTCTGCCGGTGGACCGGCGGCTCGAGTGGGTCGGGAAGCGGATGGCGTCGATGGCCGAGAAGGACCCGGAGGAGCGGCGGAAGGCTTGGGAAAGCATGGACGAGGAGACGCGCCGCCGAATCCACGAGAACATGCGCGAGATGATGACGGAGCGGATGAACCGTGACGTAGAGACGTACCATTCGTTGCCCCCCTCCGAGCGCGAGAAGTTCCTCGACGAGCGGATCGACGAGATGGAGCGACGGCGTCCGCGGGGAGGGAGAATGAGGGACGGGGGGGGCAGAGGCGGCCCCCCCCCGGGTGGC
>CAYMLO010000150.1:0-23645 GCA_964390905.1 uncultured Planctomycetales bacterium | reverse complement strand
AGGTAGTCCTTGTAGGCTTTGCGGAGCGCGGCCGGCGGGTCGTCGAAGCCGCCGTGCAGCAGCACGCCGTGGCGCAAGCGGTGGGTCTGGCCGCGCTTCACCACGATTCGACTGCGCGGCCCGCGCGTGAAGGCGTTGACGGCGTAGGGATTGCTCGCCATGAATCCGTAGTCGCGTGCGTGCCACCGGCACCGACGGACGTTCCGCGGATCGGACATGATCGTGATGCCGACCTTGTGGCCGCCGACCGTGCCGCTGTAGTCGCACCAGTCCGCCTGCTTGCCCCAGATCCCGCCTTCGTTTCGCCGTCCTTGGCTGTCGAGGATACGCCCGCCTTGGCGCTTGTTGACCGCGATGGGCGTGGCCAGCCGGACGCCGAAGCCCATTTCCTCTTGATCCCCGAACACGAAGTCGCCCGTCTCGGACGCAAAGACGCTGTCGGACATGAGCAGGTATCCCGCCGGCCGAACGAGGATCGTGTAGCGGCAGGTCTCGGTGCAGACCGTCTTGCTGCCGTCGGTGGTCAGGTAGCGGTTTCGGACCGCGAACGTGCCCCGTCCCGCGGTCCCCTTGGGCTGCTCGACAAACCCGTCGCAGACGATCTTGGCTTTGAGGCGCCAGTAGTCATGCCCGCTCAGGTCCCCGAACGCCTGCCACAGCCCGGGATGCCACAGGGCATGGTCCTTCGAGTCGTTCTCCCGCGGCGGGTGGTTGCGGGTGACCTGGGTCCCGTCGGGCGCGTGAACCTGTGCGAAGTAGGGGCGCGTGATCTGCTTGTCCGCATAGCAGTAGGTGGCCATCGGCTTGCCGCCGACGAGGATGCGAAGCACCCCGCGGCTCTTCACAAATTGAACCGCGGGCAACTCGGCGCCCAGACACGATGCCGAGCCGAACGGTACCAGAAGACCAACGTAGATGCCGACTCGCCGGCGTGCCTTGGAACCCATCGGATGCATCTCCTTGATCGATCGACCGGCAGGGCGCCCCGTGCCGATCACACCCCCTTCGGGATGGCCCAGTGACCTCCCTTGCGGTACTGGCGCGACAGCATGCGGTTGGCCTCGTCGTCGCCGACGATCTGTTGCCTAACGGGGTCGAGGCGGATCGGTCGTCCGAGCTGCGTCGCCAGGTTGCCCAGGTTGCACAACGCCGCCGAGCGGAAGCCGGTCTCGATCTCGGCATTCGGGCGGCGACCGTTTCGGATGGCGTCGAGGAAGTCCTTCCGATGGCATCCCACCTTCACCGGCGGCGAGCCCTTGGCCTTGGGTTTGTCGATCCGGCGATTGCGTTCGTCGAGGACTTCGAGCCGGCCGCGCTTGGTCAGGAACATCCTGCCCTTCGTGCCGTAGAACTCCACGCCGTTGTCGCAGCTGTGGGGGCTGTTGGGCGACCAGATCCGCATCTCGAAGATCAACTGTCGCTTGCCGCCGACCTTGCCGTCGCCGGGGTAGTCGTACACGACCATCTGGGTGTCGGGGAACTCCTGATCGTCATCGAAGTAGTACTTGCCCCCCTGGGCGATGACGCGCGAGGGAAGCGTCTCGACGCCGAGCCCCCATCGGGCGTAGTCGAGCTCGTGCACGCCGTCGTTGCCCATGTCGCCCGTGCCGAAGTTGTACCACCAATGCCAGGTGTAGTGGTGGCAGTTCGGTCGGAACGGCACCATCACGGCGGGACCGACCCATAGCTCGTAATCGAGTTCGGCGGGCGGGGAGGCCGGCTGGCGGTGTCCGATGTTGGCGCGGCGTTGGATGTTCCACGCCTTGGCGGCCAGGACGTCGCCGATGATGCCCTCGCGGAGCATCTGAATGCCCCCCGCGATCAGGGCGCTGCTGCGCGACTGTGTGCCGTGCTGCACGACGCGCTGGTTGCGCCGGGCGGCTTGGACCAGGAGCTGGCCCTCGCGGAAGTTATGGCAGCAAGGCTTCTCGACGTAGACGTGCTTGCCCGCGTCGCAGGCCAGGATCCCCGCCGGGGCGTGCCAGTGGTCGGGCGTGGCGACGATGACCGCGTCGACCGACTTGTCGTCCAGGATGCGGCGGAGATCGGCGACGGCGTGGGCCGGCTTGACGCCGAACTTCTTGGCGGCGGCGGCGAGGCGCTTCCGGTCGGGATCGCACACGAACGACGCGCCGCCCATGTCGAGGGCGTCGCGCGGGCCCATGCCGCCGCAGCCGATCAGGCCGACGACGATCTTGTCGTTCGCGCCGGCCACGCCCGTCGCCGGGCCAAGACCGAGCGCGGCGCCGGCCGCACCGGCACCTGTCCTCTTTAAAAACGTCCTGCGTGTGTCGTTGGGCATGTGGGGACTCCTCCGTTGCCGCGGGTGATCGCCATCAGCTTCGTCTGCCGTTGGGGGTGGGTCAAGCAACGTCCCTTCTGCGGAATCGCGCACGGTCCCCCCGAGCCGGGCTGTCCCCGGCCCGGTCCCCGCCGCACGCGGCGGGGCTAAACACTCATGCACGGCGCTTGAGGATGGGGTCGTCCAAACGCTTCTGCCATGCCTCGAGGCGCCTGGCGAGCTCGTCGCGCGTCGTTTTGGCGTCGGCATCGTCGATCAGATTGACCAGCTCGTCCGGGTCCTTGGCGAGGTGGTACAACTCGTCATGGCCGCCCGGCCTGAAGTTGCGAACCAGCTTCCAATCGCTCGTCCGGATCATGCGCAGGTTGGCGGGCGGCTCGTAGTGGTGCTGATCGAAGCTGCCGAAGAACGTGTCGCGCCACGGGACCTTGCGTCCCTGCAGAAGCGGCAGGAAGCTGGCGCTCTCGGTGGTTGGGCGTTGGTCTTGCGGCACGCCGGCGACGTCGCAGAGGGTCGCGAAGAAGTCAATCTGGCCGACCATCTCGTCGATGCGGGTCCCCGGCTTCACCACGCCGGGCCAACGGATGGCCAGCGGGACGAGGATCGCGGGGTCGAACATGTTGGGGCGGCAGCCGCCGGGCGGGCCGATACGGTGGGCGTTGCCCTTCGAGTGCAGACCGTGCTGTCCGATCATGTAGCCGTTGTCGCCCGTGAACAGGACGAGCGTGTTGTCGGCGATGCCGAGCTCGTCGAGCTTGGCGAGCAGTCGGCCCAGGTTGCGGTCGACGGCGGTGCAGCAGGCGTAGTAATCTCTCAGCAAGCGCGCCACCCGCTTCGGATTGACCTCGGATCCCTTGAAGAGCGTGAGCTTCTTGTCGCGATAGGGCGCCGCATCCTGCGGCTGGACCGGTCGGAAGGGCCCGTGGGGGTTGCGGTAGCTGACCATGCAGAAGAAGGGCTTGGTGTGATTGGCCTGGACGTAGTCCAACGCGGCGTCCGTCAGCATGTCGACCAGCCAGCCGGGGCGCTTGGCCGTCTTGCCGTCGATCTCCAGGACCGGGTCCTTGGGTCGGTTGCCGCCGTGGAGGAACCCCATGAAGTGGTCGAAGCCGCGGCGGAGCGGATGGAATCTCGGTTCCTTGCCGAGGTGCCACTTGCCGACGTACCCCGTGGCGTAGCCCGCCTTCTTGAGCAATTCGGAGAACGTCGTGAACCGCGGCTCGAGGCCGATGGCTTCCTTCTTGGGGTGGATCCAGTCTTCGATGTGATGCTGGATGCTGTCCAGGCCCGTCATCAGCGTGGCGCGGGCGGGCGAGCAGACCGGGGTGGAGACGAAGGCCCGCGAGAAGATCGCGCCCTGCCTGGCCACGCGGTCCATGTGGGGCGTGTGGATGTCACGGTTGCCGTACGCGCCCATCGCCCATTGGGCCTGATCGTCGGTGTGGACGAGCAGGATGTTCGGCCGGCGCTTCGCGGTCGCACCGTCTGACGGTTTGGCGAGGGCCATCATCGCGCCGGAGGCGGCGAGGAACTGTCGGCGGCTCAGACCCGCCAGCCCGTGCGACGGGCTGGGCGCGTGGCCCGCGTGGCTGCGCGATGGCGATTTCGGTTCCGGCGTCATGTCGAGCGCTCCATCAGAAATCGGGTCGGTGTCGTTGACGGACCCCGGATCCGGCGCGGCGATGGGCACGGTTGACAAGGTCCGCCTGCGTGTCGACAGTATACGAGATTCCGTCGGCGGGTTCCCCGAGTCCGGGAGCTCATCTTGCTGCAACAAGCTTGGAAACGGACGGCGTCGGTGTGCAGGCGCCGGCGTCCAGTCAGGAGTCACACGACGATGTCAACACGCAGACAGTTCCTGAAACGTACCGCGACAGTGTCCGCCGGGGCGATGGGGTTGCCCTACTTCGTCCCGTCGTCGGCCCTGGGCAAGTCTGGCTCGGTCGCACCGAGCAGCCGCATCGTGATGGGCTGCATCGGTACGGGCGGCAAGGGCACGGGCAACATGAAGTGGTTCATGGGCCAAAAGACGGTGCAGGTCGTGGCCGTCTGCGACGTCGATTCGCGGCACCGCAACCGGGCCCGCGGCCTGGTCAACAAGCACTACGACAACCACGACTGCAAGGCCTACACCGACTTCCGCGAGCTGGTGGCCCGCAAGGACCTCAACGCCATGTCGATCGGCACGCCCGATCACTGGCACGCCCTGACGTCCATCGCGGCGGCCAAGGCGGGCATGCACGTCTACTGCGAAAAACCCTTGGCCAACTCGGTCGGTGAGGGCCGGGCCATCTGTGACGCGGTGACCAAGAACAACGTCGTCTTGCAGAACGGCAGCCACGAGCGGTCGCGGGAGAACGTCCGCTTCGCCTGCGAGATCGTGCGGAACGGTCGGATCGGCGAGATCAAGACGGTTCGGATCAACCTGCCCTGCAGCGACGGCCACCACAAGAAGGCCCAGGAGATGAACAAGAAGCCCCAGCCCGAGATGCCCGTCCCCAAGGGCTTCGACTACGACATGTGGCTCGGCCACACGGCCAAGGTGCCGTACACGAAGAACCGCTGTCATTTCTGGTGGCGGTTCATCCTGAGCTACGGCGGCGGGGAGATGACCGACCGCGGCGCCCACGTGATTGATCTGGCGCAGCTGGGCTTGGACGTCGACGACACGGGCCCGGTCGAGTACAAGGCCAGGGGCAAGCGATCGGCGAAGGGGCTGTACAACGCGTTCTTCGACTACGAGTTCGAGAACGTCTACGCCAACGGCGTGCGGATGATCGGCACGACGAAGGGCCCGCGGGGCCTGAAGTTCGAGGGGTCTGAGGGGTGGATCTTCATCCACGTCCACGGCGGCAAGCTGGAGGCCGAGCCCGCCTCGCTGCTCAAGGAGAAGACCTGGCCGAACAAGAAGATCGACCTGGGCCGGGCGTCCAGCCACCAGCAGAACTTCCTGGACGCGATCAAGACCGGCAAGCCGCCGTTCGCCACCGCCGAGATCGGCCACCGCACCGCCACGATCTGCCACCTCAACAACATCGGCATGGTCGTGGGGCGCGATCTGAAGTGGGACCCCAAGAAGGAGCAGATCATCGGCGACGAGGAGGCCAGCAACCTCCTGACCCCCAAGATGCGGGCGCCGTGGCATCTGTGAGGAGACGCGGCCCGTTTGGCTAACGAAAGGGGGCCGGGGGGCGACCAGGAAGACGATGCGTGTCGTTTCGAGACTTGACCGCGTGTCTGCCGGATTGGGTCGAAGGGTTCCTTGCGGATCCCGATCGTGTCTATGCCAGCACTGAAGCGCGGATGCGGCTGGTTGTCGAGCTGTCGCGCTTGAACGTAGAGCATGGGACCGGCGGGCCGTTTGGGGCGGGGGTCTTTGAGACCGAGACCGGCCGGTTGGTCGCCCCCGGTGTCAACCGGGTGGTTCCCGCGAATTGCTCGATCGCGCACGCGGAGATCCTGGCGATCGCCATCGCTCAGCAGAAGCTCCAGAGCTACGACCTGGGAAGCGAAGGGATGCCCGCTCACGAGCTGGTGACCAGCACCGAGCCGTGCGCGATGTGCCTGGGCGCGATCGTCTGGTCGGGGGTGCGGGGTCTCGTCTGCGGGGCGCGAGAAGAGGACGCACAGCGCGTCGGGTTCGACGAAGGGCCGAAGCTACCCGACTGGGTCGGAGCGCTCGAGCAGCGCGGCATCGCGGTGACGCGGGACGTCCTCCGCGAGGAGGCGCGGGCGGTGCTCGTTTCGTACAAGGAGACCGGCGGGCCGGTGTACAACGGGCGCAAGTCAACGAGGTAGGGTGCGTCTTGACGCACCAGATCATTGTGTTTCGCATCCAGCAGAAGGTGCGTCAAGACGCACCCTACATTAGAACGGCGCGTCATGACGCGCGCTACGAGAGAGCCACCGCAATCGCCACGAACCAGACCATGACGCGTTGGGGAGTCGGACCCTTATTCGCATTGGGGACGATCGTCTGTGGGGCCGTGGCGGTTGCGCTGCGCGTCTGGTGGCCGGCGGTGTTCGGCATGGACTTTGTTCCCTACTGGATGCTGGTTGCGATCGGCGCGGCCTTGTGCCTGATCGGCGTGCCCTTCTGGATCGTGGGGGTGCGCACGGCGATGCGGGCCTATGAGGTCAAGACGCTGTGCATCGGCGGAGTGTTCGGCCTGTGTCGGCATCCCATCTATGGCTCCTGGGTGGTGTTCATCGTGCCTGGGGTGGCGCTGCTGATGAACTCCTGGATCGCCCTGACCGTGCCGGTGGTGATGTACGTGCTGCTCCGCCTCATGGTCCGCCAGGAGGAGGCGTACCTCGAAGGGGAGTTCGGCGAGGCGTACCGGGCCTACAAGCGGCGGGTCCCGGCCGTCTTACCGTTAGGGTGGCTGACGCGGTAGAATGGGGGCGCGCATCCACACGCGCGGTCGTGGGGGGCGGCCTGCTGCGCACGTCGGGGTGCTGGCTGCGGACACGGGAAGCACAGACACGCGGGCAAGGAGTGCCGATCGATGAAGCGGACCACGCTGGGTCTTCTGTCCTCGGTGTTCGTGGCGATCGCGGCTGGCTGCTGCCTCTGTGAGCTGTGCCCGTTGGCGGGCACGGTGGAGCTGAGCTACGACTTCGGCGACGGCGCGCACGGTTGGCAGGCGGGCTTCGCCGACTACCCCGTTGGCACGGACGCGTTCCATGAGCTGGATTCGGGCATCAGGCCGCTGCCCGCCGAACTCAACACAGCCAAGACCGGCTTCCTGCTGAGCGGCAACAACCACGCCGATGACCTGTTCATGTTCTTCGCCAAGAAGCTCGGCCCGGAGGACGGCATCGTCGCGGGGCGGACGTATTGCGTTCGGTTCGTGATCCGCTTCGCCTCCAACGCGCCGACCGGCTGCTTCGGCGTCGGCGGGGCGCCGGGGGAGAACGTCTACCTCAAGGCGGGCGCCACGCCCGACGAGCCCACGCGGTCCGAAGACGGCAACGGCTGGTGGCGGATGGACGTCGACAAGGGCAATCAGAGCGAGGGCGGAGACGCGGCGTCCTCGGCCGGCAACGTCGCCAACGGCCTCGACTGCAACACCGTTCCCGAGCCTCGCCCCTACGTCTCACTCACCAGGCGGCACACCCACACGACGACCGTCACCGCTGATGATGACGGGGTCCTGTGGCTCCTGATCGGCACCGATTCGGGGTTCGAGGCGACCACCGCCCTGTACTATGAGCGCGTCGACGTCCGACTCATCCCGGTGGCGGGGTGAGTGATCCGCATCACCCGACTCCCGCCCTACGAACCGACCGCATCCATGAGCTGCCGGGCGTTGTCGACGGCGTGACCGTCGACGTCGTTGTTGTAGTACACGAAGACGTCCTTGCCGTCGGCGAGCCAGGTGCGGACCCGAGCGGCGTCCGCGTCGATGTGCTCTGACGCATAGCAGCCGGCGTACCGCCCGCCCGGGCCGTGACGGCGGATGTAGACGAACGGCGCGTCATTGGGCTCGGCGATGGGACAGCGCGGCATGTCGGCGAGACACACGGCGGCCTTGCGTCGGCTGAGCAGCTCGTAGACCTCCTCGCACAGCCATTCGGTGTTGCGGAACTCGACGGCCACCTTCCAGCGCGTCCGGCCGACGGCGTCGGCCAATGCGGACAGGAACGTATCGAGCAGGCCGACGTCCTTTCGAAGGGAGGGCGGCAACTGCACGAGCAGGGGCCCGCGCTTCGGTCCCAGGTCGTTGGCGACCGCGAAGAACGTCGCCAGTTCCGGACCGCAATCCGCCAGTCGCTTCTCGTGCGTGATCCGGCGCCACAGCTTGACGGCGAAACGGAACCCCCCGCCGGTCAGCGTCCGCCAGCGCGTGATGAACTCCGGTTTGGGCACGCGATAGAACGAAACGTTGACCTCGACGGTGTTGTACCGCTCGGCCAGGAAGCCCAGCCATTCGCCCTGCTTGAGGCCCTTCGGGTAGAAACGTCCCTTCGCCCAGTGGGTGTAGCTCCAGCCGCTGGTCCCGATGTAGCACCGACCGAGGCCCATGATGCACCCCGCGACGTGATTTTACCGGATCAGCGGGTCACCAGCATCCGCGTCCCGAACGGTTCCAGCGAGACGGCGATCTGATGGCCGGCCGGCAGGCGCCCCCACTTTCGGATTTCGCGGCGGTCCGCCCCGTAGAGCACGGCCGTTTCTGCGGGCGTGCCGAGCGTGAGTGTGGCCGTTTGAGGCACGTCGGTCGCGTTGACGATCACGGTGCCCACCGAGCCGTCCGCAGCGGCGAAACTCCCCGCCGTCACGGCCGGGAGCTTAACGGCGACCTTGACGACCTTGCGGCCGCCGGGCCTTAGCGGCTGGCCCTTGGCGCTGTGACGATAGAACCAGGCGTCTGTGTCGGCGCACGCGATCTTCGGCGGTCGCCGCGTGGCACCGAGGACCAGGTACTCAGGGAAGCGCGCGTAGGGCCTGCAGAACGAGAAGTACGCCCGTGCGACCTGAGACCGCCAGGGATCGTCGGTCTCCAGAGGGACGTCGTGAAGGAACGGCCCTGGGATCAGTCCGCGCGTCAGGTTGTTGGCCAGGACCTTGCATCTCAGGCTCGCGCTCGGTCGCGTGCCGCGTGCCCCTTGCCCCTGCACACAGGCCGCGCCGATCGCCGTCACGTATTCGTGGTACAAATACGAGAACAGCCCGATGCCGCGGGCACCGATGGCACCGTGGTCCACCTCGCCGAACTGACGGCTCCAGTACGTAGCCATCCACGGGATCGCCAGCTCGCTGGTGTTCTCGAGGAACAGCCCGAGCTCGGGTTGGATGGGTTTGCCTTCCTCGAGGATCTGTTGGCACAGGTCGCGGAAGTCCGTCCACATCCACCGGCCGAAGCCTGGCGGGTGGCCGTGGGCGCTTGCGTAGCAGCCGACGTGCTGGCCGCCGCCGATCTCCTGGTCGAAGCTGATCAACGCCGTGCCCAGGCGGGCGATGTCGACGAACGTGCGTCGCATCGTGTCCCGCGCGGCGGCGCTGCCGTGACACAGCTTGACCGACAGGCCCCGCCAGCTCCCGAAGGTCTTGGTCTTGTCGTAGTTGTCCTGCTGCCAGACGCCCCCGTCGGCCTTGTGGATCACCATCTCTTTGCGGCGCTCGAAGTCGGTCGTGTCGTCGAAGGCGGGACCGCTGCGCGTTTGCTGTCGCTTGACCACCCACCAGAGGCCGGAGGTCATGAACGCGGTCCGGTCGCCCTGGGCCCGCAGCGCGGCGTTGGCCCGCTTCCACGCGTCGTTCGACGGCACGGCGGGCAGGTAGTTGATGCCCGCCCACGTGCCGCGGTTCTCCCAGCCGTAGGGCACGAAGATGACGCTCGCCAGCTCGGTTCGTTGCCGGTAGCTTGCGACCAGTTCCGGCAACCGTTCCAGATCTCGTCCCATCTTTTCGGTGTAGCCGGCTTCGTTCTGAATCCCCGTGATCAGCACGCCCGCGCCGCGCTTGAGGAACTGCGGGACCTCGTCGCGTTCGGCCAGCGTCTTGCGACACCAGGGCTGACGACGGGCCCAACGCTTGTAGATATCGGCCGCGTCCCGCCAGTCGCCGGTGAACGTGCCCAGGACGACGTCGTAGGGGATCGTGACCTCCTTCGCCGGCACCTCCGGCCGGAGGTGCACCAGGTCCATCACGACCAGCGCTTCGCGACGCGTTCGAAAATCCCATCGCTTGCAGTGCCCGTCCGGGTCGTGGGCGGCGAGGTACACCCCCGCCGTCTTGTCGTACAGCGCCGTGAATTGGGCGAACGCGAGGCCCGGATACAGAGCGCTGCGCGATTGGCTCCACTCGCCGGGATTGGGCAGGATCGATCCCCCCAACCAGGGCAGGATCAGGCGATCGTCGGCGCCGTCCTCGCCGAGCCGCCCGGGCCAGGCGGCCTGGGGGAAGCCGATGCTGGCGATGGCCCAATCCGAGCGGTTCCGGACAGTCAGGCGGAGCCGGACTATGCTGTCGTCGCACGGGCCCGCCGTCACCTCTGCGCTCAAGGGCAGCGACGTGTGGTCGGCAAAGGACAGCCTGACCCCGCCGTCGTTCGTCGTTTGTGCGGCTACCGTTCGGAACGCCGCCGAGGACGTTTCCTGGGCCTTGCCCGCATCGGGCTGGGTCAGCCGCAGGTCGAACAGCGGACGGAACACGCTCGGGAAGATGCTGTCGCGTCCCGTGCGTCGATGCACGACGTGCGCCAGCTCGCCGGTCTCGGGATCGAACGCGACGATCGTCGTTTCGGTGGCCACGCCCACCGCGGCGGGCGTCTTGAAGGCGCCCCGCCCGGGCGGCGCGATCTTCGGGTCGAGCCGCTGACGGGGACGCACGCGCAGCCGCAGTCCGGCCAGATCGGCTTCGGTCAGCGGGCGGAACGTCACATCGTCAATCAGCACCTCGGCTTGGCACGGCGTTTGCGGCGAGGTCCACACGCCGATCGCAAACGCGCCCGCCTGCGGGTCCGGGGCCTGACCGGCGATCTGCCAGGGGGGTTCGGGCGATCCGGCCGCCCAGACCTTGGCGAACAGATGATCCCCATAACACGCAAGCGTCGCGTGGACCCACGCGCCATCCATCGCTCGCGCCGGGCCGCCGACCCGGCCGAAGCTGGGATTGGCCTTGTCGCGTCCCCGCCAGCAGAACCCCCTTGCCTGGGTCTTGTCGATCGTCAGCCCGCGGAACCGCCCGCCCGTCGACCGGCCGTAGAGGTAGACCGACACGCCCTCTCCTTGTCGCTTCAACACGCGGAATCGGCACGTGGCCAGGAAGTTCGGCGAGCGACGGCTGGGTCCAAAGACCAGCCGCGTGTGGTGCGGTCGCGTGGCGATGATCTTGTAGACGTGGTTGGCCGGATCGTCCGGGTCGGCCACGACGCCGCTGCCGCCGCCGGGCTCCGACCAACCGTCAAGCTTGCTCTCGAAGTCCCACGTCTGGGGCGATCCGGCCGTGGCGGGTAGGCCCCACGATACGACACAGACGAGCGTCACTGATGCCGCAAAGCCCCGTTTGGTCCCCGTGCGGGTCCAACGTGACCCACACCTTGTCGCGTGGTGTTCTTGCTTCATCGCCAGCCCTCTGAACCGAGATCCTGCGCTCGAGGGCGGGCTCCCCTGCATCAGCGGCAGGGCCCGTCAGTCCTCGAGGTCCATGAACATCCTGACCTCCAGGTATCGCGCCTCGTGGACGATGGCCAGCATTTTCTGAAGGGTTTGCAGATCGAACAGAAGGTCTTCGTCGTCGGGAATGTGGACGACCTCCTCCTGGAGCAGCGGGGCGATCAGAGAGGGTAGGTCATCGAGGTGGCTGGGGTGTGGCCACTGCAGCTTCCTGTTCAGCGTGCGCACGATCAAGCGATCTGTTCGAACAGACGATCGCGGATGCCTCTGCTGGCGATGCAAAGTCGTCGTGCGCGAAGCGTCCGGAGGCTGCGCCGACCGATCTGCCAGGTCAGCTCCGTGCGAGGACATGGTCGGCTTGCGCTGCTGCCGTTGAGGGACCGGTCCGTTCACCAGGACCGTCACCTTTCGCCTCCCGAAACGCACCGCCTCAGCGTGCGTCTCGAACAAAACGTCCAGCCGATCCCCGCGGATCGCCTTGCCGCGGTCCTGGACCGTAGCGACGCCGTACCCGGGCACGAAGATCCGCGTCCCGAACGGGATGGATTTCGGGGCCGCGATGAGTTTCCCTTGTGCCGGGACGCCCGACGCGGTCCGGCCGTCGGCGCACGGCCCGCAGCACTTCTTGCATGGGCAGTACGCCGTCACGACGACGTCCCACGGCGTCCACCCCGTGACCTCCTCGCGCTCGACGCCGGCAGCACCTGTACTCAAACACACCCACGATACGACAAGATAGACGACGACGTCGCCCGACATGCCAGAGCCCTTCCGGTTATCGTCGGTCGGCGTCCCGCGGCGTTGCTTGGTTTCGGGTTCACGCTGGTCGCGCCAACCAGCCTGTTTTAGTCTAGACACCGCCGAGGTCACTGGGGTTAGGGCGCAGGCGAAAAACCTGCGGCGTCCGGTGTGGCTGTTCTGGGGAAATGGGAGGAGGCGATCAGGCGGGGGACAGCCCCTGCATGACGGCGACGGGGGTCACCGCCGCGCCGTCTTGGGCCGCCTGTGCGGGCCACGGGATTCTGACGAGCTGCGGCGGTTGGACGGGATGGATCGCGGTTTCGAGCATGGCACGGGCCGTCCGGCGGCCCAGGCGGACGGCGTAGTTCGTCCCGCGGTCCTCGGGATAGATCTGCGCCATCGCGCACGTCCAGACGCCCGGCAGCGGCGTTTGGGCGGGTAGGATCTGCCCCTCGCGGCCCGCCAGGACGACCGGTTGGGCGTGTGCGTTCTGCCAGCTCAGCGCGAGCGTGACCCAGCTCTCCTCGAACGCCGGGAACATCCGCTGCAGCGGGTCCCGCCACCGCTCGAAGAGGTCCCGATGGCCCAAGTCCGCGATCTCGTCCGATTCGCTGCGGTACTTGGTGACGTAGACGACGTGTCGGCCGGCGTAGGCGTCGGGGGACTGGAAGTTCGTGTGCTCGATGACGCCCACGAAGGGGTAGCGTCCGTCGTTGACGTTCAGCCAGTAGGTGTCGGACAGGCGGCGGTTCAGGATCAGCATCAGCTCGGTCACGCCCAGATAGGGGATGGCCGCGGATCGCTTGCGGTAGTCGTCGGGCAGGTCTTCCAAGAGTCGCACGCCGATCGGCGTGGGCGTCGTCACGAGGACCTGGTCGAACGACTCGGCACCCGCCTGTGTGACGACCTCCCAGGCGCCGTTCGCCCGCCGGATTCGCTGCACGGGACAGCCGAGCCGGACCTGGCCTCCTCTTGACGTGACGGCGTCGATCATCGCATGGGTCAGTCGCTGCAACCCGCCTTCGAGGTAGACCAACTCCTCGCGCTGGCGTTTGGTGCGCGATCGCCCGCGTGCCCGCAGCTTGCTCCAGAACCACACGGCGCTGACGCCATCGGCGTAGTGGCCGAACTTTCCCTCGAACAGCGGCCGCCACACGACGTCGTAGACGGTCCGGCCCGCCATCTCCGTGATCCACTGCCGGGCGGTCTTGCCTTCGAGCTGCTTGTAGTCGGTGATGCTGCGGCCTCGCGCGACCATCCAGCCGAGCCTTGCCCGGTCCAGCATGGAGAGGGGCTTGAACCGAAGGACGTCCAGGGGTGAGCTGAGCCGATAGACCTGGTTGTCATAGAACGTGCTCGTGTTGGTCTCGCCTCGGACCAGGTGGTTTTGTAGGCCGAGCTCGTCGATGAGCTCGAGGATGTCGTGGTCGTGGTTGAACCAATGGTGATAGAACTTCTCGAGGTAGGTATCGCCGAATGGGACGCAGCCGGCCAGCCCACCGGCCGTGCGGTCGGCCTCGAAGATCGCGGGCGGCTGGCCGTTCTTGGCCAGCTCGTAGCCGGCCGACAGGCCCGAGTAGCCCGCGCCGATGATGGCGATTCTCGTGCTGCCCATCTGCGAATTCGTCTCGTCCAGGCCGCCGATCCCGACGTAAAGCATTTGTGCGCAGCAAATTGCGCCGCTTTCCCGCACTGCGGGCCTGTCCCTGTCGGGACCGGGCGCCCCGCTCCCATCTTGTCTTCGGCGTTATCGGAGCATGGCTTAAGTTAGCAAGCGGCGTTGCGCGGCAGCCGCTTACAGCGGGGTAGGCGCCCTTTTCGGAGTGAACACGCAGCGCCTTGACGCCGCTTTCGGTGACCGACAGTACCTCAGCGTTGTGGGCGTCACGGGCAGCTTGTCTGCCCGCGCCGGCGGCGGGCGCGCCTCACCACACGTCCGCGTTGGCGACGCCTTGGGCGGCGGCCACCTCGGTCGTCTTCGGCCGGCATTCCAGGCCCACGTAGCCGCGGTACCCCAGATCGTGCGCCTCCTTCAGCACGCGGTTGTAGTGGATCTCGCCGGTGCCGGGCTCGGTGCGTCCGGGATGATCGGCCAACTGGAGGTAGCCGACCTGATCGTACCCCTCGCGGAGGTGCCCGCACAGATCGCCCTCGCTGATCTGCATGTGGTACAGGTCCCAGTTGATCTTGACGTGGGCGGACTTGACCTCGCGGCAGATGCGGACGGCCGGCGGGCTGCCGTAGAGACAGTGTCCTTTGTGATCGACGCGGATGTTCATCGGCTCGAGGATCAGCATGACGTCATGCTCGGCGGCGATCGGCGCGGCCCGCTTCAGGCCGGCGATGATGTTGTCGTGCATCTGGGCCTGCGTCATGCCCGGCTGATCGTCCCCGCCGACGACGGTCATCTTCTTGCAGTCCAGCTTCTGAGCGACGCGGCAACCTCGCTCGATGGCCTTGACGAAGGCGTCGTGGTTCTTCGGATCGTTCAGGCCCGGGCGGAACCCCCACGCGGTGAACTGTGCGACGGCGATCTCCAGTGACTTGGTCAGCCGCGCCACCGCGTCGATGTCCTTGCCCTGGTGCGGCCAGAACTCGACGGCGGGGAAGCCGAGCGCCGCCGCCCGCTTGATCCGCTCGAGAAACGGCAGCTTCCGCCACCACATCTCGACGTTGACGGCGAACTTGGTGTGGGGCGTCTTGCCCAGCGTGCTCGCGTCTTGGGGGTTCGGCGCTTCACCCCGCGCCACACCGGCCGCCCCGGCCAGGGCAGCAGCGGAACCGAGAAACCGTCGGCGATCGATCAAAGACATGCGTTGTCCTCCTGAAGAACGGACGTGACCGTTTTGTGGTTGCACCTCGCCATAGGGGGGATGATTATACCCTGCATCGGCGGATCTGAGAGCGCGCGGCGCACGAGGCTCGCCTGTCGGGGTGCGTGACGACCCGGGCGGGAGGGTGCCCCCTCCTTTTCGGGGGGCCGCGGAACGCGGACCCTCGAAAGGGGTGGGGGACGGAATGGCGCGCGAAGCATCTCTCGCAGCCCGATTCCGTCCCCCACCCTTCACCCCCCTCGCGTCCCGCGAGGAGAGTGAAGGATGGGGCACCCCTCCGATACGCCGCCCAATCTGCCACGCACCCGGGCTGTCGTCCGCGTGGGAACGTGACATGGGACTGACATCGAGGGAACGCGTCCTGGCCGCTTTCGAGCACGCCGAGCCCGACCACGTGCCGGCCTGGTGCGGCGCGTCGGTCGAGTTCTGGGACAAGGCCAAACGCGAGCTGGAGCTCGATGACGAGGGAGTGCGCATCCGGTTCGGCGACGACTTCCGGCGGGTGTTCGCCGAATACGCCGGGCCGGCGTTCCCCCTGTCGCAGGCCGCGACGTATCGCACGGTGTTCGGTATCGAGCGCCACGGGATGGGCTACGGTCAGCCGCTGAACCACCCGCTGGCGAACGCCGCGCTCGTTGAGGTGCACGACTACGCCTGGCCAGACCCGGCATGGATGGACGTCTCGAAGATCCGCGCCGAGGCCGAGGCCTGGAACGGTCAATACGCCATCCTCGGCGGCGACTGGTCCCCCTTCTGGCACGACGCCATCGACCTGCTGGGGATGGAGAACCTGTACCTGGCGATGTACAGCCAGCCGGACCTCGTCGACGCCGTCATGCAGCACATGGTGGACTACTACGCAGCCGTCAGCCAGCGGATCTTCGACGCCGCCGCCGACGCGATCGACATCTTCTTTGTCGGCAACGATTTCGGCAGCCAGACCGGCCCGCTGTTGGGGCCGGATCTGTTCGAGCGGTTTCTCCTGCCGCACGTCCGCCGACTGATCGACCTGGGACACGCCTACGGCCTGAAAGTCCAGATGCACTGCTGCGGCGGGTTCGCGCCGCTGATCCCATCACTGATCGAGGCGGGCCTGGACGGGCTGCACGCCCTCCAGCCCGACTGCCGCGGCATGGACCCGCGGACGCTCAAGGCCGAGTTCGGCGACCGGATCCTCCTCAACGGCGCGATCGACTCGCATCACGTGCTCATCAAGGGCACACCGGAGTCCGTTCGCGTAGGCACGCGGGAGATCCTCGACATCATGATGCCCGGCGGGGGGTACGTGGCCGGCGCGAGCCACGACACGATTCTCGAAGAGACGCCCGTCGAGAACGTCGTGGCCATGTTCGACGCGATTCGGGAGTTCGGGACGTACGACCGATGAGGGGCGGGCCGGAGGCATGAGGATGAGGCGACGCGAGTTCCTGGGAGCGTCTGCGGCGGCGGGGGTCGGGATCGTGGGCGCCCGCGCACTTGCGGCGCCACCGAAGCGCGATGCGAAAGGACGACAGGCCATGAAAGCGGGATTCGCGAGGGCCAAGATCACCCCGCCCGTCGGCACGACGATGATGGGCTTCGGCACCCGGGACATGGACCACGGCTGCGAGGGCGTTCACGACGACCTCTACGCGCGGGCGCTCTTCCTCGAACACGGCGAGGCGCGGGCGCTGATCATGGGCTTCGACCTGTGTTTCCTCGGCAGGGAGGAGGCGGATCGGTACAAGGGCGCCATCGGACGGGTGATTGACCTGTCGCCGAGACAGATCGTCTTCAACACGTCGCACAACCACGTCGGGCCGTCTGTGGGCACGTGGTACTCGGCCGGGTACGAACTGCCCGACCGGCTGTACCTGGCGGATCTGGAACGGGCGACCGTGGCCGCGGCCTGCCAGGCCCGCGACGCCCTGCGCGAGGTCACGCTATCGGCGGGGGTGACGCGATCAGCCCTGCCCATGAACCGCCGACGCAGCGAGAACGGGCGGATCCTGCTCGCCCCCAACCCCGGCGGGAAGGTGTACGACAAGCTGCCCATCTGCCTGCTGAAGGACCGCGCGGGCAAGCCGGTTTGCCTGCTGTTTTCCGTCTCGACGCATCCCTCGATGATGACCGGGTTCGAGATCTCAGCCGAGTACCCCGGCGCGGCGATGAAGCGGCTGGACGAGCATCTCGGCCAGGTCGCCAGCCTCTTCCTCCAGGGCGTGGGCGGCGATTCCAAGCCCAGCGTGATCGGCCGGGGCGTGACCCGCTGGGCGCGGGGCACGTGGGCGCTGATGGCCGAGGCGGGGGGCATGGTCGCCACAGAGGCGATCCAGGCGCTCGAGAAGGGCCTGACCGAGGTGACGCCCGACCTCCGCGCCGCCTCGACCGAGATGGCGTGGCGTCTGGCCAAGGCGCCGAGCCGCGCCCAGTTGCAGGCCATCGCATCGAAGGCCAACCCGGCGGATCCCAAGAAGGACGTGCGGGCCTTGTGGGCGGCCAGACAGCTCGAGCTGCTCGATCGACACGGCAAGCTTGCAGACACCGCCACGCTGACGGCCCACGGCGTCCAGCTCGGCAAGGGCCTCCGCCTGCTCGGGATGGAGGGCGAGGCCGTGGGCGAGTGGGGAGACATCATCGAGGGGTTCTACGGCGGCGGCATCACCTTCCCGCTCGGATACACCGACGGGACCGGCGCATACCTGCCCACCTCGAGGATGCTGCCCGAGGGCGGGTACGAAGTGGTGAGCACCTGGGAGTACGGGTATCCAGCCCCGTTCGCCGAGGGCATGGAGGACGCCGTTCGCAGAGCGCTGGTCCACTTGCGCGACCAAGGGATCCGGTAGCCGGGCAACCAACGCGGAGGGTGCGCGCAGCATGGGCATCTTGCCCATGGACCCTCACGGGCGAGACGCCCATGCGACGGTGGGGGGGATTCACACACGCTGGTTTAGACGAACTTGAGCCGCCGGGCGGCGAAGAGCACCATCCGCATCAAGATCATGCCGTGCTTCCACCGGCGGATGTTGGTCGTTCCGTAGGTCCGCTCGCGGTAACGGATGGGCATGTCGACGATCTTGAGGTTGAGCTTCGCGGCCCCGAAGAGCAGGTCGAAGTCGCCGAACGGATCGAAGTCGCCGAAGTACGACCGGTTCGCCACGATCGCTTCGTAGTCGCGCTTGTACAGCACCTTCGTGCCGCACAGGCTGTCCTTGACCGGCTGGCCCAGCAGCCACGTGAACGCCCGGCTGAAGAACTTGTTGCCCAGCAGGTTGAAGAACCGCATCGCCCGGTTCTCCATCGGGTAGACCAGCCGAACGCCGTTGACAAACTCGCCCTTCCCGCTGCGAAGCGCGTCGTAGAACCGGGGCAGGTCTTCCGGCGCGACGGTCATGTCCGCGTCGAGGATCATCAGCACGTCGCCGCTGGCCACCGCGAAGCCGGCCCGCACGGCGTCGCTTTTGCCCTTGCCCGGCTGGCGGAGCAGCTTGGCGCGGCGCTCGGGATGGGCGGCGATGGCCGCCTCGATCGCCTCGTAGGTGTCGTCCGTGGAGTTCCCCTCGACGAAGAGCAGCTCGGTGCCTGCCCCGAGCTCCGGGGTGCGGGCGAAGATCCTCTCAATGTTACCCGCCTCGTTCCTCGCCGGCACGAGGACCGACACCACGTGCTCCTCACCCCGCGCGGGCGGTTTGGGATGGGGCCGGGCAATGATGAAGTTCGTCAACGCCAGCCACCGGAACGGCGCGACCTTGACCAGGTATCGGTTGCAGAACCGACTGAGCAACGGGATCCACACCGGCATGAGAAACTCGGGCCAATGGCGCATCATCTCGAACCCGCACAGATGCAGCAGGTTCGCGACGTCCTCGACCATCACCCAGTTCTGACGGAGGTTCGGCTTGCCCAGCCCGAGCTTCTCGGCCAGCGCCAGCGGCTGCTCCCACAGCCGGCTGTAGGTGTTGATGATCAGCCGGGTCCGTGGCGTGCACACGCGGGCGACGCGCTCCAGCACGGTCTGGATGTCCCACAGGTCGTTGACCAGATCGGACAGGATGACGACGTCGAACGTCTCGTCGAGGTCCAACGCATGGGCGTCGGCTTGGATGAACTGGAGGTGTGGATGGCGGTCCCGCGCCCGCTGAATCATCTCGGCCGAGAAGTCCACGCCCACGCCCACGCTCGGCCCGAGCGCGGCGAGCAGATCCCCCGTGCCGCACCCCAACTCGAGGATCTTCAACCCCGGCGGGGTCAGCCACCGGTACACCTCTGTCAGCCGCTTGTGGTACAGCCCTCCCAGGCCGTGCCAGCGATCCAACGTCCGCGCGACCGCGTCCCAGTGCGCGATCCGTTCGCGCTGGAACGCCTCGGCGGCCGCGTCTTGCGGCGACGATGGGGACGGACCGGCATCGCGGTCCGCCTGCGCGTCGGAGGCTTCCTCCTGATTGTCGGCATCGGTATCGGGCAAGATCCTGGCCCCAGCGTCTTGCCGAAGAGACGCGTCTGCGCCCTCGACCCACAGCGAATCGCACGGTACTGCCGACGCGGATCACGGTCAATCCCCGCAAGCCCGACGAGCACCCACAACGTGGCACGGGCGTCTCGCCCGTGAGGGTTCATGGGCAGGATGCCCATGCCACGTGGGGCACCCGGGCACGGTTGGTATCAACGCAGCGCTCGTGATCAGGCTGACGGATCGGGCTCGCCCAGGTCGGGCAGGCCCACGTGGGATCGGATGACGTTCATGAACTGCCGGCCGAAGCTCTCGTACTTGACCGGCCCGACGCCGTTGATGTCCAGGAATTCCTCCGTTCGCGTCGGGCGGTCCCGGGCCATCTCGCGGAGCGTCTTGTCACTGAACACGACGTAGGCGGGCACGTTCCGCGCGTCGGCGATCGCGCGGCGGAGCTCGCGAAGCTTGCCGAACAGGACGACCGAATCCGCATCGTGGCGGTCGGGCTCCGCGCGGCGCGGGGTCTCGGACGTCGCGCGCGAGCGCCGCGATCGCTTCTTGGATCGCTTGGTACGGGCGACGTCGTAGAGCTTCGCCTCCGCCTCGCCGCGCATGACCGACCACCCCTCGGCTGTCGCCCGCAACACGCGGTAGTCGCCCTCCCGCTCCAGCAGTTCCTGGTCGACGAGCTGGTCGATCCACGCCATCAGGACCGTCTTGGGCTGATCGGGCATCAGGCCGAACGTGCTCAGCTGATCATGGCTGCGTTCGACGATCCGCTCCGTCGCGCTGCCCCTCAGCACGTCGGTGACGTAGGCCCCACCGAAGCGCTGGCCCGTGCGGGCGACACAGGACAGGATCTTCTGGGCCAGCACGGTCGAGTCCGCCAGGGGGCTCATGCCTCCCGTGCAGAAGTCACACGCCCCGCAGTTGCCGCGGTCCCAGTCCTGACCGAAGTAGCGGACGAGCTTGGCATGCCGACAGCTCGCGCCGGTACAGAAACGATACATCTCGGACAGCCTGGCCATCTGCTCGTCGCGGTGCGGCCCGGTCGCCTCGCCGCTGTCCATGATGGTCTGCCACAGCCCGAAGTCGCCGCCCGTGTAGAACAAGATGCACTCCGCCGGCTCGCCGTCCCGACCCGCGCGGCCGGTCTCCTGCTGGTAGTGCTCGATCGACTTGGGCATGGCGGCGTGGAGGACGTAGCGAATGTCGGCCCGGTCGATGCCCATGCCGAACGCGACCGTGGCGACGACGACGTCGGTCTTGCCGGCGGCGAAGGCGTCCTGCGCCTCGGTCCGCTCTTCGTCGGTCATGCCCGCGTGGTAGCCGACGGCCTTGATCCCCTCGACCTGCAGCGTCGTCGACAGCTCGTCGACGTCGGCGCGGCGGATGCAGTAGACGATGCCCGCCTTGCCGGGCCGGTCGCGGACCGCGTCGACCACGTCGGTGAAGCCCCGCCCCCGACGGAAGACGCGGTACGTCAGGTTCGGCCGAAAGAAGTCGCCCACCAGCACGACCGGATCCACCAGGCCGAGCTGCGCCGCGATGTCCTCGCGGACGCGCGGCGTGGCCGTCGCCGTGAACGCATGCACGGACGCGTCGCCGAACCGCCGCTTGAGCAGGCCGAGCCGACGGTAGTCGCTGCGGAAGTCGTGGCCCCAGTGGCTGATGCAATGCGCTTCGTCGATGGCGAACGCCCCCACGCCCGACGTCGCCAGCAGATCCAGGAACGCGTCCCCCGCGAACCGCTCCGGCGCGACGAAGATCAGCTTGAACGCACCGGCCGCGACGCCGTCGATCACCCGTTTCCGGTCGGCCGCCTCCAGGCTGCTGTTGTAGAACGCCGAGTGGATGTCCCGCGCCAGCAGCGCGTCCACTTGGTCCTTCATCAAGGCGATCAACGGCGAGACGACCACCGTCGGCCGGTCGTTCAGCAGTGCCGGGGCCTGGTAGCACAGCGACTTGCCCCCGCCCGTCGGCAGCACGACCAGCGAGTCGCGACGCTCGACGGCGGCCGTCATCGCCTCGCGCTGCAGCGGCCTGAAGGTACGGTAGCCCCAGTACCTCTCGACAACGGCGCTCACGCGTTCTGCAGGTGGGTCCACGGTTTCACACGGTGTCTTGATCTTGCAGACGCTCGCCGCCCTGCTCGCCGTCACACCTGCTCGGGCACGACGAAGGGCTCGCGATAGTCGCGCGTCAGGAATTGGTTGGCTTCCTTCGCGCCCTCGTCGACGAACGTCTCGGTCTTGGGATCGAACGTCAGCGTCTTACCGAGGCGGTACGAGATGTTGGCCATGTGGAACAGCACCGCCGACAGGTGTCCCTCGAGGATGTCGCAGTTGAGGTCTTCGACGCGTCGGCTTCGCATCGCCTCGATGAAGTTGTAGAAATGATCCTCGGTCCCCGTCCCGGGGACGGGCCTCTGTTTGACCTGCGACGCCGGCAAGCCGCCGTACGCCTTCCCGTCGGGGTCGATGCTGGGCTGCTCGCCCGCCATGTATCCCTGCGAGCCGTAGTAGATGTTGCTGCCGATGCCGGGCTCGCTGTTGGTCGGCAGGCCCCGGACGTCGGACACGATCATCGTCCCGTCTTCATACGTCCAGATGGCGGTCTGGGTGTTGGGCGTCTCGCCCTGATCCTCGTAACCGAACCGCCCGCCCATGCTGCTGACCTTGATCGGCAGCGTCCGGCCGAGCGTCATCCGGACCAAGTCCAGCCGGTGGATCCCGCTGTTGCCGATGTCGCCGTTGCCGAACTCCCAGAACCAGTGCCAGTTGTAGTGGACCAGGTTGGCGTGATAGGGCACCTTCCGGGCCGGGCCCAGCCACAGGTCGAAATCGATGTGCTTGGGCGGCGCCGTCGTCGGCTTGACCCCGATCGAGCGGCGCCGCTTGAAGAGCAGCGACCGGGCCATGTAGACGTCCCCGATGATGCCCGCGCGGATCTGCTCGGCCACCTTGCGGATGGCGGGGTCGCTGCGTCGCTGCTGACCGACCTGGACGATGCGTTTGTATTTCCGGGCGGCCTCGACCATCTTGCGGCCCTCGCGGATACACCACGAGACCGGTTTCTCGACGTAGACGTCCTTGCCGGCCTGGCAGGCCCACACCGTCGCCAGCGCGTGCCAGTGGTTGGGCGTGGCGATGGCGATGGCGTCGATCGAGCTGTCCTCGAGCAGCTTGCGGACGTCGACGTGCGTGTCGGGCTTGCTGCCGCGGATCTCGGTCAGCTTGCGGGCGCAGCGACCCAGGATCTGGCGGTCGATGTCGCACAGGACGGGCACGTCCACGCCCTTGCCCTTCAGCTTCATGAAGCCCCGGACGTGGTCCCACCCCCGTGACCTGAGGCCCACGCAGCCGACGCGGATCCGCTCGTTCGCGCCGGTCACGCCGTGCGCCGGGCCCGACGATGCGCCCGCCGCCGCAGCGGCGGCCGCCGTTCGGACGGTCGTTTTCAGGAAGTCGCGACGATCTACCGATCCCATCGTATCGCTCCGCTGGACGCGCCATTCGGTTTAGCGGGGCCGCGTGCGGCCCCTCCCCCGCCGCACGCGGCGGGGCTAAACAGGATACGCCAGCACTTCTGTACGACCTTCCCCACTCACACCTGCTCGGGCACGACGAAGGGTTCGCGGTAGTCGCGCGTGACGTACGGGTTCGCCTCCTTCGCGCCGTCGCCGACGAACATCTCGGTCTTCGGATCGAACGTCAACGTCTTGCCGACCCGGTACGAGATGTTGGCCATGTGGAACAACACGGCCGACCGGTGCCCTTCCAGGATGTCGCAGTTCAGGTCCTCGACCTTGCGGTTCCGCATCGCGTCGATGAAGTTCTCGAAGTGATTGGGCTTGCCCGTGCCGCCCAGACACCTCGTGTCGATGTCGGGCGGCTCCTTCCCGCCATACGGCTTGTTGCCGTCGCCGAGCGTGGCGTCCTTGCTGGCCATGTACCCCAGCGAGCCGAAGTAGATGTTCGCGTGCAGGTTCGGCTCGCTGTTGGTGTGACGGTTGCGGATATCGCAGACCATCATCGTGCCGTCCTCGTAGGTGAGCATGGCGGTCTGCGTGTTGGGGGTCTCGGCCTGGTCCTTGGGGTCGTAGCCGAAGCGCCCGCCCATGCTGCTGACCTTGACGGGCAGCGTCTTACCGAGCGCCATCCGGGCCAGGTCCATCGCGTGGATCCCGTTGTTGCCGATCTCGCCGTTGCCGAAA
>CAYMLO010000149.1:0-23747 GCA_964390905.1 uncultured Planctomycetales bacterium | reverse complement strand
GCCACCAGAAGGGGGACGAAGGCCTCGGTTCGGCGGTGAGGGGCCCCTGCTGGCCGCCTTCGCCGATGCGATGAGAAAGCTGAGCGAGGCAACCGCCGGGCTGAATATCCCTAAGGGCGATGAGGTCGATGGGAAGCACGTGCACGACCTCGTTGAGGAGCAGGATGCAATCAGCACGTGGTCGTATGGCGAGATCGGCGAGATGCGCCTGCTCGCCAGGACGCTCGTCAAGGACTTCGTGACGGAATCGGACTTCGTGATGCTGTGGCTGCCCAAGGGCACAGACCCGTCTCGACCCGGGTACGTCGTCGTGCTCGATTTCGTCACATGGGTGCGGGAGAACCTCACGCTCCGCTGCTTGGCCCAGGAAGCCGTCCGCGACGGGATCGCTTTGCCCCCCCCCAAAGGTACATGAGGACGGTACCTGCGAACTCGTTCTTACAGACCAGCGCACCCTCGCCTACTATGATCTCCCGTAGTTCCCGAGCATGCCTCCCTACCAAATCTCCTCCATCTCAGCCTTGATCTTCCGGATGCGTTCCATGGCGCGGTTCTTGGCGATGTAAACGGCGTTGTTGGAGGTCCCGAGGTGGACGGCCACCTTGTCGACCGGCCACTGCCTGAGGACGTACAGCTCGAACGCCTTGACCGTGTTGGCGCTTAGCTGCTTGGCCACCTCCTCGAGGCAAGCGCGCAGCACGGCCCGCTGCCACTCTTGTTCCCAGACGGCGTTGGCGTCTTCGGGAGACTCGATCCTGTCCAGCACGCCTGTCCCGCTTGGCGAATCCACCACGACCATCTCCCTCGCCCGGCGACGCTGGACGTCGACGGCCTTGCGATGGGCGATGCCGAACAGCCAGCTTCGAAGTCTGCCCTTGTCCCGATCGTAGCGTCCCTCCCCGTAGAACTTGACGAACGCCAACATCGTCTCCTGACCGACGTCCTGGGCGTCGGCGTCCTTGAGCCCCAGCTTCTTGGCGAACGCCGTCACCATCGGCCCATAGCGCGTGTTGAAGCGCCGCCAGGCCTGAGTGTCCTGCCTGTCCTTCAGCCCCTCCAGGAGCGTCAGGCTCGTGATCGTGTCCATGGCTTGGGTTCCCTGCGAGCCGAACGGAGGCGTCCCGTTGGGCAGCGCTTCACTCTAGCGGCGTTGGGAATCTCGATCAACGAACATCGTCGTGCTGTTTGGGCGGCGCTCATCGTTTTTTCCTGGACGCCCTGAAAGAACGCCGACCGCCCGCACGAAATCCACCCAGACGTCCTGGGGCTTCCGGAGGTCCGGACCGGGCAGGCCCGGTGATGCGGAGATGTGGGCAAACTCAGTTAGGGAGGCACGACATGCTCAGAGAGATTCGACATGCCGTCATCGGCTCGGTCGTCACAGCCGGCGCCATGCTTCTGGCTGCCGGGGTCCTCGACTGGCAAGGAAGTGGGCCGCTGCGGGGCGAGCCCGCCCCGGGCGCCCAGCGCGACGTCGCGTCTGCGGCGCCCGGGGCCTATGTCCGCAGCACGTGTGCGGCTACGTCTATCGCCTTGATGCGAACCGATCCGCTCGATTCGCGGGTCAGGCGTGGCCCGGGGCAGACCGGCCGGAGGGGCGGCAAGGGGGCCGATGAGGTCGTTTCGGTGGCCCTGGGCAGGCCTGCCCCGCCAATGCCGGTCTGCTGGCGGGAACCGGGCGCCTCCAGCTCCGCCCGGGCAGCCGCCCCCCCCGAGAAACGCTCCGCGACAGCGAGTCCATCGCCCAGATAGGTCTTCAGAGGGGCACGTGATCTCCCTTCCGCTTGGGGGGGGCGGGGGGGAGACACGCCCTGTCGTTCCCGGGGACGGTCGTTCCCGGGAGCGACGCGTTGGCGAGCCCAGGTCACGACGGCCTCCCTCCATCCCATCCCCTTCCAGGGAATGCCACCGGTTTATCTGAGGGCTCACCCCCTCAGATGCCGAACCTCGGTTCACCAAACTGGGACACGGTGACGCGTGAGGCGTCGTCCTCCTCCTCCCCGGACATAGCGGATTCCCGCGTTTCCTGTGTGATCTGAAAGAAACCCGGTTGGGCGGCGAAATCCCCCCAGAAGCCGATAGCCGTCGCCGGGACGGCGTTTGAGAGCTAGGCAGATGCCTCGACATGAAGGAGAGAGACGATGTTCAGGAAGATTCGGAATGCCGTGATGGGTCTGGCGCTTGCGGGCGGCGTGGTCTTCGGCGGGTGTCCTGTGATTGACCGGTACTTCGACCTCCTCGACGAGTACACGGACATCCTGGAGGAGTACTTGGCTCAGTTCAGCTGAGCCTCAGGCGCACGACCGGTCAACCCGGACTGCTCGGCCGTACCGAAGCCCGCATCGTACGCCGCACCCCCCCAACCTCCGCTGCGATGCGGGCTTCTCTTGCGCGCACACGGCGGGGCCGACCCGGCCCTGATTGCGGAGATGGCGTCCTGTCTTTCGCAGCGGTCGGCAACAGTCTGTCACGCTTGGTGATTGCCGTCGGAATTCTGCTCACCGGCCGCTTCCTCCCCTCGGGCTATCTGCCCCCTTCTCATTGCACACGACCCCGGCGACGGCCGTTCGATTTCGGCAGGAACATTGACTGAAAGATGTCCCGTCCTCGCCCGAACTCCCTCCAACGCAGATGAGTCGGATCAAACCTGACGGGGGATGAGGACCCCATGGAGGTGCTGAGATGTGTTGCAGGAGGAGTATGCTGTGCGTGCGCGCGGGCGCCATCGAGCTTCTGTTCCTGATGGGTGCGGGTCTGACGGGGTGCGGCACGCAGGACAATCCGATTCTGGACATGCTGGGCGGCGCTCATCCCGTCGTCGCCCAACTGATCGAGACGACGGAGGTCGGTGACGAGTGGGCCTCCGCCCGGGCCGCCGAGCTGCCTGACAACGGCAGGATCTCGGTCGGTGGCACGATCCAATCGGGCGACGACGTGGATGTCTACAATCTGGGGCCCGTGGTGCGCGGCGATCGGATCGTGGTCGAGACGGATCAGCGCGGCGGCCTGAACGCCGCCGTGGGGCTGTTCGATGACCGTGGCATGGCCATGGTCGTTAACGACGATCGGGGATCCGGCCTGGGATGGAACGAGCCGCACATGGACCACGTCGTCCGGGAAGACGTGTCGCACTGCTACCTGGCCGTTGCCTCCACGCCGCGCCAGCCGACGACGGGCGAGTACACGATGACCGTCGGGCGGGAGCCCGGCCAAGACGTCCCCGCGCCTCGGGGCCAGGCCGTCATGCTTGGCTTCAACGGCGCCTCGGACGTCCGGATCGGTAGCAAAGAGCCCATCGACGTGCCGACCTTCAACGCCGCGGACATCGATTCCCGCTACGCCGGCCAAACCGGCGCGATGATCGACGTCATCGAGACGAGAATGATCGAGGAATACGCCGACTACGACATCGACTTCTACAACACGGCCGACGGGGCCAGCCCCAGCGGGGAGGCGACCTGCATCTTCTTTGGGTCCTACAACCCCAACCTACTCGGGTTGGCCGACCGCGTGGACGCCTACAACAGCCGGCAGGTTGAGGAGTGCGTCGTCTTCACCGATACGTTCGAGCTGTTCATGTCGCTGGACCCCACGGTCGACGAAATGGGGACGGCGATCGCGAACGTCGCGACGCACGAGCTGGGTCACCTCCTGGGCCTGAATCACACCTCGGACGACACGGAGGTGATGGACATCACCGCGTCGGCCAGTGAGATGCTGGTCGACCAAACGCTCCACGCCGCGGACCTGCATGAGAGCGTCTTCCCGATCGGCCAGCAGGACCCGGCAATGCTGCTGACGCAGGCCCTAGGTAACCGCAACTGAGGCCCGAATCCGGCACGTCGGGATCCGTGCCGCGTGCTCTGGAAACGAAGCCCGTTCCGTCGCCACTGTCCCCCCAGCCGTCCGGCGACGGAGCGGGTTTTCGTTTCGCGCCGGTTCCTATTGCGGATCGCGTCGCGCCGAGCTACAAATCTCAAGAGCTAACGACGCGGCAACCCCTGGAAGCCAACCCGGGTCCAGATTCGTAGCGAAGCCAACGGGGGCGTGGGATGGGGCTTCGTGTGGGTGCGCGAGGGCCGAGGCGCGTGCACGATGGCATGTCTGACCGAAGAACAGCTTGCCTCGTACTTGGCAGGATCGCTGTCGGCCAAGGACACATCGCTGACAGAGGAGCATCTGCGCGAGTGCGCCGCGTGTCGGGAGCGCCTCGAGAGACTCCGGGCTGATGAGGAGCTCGCGGGCGACTTGCGACGGGCCTTTGGGAATCAGACCCAATGGCTGGACGACGAGGCAAGTGAACCCGCAGTCGGTCGCGACCGCGACCTGGGCGCAGGGGAATCGGAGCGGCACCCCACTGCCGACAGCATCCCGGGCTACGAGATCACCCGTGAGATCCACCGGGGCGGTCAGGGCGTGGTCTACCAGGCGATCCAGAAGGCCACCAAACGCAAGGTGGCGATCAAGGTCATGCGGGAGGGGCCGTTCGCCGGCAAGCGGAACAAGGCCCGGTTCGAACGGGAGGTGCGGATCCTCGGCCAGCTCCGGCATCCCAATATCGTCACCGTTCACGACAGCGGGACGACGGCGGGGTGCTTCTACTACACGATGGACTACGTCCCGGGCCGTCCGTTGGACGAGTACGTGACGCTATCCAAGCCGTCGATCGACCAGACGCTGCGGCTGTTCGCGAAAATCTGTGAGGCCGTCAACGCCGCGCACCTCCAGGGGGTGATCCATCGCGATCTGAAGCCCGGCAACATCCGGATCGACGTGGAGGGCGTACCGCATGTGCTGGACTTCGGGTTGGCGAAGGTGGCGGCGGGGCAGACGACGGAGGACTCACGTCCGCAGGCGATGACGGTAACGGGCGAGTTCATGGGCTCGTTGCCGTGGGCGAGCCCGGAGCAGACGGAGGCGGCTCCGGGCAAGATCGACCTGCGAACGGACGTCTATTCGCTGGGCGTGATTCTGTACCAGATGCTGACGGGTCAGTTTCCGTATCCGGTGGTGGGCAACGTCCGCGACGTGATGGACAACATCCTGAAGACGGAGCCGGCCAAACCAAGCACAATCCGCCGACAAATCAACGACGAGATCGAGACGATCGTGCTGAAGTCTCTGAGCAAGGAGCGAGAGCGTCGCTACCAGACGGCGGGCGAGCTGGGACGGGACATTGAGCGTTACCTGGCGGGCGAGCCGATCGAAGCGAAGCGAGACAGCGGACTGTATGTGCTGAAGAAGACGCTGCGTCGGTACAGGGTCCCGGTGGGTGTAGGCGCGGCGTTCGTGGTGCTGTTGGCTGCGTCGCTAGTCGTATCGCTGACGCTGTGGGCACGCGCGGCGCGAGAACGTGACAAGGTGGCGGCGGCGCAGTCGCTTGTGAAGCAGAGCAAGTCCAAGGTGGACCAAGCGCTTCGAGCTGAACGGTTGGCGAAGGAGGAGGCCGCTGCGGCTTATAGCCTTGCCGTGAGGAAGAGCACAGACGCCCAGGAGGCTTTCCGGCTGGCAGCGGAACTGAGCGGGGTTGCCGTCGAGAGGGCAGACCTCGCATACCGCCAAGCGGCCGAACGGCATGCGGGGGATTCTGTCGCGACAGCCCTCCTCGCCCGAGCCGCCCTCGACGATGCCACCCGCGCAGTCATGAGCGAGGAACAGAGGGCCTACTGGGAACAACGGCTCGGAGGGGCGCTCGGGGCCCTTCCGCGTCTCGTCGGCTCGACGCGAGGGCCGACGCTCTGGACCGCGGCTTGCTTCTCACCCAGGGGGCAGGTCCTGGCCACCGGTTCCTCGGATGGCGACGTGGTCCTGTGGGACCTCACTGACGGCCAAGCGAAGATCGTACTCTCGGGGCACCGAGATCGAATCACCGCCATCTGCTTCTCTAGCGATGGCGACATGATAGCGAGCGCGTCGGACGACAAGACGGTCAAGCTGTGGAACGTCGTCACCGGCGAGGTCGAAACTTCCCTGACGGGGCATACGGGCGCCGTGACGAGTGTCACGCTCTCCCCAGACGCCCAGACGTTGGCCAGCGGGTCGGCTGACGAGACGATAAGGCTTTGGAGCACTTCGACCGGGAAGTGCAGAGGGGTCCTGGAGGGGCATTCGCTTGCCGTCACCAGCGTTGCCTTCAGCCCAGACGGGCGAACACTCGCCAGTGGGTCGCTCGATACCAGCATCAGGCTCTGGGACGTTGTGACGTACCGGGCACATGCAGCCCTGCATGGGCATCGCAATGGCGTCGTTTGTGTCGCTATCGACCCGAAGGGCGAGCGATTGGCAAGTGCGTCGAGGGAAAGAGACCGCTCCGTTTTGCTGTGGGACGGCTCAGGGGGAACGTACAGCTGCACCTGCCTCAGTCACCCGCGACCGGTCAACAGCGTTTCGTTCAGTCCTGACGGCCAACTGCTGGCGTGTGGCTCGACGGATGGGACTGTCAGGCTCTGGGACGCTCAAACATGGGAGTCCCCACGTGTGGTCGGGGGACAGCAAGCCGGGATAGCCGCTGTCTGCTTCAGTCCTGACGGTCAATGGCTGGCCACCGCATCGGACGACAAATCGGTCAAGCTCTGGGACGTGGCGGCGGGCGAAGCAGCGGGCGTTCTGGAAGCCTACCTCGAGACGCCTGCGTGCGTATGCCTGAGCCCTGACGGACGGGTCCTCGCCAGCGGATTGGCCGACGGGACCGTGAAGCTGCGCGACGTGGCGACGGGCGACACCAAAGCCTCGCTGGAAGGACACACCAAGATGGTTTGGGACGTGTGCTTCAGTCCCGACGGACAAATCCTGGCGAGCGGATCTGGCGACGGGACCATCAGGCTCTGGGATGGGCAGAGCGGCTCACCCCGGACGGTACTGCGCGAGCACGAAGCTCGGGTCTGGTGCGTCTGCTTCAGCACCGACGGCCGACTCCTGGCCAGCGGCTCGGACGACAGGAGTCTCAAGCTGTGGGACGTGTCGACCGCGGAGGTGCTGTTGCACCAGGATGACGTTTGGGCGCGTAGCCTCGCGTTCAGTCCAACCGATCAGACGCTGGCATGTGGGATGTGGGACGGCAGGATCGCTCTGTGGGACGTGGCGAATGCACGATTGATGAGCGTTCTGAGCGGCCATCGTGCTGACAGCGTCGTATGGAGCGTGGCCTTCAGCCCTGGGGGGCGGTTGCTGGCCAGCGGCTCAACCGATAGGACGGTCAGGCTGTGGGACGTGTCGAAACGGCGCCCTGTGTCTGTGTTGCGAGGACACGGAGGCTTCGTCTACGACGTCTGCTTCCATCCGAAGGGCCAACTCCTTGCCAGCGGATCACACGATGGAACAGTCAGGCTCTGGGAGACGGCCGGCGACCGGGAGGTGGCCGTGCTACGCGCTCACGCAGGTCCGGTTGGCGCCGTCTGCTTCAGCCGGGACGGCGGGACGATGGTCAGTGCATCTGAGGACGGCACACAGAAGCTGTGGGTCCTTCCTGCAGAATCGACCCGCGTACAAGCTGCTCAGCATCGGGACCGAGTATGCTGCGTTTGCTTCGACACCGGCGGCCGACTCCTGGCCAGCGGATCCGCCGACGGCACGGTCAGGTTGCTGGACGCCTTCACCGGACAGACCCGTGCCGTCCTGCGATGTCCACACGGGTACCCACGGAGTCTCGACTTCAGTCCGGATGTGTCGACACTCGCGAGCGGTTCGAGCCACGGAGTGATCCAGCTGTGGGATGTGGCGTCGGGCCTGCTCAAGGCCGAGCTGTCAGGTCATGAAGGCCCCATCAACAGAGTCCTGTTCAGTCCGGACGGCCAGGTGCTTGCGAGCGCGTCTGGGGACCGACGCGTCATGCTCTGGCACGTGGAAGGAGCTTCCCAGAAGGCTGTTCTGACTGGACACGGCGACGCCGTCAGAAGCCTCGCGTTCGCGCCCGACGGCCTGGAGCTCGCGACAGCTTCACAAGACAAGATGGTCAGGCTTTGGGATGTAGCCTCGGGTGCCCTGCGACGGGAACTCAAATGTCACGGATGGGTCTACGACGTAGCGTTCAGCCCCGACGGTCGGCTGCTGGCAAGTGCAGTCGACAGGAGCGTTGTCATCTGGGAGATCCCCACCTGGCGCCAGAAGGCGTTCCTGCATGGGCACACCGAAGCAGTGCTGGGGCTTTCCTACAGCCCCGACGGTCGCGTGATCGCCAGTGGCTCCCTCGATCACACCATCAGGCTCTGGGACGCCGCCAGAATGGAACTCAGAACGACGTTGCAGGCCAGGGCAATGGTCTTCGGGCTCAGCTTCTCCCCCGATGGGCACGTCCTTGCGTCCGGGCTGTACGATGGCAACGTGGTGCTGTGGGATATCCCGAGGGCACTCCCTTCGCACAGAACGCTCGAACGTCTGACCGGAGCACGAATCGTCGGATTCGAGATTGAGCCCCTGCCGATGAAGGCGTACCGCACACTTGTCGGGATCCGCGGGACCGGATCGCACGTTGCGCCGACCGCGTGGGGGCGTAGTCAAGCAGTCCCGCAGAACAGCTTCCTGCAGTTTGCGTGGAACGAATGGCATCCGTTCTGTTGGGTCCATGCCGCGGAGGCCCCCGACAACAGTGCACACGCCCAGGCGTGCTACCGGCTGGGGATCATCGCCGAGCGGAATATGGATTGGGAGCGGGCCAGGAAATGGCACCAGAGAGCCATCGACGCTGGTGCCCCCAAGTGGGTGGATTGTGCGCGCTGGCGTCTAAAGGAGATGCCGGTTCGCATCGAGTACCTCGCTTCGATGGCGAAGGCCAGCAGATCCACGACGACCTCGGCACCGTCGACGTGCCCAGGTGGGTGACCAGACCGGGGTGCCGGCTGAGGGGATCTGGGCATAGACAGGTCTAGACAGGAAGGCCGAACAATGCCGTGTCTAACGGATGCTGAGCTTGAGCAGTACCTGAGCGACAGTGCTTCGCCGGACGTCAGGACGGCAATGGAAGAGCACCTCCGGGAATGCGGGAGGTGTCGGGAGCGTCTCGAGGGGCTGCGGGCCGATGAGGAGCTCGCGGGGGACCTCCGACGGGCGTTTGGGGATCAGACCGAAGACCTGGACGACGGAGCCCCCGTCCTTGCGGCGGGTGAGGGCGCAGACCCGGGCGCGAAGCCATCGGAGGGGCATCTTATCGTCGACAGCATCCCGGGCTACGAGATCACCCGCGAGATCCACCGGGGGGGCCAGGGGGTCGTCTACCAGGCGATCCAGAAGGCCACCAAACGCAAGGTGGCGATCAAGGTGATGCGGGAGGGACCGTTTGCGGGCAAGCGGGACAAGGCGCGGTTCGAACGGGAGGTGCGGATCCTCGGCCAGCTCAGGCATCCCAACATCGTCACCGTTCATGACAGCGGGACAACGGCGGGGTGCTTCTACTACACGATGGACTACGTCTCGGGCCGTCCGTTGGACGACTACGTGGCGCTGTCCAAGCCGTCGATCAACGAGACGTTGCGGCTGTTCGCCAAGATCTGTGAAGCGGTGAACGCGGCGCACCTCCAGGGGGTGATCCATCGCGATCTGAAGCCGGGCAACATCCGGGTCGATGCGGAGGGGAAGCCGCATGTGCTGGACTTTGGACTGGCGAAGGTGGCGATGGCCCAGACGACCGACGACTCGCACCCTCAGGCAATGACGGTCACGGGGCAGTTCATGGGGTCGCTGCCCTGGGCGAGTCCGGAGCAGGCGGAGGCGGCTCCGGGCAAGATCGACCTGCGGACGGACGTCTATTCGCTGGGCGTGATCCTGTACCAGATGCTGACGGGTCAGTTTCCGTATCAAGTGGTCGGCAACGTTCGGGACGTGATGGACAACATCCTGAGGACGGAGCCGGCCAAGCCGAGCACGATTCGGAGACAGATCAACAACGAAATCGAGACGATCGTGCTGAAGTCGTTGAGCAAAGAGCGAGAGCGTCGTTACCAGACGGCGGGTGAGCTGGGGCGGGATATCGAACGTTACCTGGCGGGCGAGCCGATCGAGGCGAAGCGAGACAGCGGGCTGTATGTGCTGAGAAAGACGCTGCGCAGGTACAGGGTCCCGGTGGGTGTGGGTGCGGCGTTCGTGGTGCTGCTGGCGGCGTCGTTGGTCGTGTCGGTGACGCTCTGGGCCCGCGAGGCACAAGAACGTGCCAACGCAGCGGCGGCACAGTTGCTTGCGGAGCGAAGCAAGACGGAGACGGAGAAAGCCCTGCAGGCCGAACGGTTGGCCAAGGAGAAGGCCGAGCGTCTGGCGGAATCGGAGGAAGAGGCCCGCAAGAAGCTGAACGAGGCGCTCAAGGACACCAAGAAGGAACGGGATCGAGCCCTTGCAGCAGAGAAACACGCTGGGGAGGAGCGCGACAAGGCCCTTGCAGCGGAAAGAGTCGCCAAGTCGGAGCAGAAGAGGGCAGAACAGCTTGCGGCGGACAAGGAGAAAGCACTCGAGCAGGCCGTTAAGAGCAAGGGCGAGGCCGAGGAAGCCAAGGCTGAGGCCGAGAAGCAAGCTCACAACGCGAAAGAAGCCGAAGAGAAGGCCGTGGCCAGCGCCCAAGAGGCCGAGAAGCAGCGGGATACTGCCAAGCAGGCGTTGGTCAGGGCCGAAGATGACCGTAAACGAGCCGAAGATGCCCGCAAGAAGGCACGGACCGAGGCCGACCGGGCAAGCGCGGTGCGCAGCCTCCTGGAGAACGCGGTCCTGTTCGCAGGTCAGGACGTCGAGGCGAACGCCGATCGCCTGTTGAGCGCACTTAAGCTAGCTGAGAAGCGTTCTGCCGGGCTCTTCAGGCAGCAGCCTTATCTGGAGGTGGCAACGCTCAACATCGCCGCACGGGCCTACGCGGTTGCAGAGAAGCGTGACGAGGCAGAGAAGCACGCCGCACGAGCGCTCCGACTGGCGCATGGGTCCCTGGGCGCCGAACACCCCGAAACCATCCGTGCCATGGTCGCCCAAGCGCACATCATGGCGCGCAAGGGCAGGTTCGTGGACCGTGAGCGGTTGTTGTCGCAGGCCTACGAGGCGGCACGGAAGGGAGGATTGAGTGAGAAGAACCCCGAACGCATCTGCGCAGAGCTGGCCTATGCAGGCCTCCTGTCCAAACAGGGGAGGGGACGCGAAGCTGAGGAGCTCGAGAGGCGCTGCAGTGAATCCGCCCTTGCCGTCTTCGGGCCGTATCACACAGCCATGTTGCCCGGGCTCACGGACTGGAGCTCTGTCCTCAATGTAGGGCCGCGAGAAACTCCCCTGTGGTACTGGCGAAACGCAGGAAACGTGTACAAAGAGCTCTATGGCGAGGACGCTGAGGTCTTTCTTCTTGTGAGGGCACTTGCGTGCGGAATAGCATACTTGGGGCGACTAGAGAGCCTCTATGACAAAAAGGGCAAGATCGCACCGCCTGATGAGGGTCTTCAAGCTCATGTGGACGAGGCCGCGTGGACCTTCCACCGCAGTCGGCGTGTCCATGGGTGGGAGCATCCGCTCACGCCCTTCGCGGTCTTGTCCTACCTTGGCGGACTCGTTTCTCAGGGAAGGTACCTCGACGCGTTGGGAGTTCTCGCCAGCGTTCCGGCCGACCTGACAAGCCGGCTGAAGCGAGGCGGAGACCCGCTGGCACCGGTGCCTTTGGTCTTGCTCGGCGCAGGGGTCGCCGCTGCCGGGCATGGGGCCAGCAAGCTGGGCATCCAGGTTCCTGCCGCCAGGCTTCGCGAGCGCGGACTGAGGTGGTGCCAGGAGGCCATCCGGCTCGCGGACGAGACCGGTCCGGAGGGGAGTCGATACGCCATGCAGATCGCGTGCAGGGAACTCTACTGCATGGTTCTTGAGGGCATCAAGGATGAGCGACTTGGCGCTGTGAACCAGGAGGTGATTCGGTTGAAGGAAGCTCGCGACCGAGACGCGATCCGCGTCGCTGAGGAGCACGGCTCGATGCCTCATGTGTTGAGGTCCAGGCTTTCTCTGAGTACGGTTCTCGGCGAGCGGGGAGCCTACGCAGAGCAAGAGGCGGAGTTGCTCTCCGCTTGGAAGCTGGCCAAGCAGGAACTCCCCGCGGAGGAGCCGACGTGCCGCGAGAAGCTGATTCGCTACTACGAGAAGCACGGGAAGTACGCACTTGCTGAGGGATTTCGAGCGCCATGAACGCGTCGCGTCCGGCCAACCTGCAGAATCCGATGCGGCCCCCCGTCCGAGGGGGCCATGTTGCGTTGACTGCGTTTGCGGTCTTTGCGTCGGCAACGAGCATGCTCTTGTTTGCCGTCCCGGGCTGCGCCCTGTCCGATGGGAACCTTGTGGGCGGGGTCTCCCGCCACTCCCTCTATCACAGGATTGGGGGGCGCCCCAAGATCGAGGTCCTCGTGGGTGCATTTCTGGATCGCCTGCGGAGCGATCCCCAGCTCAATTACGTCCGTGCGGGGACCCCACGACACTGGCGCCCTGACCACGAGGAGATGCAGCGCATCCAAGACAGCTACGTTCGGTTCTTCTGCGTCGCCCTTGGCGGAACGGAAGTCTATGAGGGTCCGTCGTTGCAGATCGTGCACGATCGCATGGGCATCACGGGGGAGGATTTCAAGCGGGCGATCGAGCACCTCGAGGATGCGCTGGACGCCTGTCGGGTTCCAGAGCCAGAGCGCCAGGCCATCGTCGAGCTGTTCTCCGGGTTCAAGGGGAGCGTAGCCAAGGGCCAAGAGGCTGCCACCCAGCCGGCTGGAACGGGATCGCCCTCGACCGGCAAGGGCGCGCCGACGTCCAGAGACGCCAAGTGGTTTGAGCTCGGACAAACGTCGGCTCAGGAAATCGACGCCTGCATCGCCCATGCGCGCTCGGCCGGTTCGGTTGCGAGGAACTGCTACGAGGCCTACTGTCAGAGGATGTACCTCATCCTCGGCGGGGACTTCGAGCAGGCCAGCCAAGTCATTAACCTCCAGGCGGCGATCTCTGGGCCGAAGGGAAAGCCGATGGCCGTCATGAAGCGCGCACCGGCCCGCGCGAGGGCGATCGCCCTGATTCACGTGGGTCGCCGCGACGAGGCGCTGGACCTGTTGGTCAAGGGAATCCCCGAGAAGGAAACATGGTCGGACGATCCGTCGGGGGCTGACCCGGATGATTGGGCCGCCGCCTGTCTGCGGGGTTGGGTGTCCGCAGAGCGATTCACCGCGTTTTGGCGCGACCACCCGCAGCATGGGTCGACGTTTGCCTGTTGGGCGTGGTTTTGGGTAGGACAGGGCATGGAGGCGGAAGGCAACAGAAACGGGTCGATCGCGGCCTACGGCAAGTCCGTCGAGCTAGGCGGGCTCCCTGATGCTCACTACATTCACAACTGGTCCGCGTACCGTTTGAAGGCCTTGACGGGTCGATGGCCAACGGGCTACCCCACGTCGACGAGTGCACCGGCAACGACACGCCGATCCCGATCCGTGGCCCCCTGATACCAGGCCTCTCTTCTGCGCCTCCGTCCAAGTGGTCGGTCACCCGTGAAGTTGCGGGTCGCCGGAGACGTTGGGCCCCAGACTTCAGGCCTCAGGCCCTCGCTTCTGATTCGTCGCGCCAGCCCGTTGTAGGTTGCCCGTCGTTCTCACGGCATCGCTGTTTGCCATTGTCGTGGCAGAAACCTCCCGATCGGCCGTATCCATCGTGGTTGGGAATCCTCGCCGCAGAATTGAGGAGGCGCTGCGATGATGAAGATGACAAAGGGCATTCGATTCTGGTGGGTCAGCCTGGTGGCCGCAGCCGGCTTCGTTGTGACCGTTGGCTGTGGTCCGATTCAGCGGGAAGTGGTCGTCCAGCGGAGCACGCATCCGGACAAGACCGACCTGCTGAGAACCCGAAAAGGAAGGCCGATCCGGGTGTGTGTGAGCAAGGTGAACACCCGGTGGCGTGTCGAGTGCGACGACCAACGCTACGGCCTGACCGTCTGGGAGTACAAGTACGTACACGGCGTTCCGTACACGCCGCCCGTCGTGGTCAGGACGGGCCTTGTTAGTAGCTCCGACGGCGAGAAGGACGCACGTGTTTGGGAGAGCTACTGCCGCAGTGCGATTGCCGCCAAACTGCAGACCGGTGCGGAGGCGGCCGGTGTGCCCATCGACATGGTCGACCGCGACGCCCTGCCGGTCATCGTCTGCGAGGAGGACTTGAGGAGTTCCGGCATCGTTGATGACCCGACGGGTGCGATGAAGCCGTTGGGGGTCGATCTCCTCCTCTTCGGGACCGTGGATGTGGTCAGTCACTATGAGGTGACCTACAAGAGAGACGTGGGGGCCGTCATCCTGAACCATGCTCCCTACGTCCCGAGCGTCTTCGACGACGGCCCGAAGCGCCACGTTCGGCGGACGATCACCGTGGCCGGGAACTTCCGGGCCGTTGACGCGCGGACGGGCAAGCAAGTCCTTCTGCAGAACTTCGCCAGTCAGAAGCACGAGGACAAGAAGCCGATACCGGTGGTCGGGACCGACTGCACGAGAGCGGACCTGATGCCGGAGGAGAGGTTCGTTCGCGAGTCGCTCGAGGTGGAAGTGGCGCGATTTGTGGGCCGCTTCGTACCGGCGTCACTGCCGGTGAAGGTGCTCGTCCAGTCGTCGGACCACCCCGATTGCATCAAGGGGGTGGAGCTGCTCGATGAGGATCCCGCGGGCGCTTTGCGCCGCTTCGAGTCGGCGCTGGCCAAGGATCCCCGGGACGATCGGGCGGCCTTCGGCGCTGGGGTCGCTTTGGAGCGGATCGGGCGTCTTGATGAGGCCAAGCGGAGGTACGAGTTGGCCGGGAGCATCAGCGGGCTCTCGGGTCCGCGCTAGAGGAGGTCCCGACATGAGAGTCGCCATGCGCCTGAGAAGTTGGGTGCCCCACCTCTTTGGTTCAGAGCTGGGGGACGCAAGTCCGAACGGGAATTGGGGTTCCCCACGGCTAAGGCCATGGGGAACCCATGGCATCGTGCGAAGAGAAATGCCCGCAGGCTTGGCAGATTCTCCGGGCTCCTACGTATCCCCCATGAGCGAGGCGCGCGCGTCCCTCGCTCGCCGCAAGCTCCATCAGGTTCCATGAGTCCAGCGGGCTCTTGGGTCCGCGCTAGAGGAGGTCAGACATGAGAGTCGCCATGCGCCTGAGAAGCAGAGCTGTAGGGATTGGCATTTCGCTCGCGAGCATCATGATCATGGGCGGATGCCTGCCGCCGGAGCTCTTTCTCGGCTACACAGACAGCAGGACCCGCGACGGTTCGGGTTCGGACGGCAACGAGGGCGATCCCGCCGGCAGCCAGCCTGACGGCAGTGGAGGCAGCGCCGAGCAGAGGTACTCGTTGGCCGTTCGTACGGACGGTGACGGCTCGGTGGCGCTCGATCCACCTGGCGGCACCTACCAAGCCGGCACCAAGGTGACGTTGTCGGCGTCGTCGGGCGAGGGACATGAGTTCGTCAGCTGGCGAGGTGACGTCACGGGCACCAAGAATCCGGCCACGATCGTGATGAGCGGAAACAAGACCGTTACGGCGGTGTTCACCGAGGTCAAGGAGATGGCCACGGTTTCGGCCTCCTGGAAGAACTCCTCCTCCGGCAGAACTTATCTGTGGATCGAGTGGCGGCTGCCGTCAGGTGAGATGCGATCCATCACGGACTCGGGAGATGGGCCTAGCGGCGCCCTCAGCTCCAGCATGCTGGCCGAGGATTTGCCTGACGGCATGCACTGGCTCACGCTCGGGATGAGCTATCGGGGGTATCGCGTCTACACGGATGTGACGTACGAGGTCCACTTCCCCGAGTACGATTTTGCTGTGACTCGGAGGATCTCGAGCGGGGCCGAGATCGGCGTGGCCGTGGTCGTCAAGGACGGCGTGGCCCGTGTTGTCCACAATGGCTGGCTCGAGGCCGACCAGCCGGGCGCCGGGGCGCCGACATGCTGGTATCCGTTGGAGTTCCAGGCCGGGTGGCGAGGAGGCCAGCATGACGTCCACCTGTCGCTCGAGTTGACTCTGCCGAATGGTGAGATCGTGCGAGGGTTCAGCAGTGGTCATGAGTACGCTGGCTTCAGCCGCGTCGCGATCTCGGATCTGGCGTGCATCGAAGACGGGACCTACGACCTGAGCCTCGAGTTGTCCTACCGCGGCTACAAGTCGTTCTCGGATGTGACATGCCAGGTGTATTTCCTGGGCTATGAGTTTGCCCAGACGGATCGTCTGAGTTGTCCGCTGACGCACCGAATCCAACTGCAGGTTACGGACGGCGTCGTTCGCGAGCTAGCCAACAGTTGGTAGCGGGACATCCGGTTCCGCATTGACAAGAAGACACCCCGACCGACCACCGCCGGGCTGTGGCGTGATTCGCGGCCTGGCGGTTGGTCGTTTCGCTGGGGATGTCCCGACTCCTCGGGACGTCACAGCTCTTCGCCGAAGAGCTCTCGACACGTCTGCCCAACATGCCTGAGCACGCGGGACTTGGCCTTGTAGACCTGATTGCGGTTCATGCCCAATCGATGGCAGACCTCGTCCACCGACACGTTCTCGAGTACCAGAAGCCGGAAGGCCTCGTAGTTTCTTGGCGAGGTGGCGTCCCGGACCTGCTCCACGCAGTATCTCAGGTGTACGTTCCGCCACGTTTGCTCCCACACTTCGTCCGGCCCGGGTTCGGGGTCGAGCAGCCCCCTGAGGTGCTGGCTCTCCGCCACCTTCTCACGCCGTTTGCGATACAGGTCGACGATCTTGTTGCTGGCGATCCGTCGCAGCCAGTTCTTGAAGCCCCCTTTTGCCTTGTCATATTCGAACTCGGCGATCTTCTGGACGACGATCACCAGGCACTGGCTTCGTACGTCTTCGGCGTCCTCGCGGCTCAGGCCCCTTGATCGGGCATACCGGTACAGCAATGGCCCGTAGAGTTGGTAGAACTCCCGCCAGGCCTGAGAATCGCTACGGGTCTTGAGCCGAATCAGCAGTGTCTTGCGCGTCGTATCCATGCCCTCGATCCTCGTCCGCCGGTGCGGAACAGTCAACCCACGAAACGCGTTGTTCGCTGAAGCCTGGCCTTCTTGTCCCCGCCGAAGACTCTGTCCTCGTTCATGACGAGGGACTTGCGTGATTCCCCGCTCGAGGGTGTATCGACCACTGTCCATCCGTTCGTAGGAAGGAGCGTGCGATCATCTGCAAAGCATGGGTCTCGGTGGGGGATTCGCCCGCCACCCAGTAGGGAACGAGCGATCGGAGAGAAAGGGTTGACAACGCCGCCCATTGTGGCGTAATTGTGGCGTTGTGGTGCTCTACATGTGCAACATGTTCAACATGTAGAGCAGACTGAAATCGCGGCAACTTCTTGGTGTTTCTGCAAGTAGCAGCGAATACGGGAGTTGGGATCGACACCCGAGATCGGCCGAAATGGGCTCATAACCCGGAGGTCGCAGGTTCGAGTCCTGCCCCCGCTAGTTGACATAAAGCACGCCGAACGCTTGATCTAGCGTACCGACCTGCGTCGGGTCGTGCGGCTCGAAGGGCCTAGCAAATCCGGTACGGTACCGGATTTGATCCCCAGGAGGCCGCACGATGCCCAGAAGCCGACGTCCCCGAGGTCCATCGCACAGACCCCCAGCGTACCGCCGCCACAAGCGAAGCGGTCAGGCCATCGTCACACTGAATGGCCGCGATCACTACCTGGGCTGTCCTTCCCGAAAACTCGTTCACCCTATGACACATGGACTTAGAGATGAAGCTCATGTTACCCATCGGCCGTCCTCCACGTAAGGCTCTCCCCCTGACAGCCCACGATACCAGACCACTCAAAAGAATTCATGCACGCTTGCCGGAAGGACACCTCTCAGATACGCTTGGCTTTGCATCGCCTGGACCGACGCACGGCGGAAGACGCCCTGCAAGGCAATTGCCGGGCTTATCAAAGGAGAACACTCAATGAGCAAGCTCGGAGTGTGCAGGACGAGCACCTTATTCGTCCTTCTGACTCTGGGAACGACGGGCGGATGCCACACACACGTTTCCAATCGTGCGGTCATCGAAGTCCGCGGCGAGCCGGAATCGGAGGTGATGTGGTTCCGGCCGTACGCGGTGCTGTTCACCGATCGAAGCTACCGGCTGGCAGAATGCCGGGGGAAACTGGCAGGAGAGAAGTTCTTGAGGAGTTCCATTGATTCCACCCACTTCGACGTCGTGCAAGACGGCCGCCTGATCGTGCTCACCCCTCAGTCGATTCCCCGTGCCGCCTCTCAGGCAGAGGCCCTCAGGGCACAGGGGTTTTCGCGAATGGGAGACGATCCTTTCCAGTTGCTCGGAAACGACGAGAGGGATCAGGTGCTTGCCTACGAAAAGCAGGTCGCTTCTGGAGAGTCCTATCGGTTCGGGAAATACGTCGTCGTGCTGGGGTTCGACGATGCTCGATCCGCAAGGAACAGGCCCCGCGCTGCTGACGGGAAACCGTTCTTCGTCTATCCTGCGGACATCCCCAACACGGGCGTGTTGTTCGTGGACCGGCAGGCGGAAGACCATTCGGGACACGGCCACAACTCGATTACTGAGTGTCGGAACGGCGATATTGTCGCCTTCTACAGCGTGACCGGAACCGGTGCAGACCATTGGAATGGGCATGGCGCGGGGGGATGGTCGGAATATCGCCGCTCAACCGACGGCGGCTTGACTTGGAGCCCGCCCACGGTCTTCGACTATTCCAAGCGAATGTGGGATGGGGATGAGGTGTACTCGGCCCTGGTGTACTCGCTCGTCACCGCGCCAAACGGAACCCTGATCGCCACCGTGATACATTACGCTAACGAGAAATGGGAGAAACAACGAACCCCGGTCTATCTCCTCAGCGATGACCACGGCCACACCTGGAAGGGGCCGTATGAGTTTGATGAATCTGCCACCGTCAATGATATCTCCTTCACGATGAACACGTCGTTTGTGCATGATGGAGAGGTCTTCATCGTCTTTCGGGGCAGCGCCGCGAATATGACTCCGGGGGGGCCACAAACGCTGTGGGTTTCGGGTGACAACGGGAAGTCATTCAGCCGACGCAGCATCCTGCCCTTCGACGACGACAGCTACTATTGGGCCGCCGGCGCGCTCGATCACGGCCGGATCATCGTCTACACCTACGACGCTCACCTGAAGAGAGACGATCAAACGGCCGAACAGAACATTCCCTACGTGATCAGCAAGGATGGCGGACGGACGTGGTCGGACATACAGACCGCGCACTTCGCCAAGGGGATTCGGAATATGCAACTCTCCGGAAAACTGGGGGAATGGTATTTCATCCAAGGGCGAAGCGGCAGCAACCCGCGGAAGCTGGTGGGTGACGACCCGGGGCCCAACAATTTCGTGCTCTACTCGTCGCGGGACGGCATCCATTGGGATGAGGGAATTGTACTGATGAGCAGGTTGCAGACTCCAGGCGGAGGCGACTGCTATTCCGCCAATGAAGTCATCGGCAAATACGATCCCGAGACGCCGAAACGGCTTCTGATCCATTCCGACGTGAGCTACGCAGGGGCCAAAACGAACATGCACCAGTGGTGGGTGACAACGACCCCATGGGCATCGCAAGCCCAGGCCGGCGGCACAGCCCAGGATTGAGAGAGACCGGGTGCCTGACGATCCGATCGCGGCATTCGCCAAATCGGCCTCCGAGAGACAGAGTACGCGGAGAGTCCATTGGCCGCGAGTTGGTCAGCGCATGGTCTTGGCTGACCCGTTTCTGGTAGCTTGTGCCCCTTCAAGCGCCTCTGTTCCGGGCTTTGGCTTCAGCATCCACTGAGGAATATGGCATGCAGCACGATGATGTTGACGGCGCCCATTTCGTCCTCCAAGTTCGGACTCCGTGCGGGTGGATGGTAGCCGATCGAGCCGCAAGCCGGGAGTCACGCAAGTCCTTTGTCATCAATTAGGACGGAGTTTTCGGGAGGGACAAGTCTCCGACGTTGCGGAGTCCTGATCCGCGGGTTCAATGATGATCCGGCGATAGGCCGAAAGATTGTGCTCCCCGTCATCTATCACTTCGCATATCACATGAATACGCTTTCCCGCCGAATCGTGGGGTACCTTGACCGTCAAGACGTTTGAGTTCCTGTTGGAGAGAGAGACTTTCCCGGGGTAGTTCCCCGCGTCGGATTGAATCCACCACTTGAAGATCAGCTTGTCGCCGTCCGGATCCGACGTCTGCGACGCGTCGAGGGTTACCGTTGCGCCTCGCTTGGGCTTCTTCGTCATGACGCCAATGCCGTCGTCGCCGTCAAGAACGATGACCGGATTCCGGTTGCCAGCGCCGTCCTTCGCCCAGTCCATGCGGGCAGCGAAATTGTTGAAAGCAGCCGAGTAGAAGCGGCCAAAGAACGATCTGCAGGAGCTGCTTGGCTGCCACAGGTTGCTTTCGTCGCCCTTAAATGTCCCGCCCCAACTGCATTGCGCGGGCTCGTCCGGATCGTTGAGCCCGTTGGGCATAAGATAGAGGAACGACGGCGTGTCGCCCTCAACGCCGTATCTATACTTGGGGTATTGGCTGCCCATGTGGCCACGGCCTTGAATATGGGCGGCGTACTGATCCCAGTTCCTCTTTCCGGTGCTGTTGTGCGCTTTCCAAGCGCTTTCGTCCCAAATGAACAGCAAATCTTCCCCGGCCTGTTCACGCATCCAACCGTGGGCGCTGTAACTGTGCGACGACCTGGCGCTGTAACTGTGCGACTTAAAGACGGAGACGGGATAGGCGCGGTCTTGATCCGTTATGGCGTAGACGCGGATCTTGCCCAAGAAGGTTTTGAACTGCTTAGCGCTTCGGTCTCTCTTAACCCGATAGATCGACTGAGCAACGGTGTTTCCGCCGCCCCAAACGGTTACCCAGATTGGACGCGGATCGTTTTCGTCGGCCAACTTGATGATGTGGTTGCTGCCGGGAGAATCATTGTCGTCTCCGATGAACTTCTTGCCCCGGTTCAAGCTGCCGAACATCGTGCGGCTACGCAAATACTCTGCGCTTGGCCAGTAGCCGAGTTCCTGCTGGGCACCATCAAACCTGTGTCCGGACTGGCCGGAACGCTTCATCAGGTTCGGCAAGTCTTTCTCGTAGGCGTCGATCACGTGATGGGCGATGTTGATGAAGTACTTTTCCGGGGACTTCGTCAGGGTCTTAATGCTGTATCCAGTGGATATGATGAGTCCCTCGATTTCAAACATATCCGCGTGCGCTAGCAAGCGGATCAACGATTCATGATCATCGGGTTCCCATCTGGAAATGTCTGTAAGCACTACGACCCGCGGTTTGAGCGGGGCCGCCATGGCAGAGGCGGATATCACCATGGAAAGCAACACAAGCATTGTCACCAGCTTTTTCATTGCTCCGAGCGCTCCTGTCATTCTGTTTTCGATTAACGCAAGTGGAACGATGCCGAGCGGTCCCTACCAAGAACGTCATCCGGCGTCGTGGAGGCCATGGCCCACACACCGCACGGGTTGTCCGATGACGACACATCACGACGATACCCGATGCGAAACGCTCCGAACAGGTATCTTCACCCAACGCGGGACGCGACCGCCTCGGTCAAGCGTATTGGCTCCGTGGGCGGCAGCCGTTGGGGCAGCAGGCCAGATCACGCAGCTCGGGAATACCGATAATGCAGGCCGCCCACGTACGGAATGCCGATCACTCTTCCCTCGGATGGATGCTCGACTCTGCGCGGCTTCGGCGCAAGGATGCTGACAGCGCCCATTCCGTCCTCCAAGTTCGGACTCCCTGCCGGTGGATGGTAGCTGATCCAGCCGCACCCCGGGAGTCACGCAAGTCCTTTGTTATCGATGAGGACGAGGTTCTCGGGAGGGACAGGGGCTGTATACTGGCAGGATATGGATCGGCGGCGCAGCCGGGCGAGGCTATACGGGGAATCTCGGTTTCAAGAGGAGCCATCGGGGTATGTCAGGTTACGCTGCAGATGTCACGGTTCCTGTCGGCACGACCGAAACCACCAATGCGATCCCCGCAGTCGAACCACGTGGGGAGCGTGGCAACTTGCAGGTGCTTGGCGACGGTCGGCGCAGGGCAGAGCACCGGCGGTCCTGGTCAGGCGGGCGGGATCGGTCACCAAGCGAACATCGATTATCGACCATGTGCTATGCGCTGAGTGTCGCCCTGTGCGCGATTTGGTGTGTCGGCGGGCTCTCGGCCGCAGAACACATCAGACCTGTCTTCCAGGCGGACTTCGAAAGCACGGCGACGGCGACGGCGGCCGATGGGACCAGGATCGAGCCGTTGAAGGCAGAGGCCGTCAGTTTCGCCGAGGGAGTTTCAGGAAGGGCGCTCGATGCTACCACAAGCCTCGTGATCTACCCGGGGCGAGTCGTGCCCGGAGAGCGGGGCACGCTGGAGATATGGCTCGCACCGCTGGCGGCGGGCACGGGAAAGGGCTGGTACTTCTTTTCGGGCGATGCATCAGAGTGGGGGCCTGACGGCGTCCCACGGCTCTGGATGTATGAGGGTAACCCGCGATTCGATGTGGACGGCGGTGGGCGGCTGATCAGTGCCGCCTTGCCACCGGGCGTTCTTTGGGCCCCCGGTAGTTGGCACCAGTTTGTCGGAACCTGGGACTGCAAGGGGAAGGTCGAACTCTACGTTGATGGCCGGCTGTTGGTGGAAAAGGCGGTTCCCGCGTGGAAGCCTGCCGATCGTGAGGGGTTTTCGATCGGCAGCGGAAGGCACATCGACAATCACAGAGTGTTGTTCGGCAACGTCCTGATCGATCGAGTCCGCATCTACGATCGCGTACTGCCCGCCGAGTCCATCCGGGCCCGCTTCCTCGAGATGGGCATTTCGGCAATCGCCCTGACCTTGCCTCAGACACTCCTTGACCGATCCGCCGACGACGTGCGGTTGATCGTCGAGAACGTCGGTGGGGCAACGTGGAAGGGTCGTTTCTCATGGTCAGGCGGCAAGCGCTCAGGCACGATCGCGGCTGGTGTTGAGCCAGGACAGTCAAGCGAGGTGGTCGTCCGCGGGGCATTTGACCCTGACCTCACCGGCGAACTCAAGCTCGACGTGAAATGGCGTGAGGGGATCAGACAGTCGACTCAGCGTCGCGAGGAGCTTGCCCTCTACGTTGCGCCACCATTGGGACCACCGCCGACTCAGGCACCGGTCTGGCGCCTGGTTCGGCGCGTCAACTGCGCAAAGGAAGCACCCGTCAGCGAGGTGGGCACGTCCTCGGTGGTGGACGGCCCGGCCGGGCGCTATCGCGAGGCCGGGCCGCAGTGTTACGACCGGTTTGCCTACGTGTTCGCGCTTTCCGGTCGCGATCGCCTCTTGCAGCTTACCGTCGAACATCCTGACGACGCGAAACGCTGCACAATGCTCTCGCATAGCATCCCGGATTTCCAACCGAACTGGGTGGGCGGTACCGAGCAGCAAGTATTGGGTCACGGGATTCTGAGTGGCGGCTTCATCCCGCTGACCGGCAAACCGGTCGTTCGACAGTACGTCTTTCCGTGTCCGAGCGACCGTGTGGCCATCATTGTCGAGACTGGCACGACCGGCCAGAACGCGGCGGCCATCACGCTGACGCTGGAGGAGGCCGAACCGGCTTATGGTCCGCCCTGCCCGCCGCCTGCGCTGGGGGCGAAGGACCATCGCCACGCAGGCCTGTACTGGGAAGACCCGGTCATCGGGCAAAACTTTGGCTGGACGGGTCGGGAGTATGCGCGGTGGGATACCTCGCTTTGTCGAGCGATGGACTATCTAGCCCCAAGATAAGCGAGCGCGGAGCGGTTTTCGAGGGTTGAGGCGCCGGGGGCGGCA
>CAYMLO010000148.1:0-24770 GCA_964390905.1 uncultured Planctomycetales bacterium | reverse complement strand
ATCTCGCTGAACGTGTCGCCCTTCTTGTGGCGGACGCAGCCCGGCGTGTCGTTGCGGAGGAACATCTCGGCAGAATCGTTGACGCTGTCGATCCGGTCCATCAAGACGAAGAACCGCTCGCCCTTGGGAAACACGATCAGTTGCGTCCATCGCGAGCCGGCCTTGCGACCGGGGGCGGCGTATTCGTATGGGTAGGTCGTCTTGACCGCGACGAAGTCCTTGCCGCGAATGACCTCGGGCTGGACGGGTTTCATCCGGTGGCAGAGCTGCGGGCCCTCGACCACACGCTTGCGATGGCTGCTGCCGTGGGCCATGAGGGCGTAGTGTCGCTTCACGGGGTTCGTCTCGTTGGTGTACCAGGTGTATCGCCCGACGCCGTGGCCGTCCGGGGCGATGACCTGATCGTGCCAGGCTTCGTCGCTGCCCGCCTCCATGAGCCAATCGATGACCATCAACCCGTCGCCGACCTCGCGGAACCCGGTCTTCTTGTCGAGGAACGACCCCTTCTCGATGCCGGTCATCCAGTGCTTGGGGTTCTTCTTGGGGATGGCGGCTTCGAGCTTGTCGGTCTCGATCTTGATGGCGGTGTCGCTCTCAGTGACACGTGCCCACGGCGCGTCGCCCGCCGACCCGCCCAGCGCCGATCCGGCGCCCGCAAACGCGAAAAGCGACGGAGCCAACGACAACTTGCCCAGAACAACTTTGTCGAAGAGAGTTCTCATCCGGCATCCTCCATCTACACGGTCGTGCGCGAATTCGCGCCATCGTAGCACGGGCGTCTCGCCCGTGAGGGTCCATGGTTAAGCGTCCGGAATGGTCCACAAGCAAGCTGCCGATGAAACATGCTCCCCGTGGCCTCGGCGCCTGATCTCGCATGGTCATTCAGGGGCGTACGTGGCCGAGCAGATTCTCCAGATGACCTCCGTTCTGCGGAACGCCCCGGAATTCATTATCTTCACGCCGCATCACCCCTTCGTGCCCGTCAGCAGCAATCCTCGGACGAAGTAACGCTGGGCGACGAGGAACAGGATCGCTAGCGGCAAGAGCGAGACGAGGCTGGCGGCCATGAGTAGGTTGGCCCAGCTGCCGCCGATGTTCTGGAACATCCGCAGGCCGAGTGAGATCGGGTACTTCTCGAAGTCCGACAGGTAGATCAGCGGCTGCATGAACTCCTGCCAGTGGTGGATGAAGGCGAGGACGGCCACCGTCGCGACGGCGGGCTTGGCCAGGGGGAGCATCAGCCGCCAGTAGATCTGCCAGCGGCTGGCGCCGTCGATGAGGGCGGCTTCCTCCAGCTCGGTCGGGATCGCCTTGAAGAACTGTCTGAACAGGAACACGAAGAACGCCCCGCCGCCCAGCCAGGCGGGGACGATCAGCGGCTTGTACGTGTTGACCCAGCCCAGGTTCTTGTAGATCAGGAAGTGGGGGATCAGCAGGACTTGGCCGGGCAGCATCATCGTCGCCAGCAGGACGATGAACCAGAATCCCCGCGTCCGCCAGCTCAGCCGGGCCAGCGCGTAGCCCGCCATCGAGCTGGTCAGCACCGTGCCCACGACGGCCGACACCGTGATGATGACGGTGTTCAAGATGAAGCGCGGAAACGGCAGCCGTGCGGTGCTGGGGTCGAGGACCTGGCGGTAGTTGTCCCACAACGGCTCAGACGGCCAGAACTGCGGCGGGAAGACATAGACCTCTTCCAACGGCTTAAGTGATGCGCACAGCGCCCAAAACAACGGTAGCATGAACCCCGCCCCAACGACCACAAGGATCAGTAACAAGAAAAGGGGACATTCTACTTTTCTGGCCATCCCGCGCGCCAGAAATGTAGAATGTCCCCTTTTCTTGCGACCGGCTGAAAAAGTAGAATGTCCCCTTTTTTTCATCGTTCGCCCTCGTAGTAGACCCAGTATTTGCCTGTGACAAGCACGATGGCCGTTAGGAGCATGATGATCACGAACAGGATCCACGCCAGCGCCGAGGCGTAGCCCATTTGATAGTGCTCGAACGCGCGGCGGTACAGATACAATACATAGAACAGCAAGGCCTTGCGCTGGCCCGGGGCCTCCAGCAGGTACGCCTGGTGGAAGATCTGCAGCGTGCCGATGATGCCCATGACCAGGTTGAAGAACATCGCCGGGCTGATCTGCGGCAGCGTGATGTGCCAGAAACACCGCGTTCGGCCCGCCCCGTCGATGCGGGCCGCCTCGTAGAGATGCTCGGGCACGTTCTGCAGGGCGGCCAGGAAGATCAGCATCGCCCCGCCAGCCCCCCACAGACTCATCAGGAGCATCGACGGCTTGGCCCACGTCGCCGAGTACAACCAGGCCGGCACGGGCCAACTCGCCGCCTGCTCGATCCCCAACGCGGCGATGACGCCATAGACCCCGCGGATCATCGAGTTGAGCAGCCCGAACTCCGGATGGAAGATCCACCGCCAGATCATGATCGTCGCCACGCCGCCCAGCACGTGCGGCATGTAGTAGAGCGTGCGGAAGAAGCTGATCCCCCGAATGGCCGTATTCAGTAGCATCGCCAGCATCAACGAGCTGGCCAGCCCCAACGGCACGGCGAAGATCGCGTAGACCAGCGAGTTGGCCAGCGAGATGCGGAAGTCGCCGTCGTCCGTCAGGATCTGGCGGTAGTGCGATGGTCCGACCCACTTCATCCCGGACAAGGCCACCCCGTCCCATTCCACCATCGATAGCGCGATCGACCCGACCATCGACAGGAGCATGAGCACGATCACGCCCACCAACCATGGCGAGGCGAACAACCAGCCGGCGTACCGGTCGGTCCAGCCTTCCCAAGATGGCGTGCCGCGATCGCGCGTCATGGCCGGGCCCTCCCGGTCGTCGGGGTCGGCTTGGGGGCATCGGGAACGCGGAACAGCTGTCGCAACTCCGGGTCGGCCGCGAGCTGCTCGACGAACTGCTGCCCGCTGATCTCGTTCTCCCGCAACAGGTCGACGTAGTCCCTGATCTCGCGGTCCATCGGATACCAGTGGCGCGTGACCGGCTGCAGCCGGCAGTAGTCGAACGCGTCGACGAACCGGTACGCGCCGCTGCCGGTGTCATGCTGCTTGAACGTCTCAGCCGAGGCCTTCAGGGCAGGCACCGATCGTTGGCAGCGCGAGATGATATCCTGACCGGGCCGCGTGCAGCAGAAGTGGATGAACGCCCAGGCCTGCTTCTGGCGCTCGGGCGTCAGGTTCTTGTACATGCACAGCGCGTCCCACGTGACGCGAGTAAACCGCTTCCCCTTGGGCCCGAAGGGGATATGCGTGATGGCGTACTCGGGTGGCTTGCCGTCGCGCGGGCCGAGCGAGGTGGCGTTCAGGAACGGCTGCAGCCACGGGCCGTTGACGCACATCGCGATGCGGCCCGTGAAGAAGGCCGTGTCCGTCAGCATCTCGCTCTGCTCGATCGGCGTCGGGCAGATGCGGTCGTCCCATCGCATCTTGCGATACAACTCGAACACCTCGGCAGCCGCCGGACCGGTCAATCGCCACTCGGTTCGCGTCTCGTCGAGGACTTCCACGCCGTAGCCCCAGATGAACGGCAGGTAGTAGACCCATCCGGGCAGCATGAAGCCGAACTGATCCATCCGTCCGTCGCCGTCCTCGTCGATGGTCAGCTCACGGCCGATCTGGATGAAGTCCTTGACCGTCCAGTCATCCCAGGGCCGGCGGATCCGTCGACCGTGGAACCGGTCGGCACGGGTGAAGCATCGCTTGTTCCAGACGATCAGCACGTCCCCGCCGAACAGCGGCATGCCGTGGGGGCGTCCGTCCAACATGAACGACTCGACGGCCGTGTCGAAGTAGTCCCGACGCAAGTCAGCCGACAGGCCGGGCGTGTCCAGGAATGGCGTCAGGTCTGCGAAGCCACGCGGCGCGAACGTGACGAACGGTTCGTCCTGGAACATCATCACGTCCGGGGCGTCGCCCGAGACGATCTGCTGTTGGATCTTGGTCTCGTACCGAAACCCGACGATGTATTCCTGCTGGACGTGGATGTCGGGCCTCGTTTCGTGGAAGGCGCGGATGATCTCCTGCCACATCTGATACTCGCGGAAGTCCCCCCAGTGGGTGAATCGGACGACGGGCTCGGTGAACTGGTCGGGGTAGTAATAACGCAGCGTATCAGCGAACAGCCACCATCCCGCAGCCATCACGACCGCGCCGGCCAGCAGGATCTTGAGCGGGCGGAGACGCATGCCGGGGAGATTCCCACCTCGCGAACGACGAGAAAAAGACCAGCAGGTGCGTGTCCCCCGTTCAGGGCAGCGCACCGGCCGTCCCTGTACTGGGAGTCATTATAGTATCCGCCCCGGGGATGAGAACCGGGACGGGACCTGGCCAGCGGCACCGGAAGGGAGAGAATATGGGACGCTATGGCGTGTATATAATATAGAGTCTAGGCTCAATAACTCAACAAAGGCCCATCAAACCCCTTCCCAGGCAAAAAAAGTGTCCCCAAAAGTAGTGTATGCACTAAGTTATGTAACGCCCGACTTGACTTTGGCACCCACCCCCGTGATATAATAGGCACGCACCCATGGGAGGGCCGAGCGAGAGCCGTTGGTACCTGAGCGCAAGGGTCAACGTCTAGGATCTCAATACGGATGGAGCCGGTTGCTGGGGCAGGTTCCGCCCCCGGGGAGGGCATTTCATGTCCAAATGGCAGACCGCGCCGAAACGGCGCACCCGCTTGTCCATTGAGCCCCTCGAGCCGAGACGGCTACTGGATGTGTCGGGGGTCTGGCAGGAGTTGGGGTTCCGTTCCGCCAGTGGGGGGGGGCTGAGTTACGACGGACAATACATGACCTCAGGGGACCCGGTGGTCGCGGTGACGGCCCAAGGGCATGCCGTCGTGGCCTATGAAGGGGCCGGCGGCATTCAAGCCAGGATCTACGACGGCGCGGCGTGGGTCAGCATTGACGATCCCACCCAGCAGATCATCCCGAACACCAGCGGCGGACAGGATCCGGACATCGCCACGGACGATCTCGGCAACGTCTACGTCAGCTGGCGGAAGGGATGGGGATCAGGCACAGATGTCTATATGACGCAGGGCTTTTTGGATCCCACTACAGGCGAATGGGCTTGGAACGGTCTGGGGGGATCTGATACGGGCACCGGCGTGAGCGACGATGGGGTCGTCAACGGGACTCCGGCGATTGCGGTTGGCGTGGACGGCTTGCCGGTCATGGCCTACGCCGCTTACGACGACGGTGACAACGACATGGACGTCGTGGCCAAGAAATACATCGCCCAGCTAGACGAATGGGTGGAGCTGTGCAACGCGGACGGCCCAGACTTCCTCAACGGCGGGGGCGGGGTGAGCAACGACGATCTGGCGTCGGCGGGGTGGCCCAACTCACCGCAGGCCGTGGACATCGCCATCGGCGGGGACAACGCGCCCGTCGTCGTCTGGTCCAGCACGAGGGATGAATCCCACGAGGCGGAGATCTACGGCCGACGCTGGAACGCGATGACGTCGATGTGGGAGGAAGTGGGTGAGGACTCCGCCAGTGGCGCGGGGATCAGCCAATCAGCCGACAACGCCGTCGAACCCATTATCCAAATCCGTCAAGATCCGGATGATCCCGATCAAGATATCACGATGGTCGCCTGGTTCGACCACGAGCTGAACATGCCCGAATCGGCGGTGTTCGTCAGACAGCTGAACGAATCGAGCGGCCAGTGGGAAGCGGCCGTGCCGGGCTCGGCCGACGGGGATGGCATCATCGGACGGGCCAACCATCGCAACCTGTCCATGGTGATTGACCATAACGGACTGCCCTTGTTGGGGCTGAGCCGTTTGCAGACGATGCCCGACGAGTATGCAATCGACACCACCGAGCCCTGGAGCGAGGCCGATGACAGCTGGTTCGCCGCGGGGCTCGAGTATGACACCGATGCGGGTGCGTGGGCGTGGTTGGGCGACGAAAGCCCGAACTATGGTGTCAGCCAGGCGATGGACACGGCCGTTGTCGAGCTCCCGCCCAACGACGAGTCCTCGGAGCCTTCGCCCCTGCTGGTGTTTGCCGAGGACGTGGACCAGATCAACACCGACGCCTACATCAATGGCGGTCCCTATGATCCCAGCTACTACCCGGTGGGTGCGGACGACGCCGAGATCTACGCCCATCGTTTCGACAGGGACCTGGGGGAATGGACGAACTACGGCGAGGGTTCGGGCGATTCCGGTGGGATGGACAACGATATTCGCTGGAACACCGATCCGGTCCTCGGGACTGACGAGGACGGCCGGGTTCTCGCCGCGTTCGCCGAGCGGAGCGGACAGGAGATATTCATCCGCGTTCGCTACTTCGACGAAGAGACAGGCGCCTGGAAGCCCTATGGCACGGGCCTGGAATCGGGGATCCCGTTCGATCAGACCGAGGTGGGCAACCATTCCTATCGTTGGGACGAAGTCGTGATTGGCTCGGATCCCAGCCAGAGCGCTGGGACGGAAGGCCGACCGTTCGTTGCCTACCTCGACTACATCAACACGACCAACCCAAGCGATCCGGACATCTACAACCGCGCCACGATCAGCGTATGGGCCTATGACGAAACGACGGGAACGTGGGAATCGGCGGCGCCCGGGACCAGCGGCGTCGACCAGTACGCCTACGTAATGGCCGATGCCACCGTTCAGGTGTACGACGAGTACGGCCTGCCGGTCGTAGATCCGTTTGGCTTTCCTGTCACTGAGACGGTCGAGGGCACGGTCTGGAACGGCTTCCTGATCGACCAGATCGAGCTGATCGCTGGTCCGGGCGACACGACGTATCTGGCCTGGCGCCATGTGGATCCGACCGTAGACCGCGATCCAGACGATAATAAGGATCCGACTGATCCTGACTATCCGTACGAGACCATGGTCCACATCGAGGACGTGAGCGAGGGTGGGCGGCTCCCGTACGACAGCGACCACGGGGGGAGCGACATCTACGTCTACAAGGGGACCGAAGGCGGCGGGACATGGACGTGGGAGGTCCTGGCCGACAAGGACAATCCCTTTGGAGCGATGCCTCAGTATGAGAGCCTCAACTTCGACCCGTCGTTGGTGCTCACGTCGGATGGGCACGTGTGGGTGGCCTTCACGGCCGGCGATATCACAGGAATCAGCGATGGTGGCGAGGCCACCTCCCTGCTCCTGACCGATCTTTCCGTCTACGAATACGATGATGCCAACAACCTGTGGGAGAACAAGAGCGGCGGGCTGCCGTCAGCGGACTGGGGCGCGGGGGGTTCGTACGGCCACCCGGAACTGGCGCTGGGAGAAGGGGGCCTGCCCGTTCTGGTCTGGGAGTCCCAGACGTGGACAAGGCAATCCTTGCAGTCCATGGGTTTGCTGGGAGGATGGAGCGCATACTACAGCAACGACGTCAGTCAGCGGCCGCTCTGGGGAAACGATAACGGTGTGGACCCGCAGTGGCGGATCAAGATCCCGGAGGCTGCGGTCTACGACGAGCCCCTGGCCGACGACAACGAGACCTACAGCTCGGCTGACGTCATCGACGCGGCGTCCATCCACACCAGCATCGCCGGTGAGATCCGGGCGGTCCACGCCTACTGGGACTCAGCCAACATGGAGTGGAAGGACCTGCAGGATATCGACTTCTACAAGGTCCAGGGCCTGCCGCCCAACGCCTACGCGGTGGTGGCGGTCACCGGAATCCCTGGTGGCGGCAAGTGGACGCCCACCCTCGATGTCTACGACGAGGCCGGGAGGTTCGTCCAGACGGTGACGGCCTCCGCGGCGTTGGAGGGAGACCCCCTCGACACGCCCCTGGAGGTGGACGGCATGCGGGCCGACGCGTCCGGGACGCTGGTGTTCTCTATTACCGGCAAGGAAGGGGACGTGGGTGCCTACACGGTTGAGGTCTACACCGATCCGTCGGCGCCGTATGGACCTGACGTCTACGAGGAGCAGGAGGTCGCGGGCGCCGACGCCAACAACGTCTACGGCGACGCGGAATCCTTCGCTCCCGGGGACTACATCGTCCTGGACGGGACGCTGGATAGCAGCGACGACGTCGACTTCTTCGAGCTGACCGGCCTGTACCAGGGCTCGGACAACCTCCCGTACTACTACGAGGTGATGGTCCTGGCGACGACGCCGGGGTTCGACCCATTGCTCGGTGAGTTCGACGTCTCCCAGAGCCTGGGTGACAGCGGGACCGGATCCATTCTGGTGGCGGTTGATCGCGACACGAGCCCGGGCACCGCGTGGTTCGCGGTCACCGGTGAGGGCGACGACCTGTTCACGGGCGCCACGCATCCCTACGGAAGCTACCTGCTGGCGGTTCGTCCGTCGAATACCTTCATCGTCCCGTACGAAGAGCAGGAAGAGGAATTCGCCGACACCAACAACGAGTTTGCCGACGCGGAGTCCTTCGCGCCCGGGTTCTACATCGAGATGGACGGAACGCTGGACAGCGAGACGGACGTCGACTTCTTCGAACTGACCGGTCTGTTCGAGGGAACGGACCTGGATCCGTCCTACTACGAGGTCACCGTTGAGTCATGGGTCCCGGAATCCGGTTCATTGTCCGGGGATCCGTTGCTCGGGGAGTTCGATGTTTCCGGGAACCTGGTCGCCAGCGCGACAGGGACGATTCTGATAGAGGTTGACCGTCACACGGAACCGGGCGAGGCGTGGTTTGCGGTGACCGGTACGGGGGACGTCGATTTCGATGGTACTATCGCCCACGCCCACGGTAGCTACACGTTGTCGATCCGCCCGATCGTGGACGACAACGACACGCCGGGAACGGCCCAGGAGATCTGGTCGCCCAATCCGCAGATCACCAGCGAGTTGGCCAGTGGCAGCGACCAGGACTTCTATCTCGTGCACGGGCTGGAGCCTGGGAAGCTCTACCAGGTGACGGCGGATCGCGACATCCTGCCCTACGACACCGGAACCCTGGCACCCCTGCCCGTGACGGCCGCCATGAGCCTCGTGGCCGAGGCCGACGGCAGTGGCAACATGCTATTCTCCGTCTCGGGTGCGGGGGGAGTATATACGGTCTCGGTCGAGCAGATCGCGGATCGCGGCAGTACGCTCGGCCCGCCCGTCTACTACGAGCAAGAGGCACCGGGCACCGACTCGAACAACACATACAACAAGAGGGATGTCCTTACGCCCGGGTACCTTCGCCTGGAAGGAAGCCTGGATAGCCCGACGGACGTTGACTTCTTCGAGATCCCCGACATCTATCCGGGGACGATCGATGCACCTCAGGAGTGGGTGGTTGAGGTCATCGACAGTCCTGGGTGGGGGCCGCTGCTCGGCGAGTTCTACTTCGGGATCCCGATAGAGCTCGCCAGTGGGGAGATCTCGCTGTTCGTTTGGGGCTCCGGAGATACAGGAAGCGCCTACTTTGCGATTTCCGGTCCTCCCGACATCGACTTCGACGGACAGCCCGACCACCAGTACGGCGACTACGTTCTGGAGATCCGCCCGGCGACCATGCCCCAGGACTTCACCGAGATCGAAGTTGGGGTATCGGGGCTGAATGATTCGGGCGCGTCGGCGGACCACTTCTGGTCTCCCAACCCGAAGATCGCCGGTGAGCTGCTGCCCGGCGCCGGCGACGTGGACTTCTTCCTCGTTCACGGGCTGACCCCGGAAGGGATCTACGAAGTCAAGGTCGGCGACTACCTGATTCTCCCATACAACCCAGAGAACCCGGCGGCCGAGGAGGTGCTGGGGGTCGCGCCCGCGGGCACGATGTACCTGCGGGCCAACGAAGACGGCGAGATCCTCGTCGCCGTCTTGGGTGGGGAGGGGACCTACAACCTGGAGGTCACCCCGATCACCGCCATCCCCGAGGCCGAGGCCTTCACCGAGGAGTTGTTCTACGACATCAACGACACTTACGCGCTGCGCAACGTGATGCCGCCTGCGACGCACAGGTTCGAGATCCACGGGGCCATCGGGGGACCGGACGGCCAGTTCGATCCGACGGACTACTATGAGGTCCGGCTGCCGAACTTCCCGGATAGCCTCTATCCCGACGGGGGGTGGGTGGAGATTACCGTTACTCCCACGAGCGGGAACGTGAAACCGTGGATCTTCGTCTACCACGACGATGGCTTGGGCAACCCCGTCCCGTCGGACCTCTACGGATACAAGACAACGGAAGTCAAGGTGGAGATCGACGCGGACACCGATGAGTTGGTCGTGAGGTTCGAGATCTGGCCGGAATCGGGCACGGGCGATTACACGGTCGAGGTGGCCTGGCTCATTGACGCGTTGACCGTTGAGGACGGCTTCCAGGAGCTGACCGACTCGTACATCCGTACCGCCCGCTTCAACGGGAGCTCGTGGCAGAGCACGGGCGACATCACGCCCCCTGCGGGTGTGGACTACGTCTTGCCCGACGTGGTTTCGGCTCCCGGCGTCCTGCCGATCGTGACCTACACGAGCCTCGAGCTCGACAACGCGGGGTTCCCGATCACGGAGATGCGGAGATGGCGGCTCGACCTCGGGAGCGGGAGCTGGGGCCTGGCGAACACCTACGAGAGCGTCGACGTCGGCCTGCGGAGCTACTTCAACGGCGAGTACGGCCAGGCTGGGGATGGCGCCAGCGTGACCGGTACGTACAGCGACTTCGTCGCCAGCTACTTCAACCCCCGGATCATGTACGGGGCGCGACAGCTCGATTTCGAGTTCACCTGGTGGCGGAACATGTGTGGGTATGGGAATCCCTATGAGTACTGGGTGATCGATCCCGAGAAGGGCTCCGCCTACCTCTATGATTTCTACCGGGGGTCCGGCCAGCAGGCGGGGCCCACCACGTGGGGCGACTACCACACGCCCCTGCCCTATACCTCGATCACGAATCCGGCCCTCATCGGCTGGGAGGCCGAGGGGCACGTTGCCGGCACCAGCTACATCCATGTGATGCGATACGGCGCCGGGGGATGGGAGCAGCTCAACTCTCAGGACGTGCTCGGCCAGACGCTCGACTCGGCTGCCGACGAGGGCCTCAACGCGATGGTGGACGGGTTGGCCTGGGGGCCGGGCTTCATCTCAAGCGTCGGCATCCTCGGTGCCCAGCCGGTGGTGGCCTGGAACCACATCGAGAAGAACCTCATCCAGGTTCGCGGCTTTTCGCCGGAAAGCTCTCTGCCCGACCTGGAGATCACCGAGACCAGCGGTTCACTCAACGACGACATGGTCAACTTCGGGACCGTCGAGACCGGTACCACTCTCATCGAACAGATCACGCTGAAGAACGAGGGGATGGCGGATCTGGTCATCGACGACATCTTCGTGGTGGGCTCGGATGCCTTCACGGTCAGGAACGAGTTGGGCGTCGAGATCCTGCCCTGGGACTCGGTGACGATCGAGCCGGGCGGGGGCGAGACCATCTACGTCCACTTCGACGCCGACGCGCCTGGCGTGGCGTATGCCAGGCTGTATGTCTCGAGCAACGATCCGCTGGCGGCGCCGCTGTTCAACAACTGGTCCGTCGTCACGCTGGTGGGCAGCGTCTACAGTGGGGCGGACATCCAGGTGACCGAGGAAGCCGGGATTCCGAGCGACTACGTGGTTCCCTTCGGCCTGGCAGCAGTGGGCGAGGCCAACACGCGGACGGTGACGATCGAGAACACCGGTACGGAGGTGCTGAACGTCACGTTGGAACTCCGCGGGGGTGCCCACGGGTTCACGCTGAGCGGCGATTCGGTCCTGGCCATCCAGCCCGGCGAGAGCGAGGACGTCGAAATCGTCTTCGAGGGCACCGCCGACAACGCCGACGGCGCGATGGGCTACCTGATCATCCGCCACGATGACTACGGCGACGAGTCCGGGCCCGACGCGATCGCGGACCGTCAGCCCTACCTCGTCACGCTGGTGGGCAACGATCCTCACCTGGTGGACTGGACGGTTGTCGGTGTGGGGTCTCTCCCGACCGTCGCCGACGACACGGTGGCCTACAGCACCGCGGTGAGCGGGATCGATCTGTACGACATCAGCGATGGCGGGTTGCCCGAGAACGTCGTGCCGAGCGGCGCGGGCCGGGCGCGGAGCGACGGCGACTTCACCGTCTACGCTCTGGGCGGGACGGTCTACCTATACGACCGGACCACCGGCGCGACGGTCGACCTGACCAGCGGGCTGGGCCTGTCTGGGGCCCAGAATCCCAACATCGAAGGGAACCGCGTGGTCCTCTCGGCCATGGGGCCGTCGAGCCGGGACATCTACTTGATCGACCTGAACGTCGATGAGCACGGCAGCGTCGACGTCGACGACCCGGTCTACAACGATGACGACACCGTCGAGGACTACATCACTCCGCTGATCCAGGACATCGACCCGTTCAACCCGGACGTGGACGACCATCCCGACGTCACGGGCGATTGGGTGGTCTGGCGCCGGGGCAACGCCGAGGGCGACTATGTCGTGTTCGGCAAGGACGTGGTGACGGGCCAGGTCCGTCAGCTGAGCGGCGACGAGATCGACGGGCCGCTCATGCCGCGGACCAGCGGCGAGCACACCGTCTGGGTGGAACATGCCGACGGCGGCAACCGAATCGTGCTGTTCGATCGCGCCGGATCGGGATCCACCCAGATCTTGCTCTGGCAGCAGGCGGCGATGTCCGATGAGGCCGCCATCGACGGCGACCTGGTCGTCTGGGCCGACAACCGCACTGGCAACTACGATCTGTACGGCTACTTCTTCGACAGCGCCTGGGACACCGGCCAGCCGGTGGACCTCCGCGACCGGCAGTTCCGGATGACCTTCAACCCGGCGACGGATGAGACCGCGCCGGACGTCTCGGGCAACTGGCTGGCCTGGGAAGAGGGAGTCGCTGGATCGCAGCTGTCCACGATCACCTACGCCAGGCTTGCGGCTGCGCCGAACATGGAGATGCCCGTCGGGGACGTTGCCTTCGGTGACGTGACCGTCGACGTCGACGGGACCTACATTGCCACCGAGGCCCTGTCGCTCTGGAACCAGGGCACGGGCCTGATGGTCATCTACGACGCGGTCGCCGACGTGACCTCGGGCAGTGCGGAGGTCGAAGTCGCCTTCCCGGACGGAATCCTCCTGCATCAGGGCGCCGGGCCCATGGACGTCGAGCTCGCTCTGAGGGCGACCGACGACGATCCGGCGGCGATCACAGGGACGCTGGCGATCTACCTCGACGATCCGGGCACGCCCCAGCCCTTCGACGAGGTATACAACTACGCCTTCACGGCCAATCCGGTAGAGCCGGAGCTCGTCATCTACGACGAGACCGAGATCACGGTCATCACGGACCTCGACCTGGGTCAGGTCGAGATCGGCAGCGACGGGCAGGGCGAGTTCTACATCTACAATGAGGACAGTGTTAACCAGACGCCGCTGGTCATCAGCAGCATCGTGGCCAGCGACCCGAACGTGACCATCGTGTTGGACATGACGCCGGGCTTCAGCACGGGCGAGTTCAACGAAGCGGGTCACTACGTGCTCGCCTATGACCAGAAGGCCCACTACCAGGTCATCTGGACGCCCACGACGCCGGGGGATCTGGCCGGCACGACCATCACCATCGAGAGCAACGACGTCGAGGACCCGCCGCACGCCCTGAACCTGACCGGTACGGCCATCATCGCACCGGACTTCAGCCTGTGGAACGAGGCGGGCACGAGCGAGATCGATTCGCTCGACTTCGGGGCCATCCTCAAGGGCGACACCGCCTATCTGAGCTTCCGAGTCCGCAACGACTCGCTGACGGACGTGACGCTCGAGTGGACCATCGACGACGCGGCCTACACCCTCATCGCACCGACCGGCACGACGCTCGATTTGGCACAGGGTGCGTCGGCGGTGTTCACCGTCGCATTTGCGCCGGACGACGCCCGGACGTTCCCCGCGACGCTGTCGATCACGTCGACCAACATCTACGCCACCGTGACGCATGACCTCGCTCTCGAGGGTGAGGGCCTGATCGAACCGGATGTCGCCCTGTTCGTGGGCGGCGACGAGTTGGAGACCGGCGATCTGCTCCAGGCCGTCGCCACCGACGTGGGCGACTCGTGGACCACCTCGCTGACCATCCGCAACGATGGCGAGGAGGAGCTCGTCATCGACAACTGGCAGATCTCGCCGGCATTGGGGACGCCCTTGGGCGTCTTCGTGATCGATGACATCGCCGACCACGCCGGCCCGGACGGCAAGGTCCACCTGGGATACCAGGAGTCCATGCAGGTCACGCTGACCTTCACGCCACCCACGGAAGGCAACTGGCCGGACCTGACGGGCCTGGGGACCTTCGAGGCTTCGCTGGAGATCTACAGCAACGATCCAGACGAGCCGACCTTCTCGCTTTCCCTGACCGGGGACGGCCACGCGCCGGTGATCTCGGTCACGCCGGCGTCTCTGGCCTTCGGCAACGTCGAGTTCGGCGAGACGGCGAGTCAGACGCTGAATATCACCAACCTTGGCCTGGGCGCCCTGGTCCTGGAGGACTGGTGGCCCAAGGGCCAGGCCCAGGATGGCTTCACCGTTACGCAGCAGAGCGCAACGTCGCTGCTCGTGACGTTCTCGCCGAGCGACGTGGGCGAGCACTCGACGACGATCTCGCTGTTCAGCAACGATCCGGCCACGCCCGAAGTGACGGTGCAGGTGACCGGGTTCGGCGTGGCGGGTGAGATCGCTCTCGAGGGGGACGACATCAGCGGCGAGGGCATCATCAACTTCGGGAACGTCAGCATCAACACGACCGTGACGACCACCGTGACGATCCGGAATACCGGGGAGGGCACGTTGGCGCTTGGCTCGTGGGTGTCGAGCGATCCGTCTGTCACGCTGGTGCCGACCAAACCGGGGGTCACGTCTCTCGCCCCTGAGGAAACGACGTCCTTCGACGTGATCTTCAGCCCGACTTCGCCGACGCCCTACAACGTTACCATCACGATCAACAGCGACGATCCCGACACGCCGGTGACGTACGTGCACGTGGTTGCCGAGGGCGTGTCCGGCCGTATCGACGTGACGGAGAATTCGGGCAGCTTGCTCAACGATGATCGACTGGAGTTTGGCAACGTCTCCGTCGTCGACGGGGAGGTCACCCAGACCTTCACCATCCACAACGTGGGCCAGGACGATCTGACCATCGACGACATCGAGATCGACTACGTCGGTACGTCACAGGACCTGGGGGTCTACAGTCTGAGCTTCCCGGGCAGCGTGACGCTGTCGCCGGGCGGGTCTTTGGACGTCGAGGTGACGTTCGATCCCAACCAGGCGGGGGATTTGGATGCCGTCCTGAACGTGCTCAGCGACGATCCAGACACTCCGTCCTATGCCATCGAGCTCATCGGGCAAGGGATCGAGCCGGACATCATCGTTCTGGAGAGCAGCGGTCAGTACGACAATGACGACGTCGTCGGCTTCGAGCAGGTGAAGGTCGGTGTGACCGAGAGCCTGGTGATCACGATCGAGAACGGCGGCGAGGATACGCTGATTCTGGACCACTGGACGACGACCCACAGTGCCTTCGCCCTGGTTCCGACCAGCCCGACGGTGAGCTCTCTGGCTCCGGGTGCGACCGTTCAGCTGACCGTGCAGTACACCCCGGCCACCGAAGGGCAGCACTCGGGCAAGATACGGATCTACAGCAACGATCCGGACGAGGCGACCTACGAGGTCCAGGTAACGGGCACGGCGGTCGGTCCGGCCATCCGGGTGACGGAGCAGAGCGGCACGTCCAACGACGGCCTGCTGGAGTTCGGTGACGTCTACATCGGCCAGACGGCCGTGATCGCCGTCACCGTCCACAACGATGGCGATGCCCCGTTGGTCCTCTCGGGTTACGAGTCCAACAACGAGCTGGTCGCGGTTCAGCCGGACACGGCGATCACGATCCAGCCGGGCCAGAGCGAGACGGTGAACGTGACCTTCACGCCCGCCTGGGAGCTCGACGAAGCCGGGGTGGTCACGTTGCTGAACGATGATCCGACCAATCCGCGTTACGAGATGCAAGTGACGGGCCGTGGCGTGCCCGAGCCGGCGCCCAGCGACTTCAACGGCGACGGGCAGACGGATATGGCCGACTACGAGCGGCTGCGGGCCGCCTTCGGGTTGAAGACGGGGGAGCCGGGCTTCGATCCGGCGCTGGATCTGGCCGGGCCTGACGGGGTGATCAACTTCGCCGACCTGGCAGTGTTCGCCGACTACTACGGTCGGTCGACGCGAGCTCCCGCCAAGCTGGCCGGAGCCGCGGCAGGACCGGCGCCGTCGGCATCGGCCGGTGCGTCCGCCAAGGCGATCACCCCGGGGAGTGGCACGTCTTCCGGCAACGCAACGAAGTCAGCGGGGTCGTCCAAGTCCATCCAGGCGGCGGACGAGGGCGATTCCGGCGCGGACCCGATGGTCCGGGAGAACCTCGCAGCGGCCTTCGACATGGGGGCACTCCCCGATGAGGCGCCCGGTGCTGGTGATCAGGGCCTGACCGAATCGGCCGACGTCGGGGAGACAGCGGCAGCCGAGGCAGAGAGCCAGCCGGCAGATGCGGCGGCTTCGCAGGCCATGAGCGTTGGGGTGGCTCCGACCCAGATCACGACGGGAATGTCGTCCGCTTCGTTTACGTTTGTCCTCGGCGCCGAGACGTCCGAGGTGAAGCCTATCGGGATCGATGACTTGGGAGAGCTCGATCCGTTGGTGGCGTCGTATGCGGCGGCGCTTCTACCTGGATAGATGACCGACCCTCGCGGGCGCGGGCCAAGCCCATCGCCGTCGGCCGCGAGGCGAGTATCACGGGGAGGGATCGTTCGATGAGACGAACCATTGCACTGGCGAGCATCCTGGGCTTGGCGTGGAGCTCCGGGGCGAGTGCGGCCACCGGGGTCCGTGTCGACGGGGTGTTCGTCGCGGAGGGGACCACGACGACGGTGACGGAGGTCGAGGTGGGCCAGACCGTCCAGCTCATCGTGCGGGTCACCGACATCAGCGACCAGGACCCCCAGGGGTCGAACGGGGGGCACGTCGACGTGACCTGGAACGCAGCGGTGTTGTCGTTGGTGGATGCCATCGACAACTCGGATGCGACCACGGCGGACGTCCGCGCGGTGTTCGACGACCTGTGGAACGACGACGAGCTGCTCGCCGGGAGGAAGACCGGTGCGGGGTCGCTGGAGGGCATGCGGGGGGCCCAGCTTCCTCCGGGCGTTCGGACGCTCAACGAGACGGTGGACTTCTTCACGTTGACGTTTGAGGCGATCGCAGCAGGCAAGGCCAACGTCACGCTGGACGGATACGACTTCGGTCTGTACGGCAAGGCGGTCCTTGCCGAGACCTATGAGGAGCTCCCGCCCTTGCTGGACGTGGCGGAAGCGGAGCCGGAGCCGCAGCCGAACCCAGAAGATCCGACCGGCTGCGGTTGTTCCGGACCGGCGCTGGCGGCGGGGATGATGATGGCGTTCGGGTGCGGGGGGCTGATCGGCCGCCGCCGCGGGGAGATCCGCCGCTAGGCACTTGGGCGGTGCAGGAGAGAGGACTGACGCCTCAACAGACGCCATCCTGGATGGGGGCAGGCGCCGAAGAGGCCGCCGCCTTGACCGGATGGCTGCTTTAGGGTGCAGGGGTGATTCGATGAAAGCGCTGGCAGGTCGTTTCGGGGCTCGGACGAGCTTGTGGCTCTGCGCTGTGACCTTGTTGGTGGTCGGCCCGGCTGCTCTGGCCGAGCCTGTGGACCCGGGTGCAGCCAGGGACATCGCCGGTCGATACCTTTCCCGACGGGCAGGGGAGTGGACGGCCCGGGCCAAGAAGGCCAGGACTGCGCCGCGGGCCATGGAGGTGGCCGCTCAGGCCGTCGCTGGCAACGCCGAGGTGATCCCTCTGATCGATCCCGATACCGGCGCGACGCTCGGCTACGTCATCCAGACGCAGCCGGTCGGCTACGTCGTGACCCCGGCCGACACGGACCTTCGTCCGGTGATCGCCTTTTCATTCGAGAGCAACTTCTCGTTCGAGGAACGCCCCGAGAACCTCCTGCTTCACATGGTCCGAGTGGATCTGAAGGGGGCACTGGCTGACCGAGCGGACGCGCCAGAAGAGAGGCGGGCGGCGAATCGGGCCTGGTGGGTCTCCTTAGCAGGCGACCAGGCCGCCGCAGGCGATGGAGGTGGCGAGGGGGGCGGCATCGAGGGGGACAGCGAAGGCGGCGAGGACACCGGCATCTGGGGGCCCTGGCTCGAGACCAATTGGAGCCAGGGGTATCACTACAACAAGTACTGCCCCATTGATCCGGTCACGGGCGATCGATGCGTCACCGGCTGCGTTGCCACGGCCGGCGGTCAGATCATCAACTACTGGAAATACCCCAGGTCGGTCACGTTCGGTGTATCTGACAGCTACTGGTCCATGTTCGATCCGTACCCGATCGACGACTTGGGGCTGCGGTCCATTTTCGTATATGCTCCGCCGCTCACGATTCCCAGCATCGAGTACTACGGGCACCCGGATGACCCCAACCAACCCCCCGATGACATGGTGGGGCGCCTCCTGGCGGCCGTCGGCTGTTCTGCGGGCATGGGGTACACGAGTGTTGCGTCCGGGGCGGGGGGAGTGCCGTTCCAGGGGAGCAAGTGGCACTACGCCTCGAGTTCCAGTGACCTGGCGGGTTCGATGAAGGCGGGTCGTCCGGCGGCTTGCTCGATTTCTTACCTCGGAGAAGGCCCCGGACACGCGATCGTGTGCGATGGATACTGGGAGGCGGGCAATCCGCCGGGCACGCTCGAGCTGTTCCACTTCAACTTCGGCTGGGCGGGCAGCACGAACGGCTGGTATTCGCAAACGTCGTTTGCGCCCATGTGGTATTGGGGAGGCGGTGGCTCATCGCCCATCCCGCCGGCGCCCGAGATCGTGCAGCTCACCAACGAGACGATTTCCGTGGGCGAGTCGTACACCGGGCCGACGCCCGAGATCAGTGCGGATACGAAGAGCCGACGGGTGATCTGGTCGCTTGACACGTTTCCCGCGGGGATGACGCTCGATCCCAACACGGGCGTGGTGACATGGCCGCTGCCCGGCCCCTCCGGAAGCGTCAATTCGGTGACGCTTCATGCCAAGAACGAGGCCGGCGAGGACGACATGACGTTCTACCTGACGGTCGGCGGTCCGCCGTCTGGCCCCCCGGCGATCAATGACATCGCCGACGCCAACATCCCGGGAGGAACGCTCTACAGTCAGCTCCCCACGCTGAGTCAGGGAACGTTCCCGATCGCCTGGTCGTTCGTGGATCCCAACGACGACGCCAACTACGCAGCTCCCCCTGCCGGCATGACCATCGATCCGGTGACGGGCCTGGTCGAGTGGACGCCGGACGAGGGGGAGGTCGGCAACCAGTACGAGATCGCCATCCAGGCCGAGAATGGGGAAGGCACTGACGTCGAGACCTGGTTGCTGACCGTCGGGTATCCTCCCCAGGGGCCCCGCATCGCCGAGATCCCGGACGCCAACACGGTGGCGGACATGCCGTACCTTGGTCCCACGCCTGTCCTCGAGCAGGGCGACCCGCCGATCATCTGGTCGCTGCCGGACCCGAACAACGTGGCGGCCGGCATGACCATCAACGAGAACACGGGCGTCGTCAGCTGGCAGCCCGGCTACGGCCCGGCGATCTGGGTTGAGACCATTACGATCAAGGCACAGAACGTGGCGGGCTTCTTCGACACGGAGTCCTACGCCCTTACGATCCAGCCCCCTGCCGGTCCGCCGGACATCGCGGAGATCAGCGACCTGCCCGTGGCGATGGGCCAGCTGTGCACCGGGCCGGGGCTCGATCCGAATCAGCCCGCGCCCATCTTGCTGAAAGGCAGCCCGGTCGTCACGTGGTCGTTCGCGGATCCCAACGCCGTTCCCGTGGGGATGGCCATCGACCCGGCCACGGGCATTCTGATGTGGGATGTCCCGGAGCTCGATCCCAATGACCCCAACACGTCGATCACGCTGAGCATCAAGGCCGAGAACGCCGACGGCAATGACGTCGAATCGTTCGATCTGATCCTGATGGCGCCCCCCGAGATCGGCGAGATCGTCGACCAGAGCATTCCGGTGGGTGTGGCCTACACGGGGCCGTCGCCCGATCCCAACGGGATCGATCCCAACGACCTGGACCCCAACGAGCCTGAGCCCAACTGGCCCGAGCCGAACATGGTCCAGGGCACGCCGCCCCTTACCTGGTCGTTCCCGGACCCGAACGACCCCAATTACCCGACTCTTCCGCCCGGGATGTCGATCGACCCGAACACGGGCGTGGTGACCTGGCCCAATCCGGTCAAGGACCCCAATGACCCGAACAACCCGCCGTACACGGTGACCATCCAGGTCAAGAACGCCGTCGGCAGCGACGAGAAGACGTTCCAGTTGACGGTGCTGGATCCGCCCGTGATCGACGACATCGAAGACCGGACCGTGGTGTCCGGCGAGCTCTATGTCGAGACGCCCAGCCTATCCAAGGGCGACCCGACCGTCACGTGGTCGTTCGCGGATCCCAACGAGGTTCCGCTCGGCATGACCATCGATCCGAACAACGGCGTGGTGGCGTGGCAGAACCCGGTCGCCGGCGCTCAACCGTACACGGTGACCATCCGTGCACAGAACGCGGCCGGTGCCGACGAGGAATCCTGGCAGCTGACGGTGCTGATGGCGCCCGTCATCAAGGACATCGACGATCACGGCGTGGCGGGTGGCGTGCCCTACACGGGGCCTGCGCCGACGCTGCTTCAGGGGAGTCTACCCGTCGTCTGGTCGCTGCCCGACCCGAACAACGTCCAGGCCGGCATCACCATCAACCCGGGCACGGGTGCGATCAGTTGGACCAATCCTACGCTCAATGAGAGCCCGCAGACCGTGACGATCCGGGCGGAGAATAGCGTGGGTGCGGACGACGCGTCCTGGCAGATCACGGTGCTGGATCTGGACGCGCCCGAGATCGACCAGATTCCTGCGCGATCGGTGACGGAAGGGGTCCAGTATGACGAGCTGCCCAACCTGTCGCAGGGCAGCCCGCCAGTCACCTGGTCTTTCGTGGACCCCAACGACGACCCGAACTACGCGCCGCCGCCGGACGGGATGACCATCGACCCGGACACCGGCCAGGTGACCTGGCCCAGCCCGACGGTGGATGGCAGCCCGTACACGCTGGGAGTCCGGGCGGAGAACTCGGTCGGCTTCGACACGGTTACGTGGGAATTGACCGTCACGACCATGCCCGTGCCGCCGGAGATCGAGGCGATCGCGGATCGGTCGATCGTCGAGGGCGGATCTTACAGCGAGACGCCTGCCCTGGCGCAAGGCACGCTGCCCGTGACGTGGTCGTTCGCGAATCCCGGCGGCATACCGGCCGGAATGTCGATCGATCCGAACACCGGCAAGATCACCTGGCCTGAATCGGTCGCCCATCCTGACGGCCCCGACGTGGTGTACGACCTGGCGATCCAGGCGGAGAATGCCGGCGGGACGGATACCGAGGTATGGACGCTTCACGTGATGGTCCCGCCGCAGATTGTCACGCTGGGTGACATCGAGCCGGCCGAGGAGGGCACGCCCTACGTCGGCCCCGTCCCCGAGGCGACCGGAACGACGCCCATCGAGTGGATACTGAAGCTAGGGCCGGCTGGGATGACGATCGATCCGGACACCGGACAGGTGAGCTGGCCGGAGCCGGATCCCAATGGCAGCCCGCGAACGGTGACGGTCGAGGCGCGGAACGCCGCGGGTGCCGATGAGGCAGAGTTCGAGCTGCCCGTCGAGGCGGCGCCGGTCGCGCCCCAGGTCGCGGCGATGGACGACGCGTCGACGACGGCCGGCGAGGCTTATGCGAGTCCCGCGCCGACGCTGACGCAGGGCTCCGAGCCGGTGACGTGGTCGTTCGCCCCCCCCGGCAGCGTGCCGGCAGGGATGACGATCGATCCGACTACCGGCGTGGTCAGCTGGCCCAACCCGACGACGGGCAGCAGTCCGTATGCCATAACCGTTCGCGCGAGCAACAAGGCCGGCGACGACGATGCCTCGTGGCAGCTGACCGTCTCGCCGCAGCCGGTGGCGCCGTCGATCGGGGAGATCCCCGATGACAGCATCGCCGAAGGGGACACCTACACCGGCCCGACGCCGACCGTCACGGGAACGGCGCCGATGACGTGGTCGTTGGTGGATTGGCCGTCCGGGATGACGATCGATCCGGCCACGGGCGTGGTCACTTGGCCCAACCCGACGCTGAGCGGCAGCCCGCATACAGTGACGATCCGCGCGAGCAACACGGCGGGCGCCGACAACGAGTCGTGGCAGCTGACCGTCACGCCGAAGCCCGTCGCGCCGGACATCGCCGCGATTCCGGACCGCGACGTCGTCGAAGGACAGGCCTACACCGAGACGCCGAGACTGACCCGGGGAACGTTGCCCGTGACGTGGTCGTTCGCGGATTCCGGCAGCGTACCGGCCGGCATGACCATCAACCCGAGCACCGGTGTGGTGAGTTGGCCAAATCCGACCGTCGCAGGGAGCCCGCACGCCGTGAGCATCCGTGCCACCAACGAGACCGGCACGCCGGACGAAGAGGGCTGGACGGTCACGGTCGCCAAGGCCACCGTCACCGTGACGATCGGCATCTCACCCGCCAATGTTGGGCTGGGCCTTACCGTCGACGGACAGCCCCGTACGGGCGTCAGCATCTTCAGCTGGGAGGTGGGCAGTACCCATCAGGTGTCGGTGGCCTCGCCCCAGACGGGCACCGACGGGTCCATCTACGAGTTTGAGGGGTGGGTGGACGGAGAGTCAGCGGCGGAGCGAACGCTGGTGGTTACGTCGACCAGTACCTACACCGCCGAGATGGCCAAGGTCGTTGCGGCTGGGGTCGCCATCCTGGGTCCGCCGACGGTTCCCGAGAACAAGGCCGTCCAGTACGCCTGCCAGTTGACGATGAGCGACGGCAGCACGCAGGACGTTACGGATGAGGTGTCGTGGCGGTTGACCTCGCAGGACGCGGCCCAGATTACGAAGGGGCTGGTCGTGGGGAAGGAGGTTACGCACGACGAGTACACCGAGATCCGCGCGACGTACACGGCGAACGGCGTGACGCTGCCGTCGGCCGGCCTACCCATCACGATCCTGAACATGCTCAAGACGTTCGAGCTGACGGTGACGCGCTCGCCTGCGGGCGCGGGTGCACCGGTGAGGTCAGAGCATCAGGAGAAGGAATTGGTCACCATCCCCGTTCCCGACCCGCCGGAGGCGGGCATGGTCTTCGTGGGGTGGGACGGCGACGCCAGCGGCACGGCGGACCCGCTCGTGATCACGATGAACCAGGACAAGACGGTCATCGCGCAGTTCGAGAAGGCTGACATCCCATCCACCGGCTTCTGCGGAACTCCCGCAGCCGCGGCGGGATTGGCATGGGTGGTTTTGCTTGCCATCTTGCGTGGACACGGCTCAACGCATCGACGTCGGGCGACCTCCCGCCGGCGTGAACGGTAGGACGGTGCGTCGATCGCGCAGATGGTGACATCCCGGTGGGTGTGCCCGATGGACGGGGGCGCCCGCCGGTGGTGCGTATGGGCCCATCTCCTTCCTGTTGGCTTGCCTGCCGTTTTCGGTTAGTTAGTCTACCGTTGCTGAAAGACGTGGAGCGTCGCGCGTCCCGTGCCAGAACAGGAGTGCTTGAGGTGAGATCGCTGGTCAGGACGTACTCGTTCGGAGTCGTGATTGGTTTGGTCGCCGTCCACGGCTACGCCGCGGACGGACCGCTGCAGAGCCGTCGACAAGGTGCAAGCATGAATCAGTTTGCAGGACTCAGCCCGGGCTTGGGGACGTTGCCGTTGTTGACCGATGCGCGGACGCGGTCGATCTCGGCCGAGAACCCGACCGGTGAAAAGGGCAAGGGGGGAATGGCGATCCCGAACCCCGCCGAGCCCAAGCCCGCCGCAGCCGCCAGGGCGGCCGACGATTTGGGTCAGGGCTGGAAGGTCCGGCCGTTCATCCGCGTCAATGCGGGCCAGACCGCCACACTGATGGACGTCGACGGGCCAGGCGTCATCCAACACATTTGGATCGCGGGCGGTGCGCCCAGCCGGGCGCACGTGTTGCGGTTCTATTGGGACGGCGAGGACACGCCGTCCATCGAGGTGCCTGCGACGGACTTCTTCGCGATCGGCCACGACCTGTTCGCCCCCGTCAACTCGCTCACCGTCATCGTCAACCCGCAGAACGCGATGAACTGCTACTGGCCGATGCCCTTCAGGAAGCACGCCAAGATCACCTACACCAACGAGGGCAACAAGGACCTCGAGCTGCTGGCCTATCAGATCACCTACGCCGAGACCGACGTGCCCGACAACGCCGGCTATCTCCACGCCCAGTGGCGCCGAGACGTGACCGACCAGCGGAATCCGTACGTCATCCTCGACGGCGTGAAGGGCGCGGGCCGCTACGTGGGCACGTTCCTGGCCTGGACGCAGATGGCCCGGGGATGGTTCGGCGAGGGGGAGATCAAGTTCTACATCGACGGGGACACGACGTTCCCCACGATCTGCGGGACCGGTACGGAGGACTACTTCTGTGGGAGCTACGGTTTCCCGGGCGTCTACAGTACGGCCTACGTCGGCACGGTGCTTCCGGGCGAGAACAAGGATCGCAAGCTGTTGGACCGGTTCCTCGCCGACCTGAACGGCCGCCAGCGGGCGGAGATCGAGAAGCTCATCTCCGAAGGCCCGCCGTTCTTCTGGAGCCTGTACCGCTGGCACATCCCCGACCCGATCTGCTTCG
>CAYMLO010000147.1:0-25195 GCA_964390905.1 uncultured Planctomycetales bacterium | reverse complement strand
TGACCGACAGCGTCAAGCTGCACGGCAAGCTGTGGATCGACGAGAACGACATCCGCACCTGGCTGGTTTCGGTCAAGGCGGGTCAGTGGGGTAAGACGGACACCTACGCCGAAACGCTGAAGCAGGAACGACGGGAGCTCACCAGCGTGCTCGGGCAGGGCTGTGGCCAATGGTGGTTCGACATGGGCGGCGGGTGGTACGACGATTCGCGGATGATGGGTCAGATTGCCCGGATGAAGATCATCGCCGACAAGACGATCGGCCGGCCGCGAAGATCGGTCGCCGAGATCGCCGTCGTCGTCGACGACAAGAGCCTAGCCTACCTGCGTCCGGGCAATCGTCTCAGTCGTGCGCTGATGTTGGACGTCCTGCCGCATCTGGCTCGGACTGGAGCGCCACTGTCGTACTACCTGATGAGCGACCTGCCGAAGGCGCCCAAACACAAGATGTACGTGTTCCTCAACGCGATCGCGCCCGATGAAGCCGACCGCCAGGCCATCGAGGCGCTCAAATGCGATGGGCGCGTGTTGGTCTTCTTCTGGGCGGCGGGGCTCTATCGTGACGGGCGAATCGACCCGGCCGGCGTTAGTGATCTGGTAGGAATGCAGATCGCGATGTCCAAGAAGCGCCAGCCGATGCTGGGTCGTTTCGTCGGAGACGCTCGGCTGGTCGAGAAGCTTGCCCGGCGGTCCCTTGGCGTGGACGTGTCGGCGGAACCGTCCTTCTCGGTTGACGATGCCAAGGCAACGATCCTGGGACGTGGAACGCGGGGGCAAGCCGTCCTGGCCATCCGAGAATACAGGGACTGGACCAGCGTCTACGCGGCCGTCCCGGTCCATTCGCGGGAGCTGTTCCGCCGCCTGGCGGCCAGGGCAGGCGTGCACCGCTACATCGACACGCCGGACGTCGTCTACGCGACGCAGAGCCTCCTCGGAATTGCGTGCAACGAGGCCGGCAAGCGAAGGGTTCGACTCCGCAGACCGGCGCAGGTCTGGGACCTGTTCGAGAATCGAATCGTGTGCAATGGGGTGACCGAGTTCTCGATTGACATCGAGAAACATGGCACGGCGCTGCTGAGGATCGACGAACCATGACCCGGATGCTGAGCCTGCTGACGCTGGTCGTATCTCCAGTCGCTGCCTCCGCGGGGACATTGCGGACGCAGGTATCTCTCAACGGGGAGTGGCAGACAGCCGAAGCGACCCGTATCGACGCGCTGCCGGGCCAGGTTCGTTGGTCTGCAACGCAAGTTCCGGGCGTTCATCGCAGCTTCACCGGCAAGAAGCGTTGGTTCCGACGAAAGATCGACGTGCCCGCCGATTGGCAGGGGCGACGCGTGAGGCTGCGGTATGACGGCGTTCGATGGAACAGCCACCATTTCGTCAACGGTCAGCCCGTGGGTCAGTACTTCGAGGGATTCAGCCCGTTCGAGCTCGACGTGACCAAGGTGATCCGATTCGGACAGTCAAACGAGCTGCTGGTCGGCGCCTGCGACTGGCAGGGCGTGTTCGCCAAGCCGATGGCGATCGATACGAAGCTCGGATGGCACCGGATCCGTCACGCACCGAAGGACCTGGTCCTATCCCCGATCGGCGGTCGCTACGGCGAATACGGGATCTGGGCAGATGTCGCCATGTTGGTGAGAGACCCGGTCCACGTCCGCGACGCGACGATTCGCACGTCCGTCCGCCGACAGGAACTAACCGTGATCATTGAGCTGGCCAACGACGGCTCGAACGACGCGGCCGTGACCCTCGCTGGTCGCGTGGTCGAGACCGGTGGCGTGAGGCTCCCCGACAAGTCGGTCACCATCAAGCCCGGCAAGCGTACGACGGTAACGTCGACGATCCCGTGGCCATCACCGAAGTTGTGGACCTACGAGACGCCTCACCTATACCACCTGCAATTGGAGCTGACCAGCAAAGGTCGGGTCGTGGATCGATTGACGCAGCGGTTCGGGTTTCGCGAGTTCTGGTGCGACGGGCCGTGGTTCTACCTGAACGGGGTCCGCCTGATCTGCCGGGCCAGCTCGATGTGGCCGCTCGGCGCGAACACGGTGGCCGAGGCGGCGGATCGGCTCCGCCGCCTCAAGGCCGTCAACGTGATGTGTTTCCGCACGCACACACAACCGTGGCGGCAGTTGTGGTACGAGGCGGCGGACGAGGTCGGCATCTTGATGATCCCCGAGGGCCCGGTCTGGAACGACGATGGCGTCTACCGCGTCAACGACGACCGCTTCTGGGACCACTACGCCGCCGAACTGACGGGGATGGTCCGGCGGATGAAGAACAACCCGTCGGTGGTCGCGTGGAGCCTGGAGAACGAGATGTACGGCTCGCGGATGCGCGACGAGACCCCGCGCGCCAAGGCGAGACTTGTCGAGCTCGGGCGAAGGATGCGGCAGTGGGACCCGACGCGGCCATGCACGTACGAATCGGACGGCGACCCGGGCGGGGTGGCGGACATCATCGGCATCCACTACCCGCACGAGATGCCGCGCGCCTACCTGTACCCCAACACGTGCTACTGGATGGACCGACCGATCAAGCCCACCCACTGGTTCACCGAAGGCCAACCAACCTGGCAGTGGGATCGGACCAAGCCGTTGTACCTGGGCGAGTACCTCTGGTGTCCCTCGCCCACGCCGGCGGCCTACTCGGTGATGTACGGCGATCGGGCCTACGACGACTACGCCTACTACAAGCCGAGGGCGATTGGCCGGGCGTGGCAGATGCAGACGCGGGCCTATCGTGTCTATCGCGTGTCGGGCCTGTGCCCCTGGACGTGTGCGGGCGGCAGCTTGGATGTCGGCAAGGACCCGATGGCGGCGGCGCAGGCCGAGTCGATGCGGCCGTTGGCCGCCTTTGTCAAGGAGTACAACACGCGCTTCTACGGCGATCAGACGATCCGCCGGACGCTGCAGATCATGAACGACACGCTGCACAGCGGCAGCGTGAAGGTGACGTGGCAGTTCGCGGTCGGCGGCAAGACGTGCGGTCGCGGGCAACTTGCCCTCGAAATGAAGCCGGCCGATCTGGCGGTGCGGACGATTGAACTCAAGACGCCGAAGGTAAGCGCGCGCTCCGATGCCCGGCTGACGGTTCGAGCTCGGATGGCCCGCGCTCCCGACTTCCAGGAGAGCATCGCGTGCAGCGTGTTCCCTCCGATCTCCCTGAACACGATGAAGACACAGAAGGTGGGGCTGCTGGCGGCGGGACGGAAGCTGCGGGAGCGGCTTGTGCAGTCAGGCCTGGAAGTCCAACGTGTCGCCACTGCGGGGGAGATACCGGACGAAGTGGGCATCCTCATCGCCGCACCCAATACGCTGGCCGAGGCGGACTGCAGCGCTGCTGAGCCTGTCCTCCGGATCGGCGAGCCTCCGGCGGCTGAACGAGGGATCCACGGGTTCCTGGCCCGGGGCGGGCGGATCCTGATGCTGGCCCAGCGATCGCCGCACGTCCGTGTAGGGTCGATCCAGTTTGCGCCGCGCCAGTCGACGATGACGTTCCCGCTGTCGCCCTCGCACGCGCTGCTGCGCGACGTCCGGCCCGACGATCTGCAGTTCTGGGGACCGGACCATGTCGTCGCGGACGCCCATGTCGACCGAACCGCTTGCGGCGGACAGCCAATCGTTGTCTCGGGCAGCAGCAAAGGGATCGGGCTCGTGGCGCTCGCCGAGTGCCAGGTCGATCGCGGGCTCGTGATCGCGTCAGGCCTTCGGTTGCTCGACGCCATGGACGCCGAGCCCGCCGCATCGTTGATCCTGCGCAACGCCCTGCAATACATGGATTGCTGGCAGCCGGCGCCGGAGCCAGTCTTGATATGCGGCCCGGACGGCGACGATGCATTGCCGTCGTTGGTCGACCGACTGGGATTTCGGATCGCACGAGCGCATGGCCCACGTCCGGATCTGCCTACGGACGCCAGAGCGTTTCTGCTCGCCCCCAACTGCTCTGCGGAAACCGTGATGGATCTCGTCGCTCGCCTCAACAAGACCGATGGCTTGACGTGGTGGCATCGGCCCCGACCCGAGACATTCGCAGCGGTGATGGAGCGCCTGAATCTTCCTTATCGGCTGTCGCCTGCGACGGGGCCGATACGCCTCCGCCGGGACAGCCCCTTCGTGGGCGGCCTGGCACAAGCCGACCTGTACTGGCTCACCGAGCACCCCAAGACCAGCGTCGGTTGGGCCATGACGCCCATGGACGCGTCGATCATCGATCATGAGGTGGTCGTCGCCGGACGGCTGCAGCTGGACCGCGCCCGGACGCTCCGCGCCGACGCGTTCAAGGCGATCGGCTCCCGACACAATCAACCGAGGGACCGCGGCATCTTGCTGTGTACGCACGGGAGCATGGTCGGTGACGTGGATTTTGGCGCCGGCGGCTCGACGATCGTCGGCATCCAGGCGCGGGGCTGGCCGGCGGCCGGCGTCTGGCCCAGGCTGGACATTCGGGTGGCGGGGCGGTCCATCGGACAGGTCACCGTCAACAGCCGCGAGCCAATGACGTATTCGCGTGTCGGCACCATCCCAGCAGGGCAACATCGTCTGGCGATCACGTTCCTCAATGATATGCAAACACCCGAGGAGGATCGCAACGTCTGGATCGGCGCCGCTTACGTCCAGCCGGCCGCGCCCGATCCAAGAGGCTTCGGCGTCCACACGACGCCGGCCGCGTTGGTGTCTCTGCCGATCGGCGCGGGCCGGCTCGTGGTGGACACGATCCGATGGGACCAGGCCGACCCGCGGAACCGCGAGCGGGGCAAGCGATTCGCCCAGAGCATCCTGACCAAGCTCGGCGCCCAGGCAGGGGAGGCACCGATCGCGTCCGTCGAGGCGGAGAGGATCGCGTACCAGGAGACGGCCCACAATCGTCCGCAAGGCGAGGTGCTCGTGCTGGCGACGAACGGCTGGGCGCGCGTGCCCCTCGTCTGCGATCGGCCGGGGCGATACGTCTTACGGATTCACGCCTCGGGAACCAAGGCCCGCGATGAATGGCCATTGCTCGTTGTGCGACTCGGAACGGCCGAGGTGGCGCGCGTGCGAATCGGCTCTGCGGAGCGATCCGCCTACGACGTGCCGATGACGCTCGACGGCCAGCGAACCGTGCTCGAGCTGGCGTTCGTCAACGACGTGTGCAGACCGCCGGAAGACCGAAACGTCCACCTGGACCGCGTCGAGGTTTGGGCACACGCATCGCGCAAATGAAGGTAACCGAGGTGCGGTATGACTATCGGGTCTGTCTGGCCTCGTGGAGCCTTCGGACGATCGGCTTGGTACGGCGTATCGGCCTGGCGGGCACGGTTTGGATCAGCTCGTCCGTCTTGAGGACCTGGACGCCCTTGGCCTCCAATTGGCGGAGGACCAGATCGGCTGCCACCGGGTCCCAGTACCCACAAGCGTCTCCCACCACGGACACGGGCTTCTGCCGGACCATCAGGCCGAGGGCCAGCAGCCGGATCCAGGACTCCAAACCGACGCCGAAAATGATGAACCGCTCGTGAAGCTCGTTGAGCAGGCGATCGGCCTTGGGATTGGCCAGCAGGTCCTCCGTCCGCTTCCGCAGGATGACCTGACGGTTGCGATGCAGGAGATCCAGGGGCACGGCGTAGCTGTTGTCGGCCTCAATGACCGCCCGCTTCGGCAGCAGGGTGAAGGGCAGCTTCTGCTGACCGGGCGTTCCGTCGATGCAGTGACGCGGATGACCGTTCGAATCGTCGGCGGGCCGATAGGCCTCCATGCAGGAGATCACGGGCAACCGTTGCGCGCGGACCCAGCCCATCAGCGCACGGATCTTGGGGATGACTTCCGCACGGTTCATGACGGCCATCGGTCCGTTGGAGACCAGGAAATCGCGCTGCGTAGCCACATCGATGATGACGCGCTCAAACGTTGACTTGCGTCTGGGACGAAGCATCTTACAAAGCCCTTCCGGCTCGTCTCCCCAAGTCGCTGTCTAGAAATGCCTTACACAGCGATTCAGGGCCAGCCTGCTCCCTGTCCCCATCCCGAGGGGCACCCCGGCACGTGACCGCGACCCGCGGCACCAAGTCCCCTCACGTAGGCGCTAGTATCTTATGCCTCGTATCGGCAAAAGGCGAACCACTTGGCCTGTTTTTTTTAACTGATTGTTACCAAGAAGGTTAGCCAGCTTCTGCCTTGGTTGGGCGATGGCATGAGATCCCTGCCCGCGGCCCCCCTTCACAGCAGGAACTGACGGAGGTACTGGAGGGAAAATCGAAGCCCTGCGTGTCGGCGGTCGCCACCCCACGTCCCGGCGTGTGGCTCAATCATGATGTCGCCCAAATAGTTGTGGTGGTACAGCAGGGCGAAGAACGCCCCCCAGTTGAGCGTGTCGAACCCCGGGTTGGGGTCCTCCAGCCGCTCGCCCCCGATGCTGAGGCAGCCCTTGGCATGCGCATGGTAGAACCGGTGGCCCCAGTCGCGCATCTCGGCCAGCCAGTCGCGACCGTCGTAGTAGGCGTGTGAGGGATCGTACTTCAGTCCGAGATCGGGCAGTTCGGTCAGGATCTGGTTCCAGGAGGGCGGGGCGAAGGCGAAGCTGCCCCAGTGGCAGTTATATAAAGCGACCTTCAGGCCGCAGGCAGTGCCCACCTCGACGAAGCGGCCCAGGACCTCCACGGCGCGGTGGCAGTTCTCGGTATGCGCGCGCTGCTCGGCGTGGCCGCCGCCGGTCACGAAGACGGATGCGCCGAGTTCGGCGGCCGTGTGGATCAGTCGCTCCGTGTCGGCGATTTCCTTTCGGGCCAGGTCCGCGTCATCGCTGATGTAGTTCCGCCCGAACCGTCCGATCACGCCAAGGGCGACCCCATGCCGCTTGCAGCGGTCCTTCAGCTCGTCCTGTCGGGCGAGGAAAGGACCGATGTCGTCGGCGTTCTCGTTATGCTCGAGCACGGGCACGCCCATCTCGGCGGCGAACCGAAAGTCCTCCTCGCTCAGGTCGGTGATGAAGCCGATGCGCATCGCTCGATCCCCTTGAAACCGCCAGACCCATCTCGCCCGATCCGTGTCTAGGATTATATGGACTGGGGCGTTTGCGGCAACGTGTCCTGGGACACTCACTGCTGCGTCAGCCGCCGTGATGCCCGAGACGCCGCTTGAACTGGAGAGGGAGGGGCCATAGGATCGCATTCATGATTCGTCACACGATTGCATCGGCTCTGACAGGCGTAATGCTGATCGGGCCGTGCGCGCTCGCTGCGGTCGCCGAACGTACCAAGCCCGGATCTGCGCCGCGGGCCGAGCGGCGAACGCCGGTGGTCGTGGCCGTCGAGAAGACCCGCGACGCCGTGGTCAACATCTCGGCCACCTCGACCGTCGTTAGCCGGTCTCCCTTCGGGTTTGACAGTCTGTTCGATGACATCTTCCAGGTCCCTCGGAGAAGAACCAACGCCGGCAGCGGGTTTCTGATCCATCCGTCGGGCTACATTGTGACCAACGCCCACGTGGTGGCCCGGTCGACGGACAACCGAATCACGTTCGCGGATGAGTCGAAACGCAAGGCCCAACCCGCACGGGTGGTCACGATCGATCGGGAGCACGATCTGGCCGTGCTGAAGATCGACACCGACAAGCCTCTGCCGTACCTGCGCCTGGGTCGTAGCGACGACCTGATGATCGGCGAGACCGTCATCGCCATCGGCAACCCGCTGGGATACCACCACACGGTCACGACGGGCGTGGTGGGGGCGCTGAACCGAACGCTCGAGTTCCGTTCGGACGTCAAGTACGTGGGCTTGATTCAGACGGACGCGGCCATCAACCCAGGCAACAGCGGCGGGCCGTTGCTGAACATCAACGGCGAGCTGATCGGCATCAACACGGCCATCCGGGGCGACGCTCAGAACATCGGCTTCGCCATCCCCGTCGATCACCTCCGCCGACTCCTGCCGGAGATGATGACGGTCGAGATCGAGACGCATCGACGGATCCAACTGGGCATGCTTGTCAGCGACAAGGACGCGGTCCGGGTGACCTCGGTGACGCAGGACGGACCGGCGGATCGCGCGGGCCTGGAGGCGGGGGACATCCTCCGGCAGATCAACGGCGAGGCGGTATCGCTGGCCATGGACTTCTACGCGGTCATCCTGGGCAGGAAGGCCGGCGACGTGGTCCGGCTGGTGGTGGAACGGGACGGCAAGACACATCCGCTCCGCCTGCACCTGACGGCCGTGCCCAAGCCGGACGGGGCGAAATTGGCCTCGGCGTTGTTCGGGCTTCGGGTCGAGGAGTTGACGCAACAGCATGTCCGTCGGCTGGGACTACCGCGCCGGATCGGCCTGTTCATCGCGCAGGTGGAGCCGGGCAGCCCGGCCTCCCATCTGGGCATCCGACGCGGGGACGTGCTCTACCAGCTCGGGCGCTACTACGGGTTCACGGAGTTGGACTCCGTGGGGCAACTGCTCAAGGACGTTCGGCGCGGGGACGAGATCCACGTCGGGTGGCTGCGAGCGGGGCGGGAGTACGTTTACGGCTACACGGGCCGACTACGAGCCCGATGACGTCGGCTCTAACGGCGCCGAGCGGAGCGCTATCGTGCGGGTGGTTATCGCATCGGACAGCTTCAAGGAATCGCTGAGCGCTGAGGACGTCTGCCAAGCCATCGCGCGGGGTGTGCGCGACGCGGCGCCCGATGCCGATGTCGTGCTCTGCCCGATGGCAGACGGGGGTGAAGGCACCGTCGACGCCCTGGTCGCCGCGACGGGTGGAAAGGCGATCACCACCGAGGTTCGCGGCCCCTTGGGCGAACCGGTCCGGGCGACGTGGGGGATGCTCGGGACGCAGTCGGCGGACAAGGCGGCCGTGATCGAGATGGCCGCGGCCTCGGGCCTTCCGCTGGTCCCGCCGGATCGGCGAGATCCCACGTTGACCACGACGTACGGGACGGGGCAGCTGGTCGCGGCGGCGCTGGACCAGGGCGCACGGCGGATCATCCTGGGGATTGGCGGCAGTGCGACCAATGACGGTGGGGCCGGCTGCGCCCAGTCGGTCGGCGTCCGATTCGTCGATGCCGATGGCAAGGCGCTACCCCAGGGCCTGTCGGGTGGATCCCTGAAACGCGTCCATGCGATCGACATGTCCGGTCGCGACGACCGCATCACAGATTGCGAGATCCTGGTCGCCTGCGACGTGGACAACCCTCTGTGTGGGCCACGCGGGGCCGCAGCCGTGTATTCCCCACAGAAGGGCGCGTCGCCTGAAATGGTCGGGCAGCTCGACGACGCGCTGGCGCATCTGGCCGACGTGATCGAACGCGATCTTGGCCGCGACGTCCGCGGTCTGCCCGGGGCCGGTGCAGCGGGCGGTCTGGGCGGGGGGCTGGTGGCATTCCTGGATGCCACGCTCCGCCCCGGCATCGAGATCGTGACGGACGTGGTCGGGCTGGCGGATCGGCTGGCGGGGGCCGATCTGGCCATCACGGGCGAGGGCCGGCTCGACGCCCAGTCGATGATGGGCAAGGTCGTCTACGGCGTGGGCAAGGCTGCGGGGCGAGCGAACGTTCCGGTGGTGGCCATCTGCGGATCGATTGGGGACGGGGCGGACGATTCTCTGGCGCTGATCCGGGCCTACTTCTCGATCATCGATCGACCCATGGATCTGGCGGACGCCTTGGCCGACGCCGAGCGGCTGCTGAGGCAGACGGCTGCGAACGTCATGCGGGCCTTCAGATCAGTAGGCCCTCCTCCCACCCGAGCTTGACCAGTTCGATCTTGTTCAGGTCGCTCGTGCCGATCTTGTGCTGCTTGTCCGCCGCCTCGATGTGGCGCGTCGGGGGCCTGAAGGGCCGCTCCTCGCCGAAGAACTTCAGTCGCTGGGCCTTGATGATGGACCTGCCCACGGTGTCCACCGCCACCGGGTCCTTGCTGAACAGCATCCCGTTGTATCGCCACGTGTACTTGGCGTCGTAGTGGTGAGGCCCCACGCCGTGGAACAGGGGCGTCAACAGAACCAGGACGTTCAGACGGGTCTTGCCGGCGACCAGCTTCTCCTTCCAGATCTTGCCGAGGGGCGAGCAGAACTGGCCGTGATAGGCGAACGGCATTGGCACGAACATGATGTAGTTCTTGATGCACCCACCCAGACCGGACCAGTGGTGCGTCCGCATAGGACGGGCGTTGATCAGGGCCGTACTCGTCCTGAAGACCGAATTGCGGCGGACGCCGCGGTCGTCGATCGCGACGTTCTTGTCGTTGACGCCCACCTCGCGGACGCGTCGCAGCAAGGCCTGCTCGAGCGGGGCCGGCGTGGGCAGCGGTCGCCAGACGTTGCTCTTGATGCCCACGACGTCGTTCGGCTTGATGAGTTGCCGCCAGGCAACCCTGATGTCCTTCTCGCCCAGCAGCGCGGTCACCCCGTCGTCCGCCATCTGCTGGATGACCTTGGCCTTGGCCTGGCCGGACGTGTCGGTTGCGTCGCGATGCCGGACCAGCACGACACGCGTCTTACCGGCCGCCGGCTTCTTCTCGGCAGCCAGCGCGGTGGAGGCGGCCGTCACGCCGACGAGCGTGGCGGAGGCCGTCCCGCGCATGAAGTCACGACGGGTCAGGTCATCGACGGATGCCGTCATGGCCGATGCTCCTTGTTCTTGGTTCCAGGAGGTCGCGCTGCCCGGTATTGCTTGATAGCCAGGTCGGCCAGCTTGACGGCCGCTCCCCGCGTCGGGACGTCCAGCGCCGCCGCAAGGAGACGCCCATGCGTCTGGAGGCCGATCCACTGATCGTCACCGATCTTGGCCGCACCATCGCCGTCGGCGCGGCGAGCGAACCCCGCGACGAAACGCCGCCGGGCCTCGGCAACGAGGGCCTCGGTGGGGTACAACACACAGAGCACATGGCAACGAACCTTGCCGCACCGGTAGGTGGCCAGCGCCGCCTGCGTCTTGGCGTCGAGGCCTAGCAGATTGCCCGGGCCGAAATCGTAGTGGTAATTCAGCGCGTCGGGCAGATAGACGTACCGGACGCTGTGCGTAATCAAGCCATCGGCAGGCAGGTACGCCAAGACCTCTGGGAGTGCGCCGGTCTTGCCGATGGCAGCTGCGATGGCGCGGCCCAGCTTGGCAACGGCCTCGCGGATCGGCCGCCCCGCGCGCTCCGCGTCGACGCGGACCGCCACGAAATACCGATCCTTCCAGAACGTCAACAGCTCGTCTCGCAGCTCGGCGCCCTGGCCGATGCCGGCGTCGGGGAGATCCTCGTCGCGGCCGTTCGTGAACACACCGAACGCGTCAAACGAGCCGGTCATGTCGAACAATTCGACGATGATCGATGGCTCGGGCGATCGACCGTACTGCCGGACCACGAGGCCCGCGTAGGCATAGGTGAGATAGACCTCGGCCGCACCGTCCATGTAGTCGTAGATCGTACGGCGATCGCAGAGGCGATCGGGGGGACGTGCGGTCCAGGCGCCGACGCGGTCGGGCAACAGCTTGACCATGTCCGCAAACGTTGCAGGATTGCTGGTGGTCCTGGGGGGGTGAGGCCGCGATGTTGCCCGGACGGACATCAGAATAGCCCTCGTCGACGCCGGCTACTTCAAATTGCATCAGGCCGACCGCAGATCCGGTCAGCATGGCCCATAGTATCGCAGCCAAGGCGACACATTCAATACGCCCTGACCGATGGTTGACGCGGTCCGTCCGGCGGGTAGAGTGCGCTTATGCCCGGACTGAGCGGCCTGGAAAACACGTACGCCCGCGCCTTGTATCGCCCGATGGGCCTGTCCGACGACGATCTGGGCCGACCGTTGGTGGCCGTTGTCAGCTCTGCCAGCGAGTTGGCGGCCGGCCATGTCCACCTCCATGAGCTGACCGAACCGATCCGTGCAGGGATTGCCGACCATGGTTGTGTGCCGCTGGTCCTGAACACCGTGGCGGCGTGCGACGGCATCTGCCAGGGCGCGGGAATGCACTTCATCCTACCGTCGCGTGAGGCAATCGCCGCGTCGGTGGAGTTGATGTTGCGGGCGCATCAGTTCGCGGGCGCCGTCTTCGTGACCTCGTGCGACAAGATCACGCCCGGGATGCTGCTGGCCGCGGCTCGATGCGACCTGCCGAGCGTGTTCGTGACGGGCGGCTACATGCGTCGGACGGCGTTCGACGACAAGCCCCGCAGCGCATGCGACATCAAGGAGGCCATCGGAGCCTTCAAGGCAGGACGCATCAATCAGGAACAACTTGCCGACATCGAGCGGCGAACGTGTGGAGGCCCGGGCATCTGCAACATGATGGGGACGGCCAACACGATGGCGTGCCTGGTCGAAGCGATGGGCCTCGCCCTGCCGAACAACGCGACGACACCGGCGGACGGTCGCGGCCTGCCGACACTGGCCCGGCGGGCCGGACAGGCCGCTGCCGAGGCCACCCTTTCGGGCAGACGGTTCTCGCAGACGGTGACGGCCGCCGCGCTCCGCAACGCAATCCGCGTCGGGCTGGCCATCGGCGGCAGCACCAACATGGTTCTGCACATACTCGCCTTGGCAACCGAGCTCGGGGTGGACCTGGCGCTGGACAATTTCGAGCAACTCAGCCAACACACGCCGCTGCTGGCCCGGTTCAAGCCGGCGGCCGAGGTCTTCATGGAGGATTTCCAGCGGGCCGGCGGCGTGCCGGTGGTCATGAAGGAGCTGACCCATCGGATCGACACGCGCTGCCTGTGCAGCACCGGCGAGACGATCGGCGAACGCATCGCCTTCGCGACCAACGCAGACAGGTCGGTCATTGCGTCGATGGATGCCCCGCTTGCGCCGACGGGTGGGCTGGCAGTGTTGCGGGGTTCGCTCGCGCCACGGGGCGCCGTCGTCAAGCACAGTGCGGTCAGCGACAAGATGCTGGTCCACCGCGGACCGGCCGTCGTTTGTGAAAGCGAGGAGCAGGTTCGCGCGATCCTGATGACAGGCCGCGTCAAACCCGGCGACGTGCTGATCATTCGTTACGAGGGACCGCGCGGCGGGCCGGGCATGCGCGAACTGTCCATCCCCGCCGCCATGCTGGTTGGGATGGGGCTGGGCGACTCGGTGGCTATGGTCACCGACGGTCGATACAGCGGAGCCACCCGGGGTCCCTGCATCGGGCACGTTTGCCCCGAAGCCGCCGAGGGCGGCCCCATCGCGATGGTCCGCAACGGGGACGAGATCGAGATCGACATCCCTGCCCGAAGGCTGGACCTGCGGGTCGACCCGGCGGAGCTGGCCCGCCGTCGTGCCGAGTGGCGACCGGCGGGCCCGAAGGTGACGGGCGGCTTCATCGACGTCTACCGCCACTGCGTGAGCGGCGCCGATACCGGTGCGGTGATGCGCCCCAGCCGACCGGAGGACTTAGAACCGTGCTCGAGCTAGTCAAGTGGAGCAGCACCGAGGGAGCAGCATGAGCGAAACCAAGATAGCGTTCATGGCATCATTGGGTTATGGCCGGATGGAACCACAGGAGGTCGTCCAGTCACTGAAGTCGATCGGGTACGAAGGCGTGGAATGGACGCTCGCCCACTTCAACCCGCGAACCAAGTCGGCGGCCGAGCTGGAACGGCTCGTCGAGATCACGCACGAGGGCGGGCTGGAAATCAGTGAAGCAGTCGTTCAGCCCGACGTGGTCTGCCTGGACGACGCCGTTCGGGCCGACCGGGTCAAGATGGCCCTCGAGTGCATCGAGGCGGCGGGGCAAGTCGGCATCGCGACGCTCAACTTCTTCACCGGACCCGCACCGTGGGACCCGTCGGCCCCCGTCATCGGGCGCGACATCAGTATGGGCGCCGCCTGGCAACAGATGCTCGACGCCTACGATCAGTTCGCTCCCGCAGCAGCGCAGGCGAGCGTCAGCATCGCCGTCGAAGGCGTGTGGGGGCACCTCTGCCACGACTACTTCACGACCCGGGCGCTGATCGATCACTACCGCCAGGACTGCCTCGGGGTCAACTTCGACCCGTCTCACGACGTGCTGTACGGCAACACCGACACGGGCTGGCTCGTGCGACAATGGGGCCCGGCGATCAAGCACTGCCATCTGAAGGACGCCGTGGGCGTGCCCATCAACGGGCAGTTCCTGTTTCCCTTCCTCGGCGAGGGGAACGTCGATTGGACGGGTTTCTTCCGTGCGTTGGACGCGCTGGGATACGATGGCTTCTGCTCGGTGGAGTTCGAGTCGTTTGGCTACCTGGACAAGGTGATGCACGGCGATATCGAGGCGGCGGCACGGATGTCGTTCGAGCAGATTCAGGCGCTCCGTCCAGCCGACGGATGATCGACCCCGCGCGTCGTTTCGGAGTGGACGAATGGGAGATCTCAGCAGACGCGATATCCTGCGAAACGCGGGTCGGGTCGGCCTGGGCGGCTTGGTCGGCAGTACGTTGACGGGTGGCGCCAACGCAAGGGGGGCGACCTCATCGCGACCGGGCCCGAACATCATCCTTATCTTCATCGACGATCTAGGCTGGGCCGAGCTGGGCTGCTACGGCAACCGGTTCAACGAAACACCGAATATCGACCAGCTGGCGGCGGGGGGCACGCGCTTCACCGACGCCTACTCGGCCGCCCCGGTCTGCTCGCCGACCCGCGCGAGCCTGATGACGGGCCAGTATCCGCCTCGGGTCGGGATCACGGACTACCTTCGGGCGGACGACGAGAAGCACCTGTCACCCGAGCAGGAGACGTTCGTCAGCCCGATGAAGTCGCGGGGCTACAAGACCGGACTGATCGGCAAGTGGCATTTGATGGGCGACTACGGCAAGAAGCGGGGCGCCCCGTCGCGCCACGGGTTCGACGAGGTGATCTGCTCGGAGACCGGCTACATCGCCGGGGGCAAGTACTTCCACCCCTACTTCTTCATGAAGGGGGTGGAGGCCCGGGAGGAGGGGGAGTACCTGACCGACCGGCTGAGCGTCGAAGCCGTCGACTTCATATCGCGCCACAAGCGCGAGCCGTTTTTCCTGTTCCTTTCACACTACGCCGTTCACACGCGCCTGGCCGCCAAGCGAGACAAGATCAACAAGTACAAGGGCAAGCTTGGGGCAGGCAAGCGCAAGAACCACCCCGTGCTGGCCGCAATGATCGAGAGCATCGACGAAGGCGTCGGCCAGATCTTGGACAAGCTCGACCGACTGGGCATTGCAGACGACACGGTCGTGATCTTCACGTCCGACAACGGCGGTGAGCACCGCGTCACGTCCAACGCGCCGCTGCGGGGCGGAAAATCGCAGTTGTACGAAGGCGGCATCCGCGTGCCGCTGATCGTCCGCTGGCCGGGGAAGGCCGGGCGGGGCCGCGTCTGCAAGGTCCCGGTCAACACGGTCGACTTGTGCCCGACGTTTCTCGACCTGGCCGGCGCGACGCGAGAAGACCGCCACGCAATCGACGGCGAAAGCCTCGTACCGCTGCTGAAGGGGAGACAGGACCTGAAGCGCGACGCACTCTACTGGCACTACCCGCTGGCCAAGCCACACTTCCTGGGCGGTAGGTCTTCGGGGGCAATCCGCAAGGGCGACTACAAGCTCATCGCGTTCTACGAAACCGGCCAGACCGAGCTGTACAACCTCAAGGCGGATCCCGGCGAACGGCAAGACCTGACCCCCACCATGCCGGGCAGAGTGCTGGAGCTGCGCAAACTCCTGGAGAAGTGGCGCGACAAGGTGGGCGCCCGGTCGTCGCGCGGACCGGGGCTGTAGGCGCCTGCTACGATCGGAGGCGACTTGCCGGGAGGGTGTTGCGCTCCGGCTGCCCCTTTTTCGAGCGGCGGACTGGACGCGCGGTTTCCCAGGAAGTGTAATCTGAGGAGAGAAGCGGCCGGAGCTCGGCCTCGGCAGGTGTGTGTCGGGCCAGGCGAGACGTGTGTTGGGGATTGTCCAGATGACCATCCAGTTTGCCTGCCCTTCATGCGGGCAGCCCATCGAAATCGACGAGGAACACGGCGGCAATCAGGTCAGCTGCCCCTACTGTCGGAACGTCGTGACCGCTCCGAGCGAATCGACGCTGCATCTCGGCGCCGAGGCCGAAACCGGCGCGCCCGTGGAGGCCCGACCGTTGCCACCCAATCAGGCAAGTGCCTTGCCGAACGAGGCACCCCCGCAAGGCGCGACTGAGCCAACGCCCCAGGTCCCTGTGAGCACTGGGGAGCCGCCCTGGGCCGTTCCGCAAATGGCGTCGGCAGGCGTGGTCGTTCAGCCGTTGCGCAGAAACGTCGTCGGGATCGTCGGCATCATCGGCGGGGTATTGGCATTGGCGCTGTTCGTCGTCATGCAGGTCGTCGTGATGGCCCACTGGAAGGAGTTGGGCATCGACCCCGAGGGCCCCGTGGATCAGGCCGAGATCCAAAGACAACTGATGGACAAGATGCAGGCGCCCGAGCAGCACACGTGGGTCGTTACGATGATGGCCTGTTTCGCCGGTGCGGGGCTTTGCTGGGGGGTGGGTCTGATCTGCTCGGTGATTGGCATGTCGAGACGCTATCGAGGCCGGGGAGCCGCCATCGCCGGCCTCATCGTCGCGTTGATCCTCCCGCTGATGCTCTGCGCCGGACTGCTGGTCCAGCTCTAGACCTCGGCCCGAGCCTTGGACTGGCCGTGCACGCGGCGGTCCTCCTCTTCGGGACTGACCTCGGTCAGCGTCAGGAGCGCCAGCAGATAGGCGAGGGTGCTCTCCGCCCCGCAGTTCGTGTTCACACCGTTGGGCGTCAACGCATCGTAGCACCTGCCCGTTCCCAGATCCACAACGGGCACGCCCAGATCGTTGTCACCCAGGAACCAATCGAAGGCGCTACGCATCCACCGGAGGTACTCCTCGCGTCCGGTGGCCCGGTAGGCTACTTTGGCCAGCTCAACCAGCCCGCAGGCGTCGATGGGCTGCTGATCGAAGTGGGGCTTCGTCGGCGTGTCGGACGAGTGCCAACCATCATTGCCGACCAGACTGATGTGCCCGTGCCGAGTGGTGATGCCGAAGAGGAACTCGGTGGTTCTCTCGGCGGTCTTCGCCATCGCCTCGTCCTCCAGATGCTTGGCCGCCAGCCACATCGCCTGGGCGAGGACTCCATTGTCGTAGGTCAAGGTTGTCTCGTACCAATCCCAGTCGCCCGTGGCGTGCCGCTTGTGGGCGCGGACGAGCTGTCTGCCGAGCTTGGCGGCGAGCGTTCGCATCTGGACCGCGCCGGGATAGGCCGTCAGATAGTAGTGGACGCCGAGCAGCGTGTAGGCCGCCCCACGCAGACTCAGCGGCTCCAGGGACTCGAAACGCCGGTCGAGGGCCTCTCTGGCGATCGGCGCCATGGACCGGGGTCCGTAGGCCATGACGTACCCCAGCCCCCAGGCCGCCCGGCCCTGGCAATCGTCCGAACCGCCCTCGTCCAGGAAGTGGCGCTCGATGGACACGAAGTTCCTGAACCGGCCATCCGGCTGCTGGCAGTATAACGTGAAGGCCAGATTCCTCTGGAGCAGCCAGAGCGCCAGTTCATCTTGCGTCAGGCGGAGGCACTTGGTGGCCACGACCAGTCCGCGCGCGTTGTCGTCCGTGCAATAGCCGTGCGCGTAGTCCGCTACCGGCCCCCGGGCGTGCTGCAACAGGCCGAAATGGTCGGTCATCGCCCGCAGATGCTCGAAACGCGGGTCCGGCAACATCTTGGTGCTGATGATCGTCGAGATCGGGCCGGCGTGGCGGACAGGACGCTGCTGCCGGATGTGCCGAACGCGCTCGAAGAGCCGGACGTAGTTACGGCCCACCTCGGGCCAGACCATGGACCGCCCATACTCGTAGGCCCGCTTGCGCATGGCGTGCATGGTGACTTGGTCGTCCAGCAACCCGTTGATGGCGGCGCCCAGCGCTTCGCTGTCGCGGAAGGGGGTCAACGTGCCCCGCCCGTCGGTCAGCAGCTCCTGTGCGTGCCAGTACGGCGTCGAGACCACGGCCTTGCCTGCGCCGACGGCGTACGCCAAGGTCCCGCTGACGATCTGGGCCTCGTTGAGGTAGGGGGTCACGTAGATCTCGGCGGCGCACAAGAATTCGGCCAGCTCCTCGGCCGAGACGAATCGATTGTGGAAGATGACATGGTCGTCCAGGTTCAGTCGACGGACCTGCCGCTGCAGGCTGAGGCGGTACTCCTCCTTATACTGACGCCGCAGGTCCGGATGGGTGGCCCCGACGATCAGGTAGGCCACGTCCGGATGTCGCTTGGTCACGGCGGGCAGCGCGTCGATCATCACTTCGATGCCCTTGCCCGGCCCGATCAGCCCGAAGGTGAGGATGACCTTCCGGCCAGCCACCTTGAATTTGTCCTTGTAGTAGTTGGGGTCCACGAACGGGAGATCGGGCACACCGTGGGGGATGACGGTAATCTTGTCCTTGGAGACGCCCTGATCCAGGAGCATCTGGCGGCCTCGCTCCGTCATCACGACGAGCATGTCCGACCGCTTCTGCAAGTCTTCGAAAACGGGCAGCTGATCCGGGTCAGGATCCTCCAGAACGGTATGTAGCGTGGTGAGGATAGGAACGCGGATCCGCCGCAGCATCGTCAGCAGGTACCTGCCAGCCGGGCCGCCGTAGATGCCGTACTCATGCTGGACCAACAGAACCGTCGCCGGGCTGTTGTTCACGAAGTCAGCTGCCGCTCGGTAGTCACCGATTCTGTGCTGCCGGATCTCCAGTCGCACCTCCGGCGGGTAGGCGTAGCCCTCGGGCGTATTGGTCACGGCAATGACGTAGGGTTGGGCCGTCTGATGGGTCTGCTCGCGGATGGCCTGAGCCAGGTCGAACGTAAACGTCCCTATCCCGCACTGGCGGGGTGGATACGTGCTCAGGAAGACGAGCATCCTTTGGTCCTCCAGGTCCCTGGCCCCGAACCAGGTACCGAAGCCGCGCCCCCCCCCCGGCGGGTCCACGGCATAGCCGTATACTAACCGCAAAGCACGCCGTTTCCCATCCCCATCAAGCTGGCTGTTTGACTGCGCCATGGGTCAGTGCGTCGACGAGGTTGTGGGGGCATTCGCCGAACGGTATACTGCACCGTTCTGTAGCCAGAGCCGATATCCCAAGGAGAGTCTCGGCCGACCGGGGCCCTTGGGGAAAACCTTACGTAGAGGAGCTTGTTTGATGTCAAGAAGGATGGTGACCATCGACGGTAACACGGCCGTCGCACATGTCGCACATGCCACCAACGAGGTGATCGCAATCTATCCGATCACACCCTCATCGGGAATGGGCGAGATGGCCGACGCCAAATCGGCGGCCGGTCAGACGAACATCTGGGGCACGATTCCCTCGGTGACCGAGATGCAGTCGGAGGCGGGGGCTGCCGGTGCGCTGCACGGCGCTCTGCAGACCGGGGCCCTGTGCACGACTTTCACGGCCAGCCAGGGCCTGTTGCTGATGATCCCGAACATGTTCAAGATCGCCGGCGAGCTGACGCCGACGGTGATCCACGTGTCGGCCCGGGCGATCGCGGGCCACGCGCTGTCGATTTTCGGAGACCACACTGACGTGATGGCCGCCCGGGCGACCGGCTTCGCCTTGCTCTGCTCGGGCAGCGTCCAGGAGGTCATGGACAACTGTCTGATCGCCCAGGCTGCCACGTTGGAATCCCGCGTGCCCTTCATGCACTTCTTCGAGGGCTTCCGGACCAGCCACGAGATCGCCAAGGTCGAAGAGCTGACCACCGGCGACATGCGGGCCATGATCGACGACGAGTTGGTCCGCCAGCACCGGGCGCGAGCGCTGTCCCCCGAGCATCCGGTTATTCGTGGCACGGCTCAGAATCCGGACGTCTACTTCCAGGGCTGCGAGGCCTCGAACATTTACTACGATGGGTCCGCCGCCATCGTCCAGAAGGTGATGGACCGGTTCGGCGAGTTGACCGGGCGCCACTACCACCTGTTCGATTACTACGGCGACCCCGATGCCGAACGCGTCATCATGCTCATGGGTAGCGGGGCCGAGATCGCCCACGGCACGGTCGACTACCTCTGCCAGCAAGGGGAGAAGGTCGGGGTGATCAAGGTCAGGCTGTTCCGCCCGTTCGACATGCGGGCCTTCATCAGCGTTCTGCCAAAGAGCATGCGGGCGCTGGCCGTCCTCGACCGAACCAAAGAGCCGGGCGCTGCCGGCGAGCCGATGTACACCGACGTGCGAACCGCCGTCGGCGAGGGCATGCAGCTCAAGATCGCGCCGTTTGAGCGTTATCCGAAGATCGTCGGCGGGCGCTACGGGCTGGGTTCCGCGGAGTTCACCCCCGCCATGGTCAAGGGCGTCCTCGACGACCTGAGGAAGGACGAGCCGATGAACCACTTCGTCGTCGGCATCAACGACGACGTCACCGGGCGCAGCATCCCCTACGACCCCTCGTTCTCGATCGAGTCCGACGCCACTCGCCGATGCTTGTTCTTCGGTCTGGGCTCCGACGGTACGGTCGGCGCGACGAAGAACTCCGTCAAGATCATCGGCGAGGGCACCGACAACTACGCCCAGGGCTACTTCGTCTACGACTCGAGGAAGGCCGGCTCGATGACGGTCTCTCACCTCCGCTTCGGGCCCGAGCAGATCCGATCGAGCTATCTCATCCAACAGGCCGACTTCATCGCCTGCCACCAGTTCTTCCTTCTCGAGCGCTACGAGATGCTGCGGCACGTCAAACCAAAGGGCGTCTTCCTGCTGAACAGCCCGTACGGACCGGACGTCGTCTGGGAAAAGCTGCCCCAGAAGGTCCAGCAAGCCATCCTCGAGAAGAAACTGAAGTTGTGGGTCGTCGACGCTTACAAAGTGGCCCGCGTGACCGAGATGGGCGCGCACATCAACGTGATCATGCAGACGTGCTTCTTCGCCATCAGCGGCGTGTTGCCCAAGGACGAGGCCATTCAGCGGATCAAGGACGCCATCAAGAAGACGTTCAGCCGCAAGGGCGACGCGGTGGTCCAGAAGAACTACAACGCCGTCGACCAGACCCTCGCGAGTCTGCACGAGGTCGACGTGCCCGAGATGGTCACCAGCAAGGTCGGCGTCGGCGTGGCCATGCCCGACGACGCAGCCGACTTCGTCAAGAACTTCACCGCAGTCGTGATGGCCGGTCGCGGCGATGAGCTGCCCGTCTCGGCCATGCCCATCGACGGGACGTTCCCGGTCGGGACCACCAAGTACGAAAAACGCAACGTCGCCATCGAGGTCCCCGTGTGGGACCCGGATACGTGCATCCAGTGCGGCAAGTGCAGCCTGGTCTGCCCGCACGCGTCGATCCGGCTGAAGGTGTACGACCCGGAATGCCTGGAAGGCGCGCCGTCGACGTTCAAGTCGGCCGACGCCAAGGGCAAGGAATACAAGGGCATGAAAGCGACGGTGCAAAACGCCGTGGAAGACTGCACCGGCTGCGGCGCGTGCGTGAACATCTGCCCGGCCCACCAGAAGGACGCCGACGGCAACAAGCTCGAGACCAAGGCCATCAACATGAAGTCCCAGTTCCCCCTGCGCCAGGCCGAGTGCGAGAACTGGGAGTTCTTCCTGAAGATCCCCGAGCTCGACGAGTCGCGGATCAAGATCAACACGGTCAAGGGCAGTCAGCTGAAGCGCCCGCTGTTCGAGTTCTCTGGCGCGTGTGCGGGCTGCGGCGAGACGCCCTACGTCAAGCTGATGACCCAGTTGTTCGGCGACCGGATGATCATCGGCAACGCGACGGGGTGCAGCAGCATCTACGGCGGCAACCTGCCCACCACACCCTATTGCACGCGTGACGACGGTCGCGGGCCGGCGTGGTCGAACAGCCTCTTCGAGGACAACGCCGAATTCGGCATGGGGATGCGGCTGACGTGCGACCGGCTCGGGACCTACGCCACCGAGTTGTTGGACCGTTGCGAGTCGTTAAAGGGCCGTGCTGACCTTGTCGAGGCCATCAAGTCGGCAGACCAATCCGACTCCCCCGGGATCGACGCACAGCGGGCCCGGGTGGCAGAGCTCAAGAGCATCCTCGAGAAGGCGGACGACGCGGACAGCAAGAACCTGCTGGCCGTCGCGGACTACCTGGTCCGCCGCTCGATCTGGATCCTCGGCGGCGACGGCTGGGCCTACGATATCGGGTTCGGCGGCGTCGAGCACGTCCTGGCGTGCGGCGCGGACGTCAATATCCTGGTGATGGACACGCAAGTGTACAGCAACACCGGCGGCCAGATGTCCAAAGCCACGCCGCGAGGAGCCCGCGTCCAATTCGCCGACGGCGGCAAGCAGCAGCGCAAGAAGGATATGGGCATGATGCTCATGACGTATGGCAACATCTACGTCGGAAGCGTCGCGATGGGCGCGAACGACGCCCATACGGTCAAGACGTTCTTGGAGGCCGAATCGTACCGCGGCCCGTCGATCATCCTCGCCTACAGTCACTGCATCGGTCAGGGCTTCAGCCTGAAGGTCGGTATGAACCACCAGAAGGACGCCGTCGCGTGCGGTGCGTGGACGCTGTTCCGTTACGACCCACGGCTGGCCGAGCACGGCAAGAACCCGCTCCAGCTGGACTCCAAGGCGCCCAGCATGCCGTTGCGGGACTACGCCCAGAAGGAGATCCGGTTCACCTCACTGCTCAAGGCCAAGCCCGAAGAGGCCGAGCGCCTGCTTGGGCTCTACCAGGAGGACGTCAACGACCGTTGGCAGCAGTACGAGCACCTGGCCGCCTGGGGCGGCGACGGCGACGGGAAGGAGTAGCCGACGTCCCGATTCCGCTCGATCGTTCCTCGCCCACGTCGTCTCGCCCGAGGCGACGTGGGCGTTCTATGTTGGCCGGCAGTGGCCAAAGACATCGGTCCGAAGTCCACAGATGGGGGCGCCCCTCGGCGCCCCACCGTCCGTTCCACGTCCCCAGCGTCCCGGGCCACCTAAAGCCAATCCGAGGCAGGACCGATAATCAGACAGGGCCCCACGCTCGTCTGCTGGGGGCCGCATCGCGACGCCTTGTCATAAGCAACTGCAACGGAAGGTCTTGCGGGTAAGTGCGGCTGCGGATCCCGGAGAGAACCCATCATGATGCGCGTCTTAGTCACTGGCGGGGCCGGCTACGTCGGCTCGGTCCTGATCCCTGAGCTGCTCAACCGAGGCCACTATGTCAGATGTGTCGATCGGCTGATGTACGGCGGGCGGGGGTTGCTGCCGTGCTTCATCTATCCGAACTTCGAGTTCGTTCGCGGCGACGTGCTCGATGCGCAACTGATGTCCGGTGCGCTGTCGGACATGGACGCGGTCATCCACCTGGCCGCCATCGTGGGGTTTCCCGCCTGCAACCGCGACCCGGACCTGGCCCGCAAGATCAACCTCGACGGCACGATCCTGGTCGACCAGACGCGTCGTCCCGATCAACCGTTGATTTACGCCAGCACCGGCAGCAACTACGGCGCCGTCGTCGGGCAGCTCTGCACCGAAGAAACGCCCCTCAGTCCGCTGACCGTCTATGGCGAGACCAAGACGCAGGCGGAGCGACACGTGATGACGTCGGGCAACGCGACGGCGTTCCGGTTCGCGACCGCCTTCGGCGTCAGCAACCGGATGCGGCTGGACCTGCTGATCAACGACTTCGTCCGCCAGGCCGTCAAGGACCAACACCTCATCGTTTACGAACGGACCTTCAAGCGGACGTTCATCCACGTCCGCGACATGGCCCGCGCGTTCATCTTCGCGCTGGAAAACTGGGACCGCGTTCGCGACGAGGTCTTCAACGTCGGCGACGAGAGGAACAACTACTCCAAGGCCGACGTCGCCGAGCTGCTGCACAGAAAGCTCGAGTTCTACCTGCACTACGCCGAGATCGGCACGGACCAGGACAAGCGCAACTACGAGGTCAGCTACGAGAAGCTCCGCCAGCTTGGGTTCGAATGTCAGATCACGGTCGAGGAGGGGGTTGACGAACTGATTCGTGCTTTCAACGTCCTGGACCCGACCAACAACGAGTTCACCAACGTCTAGCGGGCAGGCGATGTCCTTCTGGGCCGGCAAACACGTCACAGAGGATGGCACGGGCGTCTCGCCCGTGATTCTCCATGGGCAAGATGCCCATGCCACGGTTGGGTTCCCCACCTCTTCAGAGGCGGGGGACACAAACTCGAATGGGAATTGGCGTCCCCCACGGCTAAAGCCATGGGGCACCCATGCCAATACCCAGCGCCCAATCGCGCACGGTCATACGGCGGGCGAGTTATGTCCTTCTGGTCCGGCAAACGCATCACGGTGACGGGCGGCGCGGGATTCCTGGGCCGACACCTCGTACCCAGGCTGACCACGGCGGGGGCGGACGTCTTGGTCCCGCGGAGGCGCGACTACGACTTCACCACGCTGGCCGCCTGCCAGCGCTGCCTGGCCGATCATCCCTGCGACGTCATGATCCACGCGGCCGCCTACTACGGCGGGATCTGGATCAACCAGATGCACCCGGGGCGGATCTACTACGAGAACCTGGTGATGGGCGCGAACCTGATGGAGGCCGCGCGGCAGGGGGGCGTCGCCAAATTCGTCACCATCGGCACGGCCTGCAGCTATCCGGGCTATCTCGAGGGACGCCTCCGCGAGCAGGACCTGTGGAACGGCCCGCTGCACGAGTCGGTCGTCAACTACGGGCTCACCAAGAAGATGCTCGCCGTCCAGGGCATGGCGTACAAGAAGCAGTACGACTTCGACTCGATCCACCTGATCCTGACCAACCTGTACGGCCCGCACGACTGCTACCACCCGGACCGCTCACACGTGGTGGCCGCGCTGATCCGCAAGTGGGTCGAGGCCAAGCAGGCCGGCGCCGAACACGTCGAGGTCTGGGGCACGGGCGCCGCCGTCCGCGAGTTCCTCTACGTCGACGACGCCGCCGAGGCCATCCTGCTGGCCGCCGAGCGCTACGACGACGCCTCGCTGCCGCTCAACATCGGCACGGGCAAGGGAACGAGCATCAAGGAATTGGCCGAGACCATCCACGTCCTGACCGGCTTCGCCGGCCAACTCGTCTGGGACACGTCCAAACCCGACGGCGCCGCCGAGAAGGTCCTCGACGTCACCCGCGCCACCCAGATCCTCTCCTGGACCGCCCCCACCGATCTCCGCAACGGCCTAGCCGAGACCATCACCTGGTACGAAGCCAACAAGGCCGAAGCCGACGCGCGAGCGTGACCACGTACGGTGGGTCGGGAGGGGGAGGGGTCTGGCACGAATGGCATGAAGCTAAGCGCATACGTGTCCTCCTTGGCGATGATACCAGGA
>CAYMLO010000146.1:0-25341 GCA_964390905.1 uncultured Planctomycetales bacterium | reverse complement strand
TGCCAGTAGGGCCAGGGCCGTCAGGGCCGCCGAGCCGATCGCGAAGCCCTTGCCCGTCGCGGCGGTCGTGTTGCCCAGGGAGTCGAGGGCGTCGGTCTTCTGCCGGACGCTGGGATCCTGATGGGTCATCTCGGCGTTGCCGCCAGCGTTGTCGGCGATGGGGCCATAGGCGTCCGTCGCCAGCGTAATGCCCAGCGTGCTGAGCATGCCGACCGCCGCGATGCCCACGCCGTATAGCCCGAGCGTGAACTCGCCGAACCCACCGGCGAACCCGAAGGCACACAGGATGGCGACGATGATCGTCGCCAGACTCGCCCAGGTGCTCTTCATCCCCTCGGCGATGCCGCCGATGATGATGGTCGCCGGGCCCGTCTCAGACTGTGAACTGATGCCGCGCGTCGGACCGTACTCGTAACTCGTGTAGTATTCCGTGGCCTGCCCGATGATCAGACCGGCCACGAGCCCGGCCATGATCGATCCCCACACACCCCACCCCCTAACGGGCGTGTCGGCAAACAGGTAGGTGCAAAGGACTGCAGCGACAATGGCGATCAACACAGAACTGCCCAGGACGCCCGTCAACAGGCTTCGCAGCAGGTTCCGCATCGTCGCGCCTTCCTGCGTGCGGACCATGTAGATCCCGATAATCGACAGAACGATGCCGATACCGGCCAGCACCATCGGGGCCGACAGGAGCTTCATCGCCATCTCGCCGGTGTTCTCGACCGACAGTGCCGACGCCGCGGCCACGCCCAGGGCGGCGGTGGCCAGGATCGAGCCGCAGTAGCTCTCGTACAGGTCAGCCCCCATGCCGGCCACGTCGCCGACGTTATCACCGACGTTGTCGGCGATCGTCGCGGGGTTCCGGGCGTCGTCTTCGGGAATCCCGGCCTCGACCTTGCCCACCAGGTCAGCCCCGACGTCAGCCGCCTTGGTGAAGATGCCGCCGCCGACACGGGCAAACAGGGCTTGACTCGATGCGCCCATGCCGAAGCAGAGCATCACGACCGTGATGGTCTCCAGGCTCATCGGCTCAACACCCAGTTTGGGGAAGAGATAGCTGAGGAGCAGGAACCAGCCCGTGATGTCGATCAATCCGAAGCCCACGACGACGAGGCCCATGACGGCACCGGCACGAAACGCCACGACCAGGCCCCTGTTGAGGCTTTCGCGTGCGCCCGCACACGTCCGGTGCGACGCGTTGGTGGCCGTCCGCATGCCCAGATACCCGCAAAGGCCACTGAAAAACCCACCGGTCAGGAACGCGAAGGGGACAAGCCAGTGTTGCGCGTGAAAGCCGAAAGCCATCAGCGCGAGTAGCGCGGATACGACAATGAAGAAGATCGTGACAACCTTGTACTGCTGGCGGAGGTAGGCCATCGCGCCCTCGCGAACGTGGGCGGCGATCTCCTGCATCTCCGGATCGCCCTCGCCGGCCGCCATAACCTGCTTGTAGAAGACCCAGGCGAAAACAAGCGCCAAGATCGAGCCGATCGGCGCGATCCACCAGATCTTCGGAATCGAGATGCTGTCGTGGGCCGCCTCGGCACCACTGGCCGCCGGGGCCGCTGCGCCCTCAGCCATCGCAGTTGGGGGATGCATGAAAAGGCCGATGGCCGCCGCCGCGATCACCAGCACCGCCAAACCAATGCCGTAACGTCGCACAAGCCTCACTGTCCGATCTCCCTAGCTATAAAGACACGTCCCGCCCCAGCAGGACCGGTCCGGCCAGTCCCGGCGGCGGCAGACACAACGAAACACCTGATTCGATCCTGAGACGCTAGACCTGCCGTCACAGAGTGCGGCAAGCATAGCAGACCGACGAGTAATGTCCATGGGTTCTTTGGCAGGCCTGTCCGATGGGTGTCGGCCGGCGGCAACCGACCGACGTCATTGGGAGGTCGAATGCCACGCCTCGCCCAAACTGGCCATCCGACCGTGACGGCCAACCGGTACCGGAACCGGCCTCTCGTCGCGCCGCGCGAGGTGCTGCCCCATCCTTCAGCTCTGAGCGGCCGCCTGGGCCCGCTGCATCCGTTTCAGGGCCTTGCGAAAGCGGCGACGCCGACGCTCGGAGGGCTTCTCGTAGTAGCTGTTGCGCTTGATCTCTTTGATCAGCCCTTCCTTCTCGCACATCTTCTTGAAGCGTCGGAGCATGTTCTCTGCTGGCTCGTTGCCTCGCGCCTTGACTTTGATCATCCTGCGAACTGTCCTTTCTGCGATAGCAATCCCGTACGCGCTGTCGGACTCCTTGCCGGGCTTGCCTCCCTGCACCGTGCCCGCTGACCCGGACTTTCCGGGGTGACCCGCCGGAATGGACGTCGGCCTGGGTAACCCCACTGACGGCCCGGGTCGGGCCTCCGCCTCGATCCAAGATTCCCTGCCCGGTCCGGGAACCGAACAGTATAGTACACTATCGGCATGCTCATCAATAGGAATGTTGCCCCCCAAGCCGTGCGCGGGGAATATCACCAGTTTAAGATACCAATATATGACAATCCAGAAAGCAGAGGCCGTTCCCCGCGCTGACGCAGCACGGTGCACCCCACGGACTACTCGATCAGGTAGTACATCGTCTTGGCCCGAGGGCCCATCTCGAACCGCAGACACCCCCCTGCCACCTCTGCGGGGACCTCGGCAACACATTGGCCCAAAGGACCGAGGCCGCGAACCGTCAGGTCTCTGCGGGAGGTCCGGATCGACACGTGACCGCGGACCGGCTCGATCAGGATGGGCCCGTGCCCGGCGGCAATCTTGCGCGTGTGGAACAGGTCGTAGACCATGCCCGTGTTCTCGGCCCGGCTGACCGCCGTCAGCAGCAGCCGTCCGCTCCGGCCAATCGGGTCATCCGTCAGGGAGCTGATCGCGACGGCCGCGAAGGGCGTGTGGACCTTCAGCTCGACGTCGCCCAACCGAACCGGACGATCCAGCGCCCCCAGGAACCCCCAGGCGGCCTGCGTGCGGGGGGTGTTGATTGTCGCCACGCCCGCACGCCAATCCCTGTGGTACTGCCCCGTGTCGCTCGCCACGGTGTGCGCCGTGATCGGCAGGATGGAGCGGCTGAGCGGAACGGCTTGCCATCCCGACGGGGCGTCCCTCCCCGCGGCTGTTGCCAACACGCTACGCTCGGCAGCCACATCGTAGACGGAGCACCGGGCTGGCGTGGCAGGCTTCTCGGCGTAGATCTTCTTGTCGGGGATTTGCACTGCCAGTCGCCGCCGGGCAGGTTCCACGTCCGGCCGACGGACCATCAACGCAGCGTGGTAGAACAGCCCGAACAGACACGGATCGTTCAACGTGTCGAACGGTCCCGACAGGCTGTCGACGGCTGGATACGAGTAGTGGGCATAGGTATAGATCAGCGCCCCACCCCATCCCTGAAGCGCCGCGACGGATGCGACGGACAACGGCATCTCGGCGCGGAATTCGTTCGGCCAGGGCTGGCCCCATTCGCTGCAGAAGAACGGTTTGTCGGGCACGCGCTGGAAGGCCAGACGCCCGAAGATGGTCTGCCGGCTGCGAATCATCACGCGGTTGCGAATCCGCGTGTAGTTGTCCCAGCAGTGGTCCCAATAGCCATGGCTGTCCGTGAAGTCGACGGGCTCCAGCGCAGCCACCAGCCCGGCGTTGATGGTCCAGTTCGATCCCGTGATCGGCACACGCACCCCCAGCGATCGGCAGAGGCGCATCATCCGCTCGTTGTACGCCCGTTGGATCTCGGTGAAGAACCGCATCAGCGGGGGTGTCTTGTGCGTCAGGTCCATCTTGCCCTCGGGCAACTTGACCTTGCGCTTGGCGGCCCAGGCGCGGTAGCGCTTCTCGAACTGCGAACGATACGGCTCGACCTTGATGGGCTTGCAGAACACGTCGTTCTCGTTGACCAGGGCGATCATCGCGACGGCCGGGTCGTCCTTGTAGGTGAGCTTCGTGTAAGGGTTCGCATGCGTCAGAAACTGGCGCGCGAACGCCTCCTGCAGCCGGATCAGGTGTTCGTCGAAGTTGGTATACGGCTTGCCGCCCAGTTCGAGCTTCTCGGCCGATGTCACGCCGTCCGACGCGTCGAACGTCCGCGTGCTGAGCAGATCGAAATACACATAGATGCCGTTCTTCTTGAGCTGTGCGATCAGGTAGTCCAGCCGGTCCATCATGGCCGGGTTGAGTTGGCGCGTTCCGTTGCCCTGGCGCTTCGTCCGGAAGAGGTTGTCGCTGGCATACCCCGCGTCGGCCTGATGGATCCGCACCATGTTGACGCCGTACCGGGCCAGACGCCGGGCTGTGATCTCCGCGTCGCGATGCGGCGGCAGGTTCTGTTCGGCCGAGAAACACGTGCCCCAGAACCGCGCCGGCGTCCCGTCCTTGAAGACGAACCGGCCGTCGCGGATCTGAAGGAAACCGTGTCCCCCCGCCGATCGATCGTTCAGGAACGATAGATCAATCGCGCTGGTCGCCCACGGCAGCGTGAAGGGGATCCAGTCCTTCGTGTCGGTTCGGTGGGCCCAACCGGCGTCGTGGAGCACGACGGCGTGCGGGCGGTTCGGGCGAAGCTGCACACGTGCCTCCGAAACCGTGCCCGCTTTGACCAGCATCCCGTCCTTGTTCCGCGCGAATTGCATCCGTAGATGGTACGTCTGGCTGTCCTCCGCTCGCCGGTCCTCGACGCGGAGCTCGATCGGCCGATCGAATCCGAGCGTAAAGCCGAGCGGATGACCCGGGGCCACGGCGACGCGGTTGACCCGGAACGTGCCGATCTCCGACTTGGCCGGCGGCTCCCGCGCGATCATCAGTGTTTGCTGCGACGTCGGTGACTGGGTCGTTGGTGCCACGGCGGACGTCGTGGTCGTTCGCGGACCGATGAGGACGATCTGCTCACCAGCGAATATCTCCGTCCGCAGCGCCCAGGTCACCTGATACGCGTTCAATCGGCAGTCGCGCGGGAACTCGATGTGGTAGCTGAGGTCGAGCCCGTCTGGGACCGAACGGGCCACCTGCTTGAACCGCATCGACGTGCCGCCCTCTCCCTTGACCGGGATCATCCCGCGGATGGTTCGTTGATCGGACGCGGTCTCGCACCAGCCCACTGTGTCGTCCTGGGCGCTGTAGGCCCAATGGAGGCCTTGAACGGCGATGCCGGCGGAGGCGTAGTCGCGCTGCTGGTCGCGCAGCCACAGGCGGCCGTTGGCATCGAGGAGCAGACTGGGCTGCGTGCGGTCGAATTCCGGGCGCCATCGGGCGGCGAGCCGCTGCGCCTCTTCAGGTGAGACGATGGAGAGCGTCAGTCGGCGTCGCGTCGTCGCGCCGGCGGGCACCTTGCCCTCGCCGACCATCCGCACGTTCACGCCGAACCCCTTGCCCTCCCATTGACGATAGTCCATGAAGCTCAACATCGTGGGTTGTCGCGTGCGGATCAGCAGCACTCGTTGAGGATCGAGCTCGGCGGCAACGGCCCACCCGAAGTGCTCGGAACGAACGGCCTGGTCCTTCTTCGGCAGTTCGACCCGCGCCTCAGCCGGGTAGAACGTCAGCCGCCGCCCGGCGAAGGCCGCTGCAGGAAGGTGCAGCGACACGGCTTGCAACTTGATCTCGTTGTCCTGTTCGAAGGTGGTGGTGTAGTCGACGACGAAGGCATCCCTCTCCGGTCGGACTTTCTGTTCGAACGCCAGATGCCCCTTGTTGCCCTTGGGCATCGGAAACGCACCGCGGAACCGGCCGGGGGCCAGCTTCGCTGCGGTCGGGGCCTCTTCCTGCCCGGCATGGCGCCATTGGTGCCCGTGGCAGCTCAGCCCGCCGGTGAGGACCGTTTGGCCGTCCACCTTCACGTCCAGCCAGCCCGTCGGCTCACAGTCCACCTGCAATCCGCCCTCGCACGCCGCCACGGCAACGGACAGCAACCAGACCATCGTCGCGCTCATCGTTTGACCCCTCGACAGGAACGGCGTTGCAGGATAGTCGCCCCTGCTCGACGTGACAACGCGAACGCCGAGTTGCGCGCGAATCATTGGCAACACCCCCGCGACGATGGTACGCTCGTCCATCACGATGCCCAAGGACCTGCCATTCTGGGAAGCGCCGGCCCAGGTGGAGCGCTTCGCCTCGCTGGAACCGGACAATTTGCTGCTGGAGCTGCTCACAGAACACCGGAACACAGACAGGCTCTGGGCGCTGGACCTCGGTTGTGCGGGCGGGCGGAATACCGAAGCCCTGGTCCGTGCGGGCTGTCAGACCGTGGCCATCGATCTGTCGGTCGCGATGTCGGGGACAACGCGCGACCGACTCGCGCAGCTCGGCAGGTCCAGGACCCGCCCTCCCATCGTGATCCGGAGCCGGTTCGACAAGCTGCCCGTGGCGAGCGGGCGTTTCGACCTGGTCGTCGCCATCGGTATCTACATCCAGGCAAACAGCGACGCCGAGCTCTGCGCCGGTCTGTCCGAAACCTGCCGCGTCCTCAAGCCCGGCGGACGCGTCTTCGTCGCGATGTGGTCTACACAAACGCTTCCCGCAGACGCGCGGCGCGTCGAAGGCCAGCGATTCGTCTACGCCTCCCAGCCAGGGGAAAGACGATGCCGTCTCAATCAGGAGGAGTTGCTGGACCTGATGGCCCGGACAGGCATGTTCCCCGACCGATCCATCACGACGCGACACCCCATCCGCGACGGGCGGCCGCATGAATCGCTCGTCGGCGTCTTCGTCAAGCGGTGATGCCAGGAACAACGACGTGTAGCAAAGACAGCCGGCTCTGTCAGCCGATCGCGCGGATGATCACCAGGTCCAGGATGATGGCTACGATCAGGGCGGCCGTCAGCTTGAACCAGAGCGGCCATCGCTCGGGGTGGATCAGTGTGGCGACGTCGGTGGCGTCGTGGACGTCGATCTGGTCGATGTCGTCGAGATGGCCGGCCTCGCGTTGGGCCTCGGCGATCAGCAGGCTGGCCTGGAACGGCTTGATACCGATCTGGGTGGCATAGCGCATCAGCTTGCGCCGACGGCGGTACGGGAGCGGACCGCGCTGCAGCTCGTCGGCCACCATGCGCTTGAAGATCTGCTCGAACCCGAGCCGGGTGAACGGGACTGGGGTTCGGGTCTCAGACACCAGGGCTGCAGGAGGCGCGTCAGGACCGGTCTCGGTGTGTGTGTCTACGGGTCGCTCAGGCATGCTCCCTCCCCTCCTCTACATAAGCATAGCGCGGTCTGCGGCCGAGTCCAACCGGAGCAGATAGACCCGCAACCGGATTCCTATGCCGATCCCGGTCGGACCTGCAACGCATGGGCAAACGGTCTAATAGTATCGGACTTCCGGATTGCGAGCGATGGGAGCGAAGGTAGTGAAGGCATCTGACCGCGACGGGCCGTTGACCCCTTGGCGAACCTGTGCTAGCCTCAAGTTGGCGCGGATGCCGGAGAGTCCAAACGCGACCTCCTGGCGGCATGTGTCCTTTTGCGTAGGCAAAGCGTCCGGACCCCAGGAAGGTCCTTATCCATGAATCACGTCGAAGACGCACTCAGCAGGAGGGGGTTTCTGGGCGCGCTGGCCGGCGGCGCGACCGCCGTGGCTGCGAACGCCGCCGCACCCAGCAGCAAACCGACAACGGCCAAGCACCGGCCGAACATCGTTCTCATCATGACCGACGATCAGGGCTACGGCGACTTGGGCTGCCATGGCAACAAGGTGCTCAAGACGCCGAACCTGGACCGGCTGGCGTCCCAGAGCGTCGAGCTCAGCCAATTTCACGTCTCGCCCGTCTGCGCGCCGACGCGGGCAAGCCTGCTGACCGGGCGGTACCACCTGCGTTGCGGGGTGTGGAGCGTCTCCAACGGGCCTGAGACGATGCGGAGCGACGAGATCACCCTCGCCGAACTGCTCGCCGCGGGCGGGTATCGCACCGGGATCTTCGGCAAGTGGCACCTTGGCGAGTACTACCCCTGGGTGCCGAACGCCCAGGGCTTTCACGAGTTCGTCGGCTTTAGGACCGGACACTGGGAGAACTACTTCGACACCACACTCGAGCGAAACGGCAAGCCCTTCAAGACAAAGGGCTACATCACCGACGTGATCACCAACGAAGCGGTCAAGTTCATCGAGAACAACCGCGACAAGCCCTTCTTTTGCTACGTCCCCTACAACGCCCCGCACAACCCGACGCAGGTTCCCGACCGATACGTCAAGCCGTACGAAGCGGCGGGCGTGAAGGGGGAGACGGCTCGGTACTACGGAATGATCGCCAGCCTGGACGAGAACATCGGCCGGCTGCTGGCCAAGCTCGACGAGCTGAAGCTCGCCGACAACACGATCGTGATCTTCCTGACGGACAACGGTCCGAACGGCGCGCGCTACAACTGCGAGATGCGCGGCGCCAAGGCGAGCGTGTATGAGGGCGGAATCCGGGTGCCGTTCTTCATCCGCTGGCCCGGGAAGCTCGCGGCGGGCAAGAAGGTTGACACGATCGCCGCCCACATCGACGTGCTGCCGACGTTGCTGGAAGCGTGCGGGCTGGCCAAGCCGAAAGCCCCCCCGATCGACGGCCTGAGCCTGATGCCGCTCCTGCGCGGCCAGGCAAAGGGCTGGACGGACCGCATGCTGTTCTTCCACTGGAAGCGGAGCATGAAGCCCGAGCCCCACATCACCGGGGCGGTTCGAACACAGCAGCACAAGCTCGTGAAGGGTAAAGAGCTGTACGACCTGCAGGCTGACCCGGGCGAGAAGAAGGACATTGCCGCTCAGAACGCCCAGACGGTCGCCAAGCTCCGCGCCGCCTACGAAGCCTGGTGGAAGGACGTGACGGCCAAGCGCGGTTTCGTCCTGCAGCCCATCCCGGTCGGCCATCCCGAGGAGAATCCTGTTACGCTTCAGGGCCACCACGTGAACTTCCACGGCCAGGTGAAGTTCGCGGGTCACGGGTTCGCGCACGATTGGATCACGAACTGGACGCGAACCGAAGACTTCATCGACTGGGACATCGACGTCGTCCACGGCGGGCGGTACGAGGTCAGCGTCACCTACCGGTGTCCGAAGGCCGACGCGGGATCGAAGATCAAGGTCAGCGTGGGAGCCGCAAGCGCGGACAGCACGGTGCCGGCCGCCGAGCTAGCTCAGGGCGCGTGGGCCAAGCACCGGATCGGAACGCTCGAGCTCAAGCCCGGCCGGACCCGGTTGAGCATCCGGGCCCTGACCAAGCCAGGCAAGATCGTCCTAGACCTGGCCAGCGTGGAGCTCAAGCGGCTCTAGGGTCTGAGTCGGTGGCTCCCTGTCGTTTTGCAGCGCATCCTGTCGACGGGCGTTCCTACGCTGTTGAGAGTGAGGGGTTAGGGGTTAGGGGTTAGGGTTCAGGAGTCAGGGGCTCCCAGACCCTAACCCCCAATCCCTAGCCCCTTCGTTCAGTTGCGATCGAAGGCTACGTTGGAGAAGAGACCGTGGTGAAACGAACTTCCAGCGGCGCAGACGCAAAACCGGGCGAATCGTCGGTGAGCCGTCGTGGGTTTCTGGGCGCCGTGGCCGGCGGCGTGTCGATGCTGGGCATGCCGGGTCGATCCGCGGGCGCCTCCGAGTCGAAGCCCGACCGTCGGCCGAACTTCGTCGTCATCTTCACGGACGACCAGGGCTACCAGGACGTGGGCTGCTTCGGGTCGCCCGATATCAATACGCCCTGTCTGGACAAGATGGCGGCCGAGGGAAGGAAGTTCACCGACTTCCACGTGGCCGCCCCGGTCTGCACGCCGTCGCGGGCTGCGCTGCTGACGGGCTGCTATCCGCAACGCGTCAGCCTACCGCACGTCCTGTTCCCCGCATCGAAGAGCGGGATCAGTCCGAACGAGGTTACGATCGCCGAGCTGCTCAAGACGCGCGGCTATGCGACGGCCTGCATCGGCAAGTGGCATTTGGGGCACCTCCCGCCGTTCCTGCCCACGCGGCACGGGTTCGACAGCTACTTCGGAATCCCCTACAGCAACGACATGCACAGCGAGAAGCGCAAGGAACCACCCATCCCGCTGATGCGCGACGAGAAGATCCTCGAGCAGCCGGCCGTGCAGGAGACGCTCACCGAGCGATACACCGCCGAGGCCATCAAGTTTATCACCGCCAACAAGGATCGCCCCTTCTTCGTCTACCTACCGCACACGATGCCGCACACCCCGCTGCATGTGTCAGAGCGGTTCAAGGGCAAGTCCAAGCGCGGGCTGTACGGCGACGTGATCGAGTGCATCGATTGGGGCGTGGGGCAGATCCTCGAAACGCTGGCCAAGCTGGGGCTCGACAAGCACACGCTGGTCGTCTTCACGTCGGACAATGGGCCGTGGCTGGTCAAACGCGAGCACGGCGGCGCCGCGCTGCCCTTGCGCAGCGGCAAGGGCACGACATACGAGGGCGGCATGCGCGTGCCGTGCATCATGCGCTGGTCGGGTCGGATCCCGGCGGACAGCACCTGCGGCGAGTTGACCAGCACGATGGACCTGCTGCCCACGTTCGCCCGACTGGCCGGGGCGAAGCCGCCCGCCGACCGCGTCATCGATGGCAAGGACATCTGGCCGCTGATGGCGGGTGCCAAGGGCGCCAAGACGCCGCACGATGCGTTCTTCTACTACCACGGCCTGCATCTGCAGGCGGTCCGATCGGGCGACTGGAAGCTCATTCTCGAGCGCACGGAAAAGCGGCGCGGCAAGAAGCCGCCGCGCAAGATTGCCCAGGCCCTCTACAACCTCGGCGAGGACATCGGCGAGAGGAACGACGTGTCCGCCGCGCATCCCGACGTGGTCAAACGGCTTCTGGCACTCGCCCAGCAATGTCGCGAGGACCTGGGCGACAGCAGCAAAAGCATCCTGGGCAAGGGTCGGCGCCTGGCGGCCACGTTGTGACCGCGCAGGGGCCCCATCGTCCGGGGAGTAAGGGCACGCTCCTCGGGAAAGGAAGCGAAGATGGACGACATGAATATCGATCGACGTGACTTCATCCGTCGAGTGGGGCGGGGCGCGCTGGGTCTGGCGGGATCGTCGGCCTTGCTGGGATCTCGATCTGCGCTCGCCGCGGCCGCGAGGCAACAGAAGCTCAACGTCGTCTTCATTCTCATCGACGATCTGGGGTGGAAGGACGTCGGCTGCTACGGTGCTAATCTCTACGAGACGCCCAACATCGATCGGTTGGCCGGTCAGGGCATGCGGTTCACCGACGCGTACGCCGCCTGTCCGGTCTGCTCGCCGACGCGGGCGAGCATCATGACCGGGCGTTATCCGGCACGGCTGCACCTGACCGACTGGATCGCGGGGCACAAGCGTCCCTGGGCCAAGCTGACGGTGCCCAAGTTCAATCTGCAGCTGCCCGCCGACGAGGTGACTCTGGCCGAAGCGCTCAAGCCGGCCGGCTACGTCTCGGCCAGCATCGGCAAGTGGCATCTGGGCGACAAGGGCTACCATCCCACGGATCAGGGCTTCGACGTCAACTTCGCCGGCACCAAGTGGGGCGCGCCGCAGCGCTACTTCCACCCCTACAAGCGGATCAGCTATCCGGCCCGGCTCGAGAACGAGTACGTCACCGACCGGCTGACGCTCGAGGCCGAGGACTTCATCGAGGCCAACAGGGACAAGCCCTTCTTCCTCTACCTGTCCCACTTCGCCGTCCACACGCCGCTGCAGGCCAAGAAGGACAAGATCGCCAAGTACAAGGCGAAGATCGCCCGGATGGGCTTGAAGCTCAAGCCGGACATCGCTGGTCGGCGAGCGATCTATGCCGCGATGATCGAGAGCATGGATGAGAGTGTCGGTCGGGTCATGTCCAAGCTGGACGCGTTGAAGATCGCCGACCGCACGGTCGTCTTCTTCATGTCCGACAACGGTGGGCTGGTCCGGGGCGGAATCACCTCGAACGCTCCGCTTCGTGAAGGCAAGGGCACGATGTATGAGGGCGGCATCCGCGAGCCGATGATCATTCGTTGGCCAGGCGTGGTGAAGCCCGGCAGCATGTGCAGCACGCCGGTCATCAGCACCGACTTCTTTCCGACGATCCTCGAGATGACCGGTCTCGAGCCTGATCCGAGCCGGGCGCTCGACGGCGTGAGCCTCGTGCCGCTGCTCAGGCAGACGGGCGCGATCGCGGAAAGGCCGCTCTACTGGCACTACCCGCACTATCACCCCGGCGGTGCGAGGCCGAGCGGCGCGATCCGGCAGGGCAACTTCAAGCTGATCGAGCGCTACGAAGACGGTCGGTTGGAGCTGTACGACCTGAAGCAGGACGTCGGCGAGAAGCACGACCTCACTGACAGGATGCCTGCCAAGGCCGCTGAGCTCCGCAAGATGCTGCAAGACCACCTCAAAGCCGTCAACGCCCAGATGCCCACCCCGAACCCGAACCACGATCCCGCCCGAGCGGACGACTGGCCCGGCCGGCGCCCTAGGCGACCGAAGGCCAAGAAATGAGCGGCCATTGCCCGAAGGGGGTGAGCGTTTGCACGCCCGGTAGTCTGGGGGGGCGCGTTTCTATAGAATGCTCGCGACTCGGAAGGTGATTCTGGAACGGAGGAGGCGTCCATGGACACGATGCAAGCGTTCGGACTGGGACTGGGGAACATACCGCTACTCAGCTCGGCGAAGACGCGATCCATCTCAGCCGAGAACCCAAACGGCGAGATCGGCGGTGGCGCCAAGACGGTGCCGGATGAAAACGGCGCAGCCGCCAGGCTCGGTCAGGGGTGGAAGGTCCGACCGTGCATCACCCTCGAGGCCGGCACGACCGAGCCCCTGGCGGACATCACCGGACCGGGGACGATCCAGCACATCTGGATCACCGTCGATCCGAAGGCCTATCGCGATTGCATCCTGCGGTTCTACTGGGACGGTGAGGCCACGCCGTCGGTCGAGGTGCCGCTCGGCGACTTCTTCGCCTGCGGGCATGCCTTGCGGACGAAGGTCAACTCGCTGCCCATCGCCGTCAACCCGTCGGGCGGGTTCAATAGTTACTGGCCGATGCCGTTCCGCAAGTCTGCCAAGATCACCGTCGAGAACCAGCGATGGGAGGACATCGGTGGCTTCTTCTATCAGATCACCTATGCGCTGGGCGACGTGCCTGACCACGCGGCCCATCTTCACGCGCAGTGGCGCCGCGCGGTCACCGACCGCAGCAACCCCGACCACGTCCTGCTGGACGGCGTGAGGGGCCAGGGCCATTACGTCGGGACGTACCTGGCCTGGACGCAACTGTCGAACGGCTGGTGGGGTGAGGGCGAGATCAAGTTCTTCATCGACGGCGATGGTGAACACCCGACGATCTGCGGCACGGGGACGGAGGATTACTTCGGCGGGGCGTGGGGATTCTACGGTCCGGAGAACCGCGAAGAGGGCTTCTCGACCGCGTACCTCGGCCTGCCGCTGATCCGGCACGTCATCAACGAGGTGCCCAAGTACGGGTTGTATCGCTGGCACATCATGGATCCGATCCGGTTCGAGCAGGACCTCCGCGTGACGATCCAAGCGCTGGGCTGGTGGCCGGACGGCAAGTACCAGCCCCTCGCCGACGACATTGCCTCGGTTGCCCTGTGGTACCAGACCGAGCCCCACGGGGACTTCCCAGACATGCCAGCGCCGGAGCAGCGCTGGCCCAGGTGACAAGGCGTCGGAAACCCGTCGGCGGCATCGGTCGTCTGTCAGGGGACGAGCAGTGGCCACAGTGCTTCGGGCAAGCGGATCGACGCGGTTGCTCCTGGTGGCGGTCTTCGCAGGCTCGACGTTCATCAGGAACGCGGCGGCAGTGGACGCGGACCGCGGGGTGGGGCCGGTCAAGGCGCAATCAGAAGGTCAAGCCATTGTCCTCGGTCCAGGCCCACACCTGTTCCTTGATGACTATCTCATTGCGGAAATGACGGGGCTGACGTTTGCGGTTCATTCTCCGGCGAAGTACGCGCACAACCCCGTCATTCCCGCCAAGAACAAGTTCACCTCCCTGGACAAGACGACGGCACCGACGACGGTCCTGCCCGATCTGGCGAACGACGGGCTGCGGATGTGGTACATACCGCACAGCAGGAGTGGGGGGGGATACCACCTGGGCTACGCCACCAGCAAGGACGGGATCCAGTGGAAGTTCCCCGATCTGGGGGTCGTCGATTTCCAGGGCAGCAAGCACAACAACCTGGTGGTCAGCCACGTCATCGGCGGACGGGTCCTGTTCGCTCCGCACGCTCGAAGCAAGGCCGAAACGTACAAGGCCGTGTTCTATCGACATCGCCCAGAGCCGGTCGGATTCTCGGTGGCCTTCTCGCCGGATGGGCTTCGCTGGGGGCCCCTCGTGTGGATCAAGGAGCTTGACGATTCCGGCAAACGATTGGGCACCGGCGCGAGCGACGTGGTGAATGCGTTCTACGATCCCGTGCGACGGGAGTATGTGTCGGTCTTCAAGATGTGGTCGGTCGAAGGGGACTACACCATCCCGGTCAAGCGCGGTGTCCCGCCTCCCCGCTGTGGTCGACGCATCCTGGGGTTGAGTCGCAGCAAGGATTTTCGCCGCTGGTCGCAGGCCCGGGTCATCCTGAAGCCTGACGCGAAGGACCCAGCGACGCTCGAGTTCTACGGCATGCCGTGCGTGATCCGGCGGGGAGACCTGTTTATTGGCTTCCTGCCCTGCCTCATCGACGACGCCCCGCCGGACGGGATCGGCTGGACCGAACTGGCCGTCAGCCGCGACGGCGATCACTGGCAGCGCATCCGCCGTCCGTTCCTGCCTCGATCGAAGGAGACGAAGGGGGCGAAGGACCATGCGATCGCCTGGATCAGCGAGGTTGTCCGGGTCGGCGATCGGGAGCACGTCTACTACAACGGGCTGGAGTACGGCCACAAGAGCGGCGGGCGGTTCGGGTGTCTGGCGTTGCTGCGCAGCGACGGATTTGCCTCGCTCGGGGCCGGGCAGGGGGGAGGGACGCTGCTGACCAAGCCCGTGTCGCTCCGGACCGGAGTGACCGGGGTCATAGCCCTGAACGCGGATGCCCAGGGGGGGACGATCAGGGTCCAGTTGCGCGACGGTAGCCGCGTCTTGGCGGGCTACGCCTACGCCGATTGCGACCCAATCACGGTGGATTCCGTGTCGATCCCCGTACGCTGGCGCGGGAAGTCCGAGCTTCCCAAGACCGGACGCCCGTTCCAGATCCAGTTCAGCATCAAGAACGCCAGGCTGTTCGGGTTTAGTTTCTGATGGCCGAGCCGACAAGCGATCCAGATGCACCCGTCCTGTCGTACGCAGGCGGATCGCCGACGCGCGAGTCCTATCGACCGGCTTCTGGTGTCAGAAGAACCGAAGCGGCGGCCACCAGCGCCGTGCCGATCGTCGTCTGGGGGCTCCTCCTCAATTGCGCGGGATTCAGCGGCTGCACGGACGCGATCCTCTCGGGCCTGACACCCGGCAGCAAACCGCTTGCGGAGGGGATCCTGTTCTCGATCGGGTACGGGTTGCCGTTCGTCTGCAACGCGCTCTACGCCGCCAGTTACGGCGCGACATACGGGATGAGGAACCGGAAGGTCGTGTATCGGAGCACCGACGGTCGCCCGATCAGCGGGGCGCATCGTTTCGTCCGGGCCTTGGTGGGCGTGGCGCTTCTGTGGCTGCTGCCGGTCTCGATCGTCGTTGCGATCATCGACAAGCGCAAGCGTTCGCTGGCGGACCTTGTGTGCGGGACGACGGTGTGGATGATGGTGCGTGCCTGACAAGGCCGTCGGTGGGTTGACGTATCGGAGCAGGAGATCGGTGCAATGACGAATGAGACGCAAGGCGGCGGACTGAGCCGCAGGGAGTTCGGCGCCCGGATGGGCGTGGCCGGTGCGTGTCTGGCGATGGGCCGGCCTCGGGCCTCCCGCGCCGGAGAGCCCGGGAAGGACCACAGCAAACCGAATATCATCTTCCTGCTGACCGACGATCAGCGATGGGACGCCATGGGCTGCGCGGGCAACCCCATCATCCAGACGCCGAACATGGACAAGCTCGCCGGCAGCGGCGTGCGGTTCGAGAACGCCTTCGTCACGACCTCGATCTGCATGGCCAGCCGGGCCAGCATCTTCACCGGGCAGTACGAGCGCAGACACGGTTGCACGTTTGGGACGGGGCCGTTGTCTGACGAGTCAATGAGCCAGACGTATCCCGCGTTGCTTCGAAAAGCGGGCTATCGAACGGGCTTCATCGGGAAGTTCGGGGTCAGCGTTCGCAAGGCCCGTCGGTGGTTCGACGTGTGGCACGGCTTCGCAGGACAGGGCAAGTACGAGAACACAGACAAGCAGGGCAACTACAAGCACTTGACACGGATTATGGGCGACCAGGCCGTCGGGTTCATCCGTGGATGCAAAGCAGATCAGCCGTTCTGCCTGTCGGTCAGCTTCAAGGCGCCGCACTGCCAGGACGGTGACCTGCGCCAATTCATCTACGACCCCGCGTACAAGGATCTGTACCGCGACGCGGAGATCCCGGTCCCCAAGACCGCCACGGCCCACCACTTCGATCGCTTGCCCGAGTTCCTCAAGAAGAGCGAGGGCAGGAAGCGCTGGAAGATCCGGTTCTCCACGCCCGTAATGCACCAGGAGTCCGTCAAGAGCTACTATCGCTTGGTCACGGGCGTGGATGCCGCCATCGGCCGGATCCGCGACGTGTTGAAGCGTCGCGGCCTGGACCGGAACACGATCATAGTCTTCACCGCCGACAACGGTTTCTACCTGGGCGAGCGGGGACTGGCGGGCAAGTGGTACGCCCACGAGGAGTCCATCCGCGTCCCACTGATCGTCTATGACCCACGATGGGCCGCGTCCGAGCGCGGGCGGACGGTGAAGGAGATGGCGCTGAACATCGACATCGCGCCGACGCTCCTGGAACTGGCCGGCTTGCCCGTGCCCAAGACCGTGCAAGGGCGGAGCCTTGCGGGCCTGCTCGCCGGGACCTGCAAGACGTGGCGGAAGGACTTCTTCTACGAACACCTGTTCGAGCGGCACAACATCCCCAAGAGCGAGGGCGTCCGCACGCAACGCTGGAAGTACATCCGCTATTTCGAGCAACAGCCCGTCTATGAGGAGCTGTACGACCTGGTGAAGGATCCATTCGAGGAGGACAACCTGGTCGCGGATGCCGGGCACCGGGCGACGCTCGAGACACTGCGCAAGCGCTGCGACGAGCTGCGAGACCTTGCCAAAGGACCGCCGGTGGCGTCGAGTCGAACGGGCCCCGGAAAACCAGCGGATGCTCGGCCCGACGCAGGTAGACGACACTGACCTAGGCCCGTCGGGACCCGCCCGAGGATCGTCCCAACCGGAGAATGCGCCCCGCAGGAGCTGAAGGTCGACAGACATGCTGTTTCAAACGTGGACATTCGCCGTCTTCTTCCTGATCGTCTATCCGATCCACCTCGCGCTGAAGGGCACGCGGTTCCGGCACGCGTGGCTTCTGCTGGCTTCTTACGCCTTCTACGCCTGGTTCGATCCGTGGTACCTGGCGCTGATCGCCTACTCGACGACCGTCGACTACATGGTTGTGGTCGGGATGTCCAGGACGCGGCGGCGGGCGCCGTGGCTGTGCATCAGCGTGGTCAACAACCTGGCGTTGCTCAGCTTCTTCAAGTACGGCGCGTTCGCGGCCGAGAACCTGACGGCGCTGTTCGCATCGCTGGGCATCCCCTACGCCGTGCCGGCGCCGACGTGGCTGTTGCCGATCGGCATCTCGTTCTACATCTTCCAGTCGCTGAGCTACACGATTGACTTCTACCGCGGCAAGATCGAGCGCGAACGGAGCCTGATCCGGTACGCCACGTTCGTCTCCCTGTTCCCGCGTCTGATGATGGGGCCGATCGAACGGGCAGGCAACCTGCTGCCCCAAATGCGCGCGCCCATCCGGATCACCGGACAGGATCTGGCCGACGGCGCGTCGCTGTTCGTCGTCGGGTTGTTCAAGAAGGTCGCCCTCGCCGATTACCTCGCCCAGTACGTCGACCAGGTCTGCGCCGCACCGGGCGAGCACGGATCGCCCGCACTGATCCTGGCCACGTTTGCCTATACGTGGCAGATCTACTTCGACTTCAGCGGCTATACCGACATGGCCCGGGGGATCGCGCGGGTGCTGGGGTTTCGGCTGATGCTGAACTTCAACAACCCGTACCTGGCGACGGGCCTGGGCGAATTCTGGGGGCGGTGGCATATCAGCCTCTCGACGTGGTTCAAGGATTACGTCTACATCCCGCTCGGTGGGAATCGCAAGGGCACGCTCCGCACGTACGGAAACATGATCGCGACGATGCTGATCTCCGGTCTGTGGCACGGGGCGGCGTGGACGTTCGTGATCTGGGGCGCGTTGCACGCGCTGGGCCGGGTGGTGACGCGGGAGGCGGAGCGGACGGCCTTCTACCGAGACAAGGTCCCCACGTTCGTCAAGCAGATGTTGGTCTTTGCGTTCGTGGCCTTCGCGTGGATCTTCTTCCGGGCGGAGAGCTTCAGCCACGCCTGCCAGATCGTCTCGGGGATCTTTACGGCCGGGTGGGCCGATCCGAGGTGTCCGATCTGGGCGCTGATCCTGATCTTCGCTGTCTGGGCGTACCAGTTCGCCTACGAGTCCAGGTTGAAGTGGCTGCTCGAGCTATCGGTGGTTCGGGTCGGGCTGGTGGTCTTCATGGTCCTCTACTTGGGGATCTTCGGCGGCGGCCAGACGCAAGGGTTCATCTACCTGCAGTTCTGAGAAGACAACACCAGGCGAATCCCGAGCGTTGACCGCGGGCCTGCGGAGGAATCCACCTGGCGGCATTGCGGAAGCGTACGATGGGGTCTAAACTCACCGATCCTGACGCGCGAAGGCGCGGCGTCTCCGTGCGACGATCGTGCGTCGCGATCCAAGAGGACCAGACAATGGCAGAAACTCCAGCGGGTACGCCCGGCAGGCCGGTGTCCCTCGGGGATACGCCCGGGGCGACGTCTACGGGACCGACGCGTCGCGACGTGTTGCGCGGTGCGGCAACCGGTGCAGTGGCAGCAGGTCTAGGTGGATCGAGGCAGGCTTCGGCCGCGTCGACCAAGCCGGCAACGCGTGTAGGGGCCAACGAGAAGATCACGGTTGGCCTGATCGGTGCGGGTGGGATGGGCATGTACAACATGGGGGACTTCAAGCGAAGTCCGCACATCCGTATGGCGGCAGTTTGCGACGTTGACGCCGAGCGGATGGCCCGGGCTGCCAAGCAGGCCGGCGGATCGGGGATCCTCCAGTTCAAGGACTATCGCGCATTGCTCGACCGCAAGGACATCGATGCGGTCATCTGCGGCACGCCCGACCACTGGCACGCCCTGGTCACCGTGCACGCCTGTCAGGCCGGCAAGGACGTCTACTGCGAGAAGCCCCTCGCCCACAATATCAAAGAGGGTCGGGCCATGGTGGACGCCGCCCGGCGATACGGGCGGGTGGTTCAGGTCGGCACGCAGCAGCGAAGTGGCGAACACTTCCAGAAGGCGGTCGAGATCGTACGCAGCGGCAAGCTGGGCAAGATCACGTCCTGTCGCACGTGGAACTACGGGAACAGCGCGCCGACCGGCATCGGCAACCGAGCGGACAGCGTCCCGCCGAGCCACGTCGACTACGACATGTGGCTGGGCCCCGCGCCGAAACGGCGGTTCAATCCCAATCGGTTTCACTACAACTTCCGCTGGTTCTTCGACTACGCGGGCGGCATGCTGACCGACTGGGGCGTGCACCTGATGGACATCGTGTTGTGGGGGATGCAGGTCAAGCATCCGCGATCGGCGACGGCCGTCGGCGGCAAGTACGCCCTGAAGGACAACCGCGATACGCCCGACACGCTCGACGTCGTCTACGACTTTGTGGACTTCGTCCTGACCTACTCCTACCGGACGTGCAACGCCGAGAAGGTCAACAACCGCAAGTACGGCATTTCCTTCCACGGCACGAACGGCACGCTGATCGTCGACAGGCGGGGATACGAGGTCAGGCCTGACACCCGCAAAGAGGGCAACAAGGATGTCCCTCGGATGAAGCGCGCGAAGGCCGGCAAGTCCGATCAGCACTGGCCGCACGTCCAGAACTTCATCGAGTGCGTCAGGACGCGGGCCCGGCCAATCGCCGACATCGAGGAGATTCACCGGACGACCACGCTGACGCACCTCGGCAACATCGCCTACCACGTCGGCCGGCGGGTCCACTGGGACGGCGAGAACGAACGGATCATCGGCGACAAGGAGGCCGACCGCCTCACCGGCCGGGTCATGCGAGCCCCCTACACCCTGTAGCGATCGTCCTCCCTGAGTCGGTTCGTCAAGCAGGAGAGCAGACCATGAAGACAACGCGACAGGGCTGTATGGTCCTGGCGAGCGCGGTCGCAACCGTCGCGTGCGGTACGGCGTCGGCGGCCAGCGACGCAGAGATCACCACGCTGATCAAACAGCTTCGCGACGGCGCGACGCAGACGCAGGCGTCGCTGGCGCTGGTGGACATCGGGCTGCCGGCCGTCAAACCCCTGCTCGACGGCACCTGCACGAAAGGTTTGGAGACGTGGTCGCGCGATACGCTGCTCAGGCTGGTCATGCGGGCGCGGGACAAGGGCGGGCCTGTGTTGGATCGCAGCAAGATTGCGGCCTTGCTGGTCGAGACGGTCAAGAAGGACAAGCGGGCCGAGGCCCGTCGAGCGTCCGTGCGGATGCTCGGGCTGATCGGCCGGGACGAAGCCGTGTCCGTCGTTGCAGCCGCGTTGCGGGACAAGGGGCTCCGCGCCGACGCGATCGCGTCGCTGCAGCAGATCCCCGCGAACTCGGCGGCCGAAGCCCTGATCGGATTCGCCAAGTCCGCGTCTGCATCCGATCGATGCAGCGTGCTGCACTCCCTGGGGCTGCGGGGGTGCAAGGCCTCGATCAAGTACCTGACGGCGTCGGCTCAGGACAAGGACGCAAACGTCCAGGTCGCCGCGGTCCAGGGACTGGGCCAGGCGGGCGACCTGTCGGCGCTGCCGTTGGTTCTGGCGATCGCCGAGAAGGGGGCTTCGCAGGTCAAACCGGCGGCGATGGAGGCAAGTCTGCGTCTGGCCGAGGCCGCCCTCAAAGCGGGCAAGAAGGACCAGGCCCTGGCCGCCTACGACAAGGCGATGGGCCTGGCCACAGATCCGCTGAACCGCATCGCCGCGATCGCCGGGTACGCCCGGGTGGCCGGCAAGGACGGCACGGCGAGGCTGATCGGGACGTTGGGCAAGCGGGGCGGCGAGGTGGACCGTCAGATCATGGGGGAGTTGGCGCGGATGCCCGGTCGGGACGCCACGCTGGCGATCGCTCAGGCCTACAAAGCCGCTGCGGCTGGCGCGAGGGCAAAGCTGGTGACGATCCTGGGCATGCGACGCGACCCGGCGGGCTTCAGCACGCTGATCGCCGCCGGCAAGGACGCCGACCAGAACGTCCAGGCCGCCGCGATGTACGCCATGGCCCAGACCGGGCAGACCAGCCTGGCGGCCGCCGTGCTCGACGCCCTTAGCAAGGGCGCACCCAAAGTCCAGGCGGCCGCCGCGGATGCCTACACCGTGATCGCCCAGCGGCTCTTGAGTGAGGATCGGGCGCGGAACGAACCCAAGGTCCTGGCGGCCTACCATGACCTGTTGGGCCGGAAGCTCGAGCGCTCGACGAAGATCGCCGCCCTCGACGGCATCGCATTGATCGCCAGCCCGACCTCCGCGGCTGCGGTCGAGAAGCTCCTGACGGCCGACGACGCCAGGCTCCGCACCGCCGCAGCCCGGGCCTACATCGCCATCGCCAACAAGATGAACATCAAGAAGGACGGTCCCAAGGCGCTGGCCATGTACAACCGGGTGATCGATCTGGGCGCTCTGCCGGCCTCCGAGATGCACACCGTGCTCGTCCGTCTGATGGCGTTGGGAGGCAAGGCGGACCTCGCCGACCGGCTGGGCATGATCACGCAGTGGTGGGTGATCGGCGCCTGGCCCAGCAAGGACTACGACGCGTTCGACAAGCCGTTCTTCCCCGAGAAGGAGGTCAACCTGACCAAGGCGTACAAGGAGGGCAAGCGCACGCTGAAATGGAAGCCGGTCGCTACCAAGCACCGGGAGGGCCGGGTCGATCTGCTGCCGCACGTCAAGCGAAAGACGAACGCGGTCGCCTACGGCTACGCCGAGGTCACCAGCGACCGCGACCAGGACGTGGTGTTCCGAACAGGCAGCGACGACGGGATGAAGCTGTGGGTCAACGGCAAGGTCGTCTTCGGCAAGAACGGGCCACGTAGCCTGGCCGTGGACATGGACACGATCCCGGTCAAGCTCAAGAAGGGTGTCAACAAGGTCCTGATCAAGGTACTCAACGGCGGCGGCGGCTGGGAGTTCTGCGCTCGCGTGACCACGAAGGACGGCAGGCCGCTCAAGCTGAAGGTTCGTCCGGCCAAGTAGCCAGGCGCGTCCGCTGCCGTTCGGACCGCAGGGCAAGATAAGGGGTGCCCCATCCTTCGCTCTCCCTCGCGGAACGCGAGGGGGAGTGAAGGGTGGGGGACCGAATCGCGCGGCGCGGGCCGTTCGGCAGGCCATTCCGTCCCCCACCCTTTCCAAGCGCCCGCGTTCCGCGGGCACTTGGAAAGAATGGGCCACCCGCGCAACGGGGCCCCCGCGCGAGCGCTTGCAGCCCGGCGGCTCCCCGTGAGAATGCACGCATGTTGGACGCCCTGGCCAACCGACGCGTTGCGCTGTCGCACCACTGGCTTGTCGCGATGCGCGGGGGGGAGAAGACGTTGCAGCATATCGCCGAGCTGGTCGGCGATGCCCCTATCTTCACGCTGCTCGCCTATCCGGATCGACTGAGCGACAAGTTGCGTCGCCGGCCGATCCACACGTCGTTTCTGGACCGCGTCCCGGCGATCCGAAGACGATACCGCAAGATGCTGCCTCTGATGCCGTTCGCAGCGCGTCGGATGGACCTGACCGAGTACGACGTGGTGGTCTGTTCGGACGCGGCGGTGGCCAAGGGAATGCGATGCCGCCCCGACGCGCTGAAGATCTGCTACTGCCACTCGCCGATGCGCTACGTCTGGGACATGTACGCCCAGTACCGGCGCGAGGCCGGTTTCGTGGGCGGCTTGGTCCTGGCGGCGTCGGTGAAACGACTGCGCCGTTGGGACCGTGCCGCCGCCGAGACCGTCTCGGCCTTCGTCGCGAACTCCTACAACGTCCGGAACCGGATCCGTCGCGACTACGGACGTGCAGCCGTCGTCATCTACCCGCCCGCCGAACTCGCCGAGTCATCCGTCGACAATGGGCCGGGCGACTTCTACCTGGTCGTGTCGGAGCTGGTCGGCTACAAGCGGGTCGATCTGGCGGTCGAGGCCTGCACGCGCCTGAGTCGGCCGCTGGTGGTGATCGGCGACGGACCGGAGCTGTCGAAGCTTCACGGCCTGGCCGGCCCCACCGTGAGCCTGCTCGGCTATCAAGACGACGCCATCGTCCGCGACCACATGCGGCGGTGCCGGGCGTTCCTGTTTTGCGGGGAGGAGGACTTTGGCCTGACCCCGGTGGAAGCCCAGTCGTTCGGTCGGCCGGTGATCGCATACGGTCGCGGCGGCGGATGCGAAACGGTCCTGGACGGTCAGACGGGGCTCTGGTTCCCGCGTCAGTCGCCCGAGGCCGTCGTCGACGCCATCGTGCGGTTCGAATCCGACGAAGTCCGGCTCTGGCCGCAGGACCGTATCGCCGAACACGCCCACCAGTTCGACGCGGGTCACTTCCGCGATCGGTTCAGCCGGTTCCTACAGTGGTGCCTGGACGAACATGACCGCGGCGGCCCCGAGCGTGTCAGGAAAGCAATGGAGGCGCTGCCGGCGGATCACTTCCTCACCGATGGCGAACCCGCGACCTCCTGACCGAGCCGCCGAGACGATCCCGACGGCGCCTACGCCTTGGTGATGTGCTTCACGTCGACAACATACACCTGCCGCGTGGGCGGCTCGTGGGCCGAGTCGAAACAGACCTGCGTGCCGTCGCGATTCCACCGCGGGTGCAGGTCGACGCGGTACGGACCCCGGAGCTTCGAGGGCAGGTGGAACTTGCCGACGTCGAATCGCTTGCCGTCGGCCACGCGGTAGAGCATCAGCGTCTGCAATCGCTGCTTGCCCATGGGGTACGTGTCGTTGAGGATCCACTTGCGATCGGGCGAGTAGGAGCAGTGCCCGTCGCGGACCAGCACGCCATCGCCGACGACGGTCATCTCGCCCGTCAACGCGTCGATCAAGAAGAAGCGGTTGTGCCCGCGTTTCTGGGTGGCCCAGGCCAGGATCGTCTGGTCGTCACGCCAATCGAAGTGCGACACCATGCCGGTATCCGTGATCAGCCGCAAGTCGCTGCCATCGGGTTTGCAGGTGTAGAGGCGCGTCCACCTGCCGCCTTTCGCCTTCTTCCAGCGGTGCAGGAAGAGGAATCGCGTGCCTGACGGGTTGAACTGCATGTGATTGAACCAGTGCTCCGTGTCCTTGAAGCGGTCGTCCACCTCGTTGGCGGCGGCCTGGGCGATCGAGACGATCAGTTTGTTCTTGCCCGTCTTGAGGTCCATCCAGTAGGCGCCGGCCTGGTCGGGGGCCGGGCTGTCCTTGTGCTCCTCGGGCAGGGCGATGTAGCCGTACCCGGGGCGGAGTCGTCCGGTCCGGGCGAAGTCGAGCGAAACCGCCTGCGTGCCGTCGTTGCTGATCGCGTAGATCGGGCGGGGCAGCGTGCGCGTCTTGCCGCTGTGTACGTCGCGGATGATCGAGACGTACTTCCCGTCTCGCATGCTGTTGTAGATGATCTCGCGATCGGGCGCCGTGCCGACCCATTGCAGCATTGTCCCCTGCTGCCAGCACCAGGCGGCCGTCTTGTCGAGCCGGATGTACTTGTTGTTGCCCTTCAGATCGACCATGCCGATGGTCAGCGGCTCGCCGGGCTTGGGCTGGCGGTCGTTGAAGCCGATCTCCATCGCCAGCAGATACCGCCCCGTCTTGTCCCACGGGCACTTGTCGTAGTAGCCGAAGAAGTGGTTCTTGGGCCCGCGCGTCGCGGCTCGCGCCGGCGGATACGCAGTGGACGGTTTCGCCGTGGCCTCGCCCGCCCGGGCGCTCCGGACCAGCGCGCCTTCACCGGCGCACGCCAGGACCGATCCGGCCGCCCCCTTCACCAGCGTCCGACGCCCGATCTGCCGGGCCTTGTCCTTGGAACGATCGCTTCGCTGTTTCATTCTCGTTTCTCCCACCAACTCGAGGGCCCCCCATCCGGTTCCGGATGCATAGCATAGTGCAGTTGCGCATGCAACTCGACCGGTTGTCGCCCTCCGCGGTCGAAGCGAGGGTGCGTCTTGACTCAACCATTGCAGAACACCGCTGGGAACGAGGCATGCTCG
>CAYMLO010000145.1:0-25525 GCA_964390905.1 uncultured Planctomycetales bacterium | reverse complement strand
TCCCGCCCGGCAGGCGTATTCCCATTCCGCTTCCGTGGGAAGCCGGTATCCGTCGGCGGCATAATCGCACGCGGCCGTCTCCTCGTCGTAGCAGGGCTGGAAGCCCTCGGCCCGCGAGCGCTTGTTGCAGAACAGCGCCGCGTCGGCCCAACTGATCTGCTCGACAGGACGGTTGGGGCCCTTGAAGTGCGAGGGGTTGCCCAGGACGAGCTTGCCGTATTGCGCTTGGGTGATCTCGGTCCGGTCCATCCAGAACGCGTCGATCGCGACCTCGTGCACCGGGGCCTCGTCGGCCTGACCGGTGCGGCTTCCCATCTCGAACCGTCCGGCGGGGATCAGCACCATCTCGATGCCGCTCTTGGTCGTCATGACCTGAGGGGCCTTTCCCGCCGACGCGGGCGCGTCCACCTTTTGGCAGGCGGACGTCCACAAGGCCGCCAGTGCCAACAGCCATCGCCAACGTCCGGGCGGCCGGCTGAAACGCGACGTCCTCATCGCCCCTTCTCCGCCACCGGGGCCCAGTCGGGCTCCTTGTTGCATTTGCCGTCGGTCGTGATGGCCGCCCACCGGTTCTTGCGGGTCGGGTCGGCCACGCAGAGGTTCCAGCCCTCGGCCGGTATGCCGACGATCTCGGGCGCGTGGCCCAGTCGCTTCTTGGCCGGGCCACGGCTGAACGTGACGTACCGTCCGTCCGGCGACCAGTCGATGTGGTAAATCTTGATCGGCTTCTTGCTCGTCGCGATGGCGCGCTTGTTGCTCACCTTGGGTTTGGGGCCCGTCAGGTCGATGTCGGCCGCGAGCAACGCCCAGTCGCTGGCCCCCCACGCGACCGTCTTCCCGTCCGGACTGATGTCGGGTCGGCATCCGTTCATGCCCAGGTTGAAGACCTCCATGCCGTCGACGGGGATGGCCAGGATCGCGTGTTTGAATCCCATCCCCGCGTGCACGGTCGCCAGGAACCACTTGCCGTCCGGCGACCAGCACAGGTTGTACAGGTGATGGATCTTCTTGTTGGGATGTTGCCGGTGCGTGCCGGTCGCCAGGTCGTAGATGAAGATGCCCTTGGTGGCGAAATCCTTGTAGCAGAACGCGTCGAACTCGCCCTTGAGATACGCGATCGCCGTTCCGTCGTGCTTCCAACACGGCTGCCGTGCGTTTTTGGCCACGAGCTTCCGATCGGTGCCGTCGATGTTCATGGTGTAGACGTTGCGGGCCTTGGCGTTTCCCTCCCCTTCGTCGACCACGAAGCAGACCTTCGTCCCGTCGGGCGAGACGTGCGGATACAGCTCATGGATCTTGGGCGTCCGCGTGAGGTTGACGGGGTTCGAGCCGTCAGCGCCCACCATGAACAGCTCCCAGTTGCCGTCGACGCGGGTCTCGTAGACGATTCTTGGTTTGTAGGCCTTGACCTCGGCGAGCAACGCCTTGTCTTCGGCGGCCTGCTGCCCGGCAGCCGTTCCCGTACAGGCGAACAGCACCCACATCCCGAGGCCCGTACGAACGTTCATAGCGATCTCCTCCAGTGGCTGTCCATCCCGCGACCTCGCGAATGACCGTCCTCTGCCGGACGCCCCCGTTTCCGACGGCGGCTTGGCGCATGCGGGAGGAGGTGGTCAGGAATCCGCGGATCACACAGGTCGGGTCACACGTTCCCAGGACGCCCGGGAGCGTAGCACTGCCGAACACCGACGGCAAGGTGGATTGCCGGCGCTATGGAAGCGGCCCGCGGATCGGGCCTGAGGCCAGGAACCCTCCGGGATTGAGCAGAAGGGCCCCCTGCGACGCGTCGATCTACTGGACGTGGACGGGCGGCTCCCGCCGTGGGGTGGGGTCTGTCCATGTGTCCTGGCGAAGAGCACTCGGATATGTCGAGCCACGTGCTTGCGGCAGACAGCACCGGCCTTCAGTGCGCGTCCCCCCCGCTCGAGGCAGCGGGTCGTTGGGCGCTATCGAGATCGGTGCTGGCATGGACCGTCCGGGCGGGCCTGATCGGGGGGCTCGTGTTCGGGTGGGCGCTGACGGTCCGGCCGGGGTTGCGGTTCGCCGGGGTTATGGGACTTCGCCAGTGGGCGGACGCGCTGAGCTACTCCGCCCTGGTGCACGCCATCCTCTGGACGGTGCACGGCGCGATCATTGGCAGCGTCTGCGGTGTGGCGGTGCTCGCCAGCGGCCGACTCCGCCGGGGGGTCGTGCCCGGGGCGCTGGCGTTGGCCGTCGTCGTGGCCGGCACGGGCACGTTCTGGCTGTGGTGCGCCGCCGTCGAGGCTGGACTATCCCTGGCCAAGGAGATCGACCCAAGCTGGTGGGTCGTCATGGCGGGCTTCTGGTTGTTGGTGGCCGCGGGCGCCTACGCCATCGCATGCGTTCTGACCCCGACGCGACTGGGCGTGCGGATGCGCACCGTCGGACGATCGGGGTTCCTGCCGGCAGCGGGGATCGTCCTGGTCTGCCTGGCCATCCAGTGGTTCGAGCGTCCCCAGTTGATGGCATCGGAAGGCCTGTGGCAATCCCCATCCGTCGTGTCTCAGGACCGACAAGACGCCAGGCCGAACATCGTGTTGGTCGTGATGGACACCCAGCGGGTGGATCGGCTCGGTTGCTACGGCTACGGTCGGCAGACCTCGCCGCGACTGGACGCCTTCGCTGCCGACGCGACGGTCTTCGAGAACTGCACCTCTCCGGCGATCTGGACCCTCCCGGCGCACGCTTCGATGTTTACTGGTCTGTTTCCCAGCGAGCACGGGGCGAACTGGGGCCACACCTGGGTCGCAGAGGAGTTCACGACGGTCACCCAACTCCTCGCCGAGGCCGGCTACCAGACCATGGCCTTGACCAACAACCTCTGGATCGGTCCCAGCACGAACCTGTCGCGAGGATTCGACGGGTACATCCAGCCGCTGCTGCTGCACAACGTCCGGAGCAACGGGCTGGCGAAGCTCCTCCTCGAGGCGCTCTACCCCGGGGGGCATGTCGGCAAGTGGCTGGGCGTGGCGACGGCCCAGGACGACGGCGCGAAGTACACCAATCAGCTTCTCGAGCGGTTCCTGCGACAGCGTGACCGCCACCGCCCGTTCTTCCTGTTCGTCAACTACATGGAGGCGCACGCCCCGTACGTCCCCCACCTGCCCTACAAGAAGCTGTTCATCGAGCCGGCCGATATTGACGGTTCCTACCGCCATGCCTGGTGGTCCAAGCGTCCCGAGTTCTGCCTGCTGAAGCGCGACTGCTTCACTCCGGCGCAGCTCGAGCTGCTCAACGACACGTACAATGCCGAGACCCGGCTGCAAGACGACTACCTGGGCGGCCTGCTGGCGATGCTGGCTGAGCACGTTTCGGTCGATGATACGCTGATCATCGTCACGGCCGATCACGGAGAGTGTCTCGGCGATCATCACATCATCGGCCACGCCTGGTGCGTCTACGAGACACTCGCCCACGTGCCATTGATCATCCGTTACCCGAAGCGCCTGAAGCCCGGTCGACGGGCGGACCCGGTCCAAACGGTAGACCTGTTCCCGACGATGCTGGATGCCCTGTACGGTCGGACCGGGCCGACGCAATCGACGTTCGGCCGATCGCTGCTCGATCCGACCGACGCGACAAGCGGCCCCTCGACCGCTTCTGCCACGCCCGCCGCGGCGACGACGTCGCCGAGCACGGCTCCGACCGACGGGCCGTCCTTGCCGACAGGGCGCGTTGTCGTCGTCGAGTACATGGCGCCGTACGACGTGAAGCTCGACCAGGCCCAGAAGATCGACAGCCGGTTCGACCGTGCGCCCTTCGAGGGCGTGCTCCGGGCCGTTCGCCAGGGGCCGTGGAAGTACATCGTCGCCTCGAATGGGCGCGAGGAGCTCTACAACGTCGCCGAGGACCCGCGCGAGGCGAGCAACCTGATCACGTCACACCGCCCTATCGCCGACCACCTTGCCAAGCAGCTGTCCGAATGGCTGGCAGCGTCCAAGCCGTACCAGGCCCCCGAACGACTGGCCGGCAAGCAGCAGCTGGACGAAGAGACGCGTTCCCGCCTTCGCGGTCTCGGCTATATCCAGTAGTCGCCCCCCACCCAGTTGCGGAGGTCGTCAAACGATCTTCGGCGCCCGGTTCCACTCGAGCGTCCGTCGTCCTTCGATGATGTCGGCGGCCCAGTGGACGGCCAGCGGCTCACCGACGATCCAGTCGTGGCTGGGCAGCACGTGTTTGCTGTGGACGCGGCATTCGATGTTGACCGGACACTCGGCGATCAGCGGAGCGGCCACGCGCGTCGCGGGCGCGGGGGTCAGTCCGGCCAGCTTGAACTTGTCGGCTTCGGGGTCCTTGGTCAGCGACACGGTTCCGCAGATGGCCCAGGCCTTGGCGAGGCGGTCGTCCGGTGCGTTGATGACGAACTCACCGGTCTGTTCGATGCACGTGGTCGTGTATCGTTTGAAGTAGTTCCCGCCGGCCGCCTTCGTACACATCGCGATGCCGTACATCGGTGGGACCCCATTGACGAACGACCAGGCGCCCACCGTGCAGATGTCGGGCTTGCCGCTCGCGTCCACGGCCGTCACCATGGCCACCGACGTGCCCGAATACCCCCGGTAACCTGCCTCGCCTGGAATCAAGACCACCTTGTCCATCACTGACTCCTTGAGTGCTACCTCCATTCCAGCCGGGGGGCTAGCGTCTTCGGAACGCCGACATCAGCTCAGGTTGACGCCGCGTATGTGCGACCAGGGCCTCGGCGATGAACCGATGGGCGCTGACGTTCGGGTGAGGGTCCATCGGTTCGTCCTTCGAGATCCACCATTTACGCAGGTCCGCCCATCCCGTCTGTCGCATGTGTGCCTGGTACATCGGGTACAGGTCCAGCACGTGCAATCCCATTGTCCGCAGCGCTTCGCTCAGCTTCCTGTGGAGCTCGATGTACTGCGGGCTGGTCTCGTAGTCGCTATCGGCTTCGACGTAGGCGTTGAACAGAACCACGATGGTGGGTATGCCGTGGGACCGAGATTCCTCGGCCAATTCCCGGAGCGCCTGAAGATGCTTGTCATACCACGGCCCCGCCGTGATGTACGGCCCGACACGCTCGTGCTCGGCTGCGATGGACTGGGGATCCTTCGAACTGCGATAGATGCTGAGCTTCCTCAGCGCAAGCTTGATTAGCGCCGAGTGGACGAGGTTGTCTCCGTAAGTCGGATGCAGGCCGCCGCTGCCCCGGAAGCCGAGGCGCGGCGCAACGTCGTTGTGGTCATGATGCAGGATGAGCAGATCCGGCTTGTAGGGCAAGGCCTTTGTCTTGAATACCTGCAGTTCCTGTTCGGTGTTGTATGCGGGGACCGAGAAGTTCCTCAGCGCTATCGGCGTTTGGGTCGCCGCTTCCATCAGGCGGCGGTACACGTCGGGATACGAGTCTTCGTAGTTGACCCCCCACCCGAACGATGACGAATCGCCCACGACGGCGACCCGCACGGCGTTGGCCGGCACGTTTACCTGTTGGGAGGGCACACGGTAGCCATCAGGCCCGATGATGAGCGACGAGTCGCGGATCTGCGTCCTCACGTTCGGCCTCAGCTCAAAGTAGAGGATGGGGTCTTCGGACGGCTGCTTGATGTCCTTGATCGATGCCGCCCTCAACCTCGCCATCATCAGCTCGGTGTCGACCTGATCGCGGTAGAGGAGTCTGACACAGGCCTCGGCGCAGACGAGGGAAGTCGCAGCAGAAGCGAGCGCAAGCAGGGTCTTGCGGGCCAGCGGGCGTTTGTTGCCCTTCGCGTCAGCCATGGTACGCTCGCGAGACGGCGCGCCAGCGCCGGGGCTCAGATCGCCTCGCCACACTCCGGACAACGGTGGCAGTTCAGGCCCTCGAAGACGTAGCCGCAGCTGGCGCAGTGCCGCGGCTCGCCAATCGGTCGGGCGAAGTGCGGCACCATCCGGTCGTAGATCGCCAGGGACACGAAGACGACGGGGGCGGTCAGCAGCACCATGCCTGCGCCTGCGCCCAACCGCGCGCCGAGCAGAGCTGCAAGGCCACGCACGAGTCCACCCACCCAGTCCGGTCCGACCGCGATGCAGACCAGGAACGTCGCGCCCAACGTCGCAGCCCACGCGACCAACCCGGCGCGGCGATGCTGGATCGCCTGCCGGGTCGGGATCGGGAAGACCGTGAAGGCTTTCTCACAGTAGGGGCACTTGACGCGCATGCCGGGCCTCCCGTCTCCGGATCACTTCATCAACCACCGCTTGAGGAACGTCACGCCGCTCTCGACGCGGGCCTCGTGGCCGCCGTCGTGCAGGTCCATCTCGATCCGTTCGGGCATGCCGAGCCTCTCGTAGTGTTGCTTGCTGACCTCGAACTCCTCGATCACCTGCGGCCAGTGGGCGATGCCGTCCCGCTTGCCCGTCTGGATCAGCACCGGCCTGGGACAGATCAGGCTGATGGCGTCGTAGTCGGCGAACTCGGTCAGCCAGCCGCGGAAGAAGGCGTGTTCCTCGCGGGTGTCGAGGAAGCAGCTGTAGCGCTTGTCGGGAATGGCCATCTTGTTGCGACGATGATTGAACCACGCGCAGACGACGCCGGCTTGGATCCGCGGTTCGAGCGGCATCCAGAACATGGTGGCCAGGCCGCCCAGCGAGACGCCCCACATCCCGACGCGCTTGCCGTCGATCCGCTCATCGGGCAGCACGACGTCCAGCAATCGCTGCAGCCGTGTCAGCTCGATGCCCGGCAGCGTCGTGTCGGCCAGCCGACACAGCCGTTCGATCCGGTTGCGGCGTTCCTGCGAGCGGAGGTTGAGCGGCGCGAGGACGGCGAAGCCGGCCTTGACCAGTTCGCGGGCATAGCTGTGGTAGGCGTCGCCCTCGTCCATCACCCCGAAGACGCGCTCCGGGAAGCTGCCGATACCGTGTTGCGCGATGACGAGAGGCACCGGGCCCTTGGCCGACGCGGGAACGACCAGAAGCGCCTCGGCCTGCAGCGGCCCGAGCGGCAGCCTCAGCCACTCGCCTTTGAGGTCCGCCAGCGGACGATGCGGTCGGCGCTCCAGCGAACCCGTGGCCTCGAGGTCCGGTGGGCCCAGGATGGCGCGCCATCGCATGCGGTTCGGCTCGACGCTGGCCAGGAAAGCCTCGACGCTCGCGTAGTCTCGTTTCCATGCCTTCTGGGCTCGTGCCGGATACTCATCGACCAACCAGCGCTGCAGACAGGCCTCGAGCTGTTTGGCGTACGCGTTGGTGCGGGCCTTTTCGAAGGGTTTGAGTTTCTCAGGGGGCGGGCCGTTCTTCGGCTCGGTCGCCCAGGCCAGACTCGCCATCGCCGCTGCCGCCAGCAGCGCCGCCAGAACGTGGATGCCGGTCATCTCGTTCCCACCTCCGACAATGCCCCCCATCCCATGCCGCAGTTATGGCGGCTCGCGCCGGTTCTGGCAAGCGTCTCGGCGTGTGATCGATCCGTTGGTGCCTTGGAGGGAACGTCCCCTAAGGGGATCGCTTTGACCTGACCAGACGGAGGGGCTTGGGCGTAGGCGGCGCGCACAGGACAAAGGCCGTCGAGGCCAGGAAGGCCGCCGCCACCAGCAGCGCGCGCCGGACCCCGGGGTCGCTGGCCCATTCGGCCCAGGCGTTCAGCCGATCCCAGTTTCGAGGCAGGCACGACAGCCAGGGGTGTCCGCCGATCTGGGCGTCCGAGGCCGATGCCTGTGGCGAGGTCTCGATGGCTTCGGAGGGATGCGTCGGGACCACCTCCTGACCGGGAATCCGGAAGTTCAGCTCCCGCAGGGCGGTGTGTTGGTTGATCGTCGGGTCTTCGTCCAGCGCGCGGACCGTCGCCTGCAGTTGGGCCAACTCAGCGCGGTACGCATCGAGGCGCTGTTTCACCTCGGCCTGCGCGGTGAGCACCTCCTGTTGCTCCTGCCATATCGGCAGAAACACGGACGCGGAGAACAACAGCGCCGCTGCAGAGAGTAGGATCCAGAACCCTACCACGTGGCTGATCGGTGAAACGGCCTCGTCGCTTCGACGATAGGCCCCCCGCATGAACGATCTGCGCAGGTCTTGCTCGACACGTTCCGTCACGTCAGTGGCCCTCCCTGGCCGTTCGATGGTGGGTCAGGTGCGTCGGCTTCCTACTTGTTCCAGAGCTGACCGCCGTACTCGGCCTGCTCGCCCAGGTGCTCCTCGATACGGATCAACTGGTTGTACTTGGCCACGCGGTCCGTGCGACACAGGCTGCCGGTCTTGATCTGTCCGGCGTTGCTGGCGACGGAGATGTCGGCGATGGTCGTGTCCTCCGTCTCGCCGCTGCGGTGGCTGATGACGGCCGTCCAGCCGTTTCGCATCGCCAGGTCGATCGCGGCGAACGTCTCGGTCAGCGTGCCGATCTGGTTGACCTTGATCAGGATGCTGTTGGCGGCCTTCTCGGCCAGGCCGCGCCTCAGACGCTCGACGTTCGTCACGAACAGATCGTCGCCCACCAGCTGAACGCGATCGCCCAACGCCCCGGCCAGCTTGGCCCAACCTTCCCAGTCGTCCTCCGCCAGCCCGTCCTCGATCGAGCGAATGGGGTACTTGTCGCACCACTCGGTCCAGATGCCGATCATCTGGTCGTTGTTGAACACCTTGCCCGGGTCCGACTTGAAGAAGCGATAGCCGCCGGCCTCGGCGTCGTACATCTCACTGGTGGCCGGGTCGAGCGCGATGAAGATCTGTTCGCCGAGTTTGTAGCCGGCCTTGTCGACGGCCTCGGCAATCAGCTCGAGCGCTTCGTCGTTGGTCCTGAGGCTCGGGGCGAACCCGCCCTCGTCGCCCACAGAGGTGTTATAGCCGCGCTCGGTCAACACCTTCTTGAGCGTATGGAAGATCTCGGCGCCCCAACGGACCGCCTCGCGGACGTTCGGCGCTCCCCACGGCTGGATCATGAATTCCTGGAAATCGACGTTGTTGTCGGCGTGCTTGCCGCCGTTGAGGATGTTCATCATGGGCACGGGCAGAACGTGGGCCGACGCGCCGCCGAGGTAGCGGAACAGCGGCAGGCCGCAGGCCTCAGCCGCCGCCTTCGCGCCGGCCATCGAAACGGCCAGGATCGCGTTGGCGCCCAGCTTGCCCTTGTTCGGCGTGCCGTCCAGGTCGATCATCGTCTGGTCGAGCTCTTCCTGATCCAGCGCGTCCAGGCCGATGACGCCCTCGGCGATGGCTTCGTGGATGTTCTCCACCGCCATCAGAACGCCCTTCCCCCCGTACCGTGCGTCATCGCCGTCGCGAAGCTCGACGGCCTCGTGCTCGCCGGTGCTCGCGCCGCTGGGGACCTGGGCCTGTCCCACGCTGCCGTCCTCGAGGACGACGGTCGCCTCCACCGTCGGGTTCCCCCGGGAATCGAGGATCTCGCGTCCTGAGACGTGAACAATCGTTGTGGACATGATTCGCTGGACTCCTCGCTCGCTGAAGTACCTCACATCGAATATCGGACCAACCCGTTTCTGCGTCCAGTTTTTCACACCGCCCGATCCCGCTGCGAATCAGGCCGTCGCGCATCACGGACCCGGCGCAAACGAAAGCACTGCGCCGGACGCTGGGCGGCATTGTATGCGCGGCCTGATCGGCCAGCAACACCATCCGACTGCGTGTGGCCCAGACGCTATCGGCTGGGCCATGTTGCTCAATTGTTGCTGTGGGAGCTTGGCGCCGATGGGTTGAGACATCCGGCCCTGGTCTGATCAGAACGGGGTATCAAAGACGATATCGCCCAGCGCCAGGCCGCGCTGAGCGAAGATCAGCCCGCCCAGCCAATCTATCAACGCCAACGCTGCCGGCAAGGCTTCCCATTCGACGGTCCGGTCCGGGAGCGGGTCCACATCGAGCTCGACATGGCCGTCGTAGAAGGCCATGTTGCCGCTTTTGATCGGGGCGAACTGGTCTCGAACGGCCTCCGGGATGATCCGAGCGACCCGCTTGCTGCCGTGGTACTGGCCGATCTCGTTCCCCCAGGGGCCCCAGATGCAGTCGATGGCCATCCATTGCTCCCGGGCGACGCCCGCCAGGATTCCCCCGCCCGTCACCTGAAAGAGCTCCATCGGGGCTGCGCAATGCCGATCCCACCGTTCGTCGATGAGCATCCACAGCCGAGAGGGTGCGTAGATCTGACTGATCTTCAGGATCGGCCCGGCAATGCCGCACCAGTTGTTGGACGCGCCCGAAGTGATGTAAGGGGACGGGGGATCGCCCTCCGGATCGCCGTGGTGAAACCACTTGCGTCCCATGAAGCTGCGGGTGTAGTTGAAGACGAACTGCGACTTGGCCGAATCGGACACGCGCTCGAACTCGGGGCAGAGGTAGAGTCCCTCGAAGCGCGCATAGCGGAACAAGCGGCCGTTGGTGATCTTGGCGTAGTCCGGCCAGCCCGGGGCCGTCACCTGCTCGGTCAGCCAGTAGTCCGGCATGTTGGGCATGAGCCAGTCTTCGAACCGGGCCAGGTCCATCAGCGTGTGCCCTGATCCCTCGGGCCACACTTCGCTGTTGAGTCGTGACTCGTCGTCGCAGTCCTCCCATCCCCGGCCGATGAAGGGGGGGGTGTCGTTGTTATCGTCGGCGTACAAGAGGATCGCCTTGGCGAGCTGGCCCATCCGCGATGCGCACACAGCGGTCCGCGCCTGTGCTCTGGCGCGGCTCAATGACGGCAGCAGGATCGAGATCAGAAGTGCGATGATGGCGACGACGACCAGAAGCTCAATCAGCGTGAAACCAGATGGGCGGGCAGTCGGCGCGACTGCGCTTCTCTTCATGTTTGTCCCCTCGGTCGGGCGCTGCGAATCAAGCGACCCTCACCCTACGTCTGGAGGTGGCAGCGTCGGGCTTTCGTCTTCGAGCGTCATCCTGTACCACTATTACTACTATACGGGGATGCTCCCCAGGAGGACCAGCGCTAAGTTGATCGGCGCTGCGGGATTCCGGGCGACGGCACACTCAGGCGGACAACACATTCCGGAGAGTGCAACAATGAAAGCACCGATTGCGCAAGTCGACCACATGGTTGTCATCTTGGGCTTCGTGTTGTTCCTGGCGTCCCAGTCCGTCGCGGCGCTGGCGGCCGGGAAGATGGAGGGCGGGCTGGGATTTCCGGGCACGGGCGACTGGCGCGTCCGGTTTGATCCGGCGGCGTCGACGCTCGAATTGGCCCATCCGCTCACCGGTACGAAGGTCGCCGGGAAGCTGTCGTTCGGCGCTTTTGCCAACGGGGCCTTGAAGCCCTGGAAGATCGTGCCGCCGCGCGATTCGGTCGCGACGCGCCTAGCGCTGTTGGACGAGGGCGGCAACGTTCAGGGGTATGTGACGTTCAGCGGATCGGGGGGAATCCTCCGCGTGACGGCCGTTCACCGCTCGGCGCAGAACTACCGCGGCCGGCTGACCTTTCAGGCAAAGGCCCGGTTGGGCAAGCAGACCTTCGTCTGCCGAACCCGTCCTGCGACGAGATCGCGCGTGGTGCAGATGGCCTCCGGGGACGCCGACAGCGGCCTGAACGACTCGCTGTTCGACATCGCCACCGACACCGCCCTGCAATTCGGCGGGCGCGACGTCGTCATCAAGAGGCGGCGCCGAGAGGACGACGCTCCTGCGTTTGACGTGGCGATGACGGCTACGCCGCACGACGCTGCCTGCTCGGCCTTGGTCTTCGAACTGATCCGCGACTACTACCGGTCGCGCTACGTGCCCTACTACCGACCGATCAACAAGGAGCGCTGCCCCTCGCCGCCGACCGGATGGATGTCGTGGAACGTCTACTTCGACACGGCCGGCGAGAAGGAGAACCTCGACGAGGCCCGCGTGGCGGCCAAGCACCTCAGACCGTTCGGCATGGAGATTTGGCACATCGAGTCGTGGCAGGACAACTCCGACAAGCTGCCCGTCAGCAAGTTCCACAACCTGACGCTCCGCCCGAACCCGAGGCAGTTCCCCCACGGCATGAAGTGGCTGGCCGACCAGATCCGCAAGCTCGGGTTCCGTCCGGGGATCTGGACCGTCCCGTTCGGCACGGGCGACAAGGCGTTCTACGAATCCCACAAGGACTGGTTTCTGCACCACCCCGACGGCAAGCCGATGCGGAACTGGTGTGGCCTGTACGTGGTCGATCCCTCCCAGGAGGTCGTCCGGCGACACATGGCAGAGACGCACCGAACCATGTCCCAGGAATGGGGCTACGAGTATTTCAAGATCGACGGGATGTCGGGGCGCAGTGCGAGCTATTCGGCGCACTTCTACGAGCGATCCGAGGTGCGAGCGGCCTTTAAGCAACCGTGCGAGGACCCGTTTCGTTTGTGCGTCGAGGCGCTTCGGCGAGGCATTGGGCCGGATCGCATCTGGTTGGCATGTCAGGGGCACTACACCGGACCGGAGATCGGTCTCGCAGACGCCGGGCGACTCGGTGCCGACATCGTTCATGCCAACAAGCCGCCCGGGTGGCACAACTACCTCAATCAGGCCCGGACCACGCTCAACCAGCTCTTCGCAAACAACATCGTCTGGTACGGCGACCCCGACACGCTGCTGGTGCCGACCTCTACGCCCACGCCCATGGCCCGACTAGCCACGACCGTCGTCGGGCTGCCCGGCCAGATGATGTTCGCTGGCGACAAGCTCGCCGAGCTTCCGCCTGAGCGGATGCGGCTGTTGCAGCAATGCCTTCCGGTGTGTGACGTGCGACCGCTCGACCTGTTCCCCATCTTCGAGATGTGCCCCATCTGGGACCTGAAGATCGACAGGACGTTCGGCCAGTGGGACGTCGTGTCGCTCTTCAACTGGGGCGACCAGGCGGCCGATGTCGAGGTCCGCTTCGACGAGCTGGGCCTGCCCAGCGATGGCGAGTATTTGGTGTACGACTTCTGGGCCCGGTCCTGCCGCGGAAGCGTTCGCGAGCGGCTGACCGCGTCGGTCCCCGCCAGGGGCAATGTCCTTCTGTCGGTCCATCCGTCGTTGCACCGGCCGCAGTTTGTGTCGACCGATCGGCACATCACGCAGGGCGGCGTCAGCCTGGAAGACCTGGCATGGGATCAGTCCAAGAAGGTCCTGTCCGGCACGGTTTGCCTGGTCGCCGATTTCCCGTCGGAGCTGGTCATCTTCGTGCCCGAGGGGTACACGCTGGCGTCGGCCAGCGCCGACGGCGCGGACAAGGTCTCGACCAAGGCCAACCCCGACCGAACGGTGACCATGACCCTCCGTCGGCCAACGTCCGGGCCGGCCAGATGGCAAATGGGTTTCTGATCCCCCGGGACCGTTGGAGGGCGCATCTCCCGACATCGGTGCGCCGCCGACGGCGCGCGACGCCCATCCCGGCCTGCACGTCCAGCGTTCAGGCGCTTACCTCATACGTGCCACGGAAAGCTCGCACGCGTCGAAGCCGCTGCGGATCTCGGCGATGCGATGTCGTACGACGTCTCGATTCGTGCGTTTCGTCGCATCGTTGAGAAACGAACGGAGCCGATCGAGCGTCGCCTGCGTGAAGATTCGCGGCCCGAGGTTCCTTGCCCTGCCCTCGAGCAGGCCGTAGGAGATGCACCGGTTGTTGCGGACCATCGCCTGCTCGATTTCGAGCAGGTATTGCCGCATCGGCTCTGCGGCGTCCTCGAAGAACGCTTTGCAGAAATCCTCGATCAGCCAGTCCACGTCGAGATCGGCGTTCCAGGCGAGCTTTGCGGCGATGTAGGCGTTGAGGGGGGCTCTCTTCCACGGACCGGTCTGCGTGTAGAACCCCTTGGCCCCCATGTCGCGGTACCACGGGATGTCGTGGCGCATCGTGTGGACCATGGGCCAGAGGAGCTTGGCCTTCGACCACCCGCCGAGGGCGTAGTACTCGTAGATGAACAGGTTGTCGGTCACCGCGCGCCATTGCTTGAGTATGTTGACGAACTCCTGGTTGGGCAGGAACCGATCCGTCGGCAGGTAGGTGTCGTTCATCTTGCAGCGGTGGCTGGCGATCGGGTGATTGTGACAGAAGTACAGGTGGCAGAGGTGGATGATCAGGTTCGGCTCGGGCTTGTAGTTCTCGATCTTCGGCAACCGCGCGTACATCGCATAGGCGCCCACCTTGATCTTCACCTTTGGGTGGCGCTTGCCGACACGCTTGGCGATCTGCTGGTTCAGGATCGCCAGGCGTTTGGAGTAGCGCGCAAACCACCCGCGCCCCGGCTCGTCGAGCGCCCTGCAGTCCGCGCACTCACAGAAGCCGTCACCGTCGTTTGGGGAGAGCGTGATGATCTCAATCGTCGGGTCGGCGTCGAGGACCTCGATCATGCCCTCGGCGAGCCTGGCCACGACCTCGGGATTGCTCGTGCACAATTGCGTGCTGTGGCTGTGTTTGCGCGTCGACTTCTTGCGCTTCCCCTTGATCAACGGGAACCACTCGGGGTGCGAGTCGAAGTACTTGTCCGGCGGGATCAACGTGCAGAACGTGTGGAAATGCCACTTCCAGTTCACGCCGATCCGCTCGCCGTCGATGTCAACCCTCACGTTCATCCGCTGCCTCAACGCCCAATCGCCGGAATCGACCCACCGGTAGTCGAACGAGGGCTTGAACGACCGGCGAAAGCTGCCGAGCGATAGCGTCTTGGCGATGGGCACGACCTCGCCCAGCGTCTCGTGAGGCTCACACCAGCGCACGCCGAACTCGCGCTCGATGACGTCGTACACGCCGAAGAGCGTGCCGATCGGACACCGTCCGACAAGGATCAACCCTTTCTGGCCGACCTCGGCCGCATAGCCATCGCGGCCCAGCGCCTCTTGTGTCAGTGTGAACCTCGCGGACTCGGACGCTGTGGTCCGTCCTAGCCAGACGCCATAGCCGTTCGGTGCCCGTGGCTCGTTGACCATCGATAGCGTTACGCCGGTGATGGCCTTGACGTACCGCTGGAACTCGCTTGCCGCATGGCGCTCCAGCTCGTCGGGGGTCTTGGGAAGGACGATCGTGGCGACCGGCCTTCCTTCATCGACGAGGGCATGAGACGGGCCGTCTGCCGGGGCGAGCGTTTGCCCGGCAATCGCTTCGGGTGCCGCCAGCAGCAAGGCCGCCAACAACGGTCCAATCGGGATGCGCAGCACGGCCTGTCCTCCCTTCGGGCTTCACGAACCCGTCGGCGCACCCGGCCAGGGCGCCACAGGACGACGGGACGACAACCGGCTATCATAACGTCCTCGACGCGATCAATCTCCTTGATAGGGAGCGCCAACCCCTCCTCCCATGCAGATTGCCAGGTGTCTTCTGGAAGGAGAGTCCGCAGATGTCGGTCGTCGGACTTGCGATGCGGCGATGTGCCAGATACCGGAGAATGCCCCCATGTCGGCAGAACCTGAATGGACGAAAGAGGCCTACAAAGCCAGCGTCACCAGCCGTTGTTGGGCTGCAACGCCCTATGACGCGGGATGGGACGGGAGCGAGGCGCATGGCGAGGATCTGCGGTCCTCTGCCGAACTGCGATCGATCTTCTGCGAAGAGATGGCGCTCGGCGCCGTGCCGGCGTGGGCGGTCGAAATCGTCGACCGGATGATCGCGGGGATCCCGACCTGCGGACACTACACGTTTCCTCGTCCGCTGGTGCAGATCTGTCAGGCCATCCGGGACGAGAAGTGTCCCGACCTGGTGTTCGGATGCTACACGGCCGACCCCGGACGCAAGACGCTTATGTCCTACTACGTTTACTGTCTCGACACCTGGCGCAAGAGTGCGCCCCTGGACGTCGCAGCGGCCGAGCTGGCCATGCGAGACGACCTCGGCAAGGACTGGCCGCGGATCGTCGCGGCCGTGTACGACGCACTCGGCGCGCGATCAGAGGCGAAGGAGGTCGCCGTCAGCAGACTCATCCACAGGCTGAGATGGTGGATCAAGACGCTGATCTGGACGGACGACAGGCGGGAGCGGTTCATGCTTGACGTCTACGCTGGCGACGTTGGCGGGGACGCAGCGAGGTTCGGCTGCTACGGCAATCCGCCGTATGGCGATCCCTACTTCGTCGAAAAGGCACTGCCCGAGATGCAGGAACTCGACGCGTGGATCCGGCAGCACGTCCCGGGCGGCGAGAAGCTCCTCGAACTGATCGAGAGCACTTGGCTGTGCGCCCCGAAGGCGTTCCGCTACGTCGAGCGGATCATCCAGGCGATTGGCGACCTCGGCTCGATGCAGGCGACTGGGGGCGATGCGTCGATCCTCCAGTGCGAAGACACCTATCCGGACTTCGCGTCTTGCCAGAGATGGTACGCGTCGTTCAAGGCGGGCCTGACGGGTTGGCTCGAGGGGGATCGCGACGCGATGAAGGATCTCGGCGACGTTACGCCGGCGAAGCACTGGCTGGTCAGGATGCTACGGCACAAGCTGGAGCTCCACGAGAAGTACAACCAGATCGGCAACATGATCGTCGCCAGGCGACCGGGCCGGAGCGGAAGCCGGCCGGTGGGCTGAGGCTAGGCACCGTCCTTGCTGTGGTGGAGGCGTTTGTCTTCGGCGGGGAGCCCCCCTGGGCGAACAAGGGCCGACGGTCGTGCGCGCCGGCATGTTCGTGAGACCCGGACAGATTCCCATTTGACCCGCGGATTGTGGGTGCATAGAGTTATCGGACGACACCCCAAGAACACAAGAACAACGAGTCATCCGATGTGGCGGATACGTCCTATCGATGGTTTGCCCAAGGGGAGGGCCTGCCCTATGTATCTGATCCCACTGTTGTTGGTATTGCCTGCCCGCCAAGCCCTTCCGGTCGGTGGTGATACGGCGGGGACGCAGAACGATATCAAACGAATCTCAGGGTTTGTAGCGTCTATAGAACCCATTGGCCGCCCTTACGCGTTCGACCACGATGGCGATGGTGACATCGACATGGCCGTACAGCTCGTCAAAACGCGTGCCCCTGACCTAACGACAGACTACGTCACATTGCAGGAGGCGCTTGCTGGCGGGAGTCTGGTGCTCCGTGAGAATCCCCAAAACTACCTTCGCGCCAAGGGCGCGTTTGCGGCGGGGACGAGCGTCGTCGCCCAGCGCTCGGGCGGACGCCCTGCCTACTACCAGGGCGGAACGATGCTCACGGGGGGAGGACAGAACAGGGGCTTCGGGCAAAGCGGGTTCATCGGCAGCGGGGTCAGAGGCCAGGGCTCCGGGACGAGAGGCTATGGAACCCGGAGTGCAAGGAGAGGGATGGGGCGCGTTGGCCTCGGCCAGAACGGTGCTGGCGCCAGAACGGTCGCAGCCGTTTCGCCAGGTGGGGTCGTCCTTGATGCCCTGTGCTTCGAGAAGGGCCGCAACATACGAGAGTCAATGAGGGCAGGAAGCTCCGAGCGCTTCAGCTATGCCGGCATGGCAAGCCCCTCCGTGAGGCAGAAGCTTGTCCTGTCCTCCAGGCAGGTCAAGATCGACAGGGCCATCGCAGCGGAGTTGAGGAGGCTGCGTGTTTCGAGCAGGACGAGGGCCCTGAGCGACGCTTTGGACGGGCGGTCCGCAGAAGCGACGGTCAGCTATTGCACAGATCGTTCCCGGGAAGTACTGCCGAAGAGCCAGGACGCCACCGGCATGGTCGTGACGGACGGCAAGGGAAGGATCCTGTGCGCAGACTTCTATGCCTCTCCTGCTCTGTTCAAGAAGATGTCCGCCCAACTCATCCAGAGCGCCGCATTGGAGGTGTGTCCACAGGCGAGAAGGACCAGGGGACGTTCGACGGCAACCGATGCGGACGCCCTCTTACGCTCTCTCAGTGACCCGGAAGGCTGGACCTGCAGGTCCCCAGGAACTTACAGGCTCATTTCCCCGGGCGTCGTTGCCCAAACGATGATCCGCCCAGGCGGCGACGGCGGCACGACGATCGTCCATCTGGAAGCATATCCTCGCTGAGGAACATGATCGTCTACAGCGCCGCCATGCGCTCGAAATCACCCCTCAACGTCGCATACAGTTGCCGGAACTGCCCGTAGCGCCCGTCGTAGGTCTTCGCCGTCTTGGCGTTGGGCTTGCGCGTCTCGGTGATCTTGATCGCTTGCTTGCAGGCCTCTTGGACGGTCTTGAACTCGCCGGTGGCCGTCGCGGCGAGCAGCGCGACGCCGTAGGCGGCGCCTTCGGCGGTGTTGATCGTGACGACTTTGGCGCGATACATGTCGGCCTGGAGCTGTCGCCAGAACGGACTGAGCGCCCCGCCGCCGCCGGCGCGGACCTCGCTGACCTTCACGCCGGCGGCGCGCATCAGCGTGATCTGGTCGCGCATGCCGTACGTGATGCCCTCCAGCACGGCGCGGATCATCGACGCACGGTCGTGGCGGACCTCCAGGCCGATCCAGGCGCCCCGGGCGTTCGGATCCGGATACGGACACCGTTCCCCGGTCAGATACGGCAGGAAGAACAGGCTGTCGCAGCCGGGCGGGGCCTGTTGCGCCTCCTTGATCATCTGGCTGTAGACGACGCCCGGGTCCTTCCCCGCCCGCCGGGCGGTCGCCACCTCGTCGGCGAACAGCGTGTTACGCAGCCACTGCAGACTCCCACCCGCCGCCAGCATGCAGCCAAACACGCACCACTTGCCCGGCACGGCGTGGCAGAACGATTGCAGCGTTCCCTCGGGGTTGGGCACCGGCTTCTCGGCGTGCGCGAAGATCACCCCGCTCGTCCCCATCGTGGCCGACACGATCCCCGCCCGGACGATGCCGTTGCCGACCGCGCCGGCCGGCTGATCGCCCGCACCGCCGACCACGGGCGTGCCGACCGGGATCCCCGTCGCCTGGCTCGCTTCGCGGTGGACCGTGCCGCTCACCTCGACCGACTCGTACACGGGCGGCAGCAGGTCCGGGTCGATGCCCAGCTTGCTCAACAGCCCGCGATGCCACTGCCGCTTCTTGACGTCCAGCAGCAGCGTGCCGGCGGCGTCGGAGACCTCGGCTGCGTACTCGCCGGTCAGGCAGGTGCGGATGTAGTCCTTCGGCAGCAGGATGTGCTTGACCTTTTCGTACGTCCGCGGCTCGTGGTTGCGCAGCCACAAGATCTTGGGCGCGGTGAACCCGGTCAGCGCGACGTTGTTGACCATCGAGATGAGTCGCTTCCGCCCGCCGGCGCGTCGTTCGATCTCGTCGCATTCAGCCGCCGTCCGCTGATCGTTCCACAACAGGGCACGGCGGAGGGGCCTGATCCCGTCAGCCAGAAAGACGCTGCCGTGCATCTGCCCGCTCAGCCCGACGCCGGTGATCTGCGATGGTTTCTTCTTGGCCTTGCGACAGACCGCCTGCGTCGCCTTGCACGTCGCCCGCCACCAATCCAGCGGGTCCTGCTCCGACCAACCGGGCTTGGGCGTATAGATCGGATACTCGACGCTGGCCGTCGCCAGCACCTTGCCTTTGCCATCGCACAACAACGCCTTGGTGGCCGATGTCCCGACGTCAACGCCCAGCAAGATCCCCATCGCACGCTCCCCTTGAGTGAAGGTGTCTGCTGCCTTACTTTGGCCGGTCAGTATATCGACGTCGAGGGGATTCACACAATGTGCCATAACCTGTCAGGGACGGAGGCGTGCGTGACAATCCAGGCGAGGGGTGCCCCATCCTTTTCGAGGGGCCGCGGAACGCGGGCCCTCGGAAAGGGTGGGGGACGAAATGGACCGCAGACGGGTACTCGCGACGCCATTCTGTCCCCCGCCCTTCGCTCCTCCTCGCGTTCCGCGAGGCAGAGCGAAGGATGGGGCACCCCTCCGGACGCGCGTGCAGCCTGTCGTGTTTTCGCCGTCGTGTTTTCGCTCGGGCTCGCCAACGTCGCACGGGCGACCGAACTCGTCAACCACTTCGTTGACGACTCGCTCTGCGGGACGCTCGCGCGGGATCATCAACCCCGTCCCGTCTACTTCGCCGGCCAGCACAAGCGGACGTACGTGACCTACATGGACCACGAGTTCGACGCGCGCGTGGTGGCCTACGACCACGAGACGGGGCAATGGATTGGCCCGGTACGCGTGGACGACTGCCGCACCCGCGACGGCCACAACGCCCCGGCCATCCTGATCACACCGGACGGGACAATCCATCTGTTCTATGGTTGCCACAACCATCCCGTGAAGTACGCCCGCAGCGCCAAGCCGGAGGACATCAGCGCGTGGCAGACGGGCCAACAGATCGGTTCGAAGGCGACCTACACCTACGCCGTGCAGACCAACGCCGGCGAGCTGGTGCTGTTCTATCGATACGGCGGGGCCGGTCGGCGCTCCCCGCTTCGCGTCCATCACAGCGCCGATGGCGGCAAGACGTGGGATACCGGCAAGACGATCCTCGACTACGGCGGCCAGAGCTGGGTCAAGATCCGCGACACGCTCTACGACCCGACATCCGACCGCGTGCACCTCGGCCTGTGGGAGCTGTCGCGCAAGGGATGGTGGAACGTCTACCACGTCCTGTACGACCCGCGCGGTCGGCGGATGCTGGCGATGAGCGGGGTCGACCTCGGCGCGACGACGACCAAACCAGCCCTCATCCAGGCCGGATGTCGCGTCGCCGGCAAGGACGACCAGCGGTTCAACTTCGATATGGCTCTGTGCGAAACCGGGCCGTGTTTCTTCGCCCACGAGAACCAGAATCGCAAGGACTATCGATTCGTGGCCTGGGACCCGGGCAAGAAGACGTGGCGGACCACGTGTCCGCCCGTCGATCGGTTCGAGGGGCTGCGATCCTTCGAGCTCCATCCCGACGGGAACGACCGGTTCCGTCTGTTTGGCATTCGCATCACCGATCCGCCGACGCCGTTCACCGGCGGGGATCTGGTCGTCTGGACCAGCGCCGACCGCGGGACGACATGGGACGGCGGCAAGACCCTCGTCGATCGTCGCACCCTCGGCCACGGCCTCGTGGCGCTGAATCTCTGCGAACCACACGCCAGCGGCGGTCCGTTCATCATCATCCAGGAACACTGGCGGGCCGACTCCAAGAAGCTGCCACGCCATCTCGGGTCGATCTATGACGACGCGCCATGGCGATTCAACAAACGGTTGTACGCGCTGGATGTTGAATACCGCTTCATCAAGCGCCCGCGGTGGCGGCCCCTGCTCGAGGCCGAGGTCGCCTGCTGGCGGCGGGATCTGGCGCGCAAGATCGCGTGGAAGGAGGGGAATCCGGCGCTGTCGGCCAAGACCGGATCGGGCTATCCGCTGGGCGGGTCGCTCCACGTCCTGGTCAAAAACCACACCGACCCCCCGATCAAGATCCACGACGTGCTCGTGAACGGCCAGCCCGCCAGGGCGCTTCGCGAGAAACGAACGGTCGTCTGGTGGCGGGTCCAGCCGAACCCCGTGCCGTCGCGAGGCGTGGCCGAGGTGACCGTCCGCCTCCGCACCCCGCTCCAGCAGCCGACACGGGTCGAACTGATGGCAGAGGGCGGTCCGAAGCTTCAGGTGGACATCCCAACGGAGCCGTCGCCCTTCCGCATCGAGACGATCGGCATGGGCCCTGGCGCGGATCACATGACGGTCTACGTCACGAAGCAAACCGACGGCCCTGTCCAGATCAAGCGCATCGAGATCGACGGCGTCAACGCGGGCGAGTTGGCGCGGTTCCTGGCGCCTCGATGCTTCCAAGGGACGTGCCCGATCGTCCTTCGCCTCCCGCCTGGGTGGAGGACGGGTTCGTTTCACGCGGTCAAGGTCGTCGACGCGATGGGCCGATCGGCCGCGCACGTCTTCCGCATCCCGCCGCGGTACACGCCGTTGGGGACGTACGGACATCACAACTTCGACACCTATGCGGCCAACGATCTGAATACGTATGTGTGCTTCGGTGGGTTGTCCCAGGCCAGTCTCGATCGTCTTGCGCGGTTGGACATGCGCGGCGCGTTTCACATCGGCTTCGGCAACCCATCCGAGGACGTCCGCGGCCATCCGGCCATCGCCGGGTACCTCCAGCGCGACGAGCCGGACTGCGCCGATCACGGCGTGAAGGATCGGCCCCACCATGAGAGGATCGGGCACCACGCCCAACAGATGGTCGAGCATGCTCAGCGACTCTGCGAGCTCGACCCCGAAACGGTCCTGTGGCAGACGCTCGACCTGACCTACAAACCGGCCAACTGGTTTCACTACGGCCTGGTCGCCGACGTGACGAACACCGATGCCTACCCGCTGGTGATCGGTGCCCCGCTGACCTTCGTCCGCGACGTGGTTCAGACCGCCCGGTCGGCCTGCGCGCCGCGACCGCTCGTGTTCACGTTCCAGTCAGGATGGGAAGAGGCGAAGGGCCGCGGCTGGAACCGTCCGCCGTTCGCCGACGAGATGCGGCGGATGATGCTGTACGCGATCGGCAGCGGCGCCCGCGGCCTGGTCAGCTACATCCATTGCAGCGAGAAGGTCGGCAGCTGGATGGGCCACGGGACCAGCGAGTTCCCCGATCTGTGGCACGAGCAAGGGCGGACGTATCGGTCGCTGTCCCTGATCGACGAACTGCTGCAAGTCGCCCACCCGCTGCGGATCGAATCGAAGCGGCCCGACGGGCTGTGGGTGGCAACGTTGCTGGCCGGCACCGAGGCGATGATCATCGTCGTCGTCAACGACAACTACACGAGCAACGCCGACGTCTTCGAACAGACGCCGGCCAAGTCCGTGAGGTTGCAGGTACCTCGCCCGCCCTGGTTGGCTCCAAAGCAGTGTGTCCGTGTGGATGACGGGCGAGTTCTGCCGATCACCATGACCATCGTCAAGGATCAGATCGAACTGGCGATCGATCAGATCGAGGCGGGTGCGTTGTTACTGATCAGCCAGGATTTCGCCCTGCCCGAGCGACTGTCGAAGGCGTTCGAGCGCCGGCAGGCGCGATTGGCCATGGTCCTACTCGGGGATCAGCGCGAGGCCCTGCGTCGCGAAGCGGCGCAGTCGGCGGACGCCCGTTATGTCCCCTTCCAGTACCGACCCTACAAGGTCGAGGGTCGAGCCATCAACGGGTACGGGATCTCACGGGCTGACCTATGGAACCCCAACCGCGAGAAACACAACGGCCTGGAGTACTGGCAGGGCAAGGGCGCGTCTCGCATGGGCGCTTCGTGGACGTTCGATGTGCCCACGGACCGCAGCGGCAAGCCCCACACGTTCATCTGCATGGGCCGGATCTGGGGCACGGGCGAAGCGACCGGCCGGATGACCCTCCGAGACGAAGCCGGCAAGGCATTGTCTCAGGTCGCCGTCCCGCCCGGCCCAACGGCGCTCCACCGCTGGTCCCTGCCCGCGCTCGCCGCCGGCAAGCACACCCTCGAGCTGATCCAGAAGCACGACGGCGAAAAGGGAGGCCGCATCGCCAAGGCCGCGTTTCTCGTGCCCACAGATGCGCTTCAGCGCTGAAGACCGACGCTTTCGATGGCTCCAGCCGCCGCCATCGATGCGCATTGATCCAGGGACGGGCTCGGTTACACTTGACTCAACGGGATCGACCGTTTGGCCCGAGGCTGCCGGGAGTGGCTCGCATGGTCAGGATGGCCGACATCCAGGAACTGGCCGATCGAATCGCCCGCGAGTTCCGCCCGCAGCGGATCATTCTGTTCGGTTCGCACGCCCGCGGCGACGTGACTGCGGACTCCGACGTCGATCTGATGGTCGTCATCCCGTACCCGCGCAAGAGCTGGCAGATGGCCGCACAGATCCGCGCCCGCGTCCGGCCCACGTTTCCGCTGGACCTGCTCGTCCGTTCCCCGGAGCAACTCCACGACCGGCTGGCGATGGGCGATCCGTTCCTGAAAGAGGTCGCAGCACGGGGCAAGGTGCTCTATGAAGCCGATCACACGTGAGTGGGTGGCCAAGGCCGAAGCGGACGTCGCCTTCCCCAAGATCCACGACCTGGGCGCGATCCTGAACCTTGTCCTGCCTACCGAGCCGGGCTGGGAGCATTTGCGCGATGAGTTGAACGGCCTGACGGATCTCGGCGTCGAGGTCCGCTACCCGGGCACGTCCGCTGACGCCGAAGACGCCGCAAGCGCCGTGCAGACCGCCAGCAAGGTCCGCGACCTCGTTCGCACGAGCCTGGGATTGCCCACATAACCGCCAAAGGTCGTGTGTTGCGACGGGGGGGGGCGCCGTCGACTTGGCTGCGTCTGCCTCTGGCCACAGTTTCACACTTCTCACTTCCTACTTCCCCCTTCTCGCTGTGGATTGATCTCGGGCCGGGGCTGGTTACACTGCGGCAGACCATTCTGATGAACGTCCCGCCGCTGTGGATTGATCTCGGGCCGGGGCTGGTTACACTACCTCAAGGGGGCGAACCTCGCAGGGGCGAGCTGTGGATTGATCTCGGGCCGGGGCTGGTTACACTCCACGTCAGAACGTGCCGCGCGGCGACAGCGCTGTGGATTGATCTCGGGCCGGGGCTGGTTACACTTCCACTTGACACATGCGGCGTCCATGCTGCGCTGTGGATTGATCTCGGGCCGGGGCTGGTTACACTCGGTGAACCAAACGCCGCCCCTGACCACGCGCTGTGGATTGATCTCGGGCCGGGGCTGGTTACACTTTTTGCGAGCGAGGAAGACTCCGGGTGTCGGCTGTGGATTGATCTCGGGCCGGGGCTGGTTACACTACCTCCGCTGGGCGAACCTCATCAGGGCGGGCTGTGGATTGATCTCGGGCCGGGGCTGGTTACACTGTAAGATGACGGGGGGGAGACCAAACGCTGGCTGTGGATTGATCTCGGGCCGGGGCTGGTTACACTCCCAGGGCGTTGGCAGAACGAACCAAGACCGCTGTGGATTGATCTCGGGCCGGGGCTGGTTACACTAATGATCAAACAGGGGCCCGGGTCTGTTTCAGCTGTGGATTGATCTCGGGCCGGGGCTGGTTACACTACCGTTGCCTACGACTACGAGATCTCCGAGGGCTGTGGATTGATCTCGGGCCGGGGCTGGTTACACTGGAACCCGACATCGCCCCCGAGGCGCCGCCGCTGTGGATTGATCTCGGGCCGGGGCTGGTTACACTGGGAAACGCGACGCCCCGCGTGCGTTAGCAGCTGTGGATTGATCTCGGGCCGGGGCTGGTTACACTGCCCGGAAAGAAAGACAGCTATGTCCGTCGGCTGTGGATTGATCTCGGGCCGGGGCTGGTTACACTGACCACGGCGGGGGCAACGCCTGATCGGTTGCTGTGGATTGATCTCGGGCCGGGGCTGGTTACACTCTGGGGGCATCCATGCCCCCAGAACCCCGCGCTGTGGATTGATCTCGGGCCGGGGCTGGTTACACTTCGCCACCAGTCTCGGACTGGCTTCAAACGCTGTGGATTGATCTCGGGCCGGGGCTGGTTACACTGGGATCCGCTGACGGGCTTACCCGCCCAGAGCTGTGGATTGATCTCGGGCCGGGGCTGGTTACACTAATGACGACTCGCCCACCTGTGACGCTCGAGCTGTGGATTGATCTCGGGCCGGGGCTGGTTACACTTCGGGTCCATGCCCGCCAGCTCACGCCAATGCTGTGGATTGATCTCGGGCCGGGGCTGGTTACACTTCCGACGCCCCCGCCCACCTCCTCCAACTGCTGTGGATTGATCTCGGGCCGGGGCTGGTTACACTTGAGGCCCGAACCTATGGG
>CAYMLO010000144.1:0-25525 GCA_964390905.1 uncultured Planctomycetales bacterium | reverse complement strand
GACGGTGCCTCTGTTGGGGACGGGCCTGTTTGGCCGGAAGCTCACGATCGCGTCGCGGGTGCGGCGCGTCCTCCAGATGCCCCCGTCGCCGCAGCAGGGGCGCCTCTGGCTGGCCGGTCCGATGAGTCTCCTGCTGGCGGGGTCGCTGATCCTGGTGGCCCACATTCACGCCGCCGACGCCAAGCCCTCGGCCGATGCGGCGAAAGCCGACGTTCCCCAGGGCCCGGAGGTCAACCTTCTGGAGCGGTATCCGACCGAGTTGAAGGGCCAGCCCACGACCGGCGGGCGGCTGAAGGGGTATTCGTGGGAGATCAGCGACGATGACGTGTACGCGCTCACCCGGTTTTCCTATGCGTTCGGGGATTCGTTGAAGATCGAGACCGGCCCGGCGGACCTCGGGGTCTGGCGGTCGCTGGTCGGGGCGGTCTGTGCAGCGGTCATCCCCAGGTCCAAGGGCGCGCTCCGGAGCGAGGCCAGCCCGGAGCCTGAGGGGATCGATCACGTCTGGCTGCGGTTTCACCCCAGCGAGATCGCCAAGCTGTTTCCGCCCGAGACGGTTCGTGCGGACGGCGACAAGCGGCTCCTCCCGCGCCTGCAGCGGATCGGTGCCGTCAAGAAGCCCAACAGTTGGCAGGGGACCTACTACGGCGTGGGCTACGTGCTCATCCCCCCGCCGGGCTCCGGGACCGTCGACGTGGACACCACCGACCAGGTCCGGCGGTTTCTCGCTATCGACGGGGAGAAGCAGCAAGTCAGGTATTTCCCTGGGTTTGAGAAACGGTTCGTGCCGGGACGGCAGCCCATCTCGAAGACGGCGGCGGCGAAGAGCTTTGACCATCTGTGGGAGACGTTCGACCGCGAGTACCCCCTGTTCGGCTTGCGCCCCGACGTCGACTGGAATCAACTCCGCGAGCAGTATCGTCCCCGGGCCCTGGCGGCGAAGAACGCAGACGAGTTCGCCGACGTCTGCGTCGAGATGCTCCGCCACCTGCGCGACCCACACGCGACGATCCGGGTCGGGCGGTATGCCGTTCCCGTGTACGGCCCATCTGGACCGGTCAACGCCAACCCGGACGCCTGTGAGTCGATCATCGGTCCGGTCGAGCGCGCCGGCCGGTGGATCAGATGGGGCAAGACGAAGGACCGAATCGGATTCGTCGCCGTCGACGCGTGGGGAGACGACGAGATGGCCGACGCCTTCGATGACGTGCTAGAGCAGATGCGGAACACGCGGGGCCTGATCATCGACGTTCGGCTCAACCGGGGCGGCGACGAGGCGCTGGCGCAGAAGGTCGCCGGGCGGTTCGCGGACAAGGAGGTCGTCTACGCGTACCACCAGACCCGCAACGGACCCAAGCATTCCGACCTGTCGTCCAAGTCGCCGCGGAAGGTGGCCCCGCGCGGCCCGTGGCGATACGACCGGCCCGTCCTCTTGCTGATCGGGCCGCGGTCCATGAGCAGCAACGAATCGTTCATCGGGATGATGAGGTCGTTCCCCCAGGTCACGACGATGGGCGATCGGACGGCCGGGTCCAGCGGAAATCCGACACACGTCGTTCTCCCTGCGGGCGTCGAGGTGGGCGTACCGAGGTGGTTGGATCTGTTGCCCGATGGCAAGCCGATTGGCGGACGGGGCATTCAGCCGGATGTCCGATTCGAGGCGAAACCGGGCGCGTTTGCTGACGACCGGGATGACCTGTTGGCCGCGGCCGTCAGCCGACTTCGCGAGGTTCCGCTGCCGGACGAGCCGATCGCGGGCCCGACCATCCGATCGGTTCGGGACAAGCCGGCCGAGGACGAGGTGAAGCGCCCGAAGGTGATCGCAGTGTCCCCCGCCAACGGGGCCGACGCTGTCGAGCCGGTCACCGAAATCCGCATCCAGTTCGACCAGCCGATGGACCCGTTCAAGATGGCATTGCGGTGGGACCACCGGAACGGGGGTTTCCGCGAGCGTGGGGTCCCGCGCTATGTGGCCGACAGGCGGGAGTTCGTGATCCCGGTCCGGCTGGCGGCGGGTCGTCGGCATCACGTGTTGGTCAACAGGCGGATCAGCAAGGCCCGTCCGCCGGAGGGATTCCAGTCGGTCGAGGGCATCGATGCCGAGACGTTCGACTGGTGGTTCACGACCCAGGACGAGCCGGTTGCCCCGGACGCGCCGAAGCCACGCGTCGTGTCGGTGAGCCCCGCGTCGGGGGCGAAGGTGCCCATGGTCAACCTGGTTCGGGTGCGATTCGACCAGCCGATGGACCCGGAGGGGTTCGGGTGGCGGCTGCGCGACGCCGATTCAGTGCACAAGTACCCCCCGGGGACGCATATGGAGCTCGTCCGCCACGTGACCTACGACGCCGAGAAGCACGAGTTCGCGATGCCCTTCACGCTGCCGCCGGACTGGACCGCTAAGATTGAGCTGGTCGGGTTCCGCAGCAAGCAGGGCAAGCCGGCCGACCCGATCCCGCTGACGTACTCGACGGGGACCGAGACGTTCGGCAAGGCGCTGCTCGATCGCTTCGCGCAGGCGGGTGAGTCTCCGGAACTCCGCCGCGTCGTCGAGAAGACCCGCCAGGCGCGTCGCGACTTAAGGTCGCTGTCCGAGCGGGTGCACCACCTGTGGTACGCCACCGGGGGCGAAAGCAACGTGGGGTCCGTTCGTCTGGACAGCCATTGGGCGCGTTTCAAGATGCAGGGCGATCGTCAGTTCTACGGGGACGCGAGTCACCTGATGCTGGGCACCATCATCGTGGGCAGTGACGGCGAGGCATGCTGGCGGTACACGGGCTGGTTCAAGAAGGGCCAGGAGCGCAAGCGGAATCCCGAGATCGAGTGGCGCCTGACGACGTGTCCGTTCGAGGAGATGCGCGAGAAGGACGTCCGGATCTGCGATCCGTTTGACTCCAAGACCGCCGACGTGGACGCGGTGATCCGGGACATGAAGCTCGAGTACGCCGGGACGGCCTCGCTCGATGGACGCAAGTGCCACCTGGTCCAATCGTGGGGGATCACGCCCTGGGCCAGGGGAAACATCTTGTTGAGGGTATCTGAGTGGTGGATTGATGCCCAGTCCTATCGCCCGCTGCAGGTCGTGCGTTACTTCTGTGGCCGACACGTGAACCGGTTCCTCTACGATCGGGTCGACGAGGCGATGGCGGCGTCAGAGTTCCGGCCGCCTGCGGGGCAGAAGATCGTGCAGAGGGCGCTGTCGCCCCTGGGCGACGGATACACCAGACGGTACGTCTCGACGGGGGACGGAAGCCGCGGTTGGATGAGCGTCAGTTGGGGCAAGAAGGGACCCGGCGGCAAGAGGTCGGGTGGCGGGTACAACTAGGAGGTGGCGCGATGATCGACACATTGCCGCTGATCCGACCGCTGTGGATCCAACTGGGCGTGACGCTGGCGCACTTCCTGTGGCAGGGCGCCGTGGTGGCGTTGCTGCTGTGGGTGGGGCTGTGGTGGATGCGGCATCGACCGGCCGGAGCGAGATACGCTGCCTGCGGGCTGGCGATGCTGGTAATGGCGGCCTGTCCGGTCGGAACGCTGTGGTACGTGCGGACGCACCCGCTACCGGCGCTAATGGCGATCGACCGGCTGGCGGAGCGGTCGGGCGCGATCTCAACGATTGGGGTGCCGTCATCGGAGTGCCCCGATCCGCAGGGGGACGCGCCGGGCATCTCCGATCCCGACACGGACGCCGAGGGTGAGGGCGTCCAGATGGCGTTCACACAGCCCCCTGTCGAATCTGGGCCCCTTGTCACGGACAGGGGACAATGGCTGGCCGCCGCACTGAGTCTGGGCGCGGGGGCGTGGGCGTTTGGCGTCGCGATGTTGGGGCTGCGGTTGATGGTCGGTTGGGTCGGGCTGCGCCGGTTGGTCGGGCGCGACGCCGAGCCGCTGATGCCTGACATCGAGCCAACCGTCGGACGGTTGCGTTCGGGTCTGGGCATCGCGTCGCGGGTCCGCGTGCTGGCGACGCGACGGTTCGACGAGCCGCTGGCGGTTGGCCTGATCAAGCCCGTCGTCCTGCTGCCCATGTCGCTGCTGACGCAGTGTCCGCCGGACCTGCTCGAGGCCATGATCGCGCACGAACTGGCCCACATTCGCAGGCACGACCTGTGGATCAACCTGCTGCAGCGCATCGCAGAGACGCTGCTGTTCTATCACCCGGCGGTCTGGTGGGTCTCGGGCCGGATGCGGGCGGAGCGCGAACTGTGCTGCGACGATCTGGCCGTCCGCGTCACCGGACGGCGGATCGAGTACGCCGAAGCGCTGGTCAGATTGTCCCAGGCAAGTATCACGGCCGCGCCGTCGCTGGCGGCGGGGCTCTTCGGGAGGAACCTGACGATGGCACTGAGAGTCCGTCGCGTGCTGCAGATCCCGCAACCGCCTCAGCAAGGACGCTTCTGGTTGGCCGGTCCGCTGAGTCTGTTGTTGGCGGGGTCGCTGATCCTGGTCGCCCGGATTCACCGGGCCGATGCGACGCCGTCCGTCGCAGCGGACGCGCCGGCCGCGAAGCAAGCGCCGTCTGCCAAGGACACGGCGGCAACGAGCGACGCGCCCACCGGACTGGCGGCGGCGATGCGTCCGACGACCACTCCGGCCAGGCGTCGGGGCAGTACTCGACGAGCAACGCCCGTTGCGGCGACCAGCCGTCCAAGCGCGGCGCCCATCGTCAGGGCCACGACGCAGGGCATCGCGAGGCCAATAGCGTCCGCCTCCCGCAGACGGCCAGCCAGGCCAACGGCGGAAGTGCTGACGAAACTGCGGGCCCTTGGGTATGCGTCTGCCCCCGGGGCGAAGTGGGTTCGGGTCTGGGCCCGGACGGACGGGATCATCGACCGGATCTGCGTCAAGGAACGCCAGGCCGTCAAGAAGGGCGACCTGCTCGTGGAGTTCGACAACGAGGAGACCAAGATCGAGCTGGAGATCGCCCAGGCACGCTACGGCGCCGCCCGGCAAGCCCACGACCGGCTCGTGCGCCTAGGAAAGAAAGGGCAGATAAGTACTGCCGAGCTCAACACCATCAAGACGGACTTGCGACTGGCCGAGCTCGAGGTCCGGCGGTGGCAGGCCCGGTTGGATCGCACGCGGCTGGTCAGCCCGATGGACGGCGTCGTGGGAACGATGTTCGGCCACCCGATGGAGGGTCAGATGGTCAAGGCTGGTGTGTTCTTCGTGGCCGTCAATGCCCCGGGGTCGGGGGACACCCAACCGGCCGAGAAGTTGCTGGGGGGTCTTACCGGGCCGGTCCATGGGAAGAGCAGGATGTCGCGTCGCCGACGGTCCCCCGCGCAGACGCGGCTGGTCAAGCCCCCGACCGTCGCGGCCGTGAGGAGTGTGTCGCCGGCTTCCGCTCCGTCAAGCGTGGCCGTCCGATCGCTCGCCGACGGGCTGGTCGCCTCGGTCGGGGTCAAGTCGGGCCAGGCCGTCAAGAAAGGCGATGTGCTGATCAAGCTCGACGATGCAGAGATCAAGTTCGAGCAGAAGCAAGCCGAGGTCGAATGCAAGACCCTCCAGATCGAGTACAGCCGCCAGGTGGAACTGTACGAGCGGAAGGCCTCCTCTCCGCTCGAGATTGAGAAGGCGAGCGCGGCGCTGGAGCTTGCCAAGCTCAAGCGGGAGCAATGCGCCCTTCGGGCGAAACGGCTGGTGATCACCAGCCCCGCCGACGGCGTCGTGACCCGCGTGGAGCCCGACCTGCTGGGCAAGAAGGTCGAGGCCGGCGAGATGCTCATGCGAATCCAGTTCAAGTCGAAGGCCCCCGCCGCCACCCCGACAGCCGCGAAGGTTCCGGCGCCCATGCGCTCGCGGCGGCGCTAATGCCGTTCTCGGTCTGCGGGTGCCCCTTCGATCCCTGAAGCCTGAAGCCCGAAGCCTGAAGTCTGAAGCCTGATGTTTGCCAAGACATCCACTGGCCACGTACCATTTGACCTGCCGGCTTAACCAAACCTGGGTTGCCAGATCAGGGGTACAGGCCATGGACATCGTGCCATTCGGCGAGGTCACGAGATGGGACGAGGGGGGCAGCGACTACGGCGTGATCTGGGAGGACCCGCGAGACGTCTTCCGCGTGGTCGTGACGTTCGCCGACGCAGACGAGGCCCCGAAGCCGGAGACGTCTCGACTGGAGTACTGGCAGTCACAGTGGCCCCACCGCCGGATCCCGCGCGACGCGGCGTCGGGGGCGGGCAGCTCGGGCTGGCATGACGTGGGCGACTGGTTCTGCGGTGCGTGGAAACACGCTCACGCGAACCTCGACGTCAAGGGGGCCACCTTCACCTTCACGTTCAATCCCATCAACGCCAAGGAGTTTGACGACCTCGGGGACTTCGCGGCCACGTACCGCACGACGATGAAGCTCCGTCTGGTGGTCGACGGCCCGTTCGCCGAGCCCGCATCATTCGAGGTCCACACCGACTCGGTCACCCGCCCGCTCGACGTCGAGATCCAGTGGGGCGGCACGGCCAAGGCGGAGCAGGTCTGGGACGGGCATCTGGAGGTCTTCAACGGCATGGTCGAGGCCGTCGGGCCGATCGACGAGGACAGCGCGGTCGAGCTGGATGCCCAGAACGTCTGGCAGTCGAAGGTGCAGGGGCGGCTGGACGGCGTGCGCGCCAGGATCCTCTACGCCGAGACGACGTCGCGCAATTCGTTCGACGAGACGGTGGTGACGGTTCGCGCGGCCCAGGAGACGTTCTCGTTCGCGCCGGTCGATCTGGTTGAGCACGGGCACGTCTTTGTCCCGGACCTCGGCGTTCTGGTCCGTAGGGTCGGCGAACCGGTGACCTACGAATCGGCTGAGCAGGCCTTGCGGGAGGGCAAGGACGCGGACCTCTACACTCGTGTCCTCGACGCCCCCGAGCAGACGTTGACGCAGGCGTGGAACGACACGCCACTCAAGGACCCTCAGTACATCCCGCTGAGCTTCGAGGGCGGCCGGCAACACTTCGGTGTCGAGGGGGACGGCCACGTGTTCTGCCGGAAGAACTGGATCTCGCAGCTGGCCGGCAAGGACACCGATCGGTGCCTCTGGACGGGCGACGAGATCCACTATCGGTTCGGGCTGCCCGATTCGCGTCCGGTCGACCGCCATCGGGTGGACGGCTATCTGCCGATGATCGTGGGGGTCTGGGAACGCGACGGCGTCCGGTATCGGCAGACGGCCTATGCGGTCCCGCTGATGGGCGTTCCCGGACCGGGATCGCGGCTCTGGGCCGACGACACGTTGGTTCTGATGATGCGGATTGAGATGCAGGCGCTCGGGGGCGCTGAGGCCGAGGCCCGGCTGGAGCTGAGCGCCGCAGACGACAACGGAGATGAACGGCTGGCACTGTCGGACGATTGGGTCGTGGCGAAGACGGAGGAGGACAAGAGGCCGAGGATGCTCCTCCGGTCGCCCGACGCGCCAGGCCGCTACACGTTGTCGACGGCGAACGGACAGATCGCCTACCGGGCGCCATTGACCGCGGAGACCCCGTCGGCCGTCCTCGACGTGGCCATCCCTTACATCACGCTTGACACGGATCGGGAACAGGCGCGACTTCGGTCCATCGATTTCGATGACGCGTTCCAGGCGGTCCGCGCGTACTGGCAGAAGGCCATCGACGCCGGGGCCCAGATCCGCACGCCCGAGCCGATGATCAATGATTTCTACAAGGCCCACGTCTCGCACCTGCTGATCAACACCGAACGGGAGGTCGGGATCAGCGACCGGTACATGGCCAAGGTCGGCACGTTCAACTACGGGGTGTTCAGCAACGAGTCGTGCATGATGATCAGCGACCTGGATCGGCGCGGCTATCACGAGCGGGCCGAGCAGGCGTTGGAGACGTGGTTGCATTATCAGAGCACGGTCGGGTTGCCCGGCGACTTCTCGACGACCGAGGGCCAGCTCTACGGCGCAGGCGGCTACGAAGCCGGCGGGTACAACCAGCATCACGGGTGGGTCCTGTGGTGCCTGGGCGAGCATTACTGGTACACGCGCGACGACGCCTGGCTGGCCCGGACTGCGCCCCAGATCGTCAAGGGTTGCGACTGGATCGTCCACGAACGTCGTCGAACCGCTGAAGCGGCGGCGCAGTCGCCGATCCGCGCGATCGCCCGCGGATTGCTGCCGCCCGGCCGGCTCGAGGACATCGGCGACTGGCGGTGCTGGCTGTCCACGAACGTCTACAGTTGGTGGGGCATGCAGAACGCGGCGGCCGCCCTCGACGCGGCAGGACACGCCGAGGGCAAGCGTCTGCTGGACCAGGCCGACGCCTATCGCCAGGACCTGCTGGCCGCGTTTCGCGAGGCGATGCAGCGCTCGCCCGTCGTTCGTCTTCGCGATGGCAGCTGGATCCCCCACGTCCCGGCGGACGTTCACCGTCGCGGCCGGTCGTTCGGCTGGATCACCGAGACGCTCGAAGGCGCGATCCACTTGGTTCGATGCGGCGCGATCGACCCGGAGGGGCGGATCTCGACGTGGATCCTCAGGGACTATGAGGACAACCTCTACCTGTCCGAGCAGTTCGGCTACCACCTGACGGGCGCCGAGTTTGATCGCTACTGGTTCAGCCGAGGCGGGATCTCGATGCAGGCGAACCTGCTGTGCAACCCCGTCGCGTACCTGCTGCGCGACGAGCCGACGCACTTCCTGCGGGCCTACTTCAACGCGTTCGCCGTCAGCTTCTTCGCCGACACGCGGATGATGACCGAGCACGCGCTGCCCGCGTTCGGGGACTGGCGGGGCGACCATTACAAGTCATCCGACGAGGCGAACAGCACGTACTGGCTGCGGCTGATGTTCATCCAGGAGCGGCTGGTCGAGCAGGAGCTGTGGCTGGGGGCGGCGATTCCTCGATACTGGTTTGCAGACGGCCAGACGCTGGCGGTCGAGCGGGCGGCGACCTACTTCGGCCCGATGTCCGTGAAGACCGCGTCGCGCGTCTCGCGGGGCGAGATCAAGATGACGTTCGATCCGCCGCGACGCAACCCGCCCAAGCGGATCCGCGTGCGGTTCCGTCACCCCGACGGCCGACGGCTGACGGGGGTCGAAGTCGACGGGAAGCCCTACGCGAGATACAACGCCCAGTCCGAATGGGTGGACCTGCAGCAGCGGACGAGCCAGACCCGTGTGGTGGCCCATTACGATCGATGAGGGTTGGGCGCCGGGGACCGTGCCAGGTCGTAGCGGGTCTGCCCAACCCGTCGCGGGCGGCACAACGGTCGTGGCTCGCAGGGCCTTTACCAGCCCGATTCGTCGCGACTATAATCCGGGTGGATGATGCTGTGCCTGGGAGTGAACCTGACGTACCCATGCTACGAAAGTTCCTCATTTCATTGCCCCTGATGGTACTGCTTGTCGCAGGCGGCCTGTTCATTGCCGCCAAGCTGATCGCCACCAAGCCCGCGCCGGTCCGCAAGGAGGACCCGATGCGCCCTGCGCGGGTGGAGGTCTATCATGCTGTGCGCCAAACGGTTCAGGAGAAGCTGGTCGGGTACGGGACGGCCCGGCCCGATGAGACGGCGACCATCAGCGCCCAGGTAGGGGGCAAGGTCGTCAACGTCGCCGATGGGCTGGAGGACGGTTCGCCCATCAAGGCCGGCCAAGTCCTGGTTCGTATCGAGGAAGACGACTACCGACATCAACTCGAACGGGCCAGCAACCTGATCCGGGCCGATCAGGCCACCCTCGAGCAGATCAAGCTGGAACGGGCCAACCTCGGGCGGCTGATCACCAGCGCCAAGCAGGACGTCCGGATCGCGGAGGACGAGTACAAGCGGGTCAGCGGCCTGTTTGAGAACAAGGTGGCGGCCAAGCGGGAGTTCGACCTGGTGCGGGTGACGCTGCTCCGCGCGACCCGCGAGCTGGACACGCTGGAGACGCAGCTGGCCGTGCTCGACCCGCGGACGGAACAGGCGAAGGCGTCGATGGCCGCCCACAAGGCGGAGGTCGCGCTCGCCCAACTGAGTCTCGACCGCTGCCGGATCGTCGCCCCCTTCGACGGGCGGCTGAGGCGTCGGCAGATCGAAGTCGGCGAGACGGTGGCCCCGGGCAGACCGCTGATGGCCGTGCTCAAGCTCGACCGCATCGAGGTGCCCATCGAGCTCCCGGCGAGCTGCGCCAGCAAGGTCGAGATCGGCAACGAATGCGCTCTGAGCGTCGAGAGCATGCCCTCGGAGCGATGGACCGGACGGGTCGAACGATTGGGTCCGGCCGCCGACGAGATGAGCCGGACGTTCACGGCCTACGTGGTGGTGGTCAACGGCAAGCAGCCCAAACCGCTGCTCCCGGGCCTGTTCGTCCGGGCCGAGGTCGCCGGTCCCGTGCACGCCAACGCGTTGGTCGTTCCGCGCGGGGCGATTCGCGCCGGCGCCGTGTTCGTCGCCGTCGACGGCGTCGCCTGCAGGAGGCCGATCGAGTTGACCTGTGCCTTGCGGGACATGGTCGTCGTCAAGCGCGGCGTCGATGCCGGCGATGCAGTGATCTTGACGAACCTGGCCAGCCTCCGCGACCAGATGCCCATCGAGCTCGAGGGTCGTCGCTTGGCCAACAGTCGTGGCACGCCGTCGCCGGCCAGCCGGCCCGCTGGCGGTCTGTGAGCGTCCGATCGGCGGATTTCAGACCTGAGGTCTGAAGCCTGAAGGCCGAATGTCATGAAGTCCTTGCTGAGATTCAGCGTCAACAACCCCGTCCTGGTCAATCTGATCATGGTGAGTCTGCTGGGGCTGGGCGGATACTCTGCGCTGATCATCACGCGCGAGATGTTCCCCGAGTACCGACCGAACGAGATCCAGGTCGCCACGGTCTACCCCGGCGCGACGCCGGTCGAGATCGAGAAGGGCATCACGATCAAGATCGAGGAGGAGATCCGGGAGATCGACGGCGTCGACACGTATACGAGCCAGGTGATCGAGGGGCTCAGCACGATTCGCATCGAGTTGCTGGAGAACGTCGACGACGCCACCGTGCCGCTCAACGACGTCAAGGGGGCGGTGGACGCCATCCAGGACCTGCCCGAGGAGGCCGAGGAGACCCGGACGTTCGAGTGGAAGCCCCGGTTGCCGGTGATCGGTGTCAGCCTGTACGGCGACGCCGACGAGAAGGAGCTCAAGCGACTGGGACGCAAGCTGCGCGATGACATCCTGGAGCTGCCCGGCATTACGGACGTCACGCTGTCGGGCACGCGGCGGGACGAGATCATCGTCGAGGTTCACCCGGACCAGCTGATGGAGTACCACCTGTCGTTCCCGCAGATCACCGAGGCGATTCGCAGGGCGAACCTCGACCTGCCCGGCGGGGTGGTCAAGACCGCCCGGGCCGACGTGGCGGTCCGGACGCTCGGGGAGAGCGACCAGGCCGAACCCATCGGTAGGACGATCGTCTCATCCGATCCGCTGGGCCGCGTGATCTACCTTGACCAAGTCGCCACCGTCATCGATGGATTCGAGGACAGCGAACGCAAGGATAAATTCGACGGCCGTCCGTCCGTCACCGTGATGACCTACAAGACCCCGGACCAGGACGCGATCGACATCAGCCAGAAGATCAAGGCCTTCGTGGCGGGCAAGACCCGGCAGCCGATGGCGTGGGACACGCGCACCCGGCTGAAGAACCTCATGGGCACGCGGACCGAAATCCAGCAGGTCTACGACGACGCATACACCGAACCGTTTCCCAGCTACATGAAAGCCCAGACGCACACGAACCTGGCGCGGCTGATCGAGGATCGGCTCGCCCTGCTGAAGCGCAACGGGAGCTTCGGGCTGACGTTCGTGTTCATCTCGCTGCTGTTGTTTTTGAACTGGCGGACGGCCTTGTGGATCGCGGTGGGTCTGCTGGCCAGCATCTTTGGGACGATCCTGTTTCTGTACTACATCGGCTCGACGCTGAGCATGATCAGCATGTTCGGGCTGATCGTCGTGCTGGGTCTGATCGTCGACGACGCGATCGTGATCGGCGAGAACGTCTTTAGCAAAGTCGAACAGGGGATGAGCCCGCGCGAGGCCGCCGTCGAGGGCGGCAGCGAGGTCGCCTGGCCCGTCGTGGCTACGGTCGCCACGACGGTCGCGGCGTTCCTGCCGCTGTCGCTGATCGAGGGGGAGATCGGGCACTTCCTGTCGATCCTGCCCGTCGTCGTGACCTGTGCCCTGCTGGTCAGTCTGGTTGAGGCGCTCATCATCCTGCCGTCGCACCTGGCCGAGTTCCTCAAGCCCATGAAGCGGGCCGAGGATGGGTCGCCCGTGGCGCGCCGACAGTCGATCTTGGATCGCCTGGTCGAGCCGATCCGCCACGCCCAATACGTGTTGGTCCAGCGGATCATGCTGGGCGCTTACGAGCGGCTCCTCCGCCTGGCCGTGGGCTATCGCTACGTGACGGTGACGTGCGCGTTCGCGCTGCTGTTCGTGGCCATCGGCATGGTGGCCGGGGGGCGGGTCGAGGACACGTTCTTCAGCAAGATGGATTCCGAGACCCTGCTCGTTAACCTGGACATGCCGGTCGGCACGCCCATCGAGGACACCGAACAGATGCTGGCCCGCCTGGAGACGATGGTGGCCGACCTGCCCGAGACCAAGACGATCCAGACGATGGCCGGAGCGGCCATGAGCATGCGCGACGCCAGCATCGGGGCCAGTCAGGCCCATATCGGCCAGCTCATCATCGAACTGGTGGAGGTCGCGGAGCGGGATCGGACGAGCGAGCAGATCCTGGCTGAGCTCCGCGAGAAGAGCCGTCACCTGACCGGCATCGATCGGTTGCGGTTCATGTCGATGCAGGGCGGTCCGGGCGGCGATGCGATCAGCGTCGAGGTCTCGGGCGACGATTTCGAGAAGATCATGCCCGTCGTCGAGCAACTGAAGGAGCAGTTGGCCGAGTACGAAGGCGTCTACGACATCAACGACGACTACGACGCGGGGCGTCCTGAGGTGCAGATCGAGCTGCTGGAGTCGGGCCGGGCGCTGGGTCTGACGACGCAGGCGCTGGCGGTTCAGGTCCGCGGCGCGTTCTACGGGCTGGAGGCCAAGGTGCTCGTCCGCGACCGCGAGGACGTCAAGATCATGGTCCGCTATCCCGAGTCGCACCGAAAGCGGATCTACGACCTGGAGGAGATGCGGATTGCCACGCCGACCGGACAGCTCGTGCCGTTCTGCGAGGTGGCGCGGTTCTCGGAGGGCACGGGGTACGCCACGATCCGCCGAACCGACGGGCGACGGGTCGTCAACGTCCTGGCCGACGTCAACGAGGACGTGGCCAATCCCGATACGGTCACGGATGAGCTGATCGCCACGTTCGGTGCGCTGGAGGCGGCCAACCCCGGCGTCGAGGTCGAGGCCAAGGGCCGACGCCGCGAGATGACGCGCAGCGTCGACAGCCTGGGCCGGGCGATGATGGTGGCCGTCGCCATCATCTACACGATCCTGGCGTGGCTGTTCCGCAGCTACATCCAGCCGCTCATCGTGATGACGTCGCTGCCGCTGGGGCTGATCGGCGTGATCTTCGGGCACTACGTGATGGGCTACGACCTGACGATCATCAGCAAGATCGGGTTCGTCGCACTGTCCGGCATTGCCGTCAACGATGCGCTGGTGCTGATCAACCTCGTCAACAAGAGCCGGGAAGGGGGCATGGACGTCTTCGAAGCCGTTATTCACGGCGGCAAGCGCCGGCTGCGGGCCATTCTGCTCACGACGCTGACGACCGTCCTCGGCCTGGCGCCGATCGTGTTGGAGACGAGTTTCCAGGCCAAGTTCCTCATCCCGATGGCGATCACGATCTGCTTCGGGCTGATGTTCGCGACCGTGCTGACGCTGGTCGTGGTCCCCTCGTTGTACATGATTCAGCACGACGTGGCGACGCTGGCCGCCCGGATCTGGTACGGCCCGGCTGGCAAGCCCGCCATGGCATGATCCGCTCCCACCCAGGAGAACCGCGATGACCGACCTTGTGGGCCGACAGGACATCGACGCCGCCGTTCGCCGTGCAGTGGAGACGTCAGACATCACCGACATCCACACGCACCTGTACGCGCCGGCCTTTGGCGATCTACTGTTGTGGGGCATCGACGAGATGCTGACGTACCATTACATCGTTGCGGAGTTCTTCCGCGTTGTCGGCGATGAGGTCGACTCCGATCGATTTTGGTCGCTGTCCAAGGCCGGGCAGGCCGAGCTGATCTGGGAACACCTGTTCCTCCGGCGGTCGCCGATCAGCGAGAGCTGCCGCGGCGTCATCACCTGCATCCAGCAACTGGGGATCGATCCGTCCGACCGCGACCTGGCGATGATCCGGCGATGGTTCGCCGACACCGACGTCGAGACGCACCTGGACCGCGTCGTCGAGCTGACGCACGTTCGCACCATGGTGATGACCAACGACCCGTTCGACGAGGCGGAGCGCCCCTGTTGGACCGACGCACTCCGCTACGACGAACGCTTCCGGGCTGCCCTTCGCATCGACACGCTCCTGGTCGAATGGGAGCGGGCGTGTGCGGCGCTGCGCGGGCTGGGGTATGACGTCCAGCCGGACCTGTCCGGCCCGACCGAGGACGAGGTCCGTCGGTTCCTGGACGAATGGATCGCCCGGATGCGCCCGGTCTATCTGGCGGCCTCGCTCCCGCCGAGCTTCCGGTATCCGGACGCGTCGGCTGGTGCCCAACTGCTAGAGCGATGCGTGCTGCCGGTGGCGGCCGAGCACGGGTTGCCAATGGGGATGATGATCGGCGTCCGTCGGGGCGTGAATCCCCGCCTGCAACTGGCCGGCGACGCGGTGGGCAAGGCCGACATGGCGTCGGTGGGGAATCTGTGTTCGGCCTTTGGCCAGAACCGGTTCCTCGTCACGGTCCTGGCCCGCGAGAACCAGCACGAGTTGGCCGTCATTGCCCGGAAGTTCGGTAACCTGCACGTGTTCGGCTGCTGGTGGTTCGTGAACGTTCCCAGCCTGACCGAGGAGATCACTCGCCTGCGGATCGAGCTGCTGGGCCACAGCTTCACCCCCCAACACTCCGACGCCCGCGTGCTTGAACAGGTGATTTACAAGTGGCACGACGCCAAGGTCATGCTCGCGCGCGTGCTCACCGACAAGTATGCCGTGCTGGGTCAAGTCGGCTACCCGCTGACCGAAGGCCAGATACGAGGCGAGGTGGCCAATCTGCTGGGCGGTTCGGCGATGCGGTTCCTCAGCGGCGGTGCGTCGTGACGCACGGCGCGCGCCCGACCCCACAGACGACTACTTGTCCCAGACCTCCTGCAACGACGTCACTGCGCGAAACCGCTCGCCCATGCCCTGCTTGGCGAATCGCCGCTTGGCCTGCTCGAACGCCCCGGGCGAATCCCCCACGAAGATCAGCTCCGTGGGCGGCAGATAGGCCGCCGTCATCGGGATGTCCGTGTAGCGAAGTACGTTCGGCAGGATCGGCGCGTCGTAGTGGCTGACGGTCGGCTTGTGCAGGACGACGCGTCGGATCCGGCCGTCCATCATCGCCGCGTACATGCCCAGCACGCCCAGCTTGCCGGAGCCCACCACCGTCATCCGCTCGCCGCAGCCGTGACTGACCGCTTGCAGCAGATCGATCGCGCGGAGCGCGTCGTAGACGCGCGTGCTGTCCAGCGTCCGGCCGGTGATGGACATCGCCCGCCGCACGAAGATGTTGAGCTTGGGATCCCAGCGACTCCCGTGCAGCCCCCGCGGGTAGACGCGAACGACGGGCAGCCTGCTGTCGAGCTTGCCGACGTCGGCCGCCAACGGATCGTCCGGCCCGTCGGAGATCCACAGCATCGCCTCGGGGTAAGGCCCGATCTTCACCGGAAGCCGTACCTCGGCCAGGATTCTCAGTCCCGCTTCGGGCTCGAATAGGCAACGCAGACGACGCATGCCACCCCCCGTGCTCCGGTCCAAGACCTCGACCCGCAGCGGACACTTGGCCGCCGGCCAGTTGGCGAACACGTGCTCGCGAAGCAACCGCGTCATGGCCGTGCGATCGGCGGGGCGCGCCACGCCGCTGGCGTAGCGCTTCTCGTATGTGGGGACGAGCAGGCGGTTGATCTTTTCGTTGATGTACTTCGCGGGGCGCTTGTCCGGCGGCCAGACACGCGGCTCCGCCTCGTCGGGAATCACCGCCAGCACCGCCTTGCGATCGACCTTCTGCTGCGTCGTCTTGCCGCGAAGCCACCGGTTGAAGAAGTTCATGGCGTTTGACTGGTACTGTTCGAAGTCATTATGCGGCCCCGGCACGTCGACCATCTGGATCCGGTCGGACTTGCCGTACAGTTCGTAAAGACCGCGCATCCGTTCGAAGAAATCGCGGTAGCCCTTCGGCGGGAAACATCGGTCATCCGTCGAGCACTGAGACAGCAGCGGGCGGGGCGCGATCAGGGCGCAGTACGTGACCGAATCGAAGCGGTCCACGTTGACGAAGAAGTTGCAGTCGCAATGCGTCCGCAGCGTGTCGGCCGTGATGTGGTTGCAGAGGGTGTAGGTGGCATGGTCCGACACGACGACCTTGATTCGATCGTCCACCGCGGACGTGAAGTAGCTGAACGTCCCCCCGCCGCTCCGCCCCGTGATGCCGATGTGGTTTCGGTCGATCTCCGGTCGGGTCTCGAGGTAGTCGAGCGCGCGGATGGCGTTCCAGATCTCGATGCCCGCCGGCGTGTAGCCCGTACTGAAGTTCTCCCACCCCTGGCCTCGGTGCGTGTAGCGATGCCGTCCGGGGATCTCGCTGTGCTGGATCGGGTCGACGATCAGACAGGCGTACCCGTTTTGGGCGTACCAGATCGGGTGATGTCGGTAGTGCCCCTTCGATCCCGACGGCCCGCCCGCGTGGCCGCACAGGTACACGATCGTCGGCAGCGGTTCGTTCCGCTGCTTCGGCAGATACAGATTGGCCGTCACCAGGAAGCCGGGCAGACTCTCGAAGTACAGGCACGCCACGGTGAAGCCCGGCTTGTCGAGCGTCTGGGTCACTTTCGCGTTCAGGGGCGTCTTCTCGGGCAGCGGGTCCAGGCCGACCATATACAACAGACGATTACGGATGTGCTCGCGATGCGACTGCCATTGCTCCAGGCTTGTGGCATGCTGCAGCGCGTTGGCCGAGACGTCCGCCGCCAGCCGGAACAGATAGCCCTCGATCTGCATGGACGCCTGTTGTCGGTCCAGTCCTGCGCGTTGCTGATCAGCCACGACGCTGGCCGGTTGTCCCCACACCGCCCAAGCGGCGACGGCTACTCCCACCGGCGTTGCCCAACGACGAAACGAGACCGTCATGTCAAGACCCCTCTTCTCCCGTCGTGTCTTGGAGGATGCCCCCCTTCGGGCGGCGCCTCACAACGTCTTAACGCCCAGATCGGCCGCGGTGAACAGCGCCTCGAACGTCAGCCCTGCGGCCTCCACGTTCTGGCGACCCCCTTCCTGGCGGTCGATGACGGCGACGATGCGCTCGACGGTCGCGCCGGCGTCCTGCAGGGCCTTGGCCGCCTCCAGAATCTGGCCCGCCGTGGTCACGACGTCCTCGACGAGCAAGACGCGCTCCCCTGACTCGAGCCTTCCCTCGAACTGCTTGCCCGTGCCGTAGTCCTTCTTGGCGTTGCGGACGATGACGAAGGGCTTGCCGCACGCCATCGCCGTCGCGGCCGCCAGCGGCACCCCGCCCAGCTCCGCCCCCGCGATGCGGTCCGTCCGGTCGGTGACGCGTTGGGCCAACAGCCGGCCGAGCTCCGCCAGGATGGCCGGCTGCGTCTCGAACAGGTACTTGTCCAGGTAGTACGTGCTCCGCTTGCCGGAGCGCAGCACGAAGTCGCCCTCCAGGTAGGCGGCGTCCTTGATCGCGGCGATCAGCTCATCTCGGTCCATCAGTCTCCACCCGACTCCTGGGTCCCCACGTTCGGTAGGCGTGCCGCCGCCCCGGTCCGACCGATCACGATCAGCGTGTCGCCCTCGCGGATCTCCTCCCGCGCGCTGGGGTTGTACACGGTTTGACCGTCGGCCCGGTTGATGGCGACGACCATCACCTCGGTCTTCTGTCGCAGGTTGGCCTGCATGAGCGTCTGGTTCCTCAGCGGTGAATCGGGCCCGACGACGTACTCGTCCAGCTCGAGCTCGACCCCTTTGGCGGTCACCTCAATGAAGTCTGCCACATTCGGTCGGACCATGAGGTTGGCGACGCGCATCGCGCCGATGACGGCCGGGCAGATCACGCGGTCGGCGCCCGCCCGGAGGAGCTTGGGCTCGGCGCTGGGCTGCTCGGCCCGCGCGGCGATGTTCAAGTCGTCCCGCAGCCCGCGCGCCGTCAGCGTCACGTAGACGTTGGCCGAATCCTCCGACAGCGCCGCGACCAGACCCGCAGCTCGCATCACGCCCGCCTCTTTCAGGGTTTCCTCTTCAGCCGCGTCACCGAGGGCGTACAGGATGCCTTGCTCTTCGAGCTTGGCCGTCGTCTCCGGATCGTTGTCGACCACGACGACCGTGACGCCGCGCTCCTTGAGTTGGGCGACGACGGACTGTCCCATCCGGCCGTAGCCGCAGATGATGAAGTGTCCGTTGAGGGCTCTGAGTTTGTTTCGCAAGGTACGCCTCCCCATCACGCGCCGAAGCTCTCCGCTGACGATGGTCGACGTGACGATGCCGTACACCACCATGATCGTGAGCACGCCAAATACGATGACGATAAACGTCCAGATATGCCCCGCCCGGCCCATGGGCTTGATTTCCTTCAGGCCGACCGTCGAGACGATGATGGCCGCCTCGTACAGCGCCTCGCCGAACGTCCAGTCCTCCAGCAGCTTGTAGCCCAGAGCGGCGCCGAGAAGCACGACTGCGGCCAACAGCGGGGCGATCAGGAGCTTGAGACGCGGCGTCATGAGAGTTCCTGTCGGACTGAGGGGCGCGTCCTTGACGCGTGGATTATAACCCGATTGGCCAAACCCTCAACGGTTGCGCTTGGGCGTGACGTTCTGGCCAATGCGGTCGCGCGTCATTCGGGCCGCAAGTCCCGACCGAAAGGTTGACGTCGGGCCCCCGCTCGCTACGCTCGGCGAGCAGGAACACCGGCGAGACGCAAGAGGGATGCGAATGACGACGGCGCGCGAGGCCGCCCGAGACGGCGGCGATGTCACGACTTCGACCGGGCCGGCGACGGATGGGTCTGACCGACCCGCACGGCTCCGGTGCCACGTCCTGGCCGTCGCGGTCTACGTCCTGCTAACGGCCGCGCTGACCTGGCCACTCGTGTCCCACGTCGCCACCAAGATTGCCATCCACCGCAACTACACCATCTTGGCCCCCTACTACCATCTCTACCTGGTGGCCTGGTACCACCATGCGTTCGACCGCGGCTTGGCCGACTACTGGCATCCCAACATCTTCTATCCCCATCCCCGCGTGCTGACGTACTTCGAGAGTCTCTCGGCGACAGCGGCGATGACCTGGCCTGCCCACCTCGTCACCCAGAACGCGACGCTGTGCTACAACCTGGTGGTGCTGAGCGCGTTCGTCCTGAACGGCCTGGGCACATACGTGCTGGCCCTGCGGCTGGGCCTGTCGTGGCGGTTGGCCTTGTTTGCGGGCGGGGCGATGGCGTTCTGTCCCTACATGTTCGGCGAGATCTACTGCCTGGCCACGTTGCTGCTGTATCCGGCGCCGCTGTTGCTGGCCGCCGTGCACCGCCTGATGGATCGACCCACCTGGCCCGCGACCGTCCTGGTCGGCGTCTGCGGGTTGTGGCTGCTGGCCACGTGCTACCAGTACACGCTGTTCTGTTCGCTGTTCTGCGTGGCATGGATGCTGTGGTTCGTCCGGCGGATGCCGTGGCGTCGCTTGTGGTACAAGCTCCTCGTCGTCGGCGCCGTGTGTGCAGCCCTGGCCTTCCCCATCCTGTGGACCATCAAGCGAACGCACAAGGAGATGGGCTTCTACCATGGGCCCACACTGCCCATGAGCGGGTTGCAGATGCTGGTTCCTGCCACCCAGCAGCGCCTCTACCACGATGCATTGGGCATCCGGGTCCGCGAGGACCGCGGCGACCTCGACCCGGTCGTCTGCTTCCCCGGGCTGACGTTCGGTCTGTTGGCCGCCGTCGGCGCTTGGGCTGCACTGTTCGGGATCGCCGACACCGGCGACGCCCGACGTCGCCGCCACGCTTATCGTTTCTGCCTGGTCGCCAGCCTGGCGGCCGTCCTGCTGGCGATGGGGTTGTGGATCCGCCTGGGGCCGATCAAGATCCCGGGGCCCTATGCGCTGCTGTTCTTGACGTTGTCGCCCTTCAGCTCAGTCCGATCAGTGTATCGGTTCTACATCTTCGGACAGCTATTCGCCGCCGTCCTGGCGGGATTGGGATTGCGGCAGTGCGTCGCCGCGCTCTCGACGCCGCGGGCCAAACGCCTGGTCGCCGGCGTTGCGGTCTGTCTGCTCTTGGTCGAATCGATCTGGGTGCCCCTCCGGCTCGAACCCGCCGGTGGGCGGCCCGCGGACGTGCATCCGCTCATTCAGCGTGTCGCCGAGCTCGACCCGAACGCCCCCCTGATCCAGCTACCCATCCCCACCGACCTGAGACGCTCGCCCCTCGACGCGCTCTACACCGCCAACGCGATCCACACGTGGCAGCCGATGGTCAACGGGTTCGCGAGCTACTGGCCCGGCCTGTACGAGGGACTCCGCCCCGTCATGGCCGAGTTCCCTTCGTTCAAGGCCATCCGCTATCTGCGGGCATTGGGCGTTCGGTACGTCCTGGTGCACGAATCCCTGTGGCCCAAGAAATCCGCCGAATCCCTCGAGGCGATCAGGCGGTTCACCGCCCTCCGCGAGATCGAGCGCCACGATCAAAGTGCCCTGTATGAGCTGACCGAGTCGGCCCGCCGATCGCTCGCCGGCTGGCAGGGCAAGACGCGCTTCGACATCGAGCGGAAGCCCGGCTCCGCGAACACGGCACGCGGTTCCGTGTCTTTCGAGCTCGACCTCCGCGAGGTCATCCCCGTGCTGCCCGGGGACCCATGTACCCGATGGACGCTCACGTGGCGGGACGCGTTGGACCAGGTGATTCAGACGCAGACCCTCCGCGTCCGCGACAGCCACTGGCTGACCCACGAACGGAACGTGCTGGCAGAAGCGATCGAGTTGCCCGCCCAGCCCGGCACCTACACGGTCGACGCCGTCGATGAGCGCGTCGGCCGCAAGCTCGGCTCCTGCAGTTTCCAGGTGAGATAGCGATCAGCCGCCCGACCCGTGTTCACAAGGGCCGTGCGTAGTAGCTCTTCGGACGCGTCAGGTGGTGGTACCCCAACCGCGACAACGTACAGCCCTTGCCGCTGTCCTTGATCCCCACCCACGCCAGGGCCGGGTCGAGGAAATCGGCCCGGTTGACGAAGACCGTGCCCGCCTCGACCGCGCCCGCCAGCCGCTGTCCGACCTCCAGGTCGCTCGTCCAGATCGACGCCGATAGTCCGTACCGGCTGTCGTTCATCAGACGGACCGCCTCATCGTCGTCGGCCACCGGCATGACCCCGACGAGCGGGCCGAAGTTCTCCTCTTGCATGATGGTCAGATCATGCGCGCAGTCGGCGACGATCGTGGGCTCGTAGAACCGCCCCCGGCCGTTGACCGAGGTCGCCCGCCCCCCGCACAGGACGCGGGCGCCGCGTGCCGCTGCCTCGTCGAGCTGGGCGTTCATCGTCTCGATCGTCTTGGCCAGCGCAACAGGACCCAGGTAGGTTTCCTCCTCGATGGGATCCCCCAGTCGATAGCCGCTCACCTCGCCCACCATCGCGTCCAGGAAAGCGTCGTAGCGCGACCGATGCACGTAGATCCGCTCGACCGCGCAGCAGCTCTGGCCTGCATTGTAGAAGCAGGCGTCGGCGACGTTGGGCACGACGACGTCCAGATCGGCGTCGGCCCGCACGTAGGCCGGGTCCTTGCCGCCCAGCTCCAGCCCCACGTCGATCAGACCGGACGAGGTTGTCTGATAGACCTGCCGGCCCGCCTCGACCGACCCCGTGAAGAACACCGCATCGATGTGGGGTGAACGGAGGACGGCCTCGGCCCGCGCGCGATCGGCCACGATGGCCGTCATCACGCCCTCGGGCGCCCCCGCCGCGCGATACGCCCGCTCGAGGCGCAGCCCACACAACGGGGTCAGGCGGGAGTGCTTCAGCACCACGGCGTTGCCGGCCATGATTCCCGGCGCGACGACGTTGATGGCGATCAAGAACGGGTAGTTCCACGCCGCCACGTCGAAGACCACCCCCAAGGGCTCGTGGGCGATTCGCTTGTACTCGTCGGGGCCCTCCGCGATCCGGAGGTCGGCCAGGGATGCCTCGGCGATCTCGGCCATATGTTCGGCTCGGGCCCGCATGGTCCTGACCTCGCCACGAGCCTGTGAGATCGGCTTGCCTATCTGATGAGTCATCTCGGCAGCGATGTTCTCTGCCTGCTCGGTGAAAACGTCTAGGAAGCGATGCGTCGTGGCGATCCGCTCGGCCAGCGGCACGCGACGCCACGCCCGGGCGGCGCGACTCGCAGCGGCCAGCGACGCCTCGATCTGTTCGGCGCTCGTCTGTTCCACGCGGGCGAAGACGTCCTCGGTTGCGGGATTGATCACGTCGAGCGAGTCGGTCATGGGTCCTTCTCCGTGGACGGTTCGGCAGCGATGTCCCGACCGTTATCGCACCGCCGGTCGAGGTCCCGTCAGACGGGTCCATGCTAACGCGGCCAGCGGCGTTCGGGTAGGACGGGCCGGGAGAGCGGACCCGCGCGAACGCGCGCCGTTCTCCTTTGTCTTGGATTCAACGGAGGGGCTTGGCCAGAATCTCTCGGATGAACAGCTTGCCGATTTCGCTCGGGGGAGCGGCGACACAGACAATGGCGGCATCCGCGCCACGACCCGTGCCGCCCATGGCGATCACGACGTCGCCGGTGTCGATCATGCCGGTCTGCGTGGCCATCAACACCATCTCGGCGGCCACCTTGGTGCCTTGACCGAACTTGCGGATCGTGTCGGCCGATTCGCCCTCAATGTCGCGCAGGTAGGACACCTTGGGGGAGTCGGGGATGAAGGTCACCCCGAGCTCGGCGGCCCGCTCGAGATGCTCCTCGTTCGGCTTGGCGTGCTTGCCCCAGCGGTCCGACTGAAAATGCACGCCGAAGATCCTCACGTCGGGCACGTCGATGAGCTCGGCGGCCCGAAGCGCGGTCGCGCCGGTGCTCGACGCAACGACCACCTTGCGGATGTCCCCTTCCTTGAGCCGTTCGTTGACGGCCGCCAAGACGTCATCCGTGTTGACGGGTCCGGGACTCTTGAAGTAGCGGATCTTGCCAACGCGCATGACAGGCCCCTGAGCAATGTGCCAGCATCGAAGATGACGCACTTCCGCGTGGAAGGGTCCAACGGGGTGCGCTTCAGAGCTCAGCCTTGCCGGCCGATCCCTACTCCACGGAGACCAACTCGGTGACCTCGGGGACCTCCGCCTTCAGCTTCCGCTCCACGAGCATCGAAAGGGTCATGGCCGCCGACGGGCAGCCCGAACACGCGCCCTGAAGCCGCACGCTCACGACCCCCTCCGGATTGACGTCCACAAGCTCGATGTCCCCGCCGTCCCGCTGCAACGCCGGCCGAATCGTCTCGATCACGCCCGAAACGCGTTCCTTCACCGTAGGTGTTGTACTCTCTGCCATCGTTTGCTCTCCTCGAGGTTACCTCAAAGACACTCACGCCGGCTGCGTCGCGGAAGCCTGGCAGTCGCCAAGGACCGCACACCAGGCGTGGCTCGCCCATGCGGCGGCAGACCGCTCATCTGCCCCCAATGCCCCTAACTTCCCCTCTACTAAAGATGCTGCTCCGGTCGGATCTGTTCCGCGAAACAGACCGTTCTGACACGATGCCTGGAACACACGGACTTCGAATATCCAGGCCGATTACTGGGTCTTCGTCTCCCCGTACACCATCTGCTGCAACGCCGCGGCCAGGGGACGTGCGGCGGTCGTTAGCTTCTCGGCGATCACGGATTCCTCGATCATCTCGGCGGCTTCGAGCCGGCCCGCCAGATCGTCGATCACCGGCTTCATGCCGGCGACGGCTTTGTCAACCGCGGCGCGCGTCTCGGACGGTGACGGACCGCCCGGCTTGGCGTCCGGCCCATTCGCGAGCGGCAGCTTCACCTTCCACGTGATCTCCTTTCGGGTCATGCTTGCCCACGCTTCCTTGCATTTGCCGTCGGGCAACGCGACCTCTACCTTCACAACGGCGTTCTTGTCGTCGGCTTTCAGTTCCAGGCAGTTTGGATCGCCCGCAACGATCTCGATGTATCCCGGCGCCAACGTCAGGCGCTTCTGCTTCAACATCGCTGCGATACTGCCGTGGCCCGACGTGTCCAACGCCTTCCTCAGCCGATCGCTGGATGCGTCGAGCGTCTGGAGGCTTCCCAGGATGGGCTGGTAGGCGTCGTCCAGCATCCTGAAGGCGCGATCACGCTCCTCCAGCTGGATCATGCGGAACAACCGGGTGACCGCCCGCTTGGCCGCCAGCTGGCCCGGAACGATCCCGCCGGGCTTGATCGGCGCCGGCGTGGAATTGTCCCCACAGCCCACCATCAGTCCCGCAATCGAACCGAGAATCACCCCCATCACAGGCAGTTGTCTCATCACGGCACTCCTCGTGTGCTCCGTCGGTCGCGTCGTGTGTCGGGACCCCGTCTCCGTGAGTCCGGGGCGTCCACGAATCCCTACAAGGGTACGGCCTCTCCGGGCATTACGCAAGCGTTGCCGATGACCGTTCGCGATCGTTCGCATTCGAGCCATGGCCGTCTGTTCGCACGGATCGTGATTGTGGGGCGGCGTGACGCGGCGGCGCGTGTAGGCTCAGTAAAAAAGGCGTGCGGCACCCCGGAAGTCTTGGCGCGGTCAGAGGGTGCCGCAGCGAGTGGAAGATTGGATTGGCGGACAGGCCTGACACCCAGACCCGTCCGGTCTGTTAGGAGATATCGATCATCCCCTCCAGACACGTTTATATTATACCGTAGGAAATTGCCCAGTCTACAGCGCACAGGCGGAAAATCGGTAAAATCTTGACCTTCGGCGCAGAATTGTTCTCCCCACTTGACGGGATATCGCCACAGCTAACCCGACTTCGGGACGCCGAATCCCACGAGCGATCACCGGTCGCCCCCCTGCAACACGTCACCCGAGCCATATCGTGGGCCGCCTGGGCCGCAGACTGGCGGAAATCCGCTTCCAGTAAAAACTTGTAGACCTGGAACTATATTGAGGGTCCAGTTATCTTATGTGGTTTCAGTGGTTCTTGGTTTAAAGTCGGCGCTGCGTCGCGGCAGCCCCGCCACCGCCCCCAGGCCCTGTTTTGGCGTCATCGAACGCGCCTCGATCGGGGTGAGCGAATCCCGAAGCGAATCGTCCCGCGCTTGTCGAGAATGCTCAGCAAGACCACCTCATACCGTCGTCCGCTTCGCCCCACGACGCTGCGGGGCTCCCCGATCTTGACGCCTTTACACTTGGCGATCCTTTTCCGCCCGTGGTAGACGTAGTAGTCGGCGTCGGGATCGTCGTCCGTATCGC
>CAYMLO010000143.1:0-25534 GCA_964390905.1 uncultured Planctomycetales bacterium | reverse complement strand
GAACTATCGGCCAGAAACCCCCGACCACCAAAATCAATTGTGGTCGGGTACTAGTGCACTAGAGGAAACTGGTGCCTGGCCCAGCTTCACTCTGGTCGATCTGTTTCTCCTCAGATTTGCCTCGTCGATCGTCGTGGAACGGGTCGTAGAGGCAATCGGATCCTAGCCGCTCGTGAATCAGTGCCGCTACGCCGGACTACCACACTGCTGTATTGGTCGTTATCCTGCCTACAGCCAAGTAGACTACTATTGAGCTGATCCGAAGGCGTTACGTGCAGAAGCAGCGAGGGAGTCGCATGAGGAACTCCGTGGCATGTCTTCTGGCTCTTACGGGCCTGTCGTCCGCAGCTTGGGGAGCCCAAGTCTCGGTCAGCACCGAGCCTCGGCGGTACGCCGAGCTGGACCAATCGTTCTATAACGCCTCATTCATGAGTTGGGCGGGCGACAACCTGTCCGACCGTCTCAATCTGGCGGATTCCAAGGCCGCTGAGGCACGGGCGGCCCAACTCGCAAGAGTGGGCGTGACGGGCGTCCTGTACAACGGGCGGCATTTCCGGCTCAGCTATCCCGAGGAGTACGATCTGATCGAAAAGTACGGGCGCATCGTGGTCGACGCCTGTCACCGACACGGCATCAAAGTCGTCGAGCATCATGAGTTCACCGTGTTCTCCTATGCCAGCTTCCCGTACATGCTCGCCCACCTGGATTGGCTCCAGACCGACATCCGCACGGGCGAGCCCTGGCGCTGGGCCTGCATCCACAACCCCGACTTCCTAAAGACGTATGGCGACTACCTTGCGTCCTACGCGAAGCATGTAGGCGCGGACGGCTACATGCTTGACGAGGTCGGATTCGCCGGCTCGAGCACGTGTGGATGCACGTATTGCCGTGCTTCGTATACCTCGGCGTTGGGCAAGCCGTTTCCGGCCTGGTCGCAAGGCCAAGGAAGTTTCGACGACCCTGACTACCGCAACGTGGTGCGCTGGCGCTCGAAGCTGACGCCCCGGGCGCAGCAGATCGTGATGGATCGCATACGAGAGGTCTGCCCGCGTGCGATGAACATGAAGTACTGCAGCGATTATGCCGATCCCGGCCCGGCCGCTCGCGCGTGGGACCTGACCGCCCATGCGGCCCTGTACAGCCCCTTTGTCGGCTGGGAGGCCATGGTCGCCGAGGCCCTCAACGGCTGGCGTCCGTTCCTGCGGGCGCTCAAGCTGCGGCTCTCCTACGGCAACTACTACGACATCCCGGTGTGGTCGTTAAACCGCGAGATGGCCAGTAGAGAGGCCGTCTACTTCGGCTGGGCGCTCTGCCAAGCGGGCAAGCACGCCATCTGGTATGGCTCCCGGGCGCTGGCCACGGAGGAGGACCTGGCCTATTTCGCCCACTACAACGCTTGGCCCTACGTCATGCCGCATCGCCACGCGCGTTGCCTGACGGATACGGGGGTGTTGATCTCCGGCCAGACCCGCTTCACGGACCCGGCACACAGGCTGTTCTGGAACGAGTTCCGCGGCTGGCTGGACATGCTGATCATGGGAAATCGACAGTTCGACCCCCTGCTCGATGGCGACTTGGAACTCCCTGAGCGACTTGGCAAGTACTCGGTCTTGCTCCTGGTGAGCCAAGCCTCTTTGACGGATGCCCAGGTAGCGCACCTGACCGAATGGGTGCGCAAGGGCGGCACGGCGATCGTGACCGGCGCGACCGCGACCCGCGACGGCTTCGGCAACGTCCGCAACCGAAATGCCCTGGCCGACGCGATGGGGATTGCTCCCATCGATCCGCAATACAGAAGCGGAACGGTACGCGTCACCGGCGAGGTGGACGGACTGGCACTCGATTTCAGAGCGGGGCATGGCTACTTCCCCGCAAGGATCACCGCCGCTGAGAAGGTCCGCGTGTTGGCGACGATGACGGACGCCAAGGGCGGTGAGTTCCCTGCAATCACGGAGACCAGACTCGGCGCGGGGCGCTTCGTCTACGTGGGCGTCGACCTGGGATCCGCCAACTATGAGGACAAGGCGCGGAATCGCTGGCGACTCCGCGGCAGATGGGATTCGGCTCAGCGGGCGTTGATTGAGAGACTCTATGATAGCGCCCATGCTCGACCAGTCCCCGCGCAGGTCGAGGCCCCGAATGGCATCGTGGCCGTTGTCTATCAGGAGCAGGGCGGCCAGAACAAGGGCCGGCTCCACCTTCACCTGCTAAACACCACCGGCATGACGGCAAAGCCGGGCTACCGTTTTGCGTATGGCCGCCATGAAGACATCCGCTGGCCGGCGCCGAAGGGCTCGATCAAGCTGCGTGTCAGTGCTCAGCTCCTCGGCCCGGCCGTGGCGCGCACGCCGGAGCGCGAGGGCGAGATCTCGCTGGATACCAAGCCCGACGGAAAAGACACCGTCGTGACGATTCCGGGCTCGTCGCTCGGAGGATACCTGCACGTCACTGCCCCGGCGCGGCCAATCGCCGGGCAGACGCCGCTGGCCCCTCCCATCGAGGTGAGTTCGGGCGGCGCCCCTCAGCCGAAGCAGGCCAAGGCCGTGGGCGCTTCGCACAAGGCCCCCTGGCCCCTGGCCAAGAACAGCAAGGTCACCCCGAAAGGGGCGCCAGCCTTCAAGATAGCGCCAGGCAAAGCACTACGAGTCAGCGTGGGCGATCGGCTTGTGATTGCCGGCGACGGCCTTGACCTGACGGGGCATGAATACACCCCCCCGCCCGCAAGGGGGCACATGGACACGACCGCCACATGTGCGACACACCTTGCCAAGAGCCAGGATGGCTGGACGGGCGCCATTTCAGGAGGGGCAGCCAAGGACGGCATCGTGTGGGCCCGCGAGGTGGCCACTCACGATGACCGCCTCGAAGTGACCTTTGCAGCCATGATTCCCCCGGGCGACCGGGGCCCGGATGCCTATGCGGCACGCTACAAGCTGCGGATTCCGTGCGCTCTACTCAAAGGTGCGCGCTACACGGCCAGGATCGGCAGGCACCAAACCGTCAAACCGCTCAAGAAGGGGACCTTCACGGGCCGGGAGCCGGAAGGCACCAAGGCGCCGTTCCTGAGCCATGTTCGCTACATGCAGGTCGAGGGAGGCCCGCTGGACTTCTTCCTCGACGTGAATCCCTGCGGTCCGGAAGGGCTTTACCTCGAAGACTTCTCGACTTCGTACAAGACCCACTTCTTCCGCAAAGGCGATCACTACGTCATCGTGCTCTGCACGCTTGATGCGCGATGGGGCACAAAGCTGGTCAACAAGATCGTCCTTCGGCTGAGCCGGCATGCCCTGGAGGCGATTCATCCGGTGTACATGACGCACTACACGTATCCCTTTCCGGTCCTGCGGCGGATCCAATTCACGCCGGATCCGCCCTGCACCGGGATGGCCTTCGTCAAAGAGCGCGTCGGATACAATCGGGAGTTCGAGGCATGGCAGGGCGCCATCTACACCGATGCCGCAGGCGCTGGCTGGTCTGAAACCGTTCGGGGAGCGCCCGTATCGCCCAAGCGGCATCCTGACATGGGACCTCTCTTTGGAGGAGGATGGCGCGGCACCGGCTCAGCAACTTATCGCATTGCCCACGTCAACGGACGCTTGTTGTGCAACGTGCTTCTGTCGGGGGCCGGTGGGCCGACTGACTGCACGGTCCGCGTGAACGCCGAGCCCCCCGAGCCGATCCGCCTCGAGGCTGGCGAACGGTTCACTCTTACCGTCCCGGCCGCAATTCGCAACGGCCATCTTGATGTGACATTGGCTGGCAAGGCATGGACGCTTTCAGGCATCGTGCCGCAGTTGTTGATGGGCCAGGAAGAGGACTACCTCTTCGACCGTACGTGGTGGGCCTTCGGCACTCCCCCGTGGGCTCAGGGCGGCTTTCGCGGGAAGTCCGCCTGGCGAGAGTTCCCCGCGAAGCTCTGAGCATATTGTCGTTGCTGGAAGACCCGGAAGAGGCGTCCGTGCCTCCATCTCGCTTCGCAATGGACCGCGTCAATCGGCCGGGGACAAAGGACACCTGGCCGTCCTGGTATCTGACCAGGAGAATGAAGCGGTCAGGAAGACAGAGGTCATAGACAAACGCAGAGAGATAGCCGAGGGCGCAAAGCCCACCCGTGAGCAGGGAGAGCGCAGGGCTCAGTCGTAGGACCGAGAGTAGGATCAACAACGGGAAGAGCAGTGCGGGAGGCGAGACCAATACGTAGTAGGGTTCCGGGAAGGAGCTTTCACTCAGCTTCACGAGCACGCCTTAGGGAAACGCCGCCTCGACCGCGGCGGTGATCCACCAAGAGTATCGCGACACATCACGCGACTGTCGTATCGCCCAGCCTACGGCTCGCAGGCGCAAGAGTTCGTACATGCCAAAGAGAATAGCGAGCACCGGGATGGCAGAGCCGCCATCCTGCAACTTGTCGGCACCGGAGCTTGAGAACACGAGGGGTATCGCCAATGAGATGGCGACCATCATGAAGATGACCAAGACGACGCGGATGCGCTCACTGCGGAGTGTGGCCTGCCTATAGGCGTCAGATTGGATTTCCGTTCGATCCATCGACTCCGTCCCTGGCGGCTACCCTACCACTCCCCATGACGGCCAATCTGCCGTTCGTCTGGCGCCTTCGTTCCCGACGGGTTACCGCCGACCTCGGCAACCCGGCGGGACTTGTTCTTGCAGGCGACACGAGGTCGGCTGGCCACAGTGTGGTCTGGTCCGTGCACACATCGCGCAATTGATCGCGCGTCAGGCCGATGGTCCCGCTCAGGTCGACGCCCACAAGCTGCGCTCCCCCGAGGACGGCTCCCCTCAGATTCGCTCCCGTCAGATCCGTCCGGTCAAGGTTCGTCGCCTCCACCAGCCCGAGCTTGACTTCGGACCACGCGACGTCCAGCCGGTCGAGGACCGCCTGCGTAAGGTCTGCATCTGAGAGGTCAGCCCACGCGAGTATTGCGCCCACGAGTTTCGCCCCTGACAGACGAGCGCCGGTGAGTCGGGCTCTCGTAAGATCGGCTCCAATCAGAACGGCACCGGTCAGATCGGCTCCCGTCAGGTCGGCTCCCACGAGGTCCGCAAACAGGAAGCTTGCCTTGGTCAGGTTAGCCCCCGACAGATTGGCTTCGCGCAGATCCGCTTCCATGAGCGTGGCGAAATCGAGGGTGGCTCCCGCCAAGTACGCGCCTCGCGCGCGTCGAGACATTGCGTCTCTCTTCCTCGGATCGATGCTTGGATGAGTGTGTTCTGGCATCTTTGCTTCTCCTCTGGATGGTCTTCACAGGACACCGGCGTGTCGCATTTGCCATTCATATCCATTCATAAACGCAAACCGACACCGACTCCCTACCGGGAACTCCGAGATTCCCAGCTTCTTCCGGAAGACGAACTCGGCAGTAGTAACCCGACGCACAGGAGCGAGTTGAGCAGGAGCGTGTCGCTGTACGCCATCACGATTGGCTGCTGGCTTGCCATGCCGTCGATGTCCGATGTGGTTTACGGCACACATTTCGAGTACGTCCTGTACCACTACGTTCCTGCGCCCGTCGCTTCGGGCTGGCGGCGCTTCGTCTTGAACACCTGGGATATGACCACAAAGAAAAGCGGGATGAAGAAGATTGCCAGGAACGTGGCCGTCACCATCCCGCCCAGCACGCCGGTGCCGATGGCCGTTTGTGCTCCCGCGCCGGCCCCTGTGGCCATGGCTAGCGGAAGGACGCCGAAGCCAAAGGCCAGCGAAGTCATGACGATCGGGCGAAGCCTCAGCTTGGCCCCCTCGAGTGTCGCCTCGATCAAACCCATCCCCTCCTGTATCCTGGTCATGGCGAATTGAACAATCAGGATAGCGTTCTTGGTGGTCAGCCCCAGAACGGTGAGCAGACCGATCTGGAAGTAGACGTCATTGGGCAGTCCCCGCCATGACGAGGCCAACACGCCACCGATGACGCCGAGCGGCAGTGCCAGCATGATGGAAACGGGAACGGTCCAGCTCTCGTAGAGGGCCGCCAGGCAGAGGAAGATCACGATCATCGAGAAGCCGTACAGTAGTCCGGTCTGGGATTTGGCCATCCGCTCCTGGTAGGACACGCCGGTCCAGTCGAAACCGACTCCCTTGGGCAGTTTCGAGACGATTTCTTCCATGGCCTGCATCGCCTCGCCCGAGCTTCTCCCCGGCGGCGCTTCGCCCCACATGTTGATCGAAGGAAATGCGTTGTAGCGTTCCAGCCGCGGCGAGCCGTAGCTCCAGCGTCCGGAGGCCAGAGAAGTGAACGGCGTCATCGTTCCCGCGTTGTTGCGGACGTAGAACTGCTCGATATCGCTGGGGAGCATGCGGTGGGAAGCTTCCGCCTGGACGTACACCCGCTTAACCCGCCCCCCCTGAATGAAGTCGTTCACGTAGGCGCTGCCGAAGCCCCCCGAGATGGTGCTGTGGATCGCGCTGATGGGGACCCCCAGAGTGCCCGCCTTCTCCCAATCCACGTCGATTCGATACTGGGGCACGTCCTCCAGGCCGTTAGGACGTACGCGAATCAGTCGCGGATCCTGGGCTGCCATGCCGAGCATCTGGTTGCGCGCGGCCATCAACGCCTCGTGACCCAGCCCGCCCCGGTCCTGCAACTGAAAATCGAACCCGCTGGCCATACCCAGCTCAACGACCGGCGGTGGCGGAAAGGCAAACACCCTGGCGTTGCGGATCCTCGCGAACCTTGCCATGGCGCGCCCCGCCAAAGCGTCCACCTTCAGGTCCGGTCGATCGCGCAGGTCCCAATCCCGGAGTTTGATGAAGGCCATGGCCGAGTTCTGCCCGGCGCCGCCGAAGCTCCTGCCCGCGATCGTCATGCAGGATTCCACCGCCTCCTTCTCATCCGCCAGCAAGTAATCTCGGACCTCCTTCAATGCCGCTTCGGTCTGTTCGAGGGTCGAACCGGGCGGCAGCGTCGCCTGGACGAACATCATGCCTTGGTCCTCATTGGGCAGATAAGAGGTGGGCATGCGCTGGAACAGAAAGCCCAAGGCCGCCACGATCGAGATGTAGACGAACAGATAGCGGCACTTCCTCGTGAGGATCCGGCCGACGAAGGCCTGGTATCCGTCTCTTGCCCAGAAGAACACGCGGTCGAACCAGCGGAAGAAAGGCCGGAACAGGTAGAAACCGGTCTCTGCGGCTTCATGTCCTTTGGCCACGGGCTTGAGCAGCGAAGCGCACAGAACCGGGCTGAGGATCAGGGCGACCACGACCGACAGCAGCATGGCCGCGATCACGGTCACGGAAAACTGGCGGTAGATGACGCCGGTAGAGCCACCGAAAAACGCCATGGGGCCAAACACCGCCGCCAGGACCAGTCCGATGCCGATCAGCGCGCTGGTGATCTCGCCCATGGACTTGCGGGTCGCCTCACGGGGCGGCAGCCCCTCCTCGCTCATGACCCGCTCCACGTTTTCCACCACCACGATGGCGTCGTCCACGAGCAGGCCGATCGCCAAAACCATCGCGAACATCGTGAGCATATTGATGGAAAACCCGAACGCTCCCAACACCGCGAACGTTCCCAGGATCACGACCGGCACCGCGATGGTCGGGATCAGCGTGGCCCGGATGTTCCCCAGGAACAGGTACATCACCACGAAGACCAGCAGAATCGCCTCGATCAGGGTCCTGACCACCTCTTCGATGGCCACCTTCACAAAGGGCGTCGTGTCGTAGGGGTAAACGACCTTCATGCCGGCGGGGAAGTATCTGGACAGATCCTCCATCTTCGCCCGAATGGCGTTCGCGGTATCCAGGGCGTTGGCGCCGGCAGCCTGCCGAATGGCCAGGGCGGCACTGGGTTTGCCGTTGTGCAGCACGTTCGTTTCGTACCGCTCGGTGCCCAACTCGGTGCGTCCTACATCTCGTACACGCACGATGGAGCCGTCCGGGTTGATGCGCAGGGGGATCTCGGCGAACTCCTGCGGGGTCTTGAGCAGGCTCTGGACGATGATCGACGCGTTGAGTCGCTGGCCCTGCACCGCCGGCGCCCCACCGAACTGACCGGCAGAGATCTCCACGTTGTAGGCTTGAAGACCCGCGATGACATCATCGATCGTCAGTCTGTAGTCGGTCAGCTTGTCGGGATTCAGCCAAACCCGCATGGCATACTGGGAGCCGAAGCTCTCCACCTCGCCCACACCCGGCACCCGCGCCAGCACCTTCTCGACGTTGGACTGGGCGTAGTCTCGCAGGTCGATACCGTCCAGGCTGCCGTCTTCGGAGATCAGGCCTACGACCATCAAGTAATTACGGGTAGATTTACTCACCTTAACGCCCTGGCGCTGCACCACATCAGGCAAGCTAGCCATGGCAAGTTGAAGCTTGTTCTGCACCTTGGACCAGGCGAGGTCCGGATCGGTCCCCGGCGCAAAGGTGAGCTCAATCCTTCCGGCGCCGGATGAATCGCTGCTGGCGGACATGTACAACAGCTTGTCGAACCCGGTCATTTTCTGCTCGATGATCTGGACCACGCTGTTCTCGACCGTTTCGGCGGAGGCCCCGGGATAGAAGGCATCGATGGCGATGGATGGAGGCGCGATCGGAGGATACTGGGAGATGGGCAGATTGTAGATCGCCAGCCCGCCCGCCAGCATCATGATGATGGCGATGACCCAGGCGAACACCGGGCGGTCCAGGAAGAAGTTCGATAACACAACGGTCCTCCATCAGTTCGATCTCGCGATCGGGCGGTCGTTCATCTGGGCCTTGTCGTCAGCCTTCTGGCCGTCGAAGGGCATGACGCTCACAGCGCCGCCCGGCCGTACGTTCAGCATGCCCTCGACGATCAGGCGATCTCCGGCCAACAGGCCCGACACGACGAGCCATTTGTCGCCGAGAGCGCGAGCAAGCGTCAGCATCCGCTGCTGGGCCCTGCCAGCGTCATCCACGACCAGCGCGATCGCTTCGCCCTTCGGATTGCGGCCCACCCCCTGTTGGGGAGCAAGGATGGCCTGTTGGATGACCCCTTCCTGCACGATGGCCCGCACGAACATGCCCGGCAGGAGGAGTTGCTGCGGATTCGGGAACACGATGCGCAACGTGTACGATCCGGTGGTCGGGTCCACGGTGATGTCGCGGAACTGCAGTGTGCCCTCCTGCGAGTATGGCGTTCCGTCTTCCAGCAGCAGCCGCACGGTCCTCCCGCCTTCTCCACCCGTGCTGATGGCGCCGGTTTTCCAGTGGCGTTTCAGACGCAGCAACTCGGCGGACGACTGCATCACGTTCACGTAGATCCGATCGATCTGCTGGATCGTCGTCAGGGGCGTCATTTGCGCGGCTGTGACCAAGGCGCCTTCGGTGACCGACGAGTAGCCGATGCGGCCGGAGATCGGCGCCACCACGCCGGTCCATTCCAAGTTCAGCGCCGCTGTCCGTTGTTCGGACAGCGCCAGATCAACCGCGGCAGCAGCCGCCCGCTCGGCGTAGAGGGCGTCTTGGTACTCTGTCTCAGCAGCGACATCCCTTTCCTTGAGTTTCGTGAGTCGTTGAAGATCGTACCGGGCGTGTCCCAACTCAGCCTGCGCCTGCTTGACGTTCGCGTTCGCGCGATCCAACGCGGCTGCGAACTTGCGTGGATCGATCTGGTAGAGCTGCTGGCCGGCTTGGACGTCGGCGCCTTCGGTGAACAGTCGTTCCACAATCACGCCCCCGACCCGTGGCCGCACCTCCGCGATGCGGTAGGCCGTGGTACGACCGGGCAGCTCGGTCATCAGCGACACAGTCTGGGCTTCGAGCGTGACGACACTGACGACCGTCAGCGGCGCTGCCGCTTGCTGTTGCTCCCTACTGCAGCCGACGAGCGCCACGAGGCCTGCGACAGCAACGAGTCCCAGGCTGAGGCTCACGCGTTCAGCCATCCGCCCGACAGATGCCCTAGGACTTGTGATCATCATTGGTCTGTCCTCATGCGTTGGCGTTGCCCGACGTGAGCCGTCGTAGAAGGAGGCGTTCCCGCGAACGGACCCGGTGGCACTGCCACGGTCTCGGTTCAAGCTGCTCATTGTGTGTTAGCGGCTCCGATGGCAAACCGGTCTTCACACGGCACTGGCGTACCGCACTCCGGACATATTCCGCTGACGTTGCCGGTCAGGTTGTATCCGCAGTGCTCACAAAACGGCGTCTTGGGCGGTGTGGTGAATCCGGCGCCCCCACTCCGAAGGTACTCGGACAGCGGGCGCTCGCTCGCAGCGATGACTCTCTTCATCGCTAGAAGGCGTCCGACGCCCTTCGCCGCGAGCGCTTGGGCGATCGCAAGCGAGTCCTCCTCGTATGACCTTGTGGACGTCAGCGCGTCGACGATGCCCAGGTTGAGCGCGTCGTATGCTGTGAGGCGTTTCCGGTTGAGCAGAACGTCCAGAGCGGAGCGTTGACCGAGAAGCCGGATGAGGAACCACGGCACGGCCGTACCGACTTCCATGCCAAGCTTGTTGTCGCGATTCACGATGACTGTGTCTTCCGAAGCGATGCGGTAGTCGCAGGCGAGGACCAAACCGAGGAAGTTGATGTCAACCTCTCCTTGAAACGCCGTTGCTACGAAGAGTCTGCTGTCGCGAACGTAGTTGATGAAGCGCTGCATCGCGCAGTCTGCCCGCGTTAACTCCACTCGAGCCCGACTGTCGCAACACCGAAAATCGAATTCATCCGGAGGAATCTCGCGGAGGTACTCCCAGAGGTGGTCCAGCGCATCGGGGCTCAGATCTTCCGATGCGCCGGTGATGAGAAGGACCCTGCCCTGTCTGTCGGGGAGCCCTTCGAAGAACTCCCAGAGCGTGGAGACCCGCTGCAGGTCGACGCCGAGCGGCTCCGAGCCAACGTGCAGTCGAAGGACGGTGACGGGGCCAGAGGTTTCCGCTGACCAGAATTGCGGATGGGAGGGCCTCTCAATGCGCTTCTTCGTCCTCATGCTGCACCTCGTGACCAGGCCCCGATCCCGAAGCCTGCACAACGATCACCCCAGGATTCCTGCGTTGGCCTGGCGTATCCCCTTCACCTTCATCCTCAATTCCTCGGGGTTACCTGCGACTCATCGAACGTCCCGTCCGATTGCGTAGGACGCATTATTCATCTATCCGTTTCAAATATACATCTGAAAAACGCGCCCGTCAAGGAAATTTCAAATATTCGTTTGTCTAATGGCCGCGCTCGTGGTATGCTTGATTTGAGAACGTCAGTGTGGAGCCTCGACCAATGCCCAACGTCAAGAACAACGCCGCAGCAAGGGAGACCCGCCGCAAGCTGATCGAGGCGGGCGGAGAGCTGTTCGCCGAGAAAGGCCTACACGCGACCCAGATTCGTGATATCACCGACCGGGCAGGCGTGAACGTGGCAGCCGTCAACTACCACTTCGGCGATAAGTTCGGGCTTTACCGAGCTGCGCTCAAGGAAGCGCACAGCGCCGGCGAACGCGCGATGGCCGCAGTGCCATCGAGCGGCCCGCCGGAAGACCGCCTTCGCGACTTCATCCGTGCTCTCGTCCAGCAGATATTCAATCCGGACCGCCCGGCCTGGCACTATCCTCTGACTTGGCGCGCACGCTTGGAGGCCGAAGCCCTACCGGACGAGCTGATCGACAGAACCTTCCGTCCACTGACAGACCGGCTTGGGGAGATGATCCGAGAGCTCGTCCCCGGTGCAAGCGAGCGGACCATCGCTCTAATCGAGACCAGTATCGTTGGGCAGTGTGTGTTTCATCTTAATGACTGGGCTACCATCCGCCGGGTCTATGCTGGCGTCCTCGATGACGTCGATCCCTCGGCGCTGGCCGACCATCTCGCCAATTTCTCACTCGCCGCCCTCCGCGGCCTGCAAGACGGAGCCAAACGTCCCATGTCCAGCGAAGGCTCGCGGGCCCCCAAACGCAAGACGAAACGCTCCCGAAAACCCTCCAGGGGACAACGCCCGGCGGGCAGCAAGACTCCCCGCGGGAAGACCACCTGATCCATGGTTGGCGCCGCATGATCGGGGACAAGGTCAGGAAGTCGCCGCGTCATGGATGAAGTGCGCCCACCCGGATCGTCATTGATCGCACCAGCTCGGGGGAGGCTTCGCGCACCTCACTAGCCAGCCGCTCGTCGTCCTCTTGCCTGCGGTAGGTCCTCAGGAGGAGCTCGAAGTCGAAGTTCTCGGCGACACGGGCTATCCCCCCCTGCGGCAGCCGTTGATGCACCGCCTTCACCCAATGCGTCCTGCAGGTGCTGGCGACTCCGGCAGCACTCACTAGAACAGCCCGAGCGCATCCTCCAGCTGGAAGGCCACGCCCCGCTGGGCGAAGATCTGTTGCATGATCGGCCCCAGGACCCGTTCCGCCTCCTCGACCAGGCTGCCGATGGTGCCGAGGTCGATTGTGATCTCGCGGCCCGGCAACGGATCCGAAACTGCATCCACGTGACCGTCGTAGTAGGCGATGTTGCCCTTCCTGGAGGACTTGATCCCTTCGACCTCGGCTGTTCTGCCTCGCGGACCATGGTAGTCGCCGATGCAGTCCCCGAGGATCCCGTGAATCGAGTCCGCGCCCATCCAGAAGCCGTCCAAGTCGATGATGCCCTCTCTGGGTTGGCCACCGTAGTTGCTGGCGACATGAAAGTCCCACTGCTCGTCGAGCAGCATGTACATGGCGCCCGGAGCGTGGATCGCGCTGATCTTCAGGATCGGGCCGGGGGCAAGATCGTCGTCGCCTGCTTCACGATCTCCGAGCAGGCTGGACAGGACCTTTCGGCCCATCACGGTTCTGGTGTAGTTGAACTGGCTCTGCTCTTTGCTCGGGATCCGTTCGAAGTCCGGGCATTTGTAGAGGTTCTCGAATCGGGCGTACGAGAAGAGCTTCCCGCTCCTCACCATGGAATCCTCAGGCCAATCGATTTCGGGCAGATTCCAGATTGCGGGGATGTGGGGGATCAACCAGTTTTCGTTCTCCGCCCAGTAGTCCATCAAAGGCTGTCCCTGCCAGTCGCTGTTGTCGCCAAGGTCCTCGAAGCCGACGCCGACGAACGGCGGGGTCTCGCCGTAGTCATCGGCGTACACCAACATTGTCTTGGCCAACTGAGAGATCCGCGATGCGCACACGACCGCCCTGGCCTGTGCGCGGGCCTTGCTCAACGACGGCAGCAATATCGCGATCAACATCGAGATGATGGCCACGACAACCAACAGCTCGATGAGCGTGAAGGCCGGTTCGCGTGTCCTACGAGATTTGCAGTGGGACCGCATGGTTCTTTCCTTTCATCAAGCTCCGCACGTAACATGCGACAAGCCGTGACACCGTACGGAGGGAACTCGGTCTTGTGTCCTGTTCGCCTGGGCTGAGGCACGCCCCGCGCGGTACTGAACGGGCGTCGACAACAGCGGGATACCTCGCTTTCGAAACCGCCTGTCGGACCCGCGACGCAGATGGGGTCTTCGCGGTGTCGTGGCCACGCTGTAGGCCATTCCTCATCGCGTTTGCCTGTGCGCGGGGGCATGCCTTGCCCTCTCTGCGTCGTTGCATTGAGTCGCTTAGATAGGAAGTCCGGCTGGATGAGACGTTCGCCCAGCCGGGTCGGTTGTTCTCAGAAGCGCGACCCCCCAAGGGCCGTCGCGCCGTCACCTCGCAGCGGCACACGGAGCGAGATAGGTGTTCCATCGACGCGTCACCGGCGAATGCCGGCAGCGCACGGGCTGGTCGGTTCAGGCCGTCTTGGTTGACGGGGTCCGCTGAACCGACGCCCGTGACTGCAGCTGGCGTCGCGGCGGTGGTCGAGGAGGAAAGAGGAAGCGGTCTTCTCTCGGCCGTCTCGCCGCGGCGGTCATGTTCTGTCTGGTAGGATTCGGGGTTGCACATCGGACACACCGTGCGAGAGTGGTGGGCCTATTATTCGCGCTTCTGTTTCAAATATAAAACTGAAAAACGCTGCCGTCAAACGAATTTCCAAAATCTGTTTGACTAATGACCGGGCCGCAGCGGGCCGAGCGCCATCTCTTCATTCCGCCGGCACATGCCCGCCGCGGTCCGCCAAGAGAAGGATCTCGTTCTGCATTCCCTGGTGTTTTCATCTCCTTGCGTCCCCCGTTGATTCTTCCAGCAGCAACGAACTCGCCTGGGTTCAGAAACGCAGACCGGCCCCGATCCCGTACCGGGAAGTCCGAGATTCCTGGCCTGTTCCCGAAAAGGAGAGGCCCATCATCAGAAACGGGGAGCCCAACAACGAAGCGCTCTAGGAGCGTGAACGCCCTATCGCCCCGACCAGGCGACCGACCGCTGCCAGAGCACCGCTGTCCTCGGTCCGTCAAGCCAGCTCCGGGCGCCCGAGCTGACGTTGCTACCTCCGTTGGCCGACCTCGAAAACCGCGACGGGGATGCCATCGGTGCGGTGAGCCAGGGATCTTGGAGAATCACCGATTGTCCCGCTGGCGCTGAAACACCGCCTATAGCTCAGCCGCTGAACCGTCAAGTCGGTCGCTGCGCTCAAGTGGGATTCGAGCCGATCGGCTCCCGGACACGCGGCAAGGACTTCTTTGCCGGTCGGCGGCGGGCCCGTGGGGTTGAGATGGGCAAAATCGGCATTCGGCCCAAGGGACGGACGGTTTTTGCGGCCGCCGCCGAGACAACGCCAACAGGATCCCAGAGTGCGGCCAGTGCCCGTCTCGCAACCACCATGCCGTCGATGATCTGGTCTTCCGGAATAGAGAAGCTCAGCCGCAGATACCCATCCTGCATGAATCCCCGGCCGGAGGCAGTAACGACGCCCTCCGGTAGAACGAGGTAGTCGGCCAGGTCATCGGAATTGCGTATCTTGGTGCCGTCGGGCAGCTGGCCAAGACAATGCTGACCTACGCCGATGAGAAAGGCCTAAGGATGCAAGCGGCGAAACTCCCAGCTCCACTTCTGCCCCGGAGTGGCTGGGAGTTCTTGTTTGCCGCCAAGGGCAGTGTCCGAGGGGCTTGACGCAAGTTTCGCGTCGTCCGAGCGCCTTCTGCTCAGACGAATTCCCCGCCCAAACGTACGAACGGCGTTCTCGACGTAGACGCTTGTGTGAATGCCCGAGCGAAACGATAATCACTTCCGACTCTGAGCGGTTCCAGCAAGACCACGGTGGTTCCCGGGATTGGCGTGTCGGCCCCCCGCAAGGATTCGGCCATGAGAGCTATTACGTATGCGTTTCTCGTCCTGTCCTTGGCCGTCGCGCCACTCCATGCCGACCAGAAAGGCTCGAAGGGCTCTGGGTCCTCTCAGCCGGCCTCGCGTTCCGTCGGGCCAACCGCTCCTAGCGCTGGCATTCGAGCCCCGCAGGCAACGAACGGCCAAGCCCCGACGCCTGACGACATCGTCCGGGCCAAATGGCCCGCCACGATAGCGATCCTTCAGAACCAGGGCCTCGACCAGGCTGCCAAGGAGAAGGAAATCGAGAGGCTCGTCAGCCCGCTCATAGACTTCCCGTTGATGGCCAAGCTGGCGTTGGGCAAGGCACACTGGACCCGGCTCACCCCGTCGCAGCGTGAGCGGTACGTTCCGCTCTTCGTGGAGCGCATCAAGCGTTCCTATAGAGAGAAGATCGCGCTGTACGAAGGTGAACAGATCCTGATCAAGTTCCCACCGCCGGGGACAGCGGCGAAGAAGGCCAGGTCCAGCCGGACGGTCCACGTCCCGATCGAGCTGACAACCAAAGGCAGGCAAGCCATCGTGCTGCACAAGTTCCGCAAGGCCAACAGCCGATGGAAGCTGTATGACGTGGAGATCGAGGGCGTGAGCATTCTCCTGACGTACCGATCACAATTCAACGACATCCTCCGCACCGGCACTGTCGAGGACTTGCTTCTCCGGTTGGAGAAGGAGCCGCCTCGCTGAGCAACGATCTCCTGAGCGGAACACGCATCATGACGGACTGCCATTCGAGGCCAGCGGCGCTGTTTGATCGGCTGGTCTTGGCCCACCCCGGCGCCGTCGTTGTCTGCGTTCTGCTGGCGACGGGCTTGCTTGCCCTGAAGGCCCGACACTTCAGGCTGGACGCCTCGGCCGAAACGCTGGTCCTCGAGGATGATGAGGACCTCCGCTACGCGCGCCGGATCAGCACGCGTTACGGCCAGCAGGACTTCCTCGTCGTAACCTGCACCCCCAGCGGGGATCTCTTCTCCGACAAGACGCTGGCCGACCTGCGCCGATTGCGGGATGACCTGGGCCGGTTGGATCGCGTCTCTTCCGTCCGCAGCATCCTGGACGTTCCGCTGATCGAGAGCGGAAGGGCGTCAGTGGAGTCGCTCAAGAACGACCTGGCCACGCTGGAGTCGCCGGCCATCGACAAGGCTGCGGCGGCGGATGAGCTTCGTCACAGTCCTCTATACCGCAATCTGCTCGTCAGCCCGGATGGCCGCACCACCGCCCTGTTGATCGTCCTTGAAGACGATGATGTCTACGACCGCCTCGTGCAGCGTCGCGACGAACTACGGGACAAGCGCGCCACAGAATCGATGAGTTCCGCCGAACGTAACGAGCTAACGCGCGTGGCTCAACAACTGCGCAAGCGCAAGGACGTGATTGCGAGCTGGCGACACGAAGACGTTGCCGCAATACGATCCATCCTGCAACAGCACGGCTCCGAAGCCCGTCTGTTCCTGGGCGGGGTCAGCATGATCGCAGACGACCTCATCACCTTCATCAAGAGCGACCTGAAAGTGTTCGGGCTCGGCGGTGCGGTCGCGCTGGCCCTTGCGCTGGGCCTCATCGTGGGCGGACTGCGGTGGATCTGCCTGCCGATGCTGTGCTGCGCCGTATCCGTGGTAGCCATGGTCGGGCTGTTGGGATGGCTCGGCTGGCGGGTCACAGTCATCTCCGCCAACTTCATCTCACTTCAGCTCATCATGACCATGGCGCTTGCGATACATATCGCCGTGCAATACCGGGAGCTGTTGGCCCGGGACCCCCTCGCCCCCCATCGCCGGCAGATCCTCGATGCGGTTCGGCTGAAACTCAAGCCATGCACCTACGCGATCCTAACGACAATGGCCGGTTTCGGGTCGCTGCTGCTGTGTGACATCCTGCCGGTCATCATGCTGGGCCGGATCATGATCGTCGGCCTAGCGGTGTCTCTGATCGTCTCCTTCCTGCTCCTGCCCGCCCTGCTGGCACTCCTGCCGAAAGGGGCTCCGTCTCTTGCGACGGGGCGGCAGGGCCGTCTCACCGCCTCTTTGGCGCGATTCACCGAAGCGCGAGGTAACCTGATCCTCGGTATCAGCGGGCTGGTCTTGCTGGCGGGCCTCGTCGGCATCCTACAACTCGAAGTGGAGAACCGTTTCATTGACTACTTCCGTCCAGACACGGAAATCCACCAGGGCATGAAGCTGATCGATCGCCAGCTGGGCGGCACCACCCCATTGGACGTCATCGTCGAATTCGCAGGACCCCGCGTCAGCGAGGCCCCCACCCCCCCCGAGGCCACACCGCTCGAGCATGACGAGGAGTTCGACGAATTCGCCGAGTTCGAGGAAGCTGTTGACGACGACAAGTACTGGTTCACCCAGGAGAAGATGACGCGAATTCGAGCCGCGCACCGTTATCTCGACAACCTGCCGGAGACCGGCAAAGTCCTCTCGCTAGCCAGCGCGCTGGACGTCGCGGAGAAACTGAACGACCACAGGCCGTTGGACAGCTTCGATCTGGCCTTGCTCTACAGTGAGACCCCGGACCAGTTCAAGGCACTGCTCGTCGATCCGTACGTTTCCGTGCCGCACAATCAGGCCCGCTTGCTCGTGCGTGTGAGGGACTCCGACACGTCCCTCAGGCGCGACGCGCTTCTCAGGAAGATCAGGGCGGAGTTGCCCGCGGAAGTGGGCCTCGGCGAGGATGACGTGCACGTCGCCGGGCTGCTGGTCTTGTACAACAACATGCTGCAGAGCCTGTTCGACGGGCAGATCCTGACACTGGGCGTCACCGTGTTGTTGCTGTCCGGCATGTTCCTGACCCTCTTTCGGTCGTGGCGGATCGCCCTGGTTGTTCTCCTACCGAACGCGCTTCCGGTCGCGATGGTGCTGGGCGTGATGGGCTGGCTGGACATTCCGCTCGATATGATGACAATGACCATTGCGGCCATCGGCGTGGGCATCGCTGTAGATGATACGGTCCACTACGTGCACAGGTTCAGGGACGAACTGAGGAAGGACGGGGACTATCCGGCCGCCATGCATCGATGCCATGGCAGCGTCGGACTGGCCATGTACTACACATCGGCCGTGATCACGATTGGCTTCGCCATCCTCGCTCTGTCCCGCTTCATCCCCACGGTCAACTTCGGCCTGCTGACGGGGCTCGCGATGGTTGTCGCTCTTCTCGCAGATCTGACGCTGCTGCCCCGATTGCTGATCCTGACCAAGCCGTTTGGCAAGGGGGGGTCATGAACGGCTGCCGCGGCTGGCGACCGGTACCAGCGCATCAAACGCTGACCTGCGGGCTGATCGGCGTGAGGCTCCCCGTCTGGGTCGTTGTCATTCTCGCCGCGGTGGTTGGCGGCTGCAGCACCCCAAAGGCAGCCTGGTTCCAGCAACCGACGTCGGACGCTCCGACAAGATCAATAGCGTTCCTCGTGGTCGATCGCGGTGCGATCACCGCGTCGGACCCCGGCGCCGACGATGGCCTCGAAGCGGTCGATGAGTTCGAGGAATTCGACGACCTCGAGGAGGAACTCGCCGACCAGATGATCGCGGTGCCCGACCCGTTGGAGGGCTGGAATCGCGCCATGTTTCAGTTCAATGACGGGGTGTACCACCACGTGGCCAAGCCCGTTCTCGAGGGCTATGCGAAGCTGGTGCCGGAAGATGCCCGGATCGCCATCCGCCATTCCTTCACCAACCTTGGCATGCCCGCCCGACTGGTCAACTGCCTGCTTCAGGGACGGTGGGAAGCCGCCGGTGTCGAACTGCGGCGGTTCGGGATCAACACCACGGTGGGGATCTTGGGCTTCAGCGACGCTGCGCAGGCCAAGTACGGGCTCGACCCCGTGCAGGCCGACATGGGTCAGACCCTGGCTGTCTATGGCCTCGGCGACGGATGCTATCTCGTCTGGCCGATCCTCGGACCGTCCACGGTCAGGGATACCGCGGGCGCCGTTCCCGACATGTTCCTGGATCCGCTGGGGTACGTACGGCCCTGGCCGGCCAAGCTCGGTGTCTCTTCGGTCAAGGTCATCAACAACGGCTCACTCCAACTGGGCATCTACGAGGCCATGACGTCAGACGCCATCGACCCCTACGTGGCGGTGCGCCAGGCCTACATCCAGTACCGCAAGAAGCAAATCCAGAAGAACCAACCGATCCCCGAGCACCAGGCCGACCCCAGTAAGGCAGAGATCATTCCCCGTCCGTAACCGAGACTCCGTCCTCGCTGCAACCAGGACGGCGGCAACGCCGAGACTGTTGTCACCTGACCTTCCAGGAATCGTAGGAAGATTGTCGCCTGCCCCGATGCAATGCTAGAATCGGTCGCCATGAGACTCGAATACAGGATGTTGTTCGGTGTGGTCTTGGGGGGTGTTGCCATGGCATTCGCGCAGATTGCCGATGCGGGTGGAACCGGAACCCCGGGGGCGGTCAACTACGCGCGGCCCTTCGAGACGAAGGCGCGACCGGCGTTCATTCCGCTGCCTCCCGGCGCGGTGGAACCCGCTGGCTGGCTACGCGACTGGTGCCTGGCTGCGCGCGACGGGTACACCGGCCACATGGACGAGGTCGACGACGAGTTCAAGCGAGCCTGGGCTCCCGACCACAAGATGACGGGTGAAAGACTCAACTGGCCCAGAGGCGCCTGGCCTTACGAGGGGGGTGGTTATTGGTTTGACGGCTTGGCCCGTCTGGGCTTCGCCCTGCACGATGAGATGCTGATCCAGCAGGCCAAGCGGCGGCTGCACGCGGTGGCCGACCGCATGAACACCAGCGGCCTGCTCTTCCTCTGGTGGCTCGACAGGAACAATCCCGGCGATCGGAAAGCCGTCAGCGTGAATTCGGGGGGCTGGCCGCTCTGGGCCTGCGGCCTGCTGGGGCGCGCCATGACCGGCTTCTACGCAGGCTCCAGCGACAAACGCATTCTGGAAGCGCTCGAGAAGGCCTATGGGGCGGACCCCGACTGTCTTCGGTGGATCAGCACCAGCTTGTCGAATCTGTGGCCGGCCTACGACGCGTACACGTGGGGCGGCAACAAGGGCATCGCCGACGCACTGGACGCCATGTTCAAGAAGGACGGGGCGGTGCTGGTGCCGGCTCTGATCCGTTACCGGACGGCGCCGGATCTAAAGCCCGGCACAACCGTGGACAACGCCCACGTGGTCGGGTTTCTCGAGTTCACCACGCCGTGGGCGGTGGCCTATCTGTGGACGGGCGACGCGAGCTACCTGCAGGCGGCCGTTGGCTGGCATGACCTGCTCGAACGCGTGGCCATGCAGCCCCACGGCGTTCCCGTCTCCGACGAGTGGTACGGTCCCACGGGCGCTTTCCGGGGCAGCGAGACCTGCGATGTGGCGGGCTACGTGTGGAGCCAGGTCTGCCTGTTGTCCGTGACCGGCGAGGGCCGGATGGCGGACCGGCTCGAGCGGGCGTTCTTCAACGCGGGGCCGGCTACCGTGTCGCGTGACTTCAAGACGCACGTCTATTTCCAGAGCCCCAATCGGTTCGCCAACATGTCGCCGGACTTTCCGCACGGCCCTAGGGCCAAAGGCGGTACCTATCAGCTGAAGCACTCACCGCTTTGCTGCACCGCCGCGCTCAACCGCATCGTGCCGTGGTACGTCACGCACATGTGGATGGCCACGTATGACAACGGCCTGGCGGCAACCTGCTACGGCCCGTGCAAGGTGACCGCGCTGGTGGCCAACCGCGTGCCGGTCGTCATCGCCTGCAACACCGACTACCCCTTCAACGAAACCATCGAGATCTCCGTGCAACCCGCACGAGAGGCGGCCTTCCCCCTGGACTTCCACATTCCCGGCTGGTGCGCCGCTCCGGCCCTAAGCGTCAATGGTTCGCCCGTGGCCGTCCAGCGTAGCGCCAAGGGATTCGCTCGCGTCAGCCGAAGCTGGAAGCCGGGCGATACCCTCCGGCTGCACCTTCCGATGACCCCAATGCTCAGGACCGGGCGCGACGCCGCGTCGGGCCCGCCCTATGACGGCGCCCACGGGTCCACACCGGTGACGATTCCGGCCGAGGACAGCATTCGCGGCGTGCCCTACGCCTCCGTCTCGTATGGCCCGCTGCTCTTCTCGCTGCCCATCCCGGACACGACCAACGCCAATACGCCCGATCCGTCCGCCCGGTGGCATTTCGCACTCGACGTGCAGGACCCCGGCTTGACCGTCCAGCGCACGGCTATGCCTGAGAGATGGGACTGGCCACTGGCAGCGCCCCTGAAGTTGCTGGCCAACGCGGTCGAAGTCGCCTGGAACCCCGACCCGAAGGCCCCCCGGCTGCCTCTTCTGCCGGCCACAAGATCGAAACCGGCCGAACGCATCACGCTCGTTCCGTATGGCTGCACCAAGTTCCGGATCTCGATGTTCCCGGTCACCGCCGGGCCGGAGGCCAAGCCGTCGGCCATCCGGCGGATTCTGTTCCTGGGCAACAGCATCACCTTGCACGGGCCCAAAGTCGATATCGGCTGGGCCGGGAACTGGGGCATGGCGGCCAGCTCGCAGGACAAGGACTACGTGCATCTCGTCACCCGTGCGATCGCCCGGCATACCGGTTCGACGCCTCAGATACGGATCAGGAACATTGCGGACTTTGAGCGCAACTACGCGACCTATGACGTGGCCGGACAACTGAAGGACCTCTTCGCATTTGACCCCGACCTGGTGGTGCTGGCCATCGGCGAGAACGTGCCGGCGCTGAGTTCCGACGACGCCAAGATGCAGTTCAGGGCCGGCGTGATGAGAATCCTGGCGTGCGCCCTGGCCAAACGTCACCCGCTCGTCGTCGTACGCAGTTCTTTCTGGGCCGATGCGGCCAAGGATCAGGTGCTCAGGCAGGCCTGCCGGGAGGCGGGTGGCATCTTCGTCGACGCCGGCCCCCTCGGCCGCGTCGCCGCCAACGCCGCACGTTCGGAACGATCCTTCACGCACGACGGCGTAGCCGCGCACCCCGGCGACCGAGGAATGAAAGCCATCGCCGACGCGATCACCCAGGCCGTCCTCCAGCGCGCCGACCAGCAGTGAGGGTCCGCGCGGCTCTCGTTCGTCGGGAGTGGGAACGGCCGTACCGGCCATTTCCGCCGCTCGTTGCCCCGAAACATCACGTGGTAGAGTGCCCCAGCGAATTCGATCCGCAACGGCCCGACCATGCCCACCAGCGTAGCCGATCCTGCCAGAACAGGCAGTCGCTAACGCCTAAAAGCGCTCTGACCCCAGAGCCCGGACGAAGCAAGGGGTGGGGGACTATCGATGCCGACGCTTCGCCGGACGCGACCTCCGCCGTCCCAGTCGTGATCGCGCCAACAGAAACAGACCGACAGACAGCAAAGCCGCGGTCAACGATGCTAGATGACACGGAAGACGCCACCGCCGCGGGACAACAGCCGGGTAGCTCGGCGTGGGCGGCGTCGCGAACCACGGCCGGGCCGTCTCCGACCAGACCAGGAACGCATCGGCAATCGGTAGCATGCCGAATGCATACCGCCTCTCCCCGCCAAGCGAAACCGGCATGCCGACGCCCTCGATCATCTGTCTGATCGCGCGGGATACGCAGGCGTCGCCATAGAGCCGACTGGTGCCCAGGCCGACCGCCGTGGCCGAGAGGCTCACCCCACCGATCAACGGCCCGGAGTCGATGTCGCCTGTGCCCTCGACGCCTCTCGGGTACTCCAGAATCCCTGGAAACCCAAACCAGAATGACGGGAGGATGGGGAGGATGGGGTCATGGGGAGGATGGGGAGGATGGGGTCAGAGCGCTTTGGAGGATGGGGTCAGAGCGCTTTTAGGCGTTAGCGAGGGCCTGCTCCAGTTGTCGAGCGATTCGGCGGAGGCCTGGAGGCCTGGATCGCCGGACTCGATTCGTCGGGGAGGATGGGGAGGATGGGGTCAGAGCGCTTTTAGGCGTTAGCGAGGGCCTGCTCCAGTTGTCGAGCGATTCGGCGGAGGCCTGGATCGCCGGACTCGATTCGTCGGATGGCCGACACCACCCCGCTGTGCGAACTGTAGCCCAGGGCCCGGGCGATCTCCGTCGGGCCGTAGCCGTATGCCCGCCGCGACAAGTACGCCGCAACCGCACGCGCGTTGTCATCACTGCGACGCCGCGGCGCCCACGCCGAGGATGCGAGCCCGAACGCTTCTGCCACCACCTCTGCTATCCGCTCGAGCGGCGGCCTCGGACGTAAAGCCTTCAGCGCGGGAACCGATCGGTCTTCCGCCCAGTCGCTCAGCATCCGCCGGACTCTGTCGACGAACGCCTCCCCGCCGACGATGAGTCCCTGGACGGCGTCGGCCCACGGGCTCGGGGGTGGCTTGGCCATGCCCGCCGAGACGAAGCGTCGGTATCCCCGCCGTGCCGCCGCCACGTCTGACGCGAAGTCTCGCAGTACGTCCTTGTACGTGACCCAGGGGAGCTGCCACATCGCCCGGTGATAGCCGCGATAGCTGCTCCATCGCCAGTCCTGCGGACGATCGACGAGTCCAGCCCGCACGGGGTTCAGGTGGATGTAGCGGCTGACCTCGAGATAGTGGCCTTCGCTGTCGATCAGATGGGACTTGTATCGTCCCTGGAACAGGTGTCCGCTTCGGCGGTGGCGTCGGTTGTGGTAGGAGGTGTAGCTGCCGTTGAGGTGCTGCATCCCGGCCGACAGGTTTGGATCGGGCGTCTCGACGAACAGGTGGCTGTGGTTGTCCATCAGGACGAATGCATGGAGGCGCCAGCGGTATGTCTCGACGGTGCGTCGTAGCCAGTCGAGCCAGCGTCGGCGGTCTGCGTCATCCTTGACAATCTCCCGCCGCTCGTTGCCCCGAGACATCACGTGGTAGAGCGCCCCAGCAAACTCGATCCGCAACGGCCTGGCCATGCTCGCCAGCATAGCCGATCCCGCCAGAAAAGGCAATCGTTAACGCCTAAAAGCGCTCTGACCCCAGACCTCCCGCAGACGTTGGAGGTCCGATCGGCCAAGTAGGCTGGCAGCTCCAGAGCCGAGGCCGAGGTCATCTCCTCTTGCGCTCCAATCTGCTGACACGGTGAGACCGTTTATCTCTCAATCGAGGGCGTCAGCCAAGGACTCTAGAGCCGTGCGATAGGCCGCGCGGGGATTGTCGTTGCTGGGCGGGGCCATCTCGGCGAGGGGCTTGGCGTAGAAATCCTCCCTGGTTTTCTGCATCGGCAAGGGCTGAGCAGGTTTCATCCGGCTCTGCGTGTCGCCGCTGGTCACGCGATTGTCAACCCACTGCCTGTAGAGCGCTAACTGCGGTAGGTAGTAGTGGTCGAACAGCTCGAAGATGTAGCTCCGGCAGTAGCTGTTTTCCGCGTTACCTTTGAGCGTCTGTTCGAAACAGGGATTGACGGCATGGATGGCGGCGAGTTTGGCCATCGAGGCGTTCATCGAGTAATCTTCATGTAGCGCGAGGATATTGCGCAGCGCGGTCAGAATGGCCGTACACCGCTCACCCGCCGCCTTCACGACCGCGGCGTCGGACTCCCCTTGCAGCCACACGCCCTGGGCAATCACGTAACGATAGAGCGCATAGCTGAACGTACGTCCTGCCACTGTCCGAGCCAGGTCGATTGCGTCTCGGTCCACGAAGGCGTTGCCTGTTCCGTACGGTTGGTCGGCCAATCGGCGGCAGAGCGCGGAGAGTCCCTTCATGCGCGGTTCCAGTTTTGCACAGCGGCTGGCGAGGTCCCGGACCCGCTTGGACGTGACCTCTCGCTGCGCGAAAGCGGCAAGCCTGCGGAACTCGAGCGGCAATTGGGCATGCGCCTTGATGACCGGCAACGCCGCCTGCCACACCGCGAGCATTGCGTCCGACGACGCCTCATAGCGGTCGCGGCAGAAGGCGGGCAGCAGCGCCTCGGGCGTTAACGTGTCGGGCCGCCAGGCGTTCTTCGTGAAGAACGCCAGCATCAGGATGTCGCTGTGGGAGGTCTCCGGCCAATACACGAACCCTTTGCACATCGGGTCGGCGGCGGCAATGGGCAGGCGCTCCCGGATCACGTCGTAATGGCCGCGCAGGTCGTTCTGCCATTCGTACGCGTGGAGAAGGCCGAAGAACCACGGGAACCCGCCGACCACGCCCCAGTTCTGGAAGCTCTTGCCCGGCAGATCCGAGGTGTAGTCGAAGATGAACGTGTTCTGCGGGTTCAGCATCTTCAACAGCTTCGACACCTCGCTGCCGCTCCAACCGGGACAGTAGAAGTCCCACGATCCGATCAGCAAGGGAGCCTGCGGATAGTGCCCGCGCAGCTTCTGAATGATCCGCCGGTAGGCGTAGAGCTTGATCTCATGGTTCGCGGCCCGGTCGGCAAAGACATTGCGTTCGGCCAGTCCGATGGTGTGAAACATCTCAGGCCGGCCGTAGGCCTGGATGTGCGCCTGCG
>CAYMLO010000142.1:0-25696 GCA_964390905.1 uncultured Planctomycetales bacterium | reverse complement strand
GTCACGTGATGGCCCACGAAACGTTCGAGGACCCCGAGGTGGCGCGGCTGATGAACGAGACGTTCGTCTGCGTCAAGGTCGACCGCGAGGAGCGGCCCGACGTGGACAACGTCTACATGACGGTCTGCCAGATGATGACGGGCGGGGGCGGCTGGCCGCTCACCATCCTCATGACGCCCGACAAGAAGCCGTTCATGGCTGCGACCTATATCCCCAGAGAAACCCGATTCGGTCGCATGGGGATGGTGGAGCTCGTGCCCAGGGTCAAGGCCCTGTGGGCGACGGATCGAGGCAGCATTGTTCAGTCGGCCAACCAGATCGCCGGGACGATCCGGCGGGCGTCGATGAACGGGCAGGGCGAGGCCTTGGACGCTACCACGCTGAAAGAAACCTACGACCTGTTGGCCCGTCGGTTCGATCGGAAGCACGGCGGGCAGGGCACGGCGCCGAAGTTCCCCACGCCCCATCACCTGATGTTTCTGCTGAGGTATCACAAGCGAACGGGCGACCCCGAACCGTTGGCCATGGCCGAAAAGACGCTCCAGGCGATGCGTCGCGGGGGCATCTACGACCACATCGGGTTTGGCTTCCACCGCTACGCCACCGACGAAGGATGGCTCGTGCCGCACTTCGAGAAGATGCTCTACGACCAGGCCCTGCTGACGATCGCCTACCTCGAAGCCTACCAGGCGACAGGGAAGGAAGAGTACGCAGCCACGGCGCGCGAGATCCTCGCCTACGTCCTGCGGGACATGACGGCCCCGGAGGGCGGGTTCTACTCGGCCGAAGACGCCGACAGTGAGGGCGTGGAAGGCAAATTCTACCTCTGGAGCGAGCGGGAACTGCGAGAGGTCTTGGCCGAGTCGGACGCGGATCTCGTGGTGAAGGCCTTCAACGTCGAGGCGACCGGCAACTTCCATGAGGAGTCTACGGGCCAGCGAACCGGCTCGAACATCCTGCACCTGACGCGCCCGCTCTCCGAACTCGCCGTCGAGCTGGGAATCGAAGAGCCAGCGCTTCGCGATCGGCTGGAGGCGGCCAGACAGAAGCTGTTCGCCCATCGCCAAGGGCGTGTCCACCCGCACAAGGACGACAAGATCCTGACCGACTGGAACGGACTGATGATCGCCGCGCTGGCCCGGGCGGCGCAGGTCTTTGACGACCCGCGCTACGTCGAGGCCGCCAACCGGTCGGCCGACTTCGTCTTGAGCCGGATGCGGACCACGCAGGGGCGGTTGATCCATCGGTACCGTGACGCCCAAGCCGCCCTGCCCGCCCACGTCGACGACTACGCCTTCATGGTCTGGGGGCTGATCGAGCTGTACGAGACGACGTTCGAGCCGCACCGACTCCGCACGGCCGTCGAGTTGACTGGTACGTTGATCGAGCACTTCTGGGATGAAGAGGGCGGCGGCTTCTACTTCACCGCCGACGATGGCGAGGCGCTCCTCGTTCGGCAGAAGGAGATCTACGACGGGGCCGTCCCGTCCGGCAATTCGGTGGCGATGTGGAACTTGTTGAGGCTCGGTCGGCTGACGGGAAACGCGGATCTGGAGCGTCGAGCGTCTACCCTCTGTCGGGCGTTCTCCAAGATCGTCCGTCAGCTCGCCGGCGCGTACACGCAGCTCATGGTGGCCGTTGACTTCGCGGTCGGGCCTGCACACGAGGTCGTCATCGCCGGCCGCCCCGGCGCCGAAGACACCCGCGCCATGTTGCGGGCGCTTCACCGGCGCTTCCTGCCGAACGCGGTCGTCCTGTTCCGGCCGACCGACCATTCCGCGCCGCAGATCGTCCAGTTGGCCGGATTCCTCGAGCACCACACCAGCATCGACGGCAAGGCCACGGCCTACGTCTGCGCGAATCACAGCTGCAACCGTCCCACAACGAAGATCGATGAGATGCTCACACTGATCGAGGAGACGCGAAGTCGATGAGACGAAGCGGGAGGTTTGGCGCACGCGACTAGCCGTTGCTCTGGTTCGTTTCCGCTAGGCGCACTCCGCCGCTGGCCAGATCCGCGGAGGCGAGAGCGTGCACGGCCCGTGCTTGGGTGAGGGCTTCGCGAGCGTCGTGCGAAGTGGCGTCATCCCACTCCCCGGGATACCGAGCCTCAACCGACCACTCGGTCAATTCAGCTAAGTCTGGGTGCTTGGTCCTAACTGTCCAGCGCTCGGGGACGAGGGCGCATAGTGCATCCAAGTCGTGGGTCCTGGGGAACTCGATCTGCAGAAACACCAGCAACGCCTTGAGCGACTTCTCGGCTGCCTGCTGGGCAAGCCAGCAGATATGACGAGGGGACGGCGTTTGCTGTTGGTGCAGCGTTTCGGCGGCGAGCAAGTCTTCCGTGGCGTAGCGAAGCCAGCGTCGGGCCTCTGCATCTCGGTCAGGGCCGCTCATAGAGCACCTTCCCTTCGCGAAGAGCAGGGCGAAGCACGCTGCCGACGCAGTCGCCGCGCTGCGCAATCTCCTCGGGACTGGTCACGATGATGTCCTTGGACACGGGCAAATCTGCAAGAGCGCGCCGGATCTCGACGGCTGCGCCGCGCTTGTCGTCGACGGTGGGCAAGACAACGAGCAGATCGACGTCGCTCATTGGCGAAGCGTCGCCCCGGGCGTGAGACCCGAAGAGGATTACGCGCAGCGGACGGAAGCCAGAGACGATGCGGTCGATCAACGTTGGGATGTAGTCTTGCGACGTCATCTGGACGCCCATACCTAATGTTCCTGCGAACCGCATTGATCCGCGGACGGGGCGGTGTTGCGTCGTGTTTCCTCCTGGAGTATCCACGAAAGAGCGCGGCAGGCCAAGCGAAAAAGCGGCGGCGTCCGCTAACCGCCAACAGCCCCACACGGTCGTGACCGACTGGTCGGGCCCTGGCGGGCCTCCTGGGTTTGCCTCCATCCCTGATAGGGGTATGCTGATACGCACCTGGTAGCCAGACGGCTGCCCAGACGACGGACACTTGCATGCAGGACATCTGTGTCATTGGGCTTGGCAACATGGGCGTCAGCGTGCTGGCGGCCTGGCTGGCGCGCGGGCATCGGGCCGTGGCGGCTGACGTCGACCCGGACAAGGTTCGCCTGACCGCCGCCGGGCAGTGCGTCGTGCCCGAGCCCGGCATCGACGAGGTCTTGACCCGGGCCGTGAGCGAAGGCCGCCTCCGCGCGACGACCGACTTGGCCGACGCCCTGGCCGCCACCGACCTCTGCTTCATCGCCGTGCCCACGCCGCCCGACGACCAGGGCGAGATCGAATACCGCCACCTCGAACGTCTGCTGACCGACATCGGTGGGCTGCTCGCCGGAGGGAACCGCGGGTACGCCATCGTCATCGGTTCGACGGTCTTCCCCGGCGCGGTTCGCGATCGGATCCTCCCGCTGCTGACCGGGGCGGGCGTGCGGATCGGTCCGGACGCGGAGTTGGCCATCAGTCCGGTCTTCCTTCGGGCCGGCAGCGGCTTGGCCGATTACCTCGACCCCGGACGAATCGTCATCGGGATCGAAGGCGACCCCCAGCAGCGCGTCCGCGCGTACGTCCAGGCCATGTTCCCCGACCGCGACGACGCCTGGTTCGTCGACTACCAGACGGCCGAATGCGTCAAGGCCGTCCACAACGAATGGATGAGCTTGAAGGTCACCTTCGCCAACGAGGCGGGACGCTGGTGCCGCGCCGCCGGCGCCGACGGACGCGAGGTGATGGACATCGTCTTGTCCGACCGCCAACGGCTCTTGTCCCGAAGCCACCTGACGCCGGGCCCGCCGTTTTCCGGGCCCTGTCTGCCGAAGGACGCGCTGGCCATGCTGCGCAGCCTGGACCATTTCGACGCCGCCTGTCCGATGTTCGAGGCCATCCACCGCAGCAACGAGGTCTACAAGCGCGAGCTGTTCGACCAAGTCCTCCAGCCGATGCCCCATACCGGGCAGCCTGCCGGCTGTCTGGGGATCCTGGGCGTGTCGTTCAAGCCGGATTTCAACGAGCTGCGCTGGAGCATCGGCATGGAGCTGACCGAGATCGCGGACGCCGCCGGTTGGCAGGTGCAGGCCTACGACCGCGCGTTCGTCGGTTGCTCGGTGGAGGCGTACCGGCTCGCCTCCCGCGGCGCGGAGCACCTGGATCGATGGTTCGAGGCCGTCCGCAGGCCACTGTCGGAGGTGTGGGCGCAAGCGGATCGCGTTTTCGTCAATATGTCGCTGAGCGCGGAGGAGCTCGATGAGGCCCGAGACGCCTCGTCGGCCGGGCCGAAGCCCCGCATCGTCGTGGATCTGTATGGCGACACCACCAACCGGCGACTGGCCGATCTGGAGGGCGTCCGGTATGTTGGGGCGTGCTGGTGAGCCCGATGCGCGGGCACACGGACCGTCCGGACGTCATCAAGGTACCCAGGAGGCGTATCGATGGAGTGCAACAAAGAGAAGAATCTGGCAAACTGTGGATGCACGTACGACCCGTGCGAGAGGAAAGGCATTTGCTGCGAGTGCATCCAGTATCACCTCAAGAGCAAGCAACTGCCCGGCTGCTGTTTCCCTCCCGAGGCTGAGAAGACCTACGACCGGAGCTTCGCCGCCTTCGCAAAGGCCTGGAATCTCTAGCCGCCCGTCGACTGCCATCGGATGGGCGGGCGCCCATCGCTTCGTACGCGTTTGGCGGGAAGTGCCAAGTGCACACCATGGTGGGTGTCCGTGATGAACTTCGTTTAGCGGGGTCGCGTGCGGCCCCTCCCCCGCCACACGCGGCAGGGCTAACCGAGGCACACTGAACACGCATGCCGCTTCAGCGGTGTGGGACGCCAATCGACAGCGCATTCGTGTCTGGGTATCGCTGTCCGATAATGGCATCCCTGCTCGGCGCCTAGCTGCAGGATTATCGGAACCGGGTAACGCAGGAAGCGCCGACGGCATGCCGTCGGCGCTTCTGGGTTGTTGCAGACAAGGCGGGATCGACGCGAGAGGATCAGTCCCAGAGATCCTCCCACCAATCCTCGAAGTCGTCGTCCTTGTCGGAGCCGCCGCCATTGCCGCCGGACCAAAGGCCGTCCCACCATTGGTCGAGCGTCTGCGGCTGCCCGTCGAGCTCGTAGGCCGTCTGATCGAGATCGTCGGCGAGATCCCGCAAGAACTCGGCCATACAACTGTCCATCGACGTGCTAAAGACGATGCCCAGGGAGGCCAGCACCAACAGCCATCGCCACCGAACGTTACTTCGGCGCATACTAATTCTCCTGGCAAGGCGATCCGGGAAGTGGCCCTCGCTCACTTCAATGGACCTTATCGGCAGGCGCCTGACGAACAGTTGAGGGATTCAGGCGGGCGGGGCGTGTGGAGGCATCCCCCGCGCGCTGTCTTACGGCGTGGGTCCCGCGGGCCTCAGATGTCGAGCAGATTCATGAGGATGACGTAGAGCGGACCCCGCAGCGGCGCGAGGGCCTTGTTCAGCGCGATCTGCGCGGCGAGGTCGACAAGGCATCCACCCAACGACAGCAAGAGGATGCCTGAACTGATCATCGCCGCCAGCCGGGATGTCTTATGTAGGGTCGCTTTCATGGTCGTCTTGACCTCCGTGCCGTCCATGCGGCGCGGGATTCGAAGGAAACCGCGTCCCGAAGACGCCCGCTATGCGAGGAACGTCGGCAACGCCAGAATGAAGTTGGTCAGGAACTGGGCCAGGAACAGCAGGATCGCATCGTCGCGGACGCACCCGGCTGAACACATCGACCCGACCACGACAACGAGGACGGGCAGGACCCTTCGCTTGAGATTCGCATCGGTCACGATTCGGCTCCCGAAGCCCACGGTCTGCAGCCAAGCCCGATCGGGACGGCGCGCCCCCGTCCTGGGATCACTCTAGTCTCAAGGCCCGGTGTCCGCAAGGCCGACCGGTTCAATCATTGCGCCCGGGCACGGCCCGGCTCTTCAGGTTATCGACCATTTCTCCCTTCACTGCGATCCGCTCGATGGCGGTCGCCCGGCCGGTCTGGGGGTCCGCCGTCACGACGATTCCGTGCAGTCTCGGGTCCCCGGTGGCCACGTCGAAGGGGTAGTTCATGCCGGTCATCAAGGCCTTCAGGACGTTGTCCTTCCGTCTGCCCAGGACCGAGTCGTGCGGGCCCGTCATGCCCAGATCGCTGATGTAGGCGGTTCCGCCCGACAGGATCTGTTCGTCGGCGGTTTGCACGTGCGTGTGCGTGCCGAAGACGCATGCGACGCGTCCGTTCAGATGCCATCCCATGGCGATCTTCTCGCTGGTCGCCTCGGCATGCATGTCGACGAAGATGAGGTCCACTTCTCGGGGGATGCGATTCAGTGTCCGGTCGGCAGCCTTGTAGGGGCAGTCGACCATGGGTTTGATGAACATCCGGCCCAGCAACGCCATCACGGCGATCCGGACGCCACCATCGGTCTCATAGATGGCGTAGTCCCGGCCGATGGCGGCCGGCGGGAAGTTCGCGGGACGCACGACGTCGTCGCGGTCGGAAAGGAGATCCAACACCTCGCGGCGCCGGTACGCGTGGTCGCCCAGCGTGACCAGGTGGGCGCCGTACCGTTTGAGCTTCTCGTGCGACTGGGGCGTCAGCCCGCTCCCGCCCGCCATGTTCTCGGCGTTGACGATGATGCAGTCAAGGCCATGCTCGCTGGTGAGCTTGCCCAGATGTTCGGCAAGAAGCTGCCGTCCCGGTCGGCCGACGACGTCTCCGACGCACAAGACACGAACAGACATGGCGTCCAACTTTCTAGCGTGCGTATTCGACTGCACGGACTTCACGAAGCAGCGTCACCTTGACCTCACCGGGGTAGGTCATCTCGTTCTCGATCTTCAGGGCGATATCGCGAGCCGTCTTGATGGCCGACTTGTCGTCGATCTTGTCGGCGTCGACGATGACGCGGACCTCCCTGCCCGCCTGGATCGCGTAGGCCTGCTTGACCCCCTGAAACTGATGCGCGAGTTCCTCGAGCTGTTCGAGCCGCTTGATGTAGCGCTCGAGCGACTCCCGCCGACTGCCCGGACGCGAGGCGCTGATCGCATCGGCCGCACCGACCAGCGGCGTGAAGGGACTGATCGCTGGGATGTCGCCGTGGTGGCCCGCGATCGCGTTCAGCACTTCCGGCTTCTCGTTGAACTTCTTGCAGATGTCGCTGCCGATCTGCGGGTGGGCGCCTTCCACCTCGTGGTCGACGGCCTTGCCGATGTCGTGCAGCAAGCCGCAGCGCCGTGCCATCTCCCCGTCCAGGCCCAATTCGTCGGCCATGACCTGGCACAGGAAGGCCACTTCGACGCTGTGTCGCAGCACGTTTTGGCCATAGCTTGTCCGGTAGTTGAGGCGCCCGAGCAAATCGAGCTGGCGGCGATTCAACCCCGGCACGTTGGCCTCCATGCCCGCCTTCTTCCCGAGTTCGAGGATCTCCTTGTCGACGCGCTTTCGCGTCTCCTCGACCACCTCCTCGATCCTGGCCGGATGGATCCGGCCGTCCTGGATCAGAGACTCCATCGACCGTCGGGCCACCTCACGACGCACCGGATCGAACGCGCTGACGACGACGACCCCCGGCGTGTCGTCTACGATCACGTCGACCCCCGTGGCCTTCTCGAATGCGCGGATGTTGCGGCCCTCCCGACCGATGACGCGGCCCTTCATGTCATCCGAAGGGATGTCTATCGTGCTGACCGTGGTGTCGCACGTGTGCTCCGCGGCATAGCGCTGGATGGCGGTGATGGTGATCTCGCGGGCCCGGTCTTCTGCCGACTCCCGGGCTTCCCCGATCATCCGCTCTATTAATTCGGCCGATTCCCGCTCCACTTCGCCTTCGAGACGTTGCAGCAGGAGCTGCTTCGCCTCCTCGACGCTCATGCTGGAGATCTTGAGCAGCTGGGCCCGCTGCTGGCCAAGCGTCTCGGCCAACTGCTTCTCCTTGTCGCCGAGCTGTTTCTCCCGTTCGCGGAACTGCCGTTCGGCGTTTTCTACGGCCCTTTCTTTGGTGTTGAGCGTGTCGAGCTTGCGTTCGAGCGTGTCCTCCCGCTTGTCCAGTCGTCTCTCGGCCTCTTTGACTTCGGCACGTGTCTTAGCGGTCTCCTTCTCGAACTGCTCGTTGCGTTTGATGAATTCGGCCTTTGCGTCGACCTCGGCCTTCTGAACGATCCGTTCCGCCTCTTTATTGGCCTCCGCCATGATCCGGTCTGATTCGCGTCGAATGGCTGAGCGTCGTTGTCTGCCAAGCAACTCCCTTACGACGATCGTCCCACCGATCCCAACGACCAGGCCGATCACCGCCGGAACGTATACGGCAGTGCTCACGATGGCGGGGGCCGCCAATAGTCCTAGCGGTCCCATAGTCGATAGCTCTCCCTGAAAGATGGTTTGACATCTACTAGGCGTCTCGCGACCTAGGGGTGCAATGGTGAAAGGCATGCCGCGCGCCCCGCGCACGACACCCAACCACCACAACACCAGGTTCTTGGCCAAGAAAGGAAGATCGCAACTGGAACTAGGCGGCGACCGACTCGAAGGGGCTCGGTGATCTCAACCGACCAAGCGCTACGGACCTCTGAAACACAACCGCACTCGAGATCGTTGCTTGAGAACCTCCACGGTTCAGATCCCTCAACCCCAAAGAACGCGATTTCCCAGGCGTACAAGCCACGGACCGCGTCGTCCCTTTACCGGTCGCTTTGGAGCCCCTGCACAAACCAACGCCACACGTATCTTGTGCAGATTGCCAACCGGTCGCGGGCCGGCCTGGCGTCGGCACGCCCGATCCGGACCCGGTTGCCCACCGCGGTCGGTGCCGCACTAGAATAGCGCCCCGCAATAACGCGAAGCGATGACCAGGCGATTCTCCTCTCTATGTTTAAGGCTAAAGCCCCCCTCGATCACCCGCAGGTTCTCTAACCTCCGAGCTGGCCGAGAGTTGCCCAGCCTGTATGCCCCAAATCAGGCCCCAAGGCCTGAAAGCCTTAGTATAAGGCCACCGCCCCGAGTCGGTCAAGCCCAAAGCCGGCCAAACCGACCCCCCAGAGACCTCGGAGTCGTCCTGTTACTGGTCGGATTGAAGCTCGCCCGCCGTCTCGGCCTGATGCTTGGCCCAACTGCGGTGCCAGATCAGCGGCGTGTACCTGCGAGAGAAGATGTGCCGCTGGGGACCCAGCCCCCAGACACCGCGGTGACAGACCTCCTGGGCCGACCAGAAGGCCTGGACGTGCTCAAGACGCTCAGGCGTCCAGCCCCGTCCCTTCATGACGGCCTGATGCGCCTGGATCATCCGCGCCTTGAGCTCCCATTGCCGTCGACGCCAGTCCGACGCCTCGCCCGACAGCTTGTCCAGCTCGGCCAGCGCCGCCGTCGCGTCCCGGCTGAACGGCTCACCCCAGGCGGTCAGCCACGCCGCCCACCGCTTCGCCTGCGCGGGCTTGGCTGCGAAGTACCGCTTGGCGTAGTCAGCCAGCACGACGTCGGCGTCGTGGTACCGGCCGGTAAACAGACCCCCCAGCAACGCCTTGTTCACGTCGTCGAACACCCCCTCGCTGTACGCCATCACCCCCACGACCCCCTGCTTGCGGAGATCGGCCACTGTCTTGGCCAGCCGCTTGGATGCGATCACCGGGCCGAAGTGCCCGTAGATGTCCCGGGGCTTGGCGCGATCGGCGTAGCCGATGTGCACGAACGCCCGTCGCTCGCACCCGGTCGGCAGCGGCACCTCGCCCACCTTCGTGTGGCCGTAGGGAATGTGCAGGGCAATGCTCTTGACGACCCCGGGGGCTTCGGCGTCCGCCCACTTGGCGAACCGCTCGTGCTCTTGCTTGCTCCACCACCAGCCGATGTGGTGCATCTCCACCCCAGGATGGTACTTCTGGGCGATCTGGTAGATCTCGTGGCTGAGCACGGCGTAGGTCTTGATCCACGGCTGGCAGGCCTCGCACGCACACCCGCCGTAGTCATAAGGCCCAAACGCCACGCCCGACAGGCGCACCCCCGCCGCCTTCAGGTCAGCCAGCAGATTCGCGTAGTTCTTCAGGATGGCCTTTCTGGCCGCCGGCTTGCTCGGGCAGATCAGCTGGCCGAAGATCCGCTGCGTCGTCTTGGCCAGCCATTCGAAGCGGAGCTGGTCACGGTAGACGTGATTGGGCGTGATGAGCAGGTCGCACGCCAACACCAGCGACTGGGCGGTCCGAAAGTGTGCCCGCTTGCTGTCCCATAGTGCGTTGCCCAGGTCGTACTGCCGTTCCTGGACGAAGGGGTCTGCGCAATCGAGCATGTCGAACCAGTCGCCGTATCGGTTGAAGCCCCAATGCTTCGCCTCACGGAGGATCCCGCGCATCTCCTCAATGCCGACGACTTCGTACGAGTTTCCGAAATGTCCCGGCGCGTACAGCTCGCACACCATCGCCCGTCCTCCCGTCCCATCCGCCGCGAAGACCGTCCCCCCCACATAGCAGGCCGCCACCACGACCAGCCTTCCCGCGCTGAACCAGGACCGACCCACGCCTGCCAGCATCCGCGTGTCCTCCCGCACAGTGATCCGGATAGGAGTTCAGACCAGACCTCTCATTCACTCAATCGAAGAAGCGTACCCAATCGGGTGATCCCACGAAAGCACGCGCGCCCGGCGGTTTCCGGAGTTGTGCCCATCCTGCGCGCCTAGCTTGGCCCCGCCGCGTGCGGCGGGAGAGGGGCCGCACGCGGCCCCGCTAAACGGACCCCCCCAAGGACGCATCTGACCTGGGCGCCGATAGTTCGTCTCCGCTCGACTCCCCCCGCGTTGCCGATGCGGCGCGGGCCCCATACAATGTCCGCCCGCGGGTCTATGTCCAATCTGCGGCGTAATGGGCGCTTGATTCCATCTAACGATCCTGACGAGACCCACCATGACCGAAGACAACGGTACGGTAGATAACACATCCCCGAAAGGCCAGCCCGATCGGGACCTGCCGATGCTATCCCGGTTCGACCCGGAGGCGCTCGCGCAAGAGAAGGCCCACCTCCGGGAGCTCGAGGGCAAGCCGCTCATCAAGCGAATGGGCGGCTACTTCAAGATGGGAGGGCCGGGTTGGCTGCAAAGCGCGTTCACGCTGGGCGGCGGGAGCGCCGGGTCGAGCCTGTTCGCCGGTGCGCTGACGGGGTACGCGCTGCTGTGGGTCCAGCCGGTGGCGATGCTGCTCGGCGTGATCATGATGTCGGCGCTGGCGTACCAGACGCTCACGACGCAGAAGCGCCCGTTCCAGGCCGTCAACCAATACGCCCACCCCGTGTTCGGCTGGGGATGGGCGTTTGCGTCGCTGTTGGCCAGCATCGTCTGGAGCTTCCCGCAGTTTAACCTGGCCGGGTCGGTGATCGGAGACATGCTCACCGCCGGGCGGGAGACCTACCCGCAGTTCGCCGTGAGCCTGGGCCGATTCTTCACCGGCGCCGAAGCGCCCCCCTTGCAGGCCGCCACCACGTGCTACGCCATCCTGTCGGCGCCCGTCATCGTCTTGATCACGCTCTACATCACGTGGAACTACAGTCGGGGCTCGCGCGGGGTCCGGTGGTTCGAGAACCTGCTCAAGCTCATGGTGGCCGGCATCGTCGTCTGTTTCGGCATCGTCGTCTTCACGACCGACACCGACTGGGGCGGGATGTGGAAGGGGTTCACGGGCTTTCACTTCCCGCGCGGGGACGACGCCAAGCTCGGCGTGCTGATCGCCGCGTCGGCCAACGCAGTGGGCATCAACATGACGTTCCTGTTCCCCTACACACTGATGGCACGGGGCTGGGGCAGGGAGCATCGCGGGTTGGCCAAGTTCGACCTGGGGATCGGCATGCTCGTGCCGTTCGTCCTGGCGACCACGTTCGTAATCGTCTCGGCCGGCAACGTGCTCCATCCTGCGCTGCAGAAGGCCACCGCCCCCATCAAGGACGACATCGCGAAGATCCAGGCCGACGCAGCGCTGTCGCCGCAGGAGAAGGCCGACAAGATCAAACCCCTCAACGCCAAGATCGCCGAGCTGCGCAAGCCAATGCGAAAAGCCGTCATCATGTCCAAGACGCTCGAGCCGTTCCTGGGCGCGCACCTGAGCCACTTCATCTTCGGTCTGGGCATCATCGGCATGACGGTCAGCAGCATCGTGATGCTGATGCTGGTCAGCGGGTTCATCATGACCGAGATCTGCAACGCCCAGCCCTACGGCGCGGCGTACAAGATCGGCGTGCTGATGCCCGTCGCCGGCTTCCTCGGCCCGATTCTGTGGGGCAAGATGGCGTTCTGGCTGGTCGTGCCGACGTCGGTGATCTGCTTCTTCTTCCTGCCGATCGCCTACGTGACGTTCTTCATCATGATGAACAGCAAGGCGTACCTGGGAAAGGATCGGCCGGCGGGCCTTCGCCGGCTGCTTTGGAACCTGGGCATGGGCGCCGCGATCCTCGTGGTCGCCGTCGGCGGGGCCTACATGATCTACACCAAGCTGAGCACATGGCTGGGCTGAGCGGGGGGCGCTCGTCTTCCTTGCCCTCTTCACCGATCAGTGGTCATAGAATGCCTCGTCGACCAGGAGGTGTGCGGGTACGGATCCCTCGGGCAGGGGAATGTGCGCGGCCGTAAACGTCCCGCGGCGCTTCATCTGTTGCTCGATGGGTTCCTCCGCGCGCCGCAGCTCGAAGTCAGAGATGGGCAGCGTGTACGTCACCCACTGGTAGTACCGCTGAAACGCCTCGGCGTAAGCGACCTGCGCCTGGTGCCCCCAATGACCATCGCAGGCCTCGGCCCGTTTGCGGGCGTAGCTGCCGCCGTAGTACTGGCTCGAGATGCGGTCCATCGCCCGGACCTTCTTGTCGATCACGTCGGAGATGTCGACGCAGACGTCGATGTGGGCGGCGAAGGCGTTGCTCAACGACACGCCCACGTACGCCATCGGATTCATGAAGTAGATCGACGGCACGCGGTGCGGCGTCTGCGACTGGCCGCGTCCGGAGGTGGCGGCCTTGCGAAACGCAAACACGACCGCCCTGCCGACCGTCGCGTGCAGCTTCAGGCCCCAGTCTTCATACGGATGATGGGTGATCACCACGTCCGGCCGGACCTCGCGAAAGAGGTCGGCGATCCGAACGATCAGCGATTCGGTGAGCACCTCCTCATCGTCCTCGAAGCCGAGCGTGCGGACGTCCTCGATGCCCAGAACCGCGCACGCGCCACGGAGCTCTTCGAGCTTCTTGTCCCGCTCGGCCTGGACGCGCTCCTCAACGTCCATCGCTTGGCCGGACCGATCCTTGTCATCGATCAGCCCCCAGTCATGCGAGCGGACCCCCGTCGTCACAGAGACGACCGTGACTCGATCTCCCCGCGCGATGTGGTGGACCAAGGTCCCCCCTGCCTGATCGAACGTATCGGCCGGATGCGCGGCGACCAACAACAGCCTGACCGGACGACTCGCCATTTGTCTGCTCCTTGCCAACGGGGTAGCATGCAACGCTCGGGCTGCGCGACAGTCATCAGCCGAGCGCGCCCAGTTACCCGATTCGACCATGGTTGTAAACCGGATGTCCCGAGGCCAAGGAACGTGAGGGTACGTGACACATACGGCGGGCTATCAGAGGGGTGCCCCATCCTTCGCTCTCCTTCGCGGAACGCGAGGGGGAGTGTAGGGTGGGGGACGGAATCGCGCTGCAAGGGGTGCTTCACGGCCCATTCCGTCCCCCACCCTTCTCGCGCGCCCGCGTCCCGCGGCCGCTCGAGAAGGATGGGGCACCCCCCGGCCAAACCGTCACGCACCCGAAGCGTGTTCTCTCTCAAGCGAATTGCCGTGACGGCGCTGATCGCGTGGGTGGCCCGCCCGAGCGTCGTATTGCGCGCAGAAGAGCGGAAGAAGGCGGCGCAGACACAGGTCGCCTCCATCGCCAGCACCGGTCTGCCGGCCCAACCCTACGTCGACGAGTGGAAGCGGACGAAGCCCGACTTCCTCGTCTTCCATCCGGCCCCAGACGGGAAGCCGCGATGGAACCAGGAGGACTTCTGTGGCCTCAACGAGCAGCTCATCGTCGTGGCCACCAAACGGAAGGACCTGCTGGCGTTCTGGACGTCGTGGGGGCCGAAGCTCAGGTGGCTGCGAATCCGGACCTCCCGCAGCAGCGACGGGGGCAAGACCTGGTCGACGCCCACGACGCTGGACGGGGCGGACGTCGACCGGGGGCGATCTGCCTGCTGGTCTGTGCCGGTCGTCACGCCCTCGGGGCGGATCTACTGCTTCTACAACAAGTACGACCGTCGCGACCGTGGGCCAGGCTGGACCGGAAGGTTCCGATGCCGGACCTCCGACGACGACGGACGAACCTGGAGCGACCCGGTCGACCTGCCGTTTCGCAGAACCGAGTTGGACCCCCCGGACCCGAACGTGCCGGCCACGTGGATCCCCTGGAAGGGCGCGGCGTTGGATCGGTCCGGCCGGGCGCTGATCGCCTTCACCCGCTGGGCGAGCCCCAAGTCGAAGGTCCCCAACGCCGCCGTGGGCATCACCAGCGTCTTTTGCCAATGCGAGCTGATGCGTCTGGAGAACCTGCGCCAGGACCCCAGTCCCCAGGACATTCGCGTCACCTGGCTGCCGAAGGGCGACGGGATCCGAGTCCCCAGCGAACGTCACGCCCAGGCCAGCTTCGCCCAGGAGCCGTCGGTCGTCTGTCTGCCCAACGGTTGGTTGTTTATGACCATGCGAACCGATCGCGGGCAGCTATGGTGCACGGTCTCGAAGGACGACGGCGCGACGTGGCGCGACCCGGAGCCAATGCACTACACGGACGGCGGGGCCTGGATGCTGCACCCCGTCTCGCCCGCGCCGATCTTCCGTCTCGGCGACGGCAGGTTCCTGCTGCTGTACAACAACAATGACGGGTACGTCTTCGGCGCGAAGGGCCGTTGGGCCAATCCAAACCGCCGGCCGGCGTTCCTGGCGGTGGGTGCGTTCCGGCCCCATGCCCATCAGCCTATCTGGTGGAGCGGTCCCAAGGCCTTTATCGACAACGATGGCGTCGCCGTCGGCGCGCCGAACATGCCGCGGCTGGATGCGGCGGCCTATCCCAGCCTAACCGAGGTCGACGGCCAACGCGTCCTGTGGTACCCCGACCGCAAGCACTTCCTGCTCGGCAAGATCGTCCCTGATGCCTGGCTGGCGGACATGGCCATCCGCACGCCGCCCAAGCCCGTCAATACGCGATACGCCAGCGAGGTGAGGCGAGACCGACCGATCGCCTACTGGTGCTTCGACGATCCGACCCGTACCCGCGGATCGACGGCCATCGATCAGATGGGCAGACACCATGGCACGTATGGTCGCGGCGTGACGCTCGTGCCGGGCGCCGCCGGCGTCGGCGGGACGTCAGCGGCGTTCGACGGCACGGACGGACACGTGACCACGACGACGCTGGGCGACTTCGGCAGCACGTTGGTCCGAGGGGCGACCGTGGAGTTCTGGATCAAGACGTCGACGCGCGCGCCCATCCGGCAGCTCCTCGGCGTGCTGAACCGAGACGGCACGGCCTGCGTGATAGACCTCAACCGGGACGCGTCGCTCGCGCCGGCGGTGGGCAAGACGACCTTCTTCCTGCGGGCGACCGGCAAGGCCTGCCTGTCGGGTGACATCTCGACCGACCTTTATGACGGCCGATGGCATCATGTCGCGTGGGTCATTCACGATCCGTCGAAGCATCGGATGGAGGTCTACATCGACGCCCGGCCGGACACGACGCTTCGTCTCGGACGGCAGCACGCTCCCGTACGCTTCTCGGACTTCCGCGTGCCATTCGCCCTCGGTGCGGCAAACAACCGCGGAACGATCGTCCGTCACGCCGCTGCCGCCCTCGACGAGGTCGCCCTCTACGCCGCGCCCCTCAGCGGCACACGGATTGCCGCACACTATCAGGCGGCATCGCAGGTTCCATGACACTGGAAGCTCGAAAGCCCTGACCAATTCTCACGGCTCCCGGCGAATCAGCAGGACTGGAAAGCGCAACGAATGTGCGTTACAGTCTGATTGATTGGGGGCCTTTTCTGTCCGGACGGCGGAGCGGCCAAACGCCCGCCGCCAGACGACAGCAGGGGCATCGCGGTATTCGTAACCACGCCGAAGCATGCCTGGGCATCCGGGCCCGGCCAACGGAAACCTATGCCCGATGGACATCGAGGGTCAGGTCAAGCAACGTCTCAAGCCCAAAGAGTCGCTGCTCCTCGTCACGGAGACCGACATCTGTCGGGATGGCCGGTTCGGCCGGCGGTGGCTGGTCGTCACGACCGATCGGATGATGACGTTCTCCGAGAACGGCCTGCCCACCGAACCGGAGCAGGAGATCCCCCTGGCCGACGTGGCGGAGGTAAAGTCGGCCTGCCTGGTGGGTCAGACGGCGCTCGAGGTGCAGACCGACACCCAAACCTTGGAGCTGCTGCGGTGCACGAATTCCCTATCCGAGAAGTTCGCCAAGGTGGCCAAGGCCCTCACCGATGCGTGCAAGGACGACAAGCCGCTCGCGTTCCATCTGGAGGACGAGGACGAAAAGCGAGTCTGTCCCGATTGTGGCAAGCTCCTGCCCGAGAAGGGCAGCTTCTGCCCCGCCTGCGTCAAGAAGCACCAGGTGGCGGCGCGGTTCTGGAAGTACCTTTTGCCCCACTGGCGGAAGGCGCTGTTGGTCAGCAGCAGCATCCTGATCGGCACGGGCCTCCAGCTCTGCCCGCCCTACCTGATCAAGATCCTCGTGGACGACGTCCTGGTGGTGGGTGGAACCGCGATGGACGAAGGCGCGGCGCAGCTCGTGCTGCTGGTCGTGGCGCTGGCGGGCTTGCAGTTGATGGCCGCGCTGCTGGCGGTCCTTCGAGGGCGGCTGTCGGCCTGGATGGGCTCGCAGATCATGCACGGGGTGCGGTTCGATTTCTACCAGGCGGTCCAGGGGCTCAGCCTCCGCCGGCACGACAAGACGCAGACCGGCTCGATCATGTCGCGGCTGACCAGCGACACGATGATGCTCAACGACGTCTTCATCATCCTGGGCTTCTTCGTCCTGCCCAGCGTGCTGCAGCTGATGGGCATCTGCCTGATCCTGATTATCATGAACTGGAAGCTGGGCCTGCTCGTGTTGCTGCCGGCCCCCGCGGTGGTCTTGCTGACGCTGTGGTTCTTCCGCCGCATCCGCGGGTACTACCACCGATGGTGGCAGCGCCGCGCGAAGATGAGCGCCCTGGCCAATGACGCCATCGCGGGCATCCGCATCGTCAAGGCCTTCTCGCAAGAGCCCGAGGAGGTCCAGAAGTTCAGCGTCCGGAGCGGCGATTTCTGCGAGGCGTGGGCGGTGGCCGACGGCATGTGGGCGACGGCCATGCCCATCATCAGCTTCATCACCACGTTGGGCACGTACCTGGTCTGGTACTTCGGAGGGCTGGGCGTGCTGAACCGCCCCGAGACGATCAGCATCGGAACGCTGATGGCCTTCATCGCCTACCTGGGCATGTTCTACGGCCCGCTGCAGATGCTCACGCGATTCAGCGATTTCATGAACCGCGCCTTCACCGCCGCCCAGCGGCTCTTCGAGATCATGGACACCGACCAGGAGGTCTACGAGGACGCCCAGGCCGAGTCGCTCGACCGGATCCGCGGAGCGTTCGAGTTCAAGGACGTCCACTTCGCCTACGAGCCCGACAAGCCGGTGCTCAAGGGCGTGAGCCTGAAGATCGAGGCCGGCGAGATGATCGGCCTGGTCGGGCGGTCCGGAGCTGGCAAGACGACGATCACCAACCTGCTCTGCCGCTTCTACGACGTCAGCGACGGGTGCATCATGCTGGACGGCGTGGACCTGCGGAAGATCAGGCTCCGCGACCTCCGCCGCCACGTCGGCATCGTCCCGCAGGATTGCTATCTGTTCGACGGGACGGTGACGGAGAACATTGCCTACGCCAGGCCGGGCGCGACGCGCGACGACGTCATCCAGGCCGCCGTCGCCGCCAACGCCCACGGGTTCATCCTCCGTTTCCCCGACGGGTACGACACCCGCGTCGGCCAGCGGGGCACGCGCCTCTCGGGCGGGGAGAAGCAGCGGATCGCGATCGCGCGGGCCCTGCTCAACGACCCGAAGATCCTCATCCTCGACGAGGCGACCTCGTCCGTGGACACCGAGACCGAAGAGCTGATTCAACGGGCCCTCAAGCGTCTCGTGAAGGGCCGGACCACCATCGCCATCGCGCACCGGCTTTCCACGTTGCGCAACGCCGACCGGCTGGTCGTCATCGATGAAGGAAAGGTGGCGGAGTTCGGCACACACGACGAGCTCCTGGCCAACAAGGGCATCTACCACAAGCTCGTGGAGATGCAGTCGAAGCTGTCGGCCATCAGGGCCGTGCACGGATAGGCCGAACGCATGTCGAAACTGGATCACCAACACAGTCTACTGGTCGAACAGGAACCCCACTACGACCAGCTCGAGCCGGGCTCGCTGCGGTTCTTCCGCGACGCCTCGGGCCGATTCCGTCTGACGATCGAGGCCGACCGGTCGTACCTCGACGTCAAGGCCGTCCGGGTGTTCCCCCTGACCCATCCGGAGCGGTACATCGCGTTCCTCAGCGGGAAGGACAAGGTCATCGGCATGCTCATCGACACGAGCGTGCTCGACGAGGCCTCGCAGAAGCTGATCCGCGAGGACCTCGAACGCCGCTACTTCACCCCGACGATCCGCCGCGTCGTGAGCCTGAGGGAGGAGTACGGGGCCATCTACTCCGTCGTCGAGACGGACCACGGCGAGCGCGAGTTTGTCGCCAAGGGCATCCGCGACACGATCGAGGACCTGGGCGATGGGGAGCTGCTCTTCGCCGACGCCGACGGCAACCGCTTTCGCATCGAGGACTGGCGCGCCCTCGACGTCCGATCCCGCCGCCTCCTCGAGCGCGTCGTCTGATCCTGCGTGCCCTTCATACACCGCGCGGCTCTACGGCCTGACGTGCAACGTGTAGACCTGTCGATCGCGCCCGCCGAGCTGGCTGGCCACCTGGAGCTCGACCGTTATCGGACCGCTTCTCGACGCGGGCGACGTGCCGCTGAGCTGGCCGGTCTTGGCGTCGAGCTTCAGCCAGCTCGGGCCGCGCGGCATCGTGAACGCCAGATCGTCCCCCCAGCGGAACGCGTAGTTGTAGGGGGAGCCCTTGGCCGTGTATCCGACCAGATGACCGATCGACCGCGTCACGCGCGGTTGGTACGCGTAGGCCTGCCCAACTTGGGCCCGGTCCGGCGGTCTCGAGACGATCATCGGATGCGGCGCCTCGACGAAACTCGTCGGGCCGCTGCGGACGCCCTTCTCGTCCACAGCCACCACGCGGTAGTAGACCTTGTTGAGCTTCGGATCGCTGAGCCCGGGCCCGACGACGTGCAGCTTCGTGTCCTTGACCGTGGCGATCAGGTTCGCACCGAAGCGCTTGTTTCGGCTCCCGTCGGAGACGACGTCGTAGGGCTCGCGACTGGGGCTGAATCCGCGCTCGTCACTTCCGTAGACCTCGTAGTGCACCGGCCGCCGGCCCTTCGGGGTGGGCTTCCATCGCAGCGTGACGGTGCGGGCGATTCGATCGACGTCGGTCGTCAGACCGATCGGCACGCCCGGGCCCTGCGGGACGAACGTCGCCGCGTCGCTCCATGGCCCCCACACGCCGCGGGCGACACGTGCCCGGACCCGCCAGGTGTAGGGCTGACCGGGATTCAGCAGGCCGTCGTAGGGCGGTTCGTAGCCGTCGGCCAGCGTCTCAGGGATCTTGCCGCGGTACGTGGTCCGGGCGATCAGTTTGTCGAAGTTCGGGCTGAGCACCCACCGCATGTCCGGGTACTCGCTGAGCTGGAACTGATAGTCGACGATGGCCGCGCCGTCGGGATGCGTCGGACGCTGCCAGCGGAAGTGTGGTCGGGTCGACGCCGTCCGATCACCATCTCGGGGGAAGACGATCTTCGGCGCCGCCGGGCGACGCCAGCTCGACCGCTCGACCCAACGGTGCGTGATCGTCACCTCTCGCGCTCCGGTGGTCTCGTCGGTGTAGGTCACGCGGTTCTGGCCCAACCGCAGTGCCGGCAGCGTCAGCGGGGCCATCTGCACGTCCAGAGCGATCTTCAACCCCTTCATCCAGACATGCCCGGTCGGTCCGGCCTTGCCGAGCCCCAGCCTGAACCGCACCAGCACCTGATACCGCGCCGGGCCGGTGCGCGGGAACTGATCGTCGATGTCAACCTTGGCGCGCTGGTCGCCGATCCGGTCGGCGCGCCACACCGGTGCCCACTTCTTGCCATCGAACGACAGCTCGACCTGGATCTCGTCCTCAGCGTTGTCGCGACGGAAGTCGCCCTCGACGCGCCCGCCGACGATGACATAGGGCGAGCGCATCGTCACCGTCAGGCGCGCGGGCCCCAGATTGCAGTTCCCTCGCAGATGAGCCGACGTGCCGCCAAGCTCGACGACCCGCACGTTCTCGAGCTGTCCGAGATGCCGAACGTGGCGCGCGTTCGCGAAATCCGGCTCGTAGACGAGCTGTCCGTTGGCCACCTGTTGCCCGACGCGCGACCACGAACCGTATTGATCGCCGCCGTACCACTTGTGCACGTTCGACCACCGCCAGATCATCGACTCGCCGGGCCGCAGCTCGAAGGCCATCTCATGTCGCCCGCCCGTGCCCTTGGTCCCGTGCTTGCGGTCCTGATGGCAGTGCAGTGCGGCGGACATCTCGTCCACGCGGCGGCCGTCGGGACGCAGGATGCCGTACGTGTGCGTCCGCTTCATCAGCTCGTGATCGCGAATGATCTCGTCTTCGCAGGCGATCGTCTTGTTGTCGGGCAGCAGGCAGATGATGTTCTCGTCGCCGTCGAGCAGGTGCCACCGCCCGTCGTAGAACACCTCGCTGGTGCTGTGTCCCTGCGGCTTACCGGATCGGACCTTCAGCCCGGCCGCTCGCCAGAGGTCGGCGACCACCACCGAATCATTGCCACACAACGTGTAGCCGTAGACGTTGTAGACCTTGATGGCGTTGCTCGACTCGGGCGTCCCCGTTGATGAGTGGAACCGGTGGTGGCGATGCCACTCCCACAGGGCCCGCGCCTTGTCGGCGCCGGACATGCCCGGCGTGACGACGTGACCGACCAGTTCGCTAAGGTTTCGCCAGTGACCCCGACCGTTGACGAACAACCACGGGTTCTTGACGACCGTCGGCCCCCGGTTGGTCAGGACGACCTCATGATTGGGCTCGAACGTCTGCCGCCAGCCGCCGTACCCGATCGGGTCGCGCGTCATCACGCCGTCGACGCTGCCCCGCATCGTCACGATGTATTCGTGTCGCCCGGCACGGATGGCTTCCCGGTGCTCGCGGGGCGTGTCGGCGGGCTGGGTCGTCGCGAACGCTGCCGTCGTCAGGAGGACCGCCGTCAGACCCACCGTGATTGGGTGAATGCGGCTTGGCATGGGAACGCTCCTCCGGATGGCAACGCCCCTCCGCCGCCTGGCGGCAGCGGTAGGCGCTTGGGGTCGCCCTGGGTCTTCTACCCGCCATCAAGCGGGCTGGCAATCCACCCAAAGAAACAGGGAAGGTCCACTGTGGACCTTCCCTGTATCCGTGTCGAAACAACGAACGACTCGGGTTGGAATCCCCGGGTCAGAAGCTGGGCTCGGTGCCGCCGCCCATGCCGCCACCGAACATGGCCTCCATCGCCACGTTCTTGATCTCGACGATCAGCTCCGTGGGGATGAGCAGGTCCAGTCGTCCGTAGTTCTTCTCCGCTGCCAGCGAGATGCTCACCGGGGCGCCCACCTTCTCCATCTGCGGAATCTCCTGCATGCCGGAGATCTCCTTGACGATCTTGAGGAGTTCGTCGACGGCCACGTACAGCTCGAAGAGCCGGTTCTTGGGCATCTTCTTGCGGGCTTTCATGACGCCATCGTCCTCGGCGAGCGGGCACTTGCCGGCCGAGGCGATCTTGATGACCTCCTCCAGCCGCTTCGCGCCGCCTCCCATCGTGGCCACCATGTGCTTGTCACCCGCAGGGGCCAGTCGGATCAACACGCCATCCTTGCCGAACACCTTGTTGAGAACGGCGACGATCTCTGCGACCTCTTGGTCGTCGGCCTCCAGCTGCGAGAGGTCCAGCTTGATGTGATCGACCGAGACGCCGCCGACCTTTTCGGCGTCGGCCTTGCAGGTCAGACCGGCCAGGACCTTGGCGATGTCCTCATCCTTGAACACCCCCTTGTAGCCCTCGACCATCTTGCGGATCAGCGCCATGGAGTCCTTGGTGTCTTTCATCTGCCAGACGGCCGTCAGGGCAAGCATGCCGTCGCTGTTCTCCGGCAGGAGGCTGATTGACACGCCGCTGTCGCCCGCCTTGGCCTCGAGCTGCTTCTCGATCTTCTGGAGCTCGGCCATTTTGGCCTTGTCGATCACACTGCCGACTTCCGAACGGGACAGGGCCAGTTGCGCCAGACCGTCTTGCAGACCGCCCTCTTTCGTCTCGCCGCCGCCCTTGACGCCCATGGCCAGGATGTACTTGTCCTTGGGCAGCCCGGCCAGCAACGCGCTCGGTGTGCCCTTACAGGCTGCGATGGTCTTGACCACCTCGCCCTCGAGGAACGTCAGGTAGAAGCTGAGCTGCAACCCGGCGTCGTCCAGTCCCAGGGCGATCTCCAGCGTGTTGAGTTCCTCGAGGAGATCGACGACCTGCTGCGCGGTCTTCTGGATCCGCTCATCGGCGTCCGGGTCCTCGTCCATCGCGTCCATCATGAGCATCGCGACCGCTTGACCGGCCAGCGGCTTGGCCATCTCGATCGCCGGACGGAGGTTCAACATCGCAAAGATGTCGGCCTTCTTATACCGGTCGACCTGATCCTTCTTGAGGAGCCCTGCGATGCCCTTCTTGGCCCCCGCGACGTGCTTGACGGCCGTCTTCTCCGGTCCAACCGCCAGGAAGCCGCCCTTGACCAGAGCGAAGACCTCCTCGCCCATCAGGTCGATCCGCATCAGGCCGTCCTCGGTCTCCTGAGGATCGAACACCTCCAACAGGGCCTTGGCGTCCGTGGTTGGCAGCAGCAGGACCAGCATGTCCGGAGGGGTCCCGTACTCCGTCGGGTCCAGCACCACCAGTCCCAAACCCGCCTCTTCGCGGAGCCCGTCGGCGATGCCCAACTGGCCCATCGCCAGCGTCAGGGGCGAATCGATCGGGAAGTTCAGTTTCTCGCTTAAAGCCCCGAGCTTCTGGTCGAGGTTCTTGAGGCTGGGGATGGCCACGAACCCCCAGGCGTCGTCGGGCACCGCGTCGAGGAATTTCTGCGGACCGGCGGGCTTGGGCGCGACCTTGGTGGCCGGCTTGGCGGCCTCCTCCGCCTGCACCTGCGGAAGCAACGCCACAACCAGACCGAGCGCTGCCGCGTAGGTCACCCATCGTTTCGTGCGAACCATTGTGTCATCTCCTTGAGCTGAAGGTCGGGCCCGTCCCAGTGACAAGCGTTCCTTTGTATAGCAGTCCACGACGCCGAGCGTCAAGCGCCCCGCCCGAGGGCCGACAACTTCTGACATCGGGCGACAGGTCCAGCCCGAGGATCGCCGACACGTTTCAGCGACCCGCTGCTCTTCCGAACCCCCAGCCTGCCCGATACATACTATGAGCGTGAAGGTCTCCCGTTGCCCGCGCTGGCGTCGCCAGGGGCTTGCGCGGTCGGGCGGTTGCCCAGCGGCCCCGGCATCTCGAGGGTCCGGGCGCCCATCCGCCACCGGGGGTTCCGGGGAATTGCCCGACCATGAGCCGCATCGTTGTCCGCCATCATGAGATCCCCCTCGCGTCCTTGCCATCGTCTATGGCGCCATTGCGGATCGCCCACGTCTCAGACTTTCACTTCCGGCGCTGGACGCGGTTCCACGAGCGACTGCAGGACCGGCTGGCAGCGTTGGACTTCGACCTACTAGCCATGACGGGAGACTTCTCAGCGCACCCCCGCGACTGGCGTTGGGTCGCCCGGCTGATCCGCCGCTTCGTCCGCCCCTTCCGCCCTCCCCTGGGGTGCTACGCCGTGCCGGGCAACCACGACGCCGTCATCCTGAGTCAGCAGTTCGGCGCCGATGCTGTCCGCTTCCTCAGGAACGAGTCTGTAAGGATCGAGCCAAACGGGCACGTCATCCATCTGGCCGGCACCGACGACAGTTGGCGATCGGTGGCAGACCTGCCCAAGACGCTGGCGGGCTGCCGCGACGGACATCCCACGATCCTCCTGAGCCACGTCCCCTCGACGATCCACCACCTGCCCGACGACATCGTCGACCTGGTGCTCAGCGGCCACACCCATGCAGGTCAGTGGCGGATCCCCTGGTTCGGCAGCGTGACCGTGAACGACCGGATCAGTCGCGCCCAGACGCACGGACTGCACCGAATCGGCCGGCGCTGGCTCCACGTGACGGCCGGGGTGGGAACGTCTGGGCCGTTTAACTTCCGTCTGAACTGTCCGCCGGAGGTGGCTTTGCTGACGCTGCGAACGCATCGAGGCGCTCCTGCTGCGAACGCGTCTACATGCCAGATCACTGTTCCTCGACGGGCTCACCATTCGCGCGAGGGCGGTTGCGGGTGACGCCTGGTCGTCGACGAAGCGAAAGACTCCCAGACGACGCTGGCTTGGCCCCGCCTTTGTGTGCGGGTCGACGCCAGCCACGCACCCCCGCGACGGAAGCAAAGCGCATGATCTACCCACCCCCCCGCGGAATCTGGCCTCGGCTCCTGCCGTAACACCTTAGAGGAAAGCAAGCTAAGCAGGCCTGTCCCCATGTGAAAACTTCTTGGAATGCCCTTGACCTTCGTTTTCGGTTGGGGTACAGTAGTGTGAGTGGTAAAGGAGGTGCGAAAGGCCACAGCACGGCGAGTTCCACGTCTAGGGGAGCGTGCTGTGTCCGCCTGAGGACGGGGAGGTTTCCCAACTCTGTACTAGAAAATAGTTCCACCACGTACCTCGCCGGCGCGTGTGCAGGACAAGCCGTCTTGCGGGAACTGTGCAGGTCTCAGGGGTCTTCAGGTTGTACCGTTCTGGTAGGTTCCTTGAGAACGCCGAAGCCAAGGGGTTGGCGGACCGGGCCCTGCGGCAAAAGCGGAGGGCGAAGAGCCCACAAAGGAAGGAGGAATGAGGGTATGAGGTTACTTGGTGTATTGGGAGTTTTGTGCTTGGCGGCCACACCTGTGATGGGGGCCGCGATGGATCTGGACTTCGATGTCGTCGCCGGCTCGTTGACCATCGACACGAGCCCCGACGGGATCGCCTCGCCGGACCCGGTGACCGCCTTGGTGGATGGCACGTTCGGCATGGTGATCTATGCCAGCGACGGCCACATTGGTGAGAGCGACACGTTCATCCTCACGGGGAGCCACATGGGCAACTCGGAGGGGCTCGAGCTCTCGCTGATGGGTCTGGCCACGGCCAAGGTCGGTATCCAGAGCGCGGTCTTCAAGGACTTCGCTCCGGTCGCGCCGGGTCACATCGGCCCGGGCGGCGTTGGCGTCCTCGAGACCGATGCGTATCTCGAGCTGGTCGTCGTCGTGTCGGGTCTGCTGAACACGACGCTCGACACGAGGATGTGGGCCGGAGAGCCACTGCCCTACGCTATCACCATCACCACGTCGGGCGTGGGTACCGACATCGTGACCGTGAACATCCACGGGACGTTCGGGTTCGAGATTGGGGTCACGGCGATCACGCAGACCCTGACGTTG
>CAYMLO010000141.1:0-26337 GCA_964390905.1 uncultured Planctomycetales bacterium | reverse complement strand
GGACCACAAGTGGTTCTGGGCGCCCGACACGGATCACATGATCAAGCCGCTCGATCACCTCATGAGGATCTACTACGCGTCCGTGGGTCGAGGCTGTGTGTTGCTGCTGAACGCCACGCCGGACACGACCGGCCTGATCCCCGAGTCCCACGTCAGACGGTACAAGGCGTTCGGCAGTGCGATCCGTCGGATCCACGAGAACAAGAAGGGCGAGACGTCCGGCAAGGGTCGGACGCTCGAGCTGAGATTCGACCGACCCATGCAGGTCAACCACGTCATCACGCAGGAAGACATCCGCCATGGACAGATCGTTCGGGCCTATGAAGTAGACGGCTTGGTCGAAGGCACATGGAAGAAGCTGCTCGAGGGCTCCTCAATCGGCTACAAGCGGATCGACGTGGTCGATACGGTGACGGCCGAAAGCCTGCGCCTCCGCATCACGAAGGCGGTCGACGACCCGGTCATCCGGAGCTTCGCCGCGTACGAAGTCTCCAAGAAGGGCCAAGCCCATGTGGGGCTCCGTCGGGCGGACAGCGGTTGGCGGGAAGTAACCGAGTGGAAGAAGGTCAGGCTGACGAACCAGTGGCAGACGATCGACGTGGACCTGACGCCTTACGTCCGCGCCCCCGGGCAATACGAAGTGGCGTTCCGAAAGACAGGCGGTCGAGCGGGATTGGAGGTACGCAGCGCCGTCGCCGTCATGGCCGGCACCGAAGCGCCGCGCCTGATCACCAAGCTGACTCGCCCCCACGCATGGAACATCAACCGCACCGCCCAAGTGACACCCGACCCAAAGGGCCGGACCGGTCTGCGCGTTGTGGCCAGGACCAAGGGAAACGATCCCTGGAAGGGCACGCTTCGCATCCGACGCGTGGATTAGGGACCGATGTGGTTGCAGTCGGGCGCGTCGGCCATCAGGGAACCGTCACCCAATAGACGCTGTTGTCAATCACCTCGCCCTTCTTCGTGTAGCGCGACAGCCCGACGAAGTACAGGAAGCTCGGGCGACTGGCGGTGATGCGGTTGAAGCCCGTCGGGCGCTCGATCGACGGGACCAGCGTGCCCCGATCGGAATCGTGCGCGACAGCAGGTCTGACAGCAAACGTCCTGCCGCCGTCGCGCGACTCTAGCCAGACGATCCGCTGAATCTCGGGGAAGCCGCGCGTCCAGAACTGGGGCAGACCGTACTGACCCGGGTTCCAGTTGGCCTTCGGGTGGTCGATCGGAACGAGCGTCCCCACGAGGCAGAGGACATCATCGTCCGTCATGCTCACCTGGTAGCCCAGTGCACCAAGTCCGGGCCAGTGCTTCTCGATAACGGCCTCCAGCGGGCGGTGCTGCCACTTGCCCTGGTTGTCGGGCGTCACCAAAAATGATTGGCCCGGCGTCGGCGTATGGCGAACATAAACGACGTACGGGCGATTCTTCGAGTCGACGGCCATCCCACAGTGCTGAATCCCCGGCTGGGGATTGGCGCTTTCGGCCTCGGCGATCATGTCAATCGTCTCGGCCTTTGCCGGCAGCGGAATGGGCGTCCCATCGGCTCGCCGCCACGTCTTGCCGAAGTCGCGGCTCTGCATGTACCCGACGGCCTGGTGATGCCCGGACCACTTTCGGCGCTCGTCGCCGCGGGCCTCTTTGGGGGGCTGCTTGCCTTCGAAGAAGCCCGTCGAGAGGTGCAGCGTCCTGTGATCCGGACCCCAGACCAGGGCGTTATGGTAGGCCCCGTACCACTTGTACTTCCCGCCCTTCTGGACGAGAAGCCCTTGCCTCTGCCAGGGCTGGCCAGGTGGTTTGAGGTACAGGTCCAGGCCCTTCCAGTTCACGTCATGCCTGCCGGTCAGATACAGCGTGTCATCCGGCCCGCAGATCAGAACCGGATAGGTGGTCTTCCCGAACGTGACGACCTCGGTCCACTCGGCGGCGTCGTTCGGGCGGAGCGAACGTCGGTACTGCAATCCGCTGTGATGTCCGCCGACGATGGCATGCAGGTAGCCCTTGCTGTCAATCGTCAGCGTAGGCCGGCAATGGTTGTCGCGCCCCTGGCCGAGCGTGTACGTCTCCGACCAGCGCCCGGTCTTGCGATCAAGCGTGCGAACACGGGCGAAGTAGCCCTTCTCCGTCGAGTCTTGCCAGGCCACGTGGGTCTTGCCGGCGGATACGATGATCTTGCTGCCATTGCCCGACGTGGCGCGCTCGCTGCCGCGCGAGGATAGCAGCGCTTGTGCTGCCCAGGCCAGCCGCCAAGCTGGGAACACAACGATCAAGAGCAAGATAGACACCGCCAAGATCCAATTCTCCCGACGGCGCGACGACGTCATCCACACGCGGCTCACGTTCTGTCCTCCTCAGAAATGCTGGTCCGCTTCCACACGACTCCTCCGGCGAGGGCGAGGAGACCCACGATCATCGGTGCTGCGGAAGCGAAGCAGCAGCAATTGGCCGGGGGATCGGAGCCGTCAAGCTCGACGCCTTGCACGCGGTCGGCCATCTGCCAGACGGCTGCGAGCTGATAGACGCCCTTGTCGATGTCAGCGGGGACGGCGTAGGCCGCCACGTCGGCCCAGTCGGCGGGAGGCGTGTTGGGAGCGTTGTCGGGAAGATCCGTCCGACCGGTCAGATTGGGATCCGCCAGAACGAGGTAGGCCGCGTCCGGGTTGACCTGGACCCAGACGTTCTGTCCGAGCCAGCCCTCGAACGCCTGACGAACGTGCGGCTTGTCCGGCGTCGCCTGGACGTGATCGCGAACACCGGCCAGGACCATCGCCTCCAGGCCGGGCATGTTCGGTGCCGCCTCGTCGTAGAGCCGCACGGCCTCGCGGATGTCCCAGTAGGCGTTGGCCTCGGCGACGGTCGCGATGTGCGACGGCCACGGTCCGGCAAAGACGTTGTTGTCCTGGAACGCCTGCGTGACCGCGCGGCTGTAAACGTCCTTCGTCGCGGTGGGGTAAGCGTCCAACGGGAAGTCCTCATTCGCGTCGAGCACGCCGTCCAGGTTCAGATCGGGCGTCGGCAGACTCGTCTGGGGATGAACGATCGTCGTGTAGTGGCCGTCGCCGGTCCCGTCGTGAAAGACCTCATAGAGCGGCCCGCCCGCGTCATACGCCAGGTCGCTGAAGTCGACCGGCAGACTCAGCGTGCCGTATGCGCCGTAGCGCGGGTTGACGAAGTCGCCCTGCGTCGGCAGGGACGGGTCGAACAGGATCCGTCCGAAGTCGCGTGTGGCAATCTGGCTCGAGACGGGCGACTCCCACTGGATGATGTACCGCAGGTAGCCCGCCAGGTCCGCGCCGTACATCGCCGCGACGGCCACCACGATGTTGCCGCCGTTGGACGAGCCCACAAGACCGATGTTGTCATGCAGGACCGTCACCGGTGAGACGTCGTCGATGGTCCGACCGAGGTCATCGGTCATCTGCCCTGCCGCGTAGAGGATCACGTCGCGCAGCGCCTGGATGCTGGCAGGGCCTCGATAGTCATAGGTGCCGTCCGAGCCATGGAAGTTCGGATCGCCGCCGCCGGGAAAGAGGAAGTTGATCACGATCAGATCGCGGGAGCCGGCCGGCAGTTGATTGTTCATCAGCCCCTCGTGCGTCCCGCCCGACCCCCAAATGAGGACGGGAGCGCCTTGTGGGTATCGCGCCTGACCCGCCTGCGGCGTGTACAGGCGCAGCGCCAGCTTGCCGTTCGGCACCCCCGTGCTCGTAGACGGCAGCAAGACGTCAACGATGGCCCCGGACAATCCCGTCGGCAGCACGAGCACACTCAGGGCAATGCCCGCTGACGCCACAGCCCGCCTGATCGCTCTCATAGAAGCAGCCTCCTTCCGTAGAATCATAACCCGAGGTGGCGCCGGGTCCAGGATGGGCGAAAGGGGAAGACATGCCGAAGCCGAACGACGAGGCCGCCGTATCCTGCCTACCCTCGCTGTGATACCATGTCCGAGGCCGAGCCGCTCGGTTCGTTTCAACAAGGTCCCGGGAATCCACGTCTGCGAGCGAGGAAGACGATGATGCTCAAAGTCAGCAAGGGCGCAAACGGTTTCGTGGTTGCAGTGATCCTCGGTGGCCTGCTCTGTTTCGGCACACGATCCGTACGCGCCGCGGACCCCAAGCCCAGCGGGGGTCTTGTCGTGCACGTGGGGTGCGATGACGGTCAGCGGACCGCGGGCCTGTGGCGCGAGCGGTTGCTCGTTCACGGTCTAGACCCCGACCCGGCGAAGGTGCAAGCCGCTCGCCGACACATCGCTGAGCGAGAGCTATACGGCAAGGTCAGCGCGGACCGCCTTTCGGGCAATCGGCTTCCGTACGTAGATGACCTGGTGAATGTGGTCCTCGTCGAGAAGAGGATCTCGTTGCCCGATCAGGAGATCCTGCGCGTTCTCGCCCCGCGTGGCTCGGCGTATATCGAGGGGGACAACGGGGCACGCCGGCTCACCAAACCGCGACCGAAGAACATCGACGAGTGGACACACTACCTACACGACGCGTCGAACAACGCCGTCGCCAATGACGCCCTCGTCGGTCCTCCGCAGCACTTGCAGTGGAAGGCGTCTCCCCCCTACTGTCGCAGCCACGAGTTCAACTCGTCGATCAGCGCATGCGTGACGGCCGGCGGTCGCATCTTCTACATCCACGACGAGGGCAAGATCGGCCTGCCCGACCTGCGCTTCCCGCCAAAATGGGTGCTCGTCGCCCGCGACGCCTTCAACGGAATGCTGCTCTGGAAACGGCCGATCCCCAACTGGGGCTATCGCGCGTGGAATACGCGGGGCCTGTGGGCCACGCCCCTCACGCTGCCGCGGCGACTCGTTACCGAAGGCCGGCGCGTCTACGTGACGCTCGGCTACGACGCTCCGCTGACAGCCATCGAGGCAGGCACGGGCAAGACGCTCCAGACCTACAACAAAACCAAGGGCACCGACGAGATCGTGTTCGCCGACGGCAAGCTGCTCGTTTGCATTCGCGACGACCTCATGATGGGGCACAAGCCGAAACCCAACCCGAAGAACAAACGACAGCGACGCAGGAACCCGCACGAGTATCCGTTGGGCGCCCCGGGGGCGGGACGCATCTGCGCCATCGATCCCGACTCCGGAGAAGTGTTGTGGCAAACCCCAAAGAGGCGAATACTGATCCTGACGCTGGCCTCGAGCAACGGACGCGTGTGCTACCACGACGGCCAGCAGGTCCACTGCCTCGATCTCGATACCGGACAGCCGCGCTGGAAGGCGACCTGCCCGCCCCCCAAGCGCGCCTGGCGGCTCGCCCGGGGCACGTTGGTCATGGACGATGACGTCGTCCTCTTCACGGCCGCCCAAGGGGTGACCGCCCTGTCGGTCAAGGACGGGAAGGAACTGTGGCACGGCGATAAGGCCCTCGGCACGGGCGCATCGCATCCCCCGGACCTGTTCGTCGCCGACGGTCTGGTCTGGCACGGTGAGGGGTTCGGCAAGAAGGATGGAACGGTCGTCAAACGCCATGGCCGCGACGTCCATACGGGCCAGATCAAACGAACCGTCAGGGTGGCGAATCTGATAAGCCCGCTGCACCACTTCCGCTGCTACCGCAGCAAGGCGACGAATCGCTATCTCCTCCTCGGCAAGCGCGGCATCGAATTCCTCGACATCCAGTCGGACGATCATATGCGCCACGATTGGCTCCGGGCGCCATGCAGCTACGGCTTCCTACCGGCCAACGGTATCCTGTACACGCCGCCACATCAGTGCTTCTGCTATCCGGGCGTGAAGCTGTCGGGGTTCAACGCGCTGATCGCGAGTCGGCCTGCGATCGAACCCGATCCACTGGAGCAACGTCTCCTCAAGGGGCCAGCCTACGACAAGCCAAGCATCCGCGAGGCTCGCGCGAGCGAGCGCTCGGACGATTGGCCGACGTACCGGCATGATCCGGAACGGAGCGGCCAGGCGTCTTCGCTCGTCGCGTTCAAGATGGAGCGAGCCTGGCGATCCGAGCTGAAGAGCAAGATCACGCCGCCCGTCGTCGCAGACGGGAAGCTCTTCACGTCCATGGTCGATCAGCACGCCGTCACCTGCCTCGACGCCGCGGACGGTAAGGCGCTGTGGTCCTTCATGGCCGGCGGACGGATTGATTCCCCGCCGACCGTCTGGCGAGGACTGGTGTTCTTCGGCTCGGCGGATGGCTGGGTCTACTGTCTGCGGACCGGCGACGGCGCGATGGTCTGGCGATTCCAGGCCGCGCCCGTGGATCGCCGACTGGTGGCGATGGATCAGATCGAGTCCGTCTGGCCCGTTCACGGCAACGTCCTGGTATTGGAGGATCCCAAGCGCGGCAAGGCCGCAGCAACGGTCTACTGCACGGCCGGACGGTCATCGTATCTCGACGGCGGCATCTACCTGTACGCCCTTGATGCGACTACAGGTCGGGTCCTGCATCACACACGCTACCAGAGCAGCCGCCCCGATTGCACGACCGAGACGGGCCGGCCGTTCGACATGGAAGGCTCGCGATCGGACCTGCTCGTCAGCGACGGCAAGCACCTCTTCCTCTACCAACTCGTCTTCGATCGCTGTCTCGAGCAGGTCGAGGCGCCGCGGATTACCTCGTTGGGTGCGCGGCAAGTGCCGATGCATCTGATAACGACGGCGGGCTTCCTCGATGACGAATGGTGGGACCGTACCTACTGGACCTACGGGACGCGATGGCCGGGATACTACTTCGTCGACAAGGCCAGCAAGGTTGGCCAGATCCTCGTCTTCGACGACACGCACACCTACGGGCTGCACGTCTTCACCGATCGGCTTCGCCACAGCCCCAGCTTCACCCCTGGCAAGGGCGGGTACAAACTCTTCGCCGACGACAACGGCAACGAGATGCGGCTCGAAGGCAAGGACGCCGATCGGGAGAAGGGCCCCGGCTACCGAAGGGCCAAGCCGCCCGTCTGGTCGAAACAGATTCCGGTCCGTGCTCGTGCGATGGTCCTAGCCAGGGCGAGCCAGCCTGGCGGCAAAGGTCCGGTCAAGAGGTTGATCCTCGCAGGTCCGCCCGACGTAATCGACCCCGACGACCCGTACGCCGCGCTGGAGGGCCGCAAGGGCGCGAAGCTGTGGGTCGTCTGCCCCGCCACCGGCAAAAGACTCATCGAGCGCGACCTGGGGACGCCCCCCATCTTCGATGGTATGGCCGCCGCCGATGGTCGGCTGTACATGGCTTGCACCGACGGCAGCGTCGTGTGCATGAGGTAGCGTCACGCGAAACGGTAGACCTTGCACTGCAAACACGCTGGAGGTGTACTCATGCGAACGGTTCTTACTGCAGCGATGCTGGCGGCTTTCGCCTGGCAGCCAGGTGCTGGCCTCGTCTGTCAAGCCAGCGAGCGAGGCACGACCAGGCCCAATATCATCTTCATCCTGGCCGACGACCTCGGGTATACCGACCTGGCTTGCTGCGGCAGCAGGTACTACGAGACGCCCAACATCGATCGTCTGGCCGCCCAGGGCATGCGGTTCACCAGCGGCTACACGTGCGCCCCGAACTGCGCGCCGACCCGCGCCGCGTTGATGAGCGGGCAGTACATGCCGCGGACCGGCATTTACACGGTCGGCAGCATCGAGCGGTTCAACTGGCGAAGCCGGCCGCTCCGTCCGGTCGACAACGTCCAGAAGCTCGCCCTGGAAAAGGTCACCATCGCCGAGGCGCTCAAGAAGGCCGGCTACGCCACGGGCATGTTCGGCAAGTGGCATCTCGGCTCTGACCGGCAACACCATCCGCTGCGCCAGGGGTTCGACGAGGCCGTCGTCTCAGCGGGGCGACATTTCAAGTTCCGGACCGATCCCAAGGCCGACTATCCGCCGGGGACCTACCTGGCTGACTTCCTGACCGGCAAGGCAATAGATTTCATCCGCCGGCACCAGGACGCCCCGTTCTTTCTCTATCTGCCGCACTTCGCAGTGCACACCCCGCTTCAGGCCAAGAAGGCCCTCATCGCGAAGTTCAAGCCCAAGCCCCCGGCGGGTGGCCATCACAACCCCACCTACGCCGCAATGATCGCCAGCGTCGACGAAAGCGTCGGGCGGATCCTCGCGGTCCTGGAGGAACTCAAGCTGTCGACGAACACGTTGGTGATCTTCTCCAGCGACAACGGGGGGGTCGGCGGCTACGAACGAGAAGGCATCCACGGTGGGGTCATCACCGACAACGCGCCGCTCAAGGGCGGCAAGGGGATGCTCTACGAGGGCGGCATCCGTGTGCCCTACATCTTTCGCTGGTCTGGCAAGATCGTCCCCCGTGCCGTATGCGACCAGCCGATCAACAGCGTGGACCTGTACCCGACGCTCCTGGATCTCGCCGGCGCCAAGCCGCCCCCAGGTCATGCGCTCGATGGCGAGAGCTATCTCTCGCTGCTGATTCACGGCGGCAAGACCGACAAGCCCCGAGGCCCTCTCTTCTGGCACTTCCCCGGCTACCTTGGCGCGAGAGGCGGAACGTGGCGGACGATGCCTGTCGGCGTGATTCGCTCGGGCGACTTCAAACTGATGGAGTTCTTCGAAGATAGCCGACTGGAGCTCTACAATCTGCATGAGGACATCGGCGAGAAGAACGACCTCGCCGCCTCGCAGCCCGAGAGGGTCAAGGAGCTACACGCCCGACTGCTCGCATGGCGCAAGGAACTCAGCGCACCGATGCCGACGCCAAACAAGGAGGTGCAAAAGGCTCCGCCCAATGCCGATTCGAAGCGCGGTAAGAAGGGTCGCCGCGGCGGAAGGAGGCGGTCCAAACCAGGCAAATGAAGGCCCTGCCACGACCTGATGGGGGTGAGAGCATGTTGACCAGAGCAATGCGCTGTGCGGGGGGCGGCTGGCGACGCAGGAGGGTGCCCCTTCGTGGCACCGTGTACCTGACGGGGCTGGCGGCAGTCCTGTTCTGCGGTCGGGTCGCCTTCGGCGCGGCGCCGTCCCAGGATGTCGGCGTGTCCCCGGCCGTGGCGGACGTGCTGAGGCCCCTTCCGCTCGGGAACGCCAAGCTCGAAGGCCACGTCGGGGAACGCATCCGGACCGTGATTCGCGCACGGATCACATCCGACTACGCCAGAACGCACATCTACCCCGAGACAATCGAGGCCTTCCGCAGACGCGTAGACGATCGCATGAAGCCGAACCAAGGCTACTGGCAAGGCGAGTTCTGGGGGAAATGGATCCTCGGAGCGATCGCCGCCCAGCGCTACACCGGCGATCAGGCCCTGAAGACCTTCATCCGCCGGGCGGTGGATGAGCTGATCGCGACGCAACGCGAAGACGGCTACATCGGCACGTACCACGACTCGGGATTCGTTCGCTGCATCGGACGGCGGATGAACTGGAACGTGTGGTGTCGCAAGTACACGCTGTGGGGTCTGCTCGAGGCCTACGAGCTCCTGAAGGACCCGGCCGTCCTTCGAGCCGCCGTTCGATTCATGGATCACCTGGCCAGCGAGGTCGGGCCCGGGCATATCCCAATCGTCGAGACGGGCAAGTTCGCCGGCCTGCCGAGCACGTCCATCCTGGGGCCCGTCGTGTCGCTCTACCGCCACACCGGGGAGAAACGCTATCTCGATTACGCCGAGTACATCGTCCGCCAGTGGTCGAGCCGTCCAGGCCAGCCCCCCGACATCGTCAACAAGGGACTGACCGGCAAGCCCGTGCACGCATGGTTCGACGACCCCAAACGTTGGACCAAGGCCTATGAGTTCATTTCCTGCGTCGAAGGGCTGACCGAGCTCCACCGGATCACAGGGAATCCGCGCTACCTGAAGGCGGCGGTCAACATCCACGCGTGCATCCGGACGAACGAGCGAAGCCTCTTCGGCGGCATCGGCAAGAACGACAAGATGGTGGGCGCCGCGCGCCTGCTCCAGACCGAGTGCGAGCCGTGCGATGCCGTCTACTGGCAGCGGCTTTCGTGCCAGTTGCTGCGCCTGACCGGTGAGCCAAAGTACGCCGACGAGATCGAGCGGACGATGTACAACGTTCTCTGTGCCGCGATGAACGCGGACGGTTCCTGGGGGGTGCGACGACTCTGCCTGTCCGGTGAGCACTGGCCGGCCCCCAAACACTGCAATCTGCAAACGCATCAATGCTGCGTCAACAACGTCCCCCGGGGGTTGCTCCAACTCCCAACGGTGGCGGTGATGGGCGCACCCCACGGAATCGCCGTGAACCTGTACGTTCCCGGCCAAGCCGTTGTGCCGCTGCCAGACGGCGGGAAGGTCAGCGTCAAGATCGAGACCGACTACCCCGTTTCCGGCGCGATTCACATCAAGCTGGCGCCCGAGCCAACGAAGGCGTTCGATGTCCGTCTGCGCATCCCGGCATGGAGCGAGCGATCCTCACTGGAGGTAAACGGAAGGCCGGGCCCGAAGGCGGTCGCCGGCACGACCGCAGCCATCCGCCGAGAGTGGCAGGCTGGAGATCGGATCAAGCTGATCCTGGACATGCGCGGCCGAATCGTGCCGTTCCCCGACCCGACTCAGCGCTACGTCGCCGTCCAGCGTGGGCCGATCGTGTTGGCGAGGGACATTCGACTCGGCAGCAAGGCGATTCACCATCCGGTGTCGTTGCAGGCGACCACGGACGGAATCGTGAAGCTGGACAAGGCGGCCCCGACCGAGGGCTTCTGGATGGTCTTCCGCGTGCCGCTTTCGGTGCCCGTGGGCGAGAACGGCCAGACAACCGGGCACATCCTGATGTGTGACTACGCCTCCGCCGGCGCGACTTGGGACAAGGAGACGTCCGACTTCCGCGTCTGGTTGCCGGCCGGACAACCAAGTACGCGGTAGCGGTGTGGCGATCGTCCCGAAACATGCCCTTGACGACCGTCCAGTGACCCGGCCCCGCAGGTTCGGCCAAGCAACGATGGCTCGGTCAGGCACCCTCTCGCCAATGGGACCTACGTCGTCCGTGCCGCACAAGCCCTACAGTCGGTGAGGGTCTGGTGCCCGGGCGATCATTGCGGCGCGATCGACGCACGAGAATCCGGACTGTGCGGCGCCGCGAGGAGCCCCTCCGTCCGTCCGACCCTACGCTTCGCGTCCTCCACGATCAGGTAGAGACAGGGCACGAGCAACAGTGTGATGACCGTCGCGAACACGATGCCATAGCCGAGCGACAAGGCCATGGGAATCAGGAAACGGGCCTGGCGCGACGTCTCGAAGATCATCGGCGCCAGACCGCCGAAGGTGGTCAGCGTCGTCAAGAGGATCGGGCGGAACCGCCGCACCCCCGCCATCTGGACAGCCTGGTGGGCATTGGCCCCGGCTGCGCGCTGCTCGTTGGCGTACATGATCAAGATGAGCGCATCATTGACGACCACGCCCGACAACGCCACGACACCCATCATGCTGATCACACTGAGGTTGTACCCCATGATCAGGTGACCGATGACGGCGCCCACAATGCCGAACGGGATGCTCACCATCACGATGATCGGCTGCGCGTAGCTGCGGAAGGGAATCGCCAGCAATGCATAGATCATCAGCAACGCCATCAGGAAGCCCGTCTTGAGGCTACCCAAGCTCTCGCGCATGTCGGCCTGATGCCCCTCGAAGCTGTAACTGAGCCCCGGGTATTCCCTGACCAGTGCCGGCAGTACGGACTCCTTGAGGGATGCGACCACCTGCTCGGTCTGACCGCGTGGGACGACGTCGGCGGAGACGGTCACTGTCCGCCGGGCTTCTCGGCGAGTGATGTTCGTGTAGGCCCGACCCCGCTCGACCTCGGCCACCTGCCTGAGCGGGACGTCGCGTCCGAAGGCCGTCCGGATCATCAGCTCTTCCACGTCGTACTCGCTGACGCGTTCGGCCTCGGGCAGGCGGACCATCACCTTGACCTCGTTGCGACCGCGCTGCTGGCGGAGCGCCTCGGCGCCGTAGAACGCGCTTCGGACCTGGCGGGCCACGCCGCTGGCGGTGAGCGCGAGACTGCGGCCCTCGGGCAGGATCTTGAAGTCCAACTGCTGCTTGCCCGGCGTGAAACCGTCGTCGATGTCCTTGACGTTCCCGAATCGCCCGAGCGACGCGGCGAGGCTCTGGCTGGCCCGATCGAGCACGTCCGTATCGCGATGGGCCAGCTCCACTGTCAGCGACGCGCCCGAGCCCGGGCCTCCCCGGTCCGACTCGAACTTCAGCGACTCCAGGCCCTTGATGGGCCCCGTCTCGGCCCGCCACATCCGTGTCAGCTCTGCCGTGCCAAGCGGACGGACTTCCGGATCGGTCAGGAAGACCATCACGGTCACCTGGTTCTCGTCAATGGCGCCGAGTATCCCCTCGGCCAACGTTTCCCCCCCGTGCGTCTCGACGATCTCGCCAGCAACCTCGAGCAGCCGGTCCCGCACGGCCGTGGTCTTGGACAACGGGCTTCCGTAGGGCAAGACAGCCGTCGCCACGGCCCGGTCCGATTCGACCTTGGGCATCAATACGAAGCCCATCCGTCCGCTGACGACGTACCCCACGATCACGATCAGCACCCCCAGGCCCGTCGCCACCGTCAGGTATCGGAGCCGCAGGCAACGGTCGAGGAAAGGCCCATACCCATTCTCGATGAAGCGGGAGACAAGCCGGCTGAAACGTTGCTGCCGCACGTGAACCCACCGCCCGAGCCGGGTGCGCGACTCGCTGCTGGTGTGGGCCAGATGCGTCGGTAGGATCAGGAGTGATTCAACCCAGGAGATCACGAAGACCGTCGCGACGACCAACGGGATCACGCGGAAGATCTTGCCCATGATCCCCGGGATGAATGCCAGCGGCAGGAACGCCACGATGTTGGTCAGAATCGCGAAGGTGATGGGCACGGCCACGTCCCGCGCGCCGAGAATCGCGGCCTTGAGCAGGCCCATGCCCTGCTGCCGGTGTTCATAGATGTTCTCGCCCGCCACGATCGCGTCGTCGACCACAATGCCCAACGCAACGATGAAGGCGAACATCGACACCATGTTGATGGAAATGTCCATGCCGGGCAGGAAGAGAAAGGCGCCCAGGAACGATATCGGGATGCCCAGGGCCACCCAGAAGGCCAACTTGAACTCCAAGAAGAAGCCCAACAGGCCGAACACGAGCATGAGGCCCAGACAACCGTTCCGCAGCAGCAGCTCTAGCCTCTGGCGGTAGACGTCCGACATGTCATGGTTGATGTCCGCACTCACCCCCGGCGGCAGCTCGGTACGGAGCGTCTCTAGACACTTGCGAACGGCGTCCGAAACACCGATCGGCGTCTGCTCGCCCACGCGGAACACTTGGAGCTCCACGCATCGCTTCTGGTTGTAGACCCGGACCTGGTCCGTCTCTTCGAACGTGTCTTTGACGACGGCAATGTCTTCCAACCGCAGCTCCGTCCCTTGAGGAGAGGTCACGATCGGGATCTGAGCGAACTCCCTGGCGTAGTCGCGGCGCTCCTTGACGCGCAGGAGGATCTCGCCGGCCTGCGTCTTGACGCGACCACCAGGCAGCTCAATCGAGGCCAACCGGATCCTCTCGGCGACCGCGTCAAGCGTCAGGCCATACGCCCGCAGCTTGGCCTGCGGCACCTCGATGCTGACCTCGTACCCCAGGTCAGGGAACAGATCGATCTGCGTGATCCCCGGGTCTTGAAGCAGCCGGTCACGAACCTGCTCAGCCAATTCGCGGAGACTCCATTCATCGACGTCACCGTAAAGCAGAACCGACAAGACCTCCCGCCGATGCGTTCGAAGGACGACCTGTGCCTCCTCGGCCTCCTCCGGAAACGTGGTGATGCGATCGACCTCCTGGTCGATCTCCTGGTAGACCTTCTGGTCGTCAGCATCCGTGAGCAGCTCGGCCGTCACCGTCGCCCCGCCCTCGGTCGCAACGGCGCTGATCTCCTTGACGCCGTCGATGCCTCGGACCGCCTCCTCGATCGCAAGGACGATGCCCTGCTCCACCTCCTCTGGGCTGGACCCCGGGTAGGGCACCGTGATCGTGACCATGTCTTCATCGAACTCGGGGAAGACCTCCTGCTTGATCCGCATCGCCATGATGAGCCCGCCGATCAGCAGCACGCCCATCAGCAGGTTCGGAGCCACGCTGTGACGCGTTGCCCAGGCGATCCCTCCGGTCTGTTCGGTATCCTCTGGCATGATGGGTCTCGACGCCTTATTGGGCCTTGCACGCGACACGGTTGCCCGTATCGGCGTCGCCCTCGGCGCGCAGCTCGCGGAGGGCCATCCCTTCAACGGGGGCGGCGATGTCGCTCATCACGATCCGCTCGCCCTCCGTTACCCCGTTTCCGACGAACACCGTATCGCGGTCGCGCCACACGATGTCCACGTCTCTGATCTCTAACTCGCCGCGCTCGCTCATCAGCCAGACGCGCTGACCGTCGCGCAGCGCGCTTCGCGGGATGGCCACGACGTCCCGAAGTTCGCGGCCTTCGATGTCCACGTGCACGTACGAACCGATCAACAGCGGAACACGCTTGGCGGACGGCGTCTCGAGCCCCAGCGGATCCGACACCGTCACCAATGCCCTGGCCATCCGTCCCTGCGTCTCGAGGTCGGCGCAAAGCCGAGAGACCCGACCGTTCCAGAGCGCTTCGGGATGGACCCCGGCGCTCTGTTGGACGACGGCGGGCGATCCGTATCCGCCTGACTTATCGGGGATGGTGATCCAACTCAGCCGCTCCACGGGCACGCAGACCTCCACCCAGTATTCGTCCGTACCCACCAACGTGGCGAGCTGCGTCTGCGGCGTCACCTGGGCCCCGAGGTCCACGTTCTTGCTGCTGACGATCCCGTTGAACGGAGCACGGATCGTCGTGCGCTCGACGTCGAGCCGTGCCTGATCGACAGAAGCGCGCGCGGCCGCGACGGCAGCAGCCGCGGCCCCCTTGGCGGTCCGCGCGTCATCCATCTCCTTCTTGTTCGCGGCGTCCTGTCTCTCGAGGCCCTCCAGCCGCGCCAGCTCCCACGTGGCCGACTGCAGCTCTGTCTGCTTGCCCGCCAGCTCCGCTTCAGCCCGGGCGAGCACGGCCCGGTACTCCGCAGGATCGATCCGGACCACGACGTCACCCGCCTTGACGTAACCTCCAGGGGTCAACTCGGGGCTCTGCTCGACGATCGCGCCGCTGACCTGAGGCTGCAGCACCACCTCCTGGGCAGCGACGACCGTCCCCATGACGCGGACGATCGCGCGATGCGTCGTCCGCTTGACGGGCCCGACCTGGACCAACGTGGAAGTTTGCCTCGCCGGCCTCTGTCTGGCCTTCGGCCCGGTCTGGTGGAGCCGTACGGCACCGCCAGCAGCCGCCGCAAGCACCAGGAATGGCAAGACGTACATCACCAGTGCACGCGCGGCACGTCGCGCAGGCGTGCGCCCCGGCGGCCTTTCTGGCACATCGTCACGCACGCTGTCGTCAGGTCGATTTGCAGCCACGATCATTTCTCCGGTCCGGTTGGCTGGCATCCATCATCACATCCCAGGTTCCTGATTGCCCGCAGGCAGAACTGCGTGATGTGCTCCGCCAGCGCATCCATGTCCTGTCGACTGTACGTTAGATGCGGCATCAAGCGGATGATGATGGGACGCCCCCGATGAAAGTGTACACACTGGCTGACGATGCTCTGGGCACACAACTGGGCTCTATCGAGCGGAGTATCGTTGCCGGCCAGCTCACGAACGATGCCAACCAGCAGATTGAACCGCGGGCGGATGAACCGCTCCACGACCATGTCCAGCGCGCCGGTAGGTTCAGCGATCTCGTTGCCAATCAATCTTGGGCGCCACCCCACTCGGCCGTGATCCAACTGCCGCTTCATGAACGCCGAAACGAATGCGCGCAGCCGCTCTTCGGCGGGGAGCTCTTCGTCTGCTTCCAGCCTGCCGTCCTCGACCTCCTCGTACCAGCGATGGGCATACGCGATGACCTCCTGATAGAGGCCTTCCTTGTCCCGAAAGTGGTAGTTGACGGCGTTCAGGCTCGCCCCGGCCCGCCGCACGATCTCGCGGACCGTGGCCTTGCGGAAGCCCTTCTCGGCGAAGACCTCCCCCGCCGCCTCCAGCAATCGTTCTCGCGTACCGTGTGCGGCGGATGACCCATGGGACATGACGCTCTTCTGACCCATTGGATGATTCTCCAGACCCTCTTGTTGGCCAAACGACGACCGCGTCACACAAGTGTCGCGATCATCAGGACGCCCCCCCACAGTCGCGACCATCCTCGCGCTGTCTGTGAAATGCACAACCAACTCACATGGTTCTAGGCCTAGTACGCCTGTATGTAACAGTAGTATTATACATTCGTTCTAATCTGTCAAGCAGAATCTGCGGACAGATGTCAACATGCTTGGGGGTTTTTTTTTTTCGCGATATCTTCTCTTTTAAGTTTTTATAAGTGAGAAAGATAGCAACAAGCCTGCCAACGATGCTGTGGCAGCCGCCCCCAGCGCGAATCCACGTGCCGGTTTCCCCGTCAGCCGTCGAAGTCCCAGGTCTTGAGCGCTGCGCCGCCCCTCTTGCAGAGGCGGATCCAGTCGATGACTATGTCCCCCGGCGCCGTGGCGGGGTCGATGCGGATGGCCGTCAGCGGGCTACCGGCGGCAAACTCGATCTCGTACTCATGCCATCGCCCGTCGTGGATCGGTCGGAAGTCCAAACGCTGCTTCGGTCCGAACCGCGGGGCCTTTTCGGTCGCCCAGAAGAACTGCCCGACGCCCTTGCTCGACGAGCGCATCCGCACCCGGACGGCGAGTGCCCCCTGAGCGGCAGGGACGTCACGGGTCTGGACGAACGGATCGCCCCCAATGCTCTTGATGTGAAGGCTACTCCCCTTCCGCGAGATGCCGCACTGCCCGGAGGGCTGCCAGCCGTCCACGACGGCCTCCGCGTTCGGATCGTAGGCGGGGTTCGCCACGGGGACGACCGCGCCGGTGTCCTTCAGGAACTTCTCGATCAGGGCGTCGAGTTCTCTGACCGTCTCCGGCCTCGTCCCGGCCAGGTTGTTCGCCTCGCTGATGTCCTTCTCGAGGTCATACAGTTCGTACCGGTTGGGGAACACCTCGTCCGTCTCGTAGAAGCGGATGAGTTTCCATCGCCCCCGCCGCACCGACGTACAAGGCATGTTGAGCGGCCCGGTCGGAGCCTTGACCCGGTGCGGCATGTGGCAGAAGACCGCGTCGCGCCGAACCCCGCCCTTGCCGCTGAGCAGCGGCACCAGGCTCACGCCGTCGAGGACCTGACCGGTCCTCGGCGCGATCCCCGCCATCTCCAGGATCGTGGGGTAGAAGTCGATGCTGCTGACGACGTCGGACGATCGCGAACCGCCCTCAACCACGCCCGGCCAGCGAACCATCATGGGCACCCGTACGCCGCCCTCGTAGATCGACCCTTTCCCGGACCGAAGCGGGTCGTTGTTGGTCGGCAGCCACTTCTCGGGTCCGACCCGGTCATACTCGTTCCCGCCGTTGTCGGAGAAGAAGACGATGATCGTATCGTCGGCAATGCCAAGTTCGTCCAGCTTGGCCAGCAGGCGGCCGAGACCTTCGTCCAGGCTTTCGAGCATCGACGCCATGATCGGGTTGTTCTGCTTGCCGCGCGGGTCCGTTCGACCTCGATGCCGCGCGGTGATCTCCTCCTTGTGCTGAAACGGGGCGTGAACGGCGTAGTGCCACATGCACAGGAAGAACGGGTCGCGCCGGTGCTGCTCGATGTACTTCAACGCCTCGTCGGTCAGGCGATCGGTGATGTACTCGCCCTTCGGCCCATCGGGCAGCGTGCTGATCCGGTAGGGAGCGTGATAACTCGGCGGGCCCGGCCATCGCCCGCCGCCGATGTTGACGTCAAACCCCTGGGCCTGTGGCCAGTATTTGCTCGGATGGCCGAGATGCCACTTGCCGACGAAGGCCGTCTTGTACCCCGCGTCCCGCAGCGCCTCGGCGATCGTGTACTCCTCGAGAGGCAGGAAACGCCTGCTTCCCGGCAACAGCATCTTCTGATGCGGGGGCCCCTTCGCAGGCAGCAACGGCTTGTCGGGTCGGGGTGGCAGATGCCCGCCCGGCGTGGTGATCCCCAATCGCGCGGGATACTTGCCCGTCATGATGCTGGCGCGGGTTGGCGAGCAGAGCGGGTTGGCCGCGTAGGCGTCGGTGAACCGCATGCTCCCGGCCGCCAGACGCTCGAAGTTTGGCGTGCGATAGTAGCAGCTGCCGTAGACCGTACTGTCCATCCAGCCCATGTCGTCGGCCAGGAAGAAGATGATGTTCGGTTTCCGCTTGCGTGCGGGCGCCCCCTGCGCGACGCCGGGCATGGTGAGTCCGGCGGCGCCGAGCCCGAGAGCCTTCAGGAATAAGCGCCGGGAACACGCGCCTCTCGCAGAGCCCTCTCCTCCCTGCTGACGGCTCGTCGCGGGCCCAATGGGAGTCGCTTCCGAGAGGGTCACGCCTGTCCCCCTTTCAGCGCCGCCCACGCCTTGCGGTGCATCGGCGAGACGACGGCCTCGGTGAGGATCGGATCCTGCGTCTCGGCTAGATGCCGATGAAGTCGGGCCAGCGTCTCCTTGAGGACAGCTGTGTGTGCCGGATCGTCCGCCAGGTCCTTCTGCTCCCACGGATCGCTCCGAAGATCGTACAGCTCCACCACCGGATGATACGCCAGCGCGGGATTGGGCGGGACGACCGTATCCGATCGGGGCCGCCACGACTGCGACGGATCCATGAACGACGGAGCGGACGAGAAGTTCACGATCAGCTTGTGCGTCTCCGTACGGATGCAGCGGCGGGGGTCGTAGTAGTCGTGGTACGTGATCTCGCCGAAGACCTCCTTGCGAGGCTCGTATGCCTTGCCGTCCAACAGGGATGCGAACGACCGACCCTGGACGTTCGCAGGAATCGGTAGGCCGAGAAGATCCAGGAGCGTCGGCACGTAATCGACGTTGGAGACCATCTGCGGGTGCACGATCCCGCCATGCCAGCCCTGCCGCGACGGGAGGCGGAGCATCAGCGCCACCGCGATGCCCGGATCGTAGAGCGAGCACTTGGCCCTCGGCATCGCGTAGCCATGATCGGTCGTGAAGATCACGAGCGTGCTGTCATCCAGTCCCAAGTCACGCACCGCCTCGAGCAGCCGGCCGTATTGCTCGTCCATGTAGTGAACGGCGCCCTGGAGCTCCGCCAACTCCGTCCGCGTCCCCTCGGTGTCGCGGAGGAACCCGGGCACATCGACGCCCAGCGTCGCGTCCGGCTTGATGTGGCGACCCAGGAAGCCCATGTGGTCGCTTGCGTGGGGGGCCTTCCCGCCAAGTCGATGCGGTTCGATGCACCCCACCTGCATGTAGAACGGCTTGTCGGCCTGGCCAGCGAAGCGCTCGAGCAGCCCGATCGCGTTGTCGGCCGCTTGCTTGGCGCCCGCGCCGCCCTTGAAGTGCTGCAGCCCGCATCGCTTCGGGCCGACATGCGTCTCGTGGATGATGCCGACGCCCGCCGTCGCGTAGCCAGCGTCGCGCAGAATCTGGCCCAAGTGTCGCTCGTCCGGATGCAGGTCCCAGGCGAAATCCGCGTGGCACAGCCCCATCACGCCGTTGTTGTGCGGATACCGACCTGTGAAGATCGACGCCCGTGACGGGCTGCACTGCGGTGCCGTGCAGAAGCTCCGTTCGAATCGGACGCCCTCCGACGCCAGGCGGTCCAGACTCGGCGTTCGCACCGTCTTGACGCCGTAACAGTGAAGGTACTGTCCCAGATCATGACAGTGCATCAGCAAGATGTTCGGTCGCTTGGTAGGCATGCCCCGCTGAACTCCTTGCATCGTTGACGTCGCCAGCGCCGCCGACAATGGGCCTGCCGCCATCGCCTGCATAGCGTCCCTGCGCCCCATCAAGTTGGCGTCGTTCTGCTTCATGGCAGCATTCCGTAGAGCCACCGTACGACAACGCACCTGACACGCGAATCGCTTCTCGCGCCAGCCGAATCAGGATGTCTTGCCCGCGCCCTTCGCCTCAAACAGCTTCGGAAAGATGCCGTAGCATCGCGCGTCGTCCCGCGTGCCAACGGACAGGATCGGATGGCTCTGCATGTAGACCTTGGTGATGTCATCCACGCCGAAGTCGACAAGGACACGCGTCGCGCAGCCCCCGGTCGGTGGGCACGCGGGCGATCCAATGACCCGTCCGGTGTAGTACCGAATGTCGCGCTGCGAGTACATCTTGGACAGAATCACGGGCGTATTCGGGGTCCATTGCACGTCCAGTGCGGGCGTCTTGGGCAGATGATGGAAGAACGGTCGCACCTTGTAATCTTGAGCCGGTGCGTTCGGCCCGTTCAACTTGGTCGCGCACGTGCAGTGTGTGGCGAAGTAGTGATTGCGGACCTCGTCGTACTCCGAGTTGTGCTGGAAACCCGGACGGCCGAAGAGATAGCGGTTCAGCAACATGGTCAGCGTCGCGGTGATGTCGTTTTCGCAGCCGCACGAGGCGGTCAGGTTGCCGTTGTTGATCGAGAAGCTCACACACGGCTTGCGATGTTGAAGCATCAGGCAGTGAATCGTGATGCCATCCGCATCATAGCGGCTCAACAGCGTGTTGACGGCCCTATGAGCCCGGAAGGCCTCAACGAAGTAGTGGTCCGCGACGTCTGTGACTTCCATGGCAGCCTGCTTGAATTGCATCGCCGCCCGTCTCATCCCCTCGTCCGGTTTGACAGAATCGAACAGCGCGTTGTACTCCTTGGCGGGGATGGCGACGATCTCCGTCCCCAATCCGGCGTGCTTGGACTTCTTGACGCCGCCGTAGTTGCCAACGCGCAGCACGCGGCTCTGGCTGAGCATCTTCTTGGCGTGGACTGCGCGGAGCGACCGCTCGATCTCCTCCCAGTTCTCAATGGAGTGGATGAAGTGAAGTCCCTTGGCCTTCGTGAATCCGGACGGCGGCAAATGATGGTTTGCACCGGTCGGAAGGTAGACGATCGCCGGCGCGCCCACTTGCTGATAGATCCTGTGGGCCTTGACGGCAGAGGCCGACGAGAGGCAGAAGATCAGCGTCGCGTCCGGAGCGGCCGGCTTGGTCCGGGCAATGTACTGGTTCACCTCGACGTCGGTCCCGAGCGCCTTGCCGGCGAAGTCGATCCGCATCCCGATCCGCTCGGCCATCTCGCGGACCTTCTGCGTGAACTTCTTCTGTTGATCCGCGTGACGGTACTGGTTACCGGGGTAGGGATGCCAGTGATGCTCTTGCCAGGAGGCCTCCGCTATTCCCCGATCACAATCCTCCGGCGACGGATACAGGAAGACCGCCTTGGCCAGGGCCGACGTTCGCTTCCGCTTGGCCGCAGCCGCAGTCGCGGCCCCCGCCCCCTCGAGTGCGCGAAGCCCCCAGGGAGATAAGAACGATGTCGCCACAGAGCCGCCCACGATGAACTGACGACGCGTTAGACCGTGGGGACATGCGTCACACATGGTAACCTTCCTTCTCGCTGTTCGTAGCATGAGTCCTCCCGCCCCTCCCCGCTGATACGGCCTTCGTCTACGCCGGCTCACGATATTCAAAGGGGGCTGCGCAGGTCAAGGGCGTACATCCTATGGGGTGCATCATGAAACCCATCTGCTCAAGATCTTCCAAGAACGCAGGGCCTGCAAGATGAGTCACACGACCCACTGCGAGACCCTATCTGATCTCGTCGCCTTTGTTGCGACAGTGTTCCCGGGGGCCACCCCCGACAGCGAAGACGTCCCGCCGCCGACACAAGCCCATCCCTCCGCAGACGGCTGAACAGCAGGCCCGCGAATTGAGCTCTGCCTTCCCCCCCTGTCTTCGAAATGGTCGAACGGAATGGAATATGGAGATGTCGCCTGAGTACTCATTCGCCATCCTGCTGCCTTCTCGTCCTCTCGACCTCAAACCGAGAAGGCTTGTCTGCTGGGGCGGCTGGGAGGTCGATGACGGCCAGATCTCCCTCCCGCGCCGTCTCGATCATTCGGTCGCTGATCGTCGCCCGCGCCGCATGTTGTGTCCCGACCCGACGCAACCGCACAGCCACCCTCTGGGAGCTGTCGCCTGAGTAGGCGCCGGTGACTCGATCGCGCTCAAAGCGATAGGAGAGGCTCCGTCCGCGCCACGAAAGCGTCTGTCCGAAGCCTCGCTCCCAGAACGTCGCAGGCACGGTGGGGGCCAACACGACGGACCCATCCAGACGGACGTCGACGCCCAAGAGGAAGCGCTGAACGATGCGGATCAAGTTCGCGGGATACTCACAGTACTTGCCGGTCCCCGCGGGAGTGCATCCCCCTTTGCCGTCCGGATGATAGCGTTCGTGCCAGTAGTAACCGTGTTCCCTTCCCACTCGACTGACCTCTTGCAGTCCCGCCAACAGCCCTTCCGCGTCGCCCATCCGCGCGCGTGCGCGGGCCTCCAAGTACCAGACGCGTCCCATCGCCGCCAGGTCGTGCCGGTCCGGATGCGAGAACTCCCAGTCCTCATAGGTCTCCGGCCGCGTGGAGATCCCCGTAGGCATCCCACCGTAGTGAAACCGGGACGCGCCCTTCAGCCTCGGCCAGAGAATCGCCCGCTGCTCGGGCGTGGCCACGTCGAGGGCCAGCGCGGCCCAGTCCACGTCGGTCAATCCATGTGTGGCGATCACGCCGCGCTGCGGATGCAGGTACTCCGCGAAGTGATCGCCAACCCAGAACCGGGTGACGAAGTGCCGCCGGATGCGATCAGCAAGGTTCTCATACTGCTTGGCCTTCGCATCATCACCCACGACGCGATTGAGCGCAGCGACGCGGCCGAAGGCATCCACGGCATGGCATTGAGACACCCCGTCCGAGTCGATCCGTGTGGGACGCTCGACATAGTACCCCGCCCCTTTCACCGCTCCTTGATCGCTGACGAGTGATGCGAGGTAGTCAGCGGCAAGATTGACCGAGGGGAGGTGCGCCTTGAGCCACTTCCTGTCCTGGGTGAACCGGAAGATAACGTCCGCGTTCTGGATGTACGTCGGGCAGGCCAGCGCCGCCAAGGGGTTTCCCGGGACCCAATGCCGATACAAACCGCCGTTCGCATCCACCGTCGCCATCGCAGGCCCCACGCCGATCTTCTTACCCGCCGCCGCGGGGAGAATCGCCAACGGCAGCAGGCCGTCCGGACGCTGAAAGGACCGGACGTAGTCCCAGTTGGCTTTGACCGTCTGGACCTGCCCCAGCCAGAGCAGCGCATCGGTCATCTGATGACCGTCGAGGGAGGGATAGGTGTTGCCATAGCCGAAGCCCTGGCCGTCGGCGCAGACGGACCAGTACCCGGGGAAGACCTTCGGGTTGACAGCCGCCAGTACGTTCCCGCCCGCCGCTCGTTCGTAGGCGGCAACGACCTCTCGGTCGGGAAGATCGGGTGACATGACCGTCCTCGCCTCCTCGGCATGGATCGACAACGCCGACCCAGCCAAGATGATGAAGGCAACCATGGTAGTCGATTCTCTCATCGCGGCACGTCTCCTATTCTCCGGCGCTGCAGCCTGTCCCGGCAGGGCCGGATCTGATGGCCGAACTCTAGCACGTTCCAGCCATTCCGTCTGGACCAGAAATCGGGGGAAGACCAGAGACTGTCGGGCTCAGGTAGCAGCTGGTAGTATCATCCGGGGCAGCGCAGACCTTGCCCGGGTCAGTGAATCCGCGGGACCGACACCTGTCGGGAGCGAAGCAGATGCTGTTCGAGGAGCAGACTCATGGCAGATTCGGCAACCGCAGGCGTTGTCTTCTTCAGCGCGGCGATCCTTGGGGGATCTGCACATGCCAAGGACGTTAACCTCCAGCTCCTCTGGACGGTCGACCTCAAGACGTTTACCGAGAGTGGGCCCACCGTCGCCGACATCGACGGGGACGGTCGCAAGGACGTGATCGTCGCGGGCCGTGAGGAAGTCATCGCGCTTAGCGGCAAGGGGGCGGAACTGTGGCGATGGCGGACCAAGCAGCGCTTCATGACGTATCCGTCGGTCTTGGCGCGCAAGGGGCAACCGTCGCTGATCTATGCGGCGGACGACGCGGGATTGCTCACCTGCCTCGACGGCACTGGACGCAAGATGTGGCAAGCCCAGTTGAACGCGCCGTCCAGCTGGTCGGCGACGGTGGTGTGCGATCTCGACACCGACGGGACGCCCGAGGCGGTCCAGACGGACGAGAAGGGAACTGTGTGGGCCTTCAACGCGCTGACCGGGCAGGTCCTTTGGCAGGCGCAAGTACAGGGCATGCCGGTGAGCCCCGCCGTCGGCGACATCAACGGGGACCGCAAGCCCGAGATGGTCGTGGTGACAGGCAAGGGCACGGTGACAGTCCTTGACATGCGTGGCAGCGCTCTCTGGCAGCGGGAAATCGGCGGCACGTCCGAAACGTGGGCCACGTCGGCTCCGGTGATCTTCTCGGCCTCAGACGGACGGGCGCGCGTTGTTGCCGCGTCCAACGCGGGTGAGGTGTTCTGCCTCGACCGCAACGGCGTGACCTTGTGGCGCAGGCCGACGCTTGGCCCGGTGGCCTCGACGATCTCCGTGGGGGATCTGGACCTGGACGGCCGTGCCGATGTCTTCGTGATCACGCAGCTCGGTACGGTCTATCGCTTCGCCGAGGACGGAGACGTTCTCTGGGACATCGACATGCAGGGACGGAGCCTGGCGGCTGGGGCCATCATCGACGTCGACGGGGACGGCCAGCTTGAATACGCCTTCTGCACGCAGAATGGCCATCTGATGGTCCTCAACGCAAACGGCCAGTTCGTCTTCGACTTCCAGTTTGACAACCGCACGATCAACGTGACGCCCGCCTTCGGCGACGTCACGCCCGATTCTCCAGGATTGGAGATGCTGATCACCGGTGGCGAATCGGGCAAGACGTTCTGCTTTGGCACGCAGGCCCCCGTCGACGCGGTCGCACACTGGGCGGCCTATCGCGGAAACGAACAGAAGACCGGGGCGTGGTCTGGACTGGCCAAGGAGAAGGAGTCTGTTCGGATGGAGCCCGAGAACCTGGCATGGGATCAGGTGCTCACGGGTGAGAGCATCCGATTCGCCATCAGCAATCCCAAGCCCGGAGCAGACCCCCTCAGGGCGACCGCCACCTCCGTCCGGCCGGACGGCATGCGCCAGGTGGCCACGTCACGCGTCGTCGGGCGGCAGGGCCAGTTGCTCCTGCCCGTCACAGCGATCGTTCCGGGCGTCTACCGTTTCTCTTGGTGTCTAGACGATTCTGCCGGGCGTAGGCTGGCGTCTGGCGCACGTGAGTTCTCTCTACAACCGTTCGTCAACGATCGGGCCCTCATCGCCCAGGCGATAGAGGCCTTGCGGACCTCTGCGGAGGATGTCGCGGCAGTGCTTCCACTGTCGACGGCGGCGCTGCACTGCCAGGCCAATCTGCTCGAGGACGACGCCGGTGCAGTCGCATCTCTGCAAAACAGGGCACCGGCTCAGGACGCATCTGAGGCGCAGGAGGTCGTCGAGCAGACGGCGCTGCTTGTCGCCCGCGCACAGTATGCTTTTGGCGTGGCCGACGTCGTCCAGAGCGCAGCCGCGCTCGGCTCGGAAACGAGTGTGGTCGCCTTCGAGGGAACGCTATGGGAGAGCCGTGTCGTCGACGAGCAGTTGCCGATGCGCGTGGAGAATCCCGTCAAGCTCCGACGGCGGCTTGTGCCCGGAGAGCACGAGCCGATCGCGTTGGGGGTGTTCAACGTAACAGACCGTCCGCTGCAGATTCGCGCGCTGGTCGATGTTACCCCGGACGGCCCGGTCGTCACGCCGCGCCGTTCGGTCAGCGTCGTCACGTCCTTGGGTGAGGAGGCATGGGATCCGCTGCCCGAGCTGGACGAATCGGCCGTGATCTCGGTCCCTTCGCTCAAGAACAGTGAGCTGTGGCTGGATGTGGACGCCACCCGCGTACGACCGGGGCAGTACACGGTGACCGTTCGATTGCTAGCGCTCAACGGCGCTGGCGTCACCGACAGCCCGGGGTACCCGCAGTCCGTGTCGCCGCCGGAGGCCGTCGTCGAGGCGGTTCTCGATGTGCTGCCTATCGAAATGGCACCCTCGGGCACGTTCCGATTGTGCGCCTGGGCTCATCTGGACGCACCGAGCATCAAGGACATGCTCGCCCACGGCAACAACGTGTTCGTGGGTCCCCATGGAGTGCCGAAGTATGACAAGCAGGGCTCGCTAACGGGCTTTGACTACACCAAACACGACGCGTTCGTCGCCCCCTTTGTTGGCAGAGACGTGGTTCTTCTGCTCAACGGCATTCCGGGCTTGCGCGGCGACTTCCGCAGCGCGGCCTATGCGCAAGACTTGAAGACCTACCTGGATGACCTGGTCGCACGCATGGCGGGCAACGGATTCGACACCGATCACTTCGCGCTCT
>CAYMLO010000140.1:0-26484 GCA_964390905.1 uncultured Planctomycetales bacterium | reverse complement strand
CGTTCCGCTAGGCATCGAAGGCGGCCTGTCACCGTGGTTCCGATCCGAGCGGACTTCACCTCCATGGACCCCGACATGAAGAGAGAGCTGGCGAGGTTCAACCGTCCTAGCGTGCCGCTGAACCTCGTCTACGGACCGGGCCGCGCGGGCGACCCGATCGTATTACCCGAGCTGTTGACGAAGGACCGCGTTCTCGAGGCCCTGAAGGAGGCGGCATCGATAAGACCCGATCCGCCCTCCCGTTGACCCGGCCTGCCGAGGGCAGATCGGCGAGCTCCTGGCCTGGTTTCCCCCTTCGGCCACCCAGGGGGGGGCAGGCTGTACCGTGAGGAGCGAGACACCCGGCGCAGAGGAAGCTGCAGGATCCCCCGCCGGGAGGCCGGTGTAAGCTATTTCACAGAAATGGGATACAGTCCTCGCGCGTAAGCCTGAGAGACGGCCAAGTGTATCACTACTGCTCCTGAGACATATTGGTGCCTCTTGAGACATTCTGCGACCCCGAAACCCCGCCCTCTTGACTCTTAACCTATTATCAAAAAAGGGGCTATGTTCTTGCTCCGCCTTCCCCGTCTTCCGACTCCTTGTGAGACACGCCCATCGCTTCAGAATCAGGGGGATTTCCGTAAACACTTGTGAAAACAATAGATAACGTCTCTCGCAATCCCCATTCCGGTACCTGGCACATCCCTTGCTCTTATGCGTGATCAGACGGGGGACCAACAAGGCCATCGATCAGTCGATGACCGCTCCGGGAAGGGCTGTGATTCCGGGGTACTTTGCAGAAGGGACAAGGTGAATCATGGGCGAGCTGAACGTGAGCAAATCGTCGCAAGCGACGTCGGTGCTGGACCCTCCCTCGGGTGAATCCCAAAGCGATGAGGCGATCGGGCATCAGGACGTGCCCGTGAACTGTCCCGATTCGCCGACATCCTGCCACGAATGCCCGCTTGCTGAGGACTGCACTGAGAAGCAACTCGTGGAGGCGTGCAAGCAGGGCTACGTAGCAGCTCAGCGACGGCTGTATGAGGATCACAGCGAACGGATCCTGTCGCTGATGATGCGGATCACCGGCAACGAGGAGGACGCCTTGGATCTGTCTCAGCAGACGTTCATCCGCGTGCTGAACCGCATCGGTGACTTCCGAGGAGAGTCCGCGCTGGGCACCTGGATCCATCGGGTTGCCGTGAACGAGGCCCTTCAGCACCTGCGGCGCAAGAAGCGCCAGCAGCGGTTCGCTGAATCCATCGCCAAGGAGCCACGATGGTCCGAGCCGATCCACGAGGATCCGTCCCTCTCACTGGACGTGCATGCCGCGCTGCGGCAACTGCCCGAACGGATGCGAGAGATGGTGCTGCTGCGGTACGAGCAGGGCCTGGACTACGCCGAGATCGCCGAGTCTCTGGGTGTCAAGCAGGGCACCGTGGCCTCCGGCCTGAATCGGGCTCGCAAGCAGCTTCGGTCGATTCTGAAGTAGGCGTGGTGAACGGATCGGGCCATCCCATCCTGTTCTGGCAGTCTTGAGTTCGCCGTACCCCCGCGGTAGAACAGAGGCGCCGTTCATGCTTGACAGTGAACTGGGTCAGCGGATGCTTCCGCGTCCAGTCACGCCAGCGGGGTAGGCAATTGTTCAATGAGGTCCCCTCACGAAGGTTGTCGCAGAGAGAAGGAGCAGAGCCATGCCCACATTGGTAACCAAGGAAGCCCCCAGTTTTACGGCACAGGCTGTCATGCCTGACAACACGTTTGCGGAGCTGACGCTCTCGTCCTATCGGGGCAAGTACGTCATCCTGTTTTTCTATCCACTCGACTTCACGTTCGTGTGCCCGTCGGAGATCATCGCCTTCGACAAGGGCCTGGCGAAGTTCAAGGCGAAGAACGCCGAGGTGATCGGTGTTTCGGTAGATTCTCAGTTCAGCCATTACGCTTGGCGAAACACCCCGCGCGACAAGGGCGGCATCGGGCAGATCAAATACCCGCTGGTTGCCGACCTCGACAAGGAGATCTCTCGGGCCTACGGCGTGCTCTCCGAGGGGTCGGTTGCCCTGCGAGGGCTGTTTCTGATCGACAAGGAAGGCGTCGTCCGCCATGCCCTGGTGAATGACTTGCCGCTTGGGCGGAGCGTCGAAGAGGCCTTGCGCGTCCTCGATGCCCTGCAGTACACCGAGGAGCATGGCGAGGTGTGCCCGGCGAACTGGCGTGAGGGCGAGGATGCGATGACGCCGACGGCGGATGGCGTGGCCGAGTACCTGGCCTCGCACGCGGGCTGATCGGCGATGGGGTGCCCCAGGCCTCTTCGGCGTATGCCTCAGGACGCGTCGTCCGGCGGCTGCGCTGGGGCGGACCGCATCTCTCCGAGGAATCGGTAGAGGGTGGCCCGGCCCACGCCGAGCTTCCGCGCCGCCTGGACCTTGTTTCCGTTGCATGCCGCCAGCGCCTCTCGGACGTCCTGGTCGCGAAGCTTCCGTGAACGGCGCACCCGGGGGCGCGTCACGCCCGCTTGGGCGGGGGCGATCTCGGGAGGAAGATGACCGGCGTCGATCAGGTCTCCCTTGGCCTTGACCAGCGCGTATTGAATGGCGTTCTGGAGCTCCCGGACGTTGCCGGGCCAACGGTAGTCCATCATCACCGTGATGGCCTCTCCAGACAGTCTCGGCGTTGACCGATCGCCGCTTTGGCAAGCCATCTGCAGGAGATGCTCGGCCAACAGTGGGATGTCGCCTCGCCGCTGACGGAGCGGCGGCAGGTTCACCGGCACGACGCAGAGCCGGTAGAAGAGGTCTTCTCTAAACTGCCCGCCAGCCACCAGCTTCCGTAAGTCTCGGTTCGTTGCGCTCACCACGCGGACGTCGGCCCGGAGATGCTCCTCGCCCCCGACGCGTTCGAACGTGCCATCCTGAAGCACACGGAGCAGCTTGACCTGCGTGTTCGGTGCGAGCTCGGCCACCTCGTCGAGGAAGATCGTGCCGCCGTCGGCGAGCTCGAATCGGCCCTTCTTGTCGCGGATCGCGCCGGTGAAGGCGCCCTTGACGTGACCGAACAGCTCTGTCTCCAGCGTCCCCGCCGGCAAGGCGCCACAGTTGACCGGTACGAAGGGCTTGCCGTTGCGGCGGCTCTCGCCGTGGATGGCGCCGGCCACCAGCTCCTTGCCGGTGCCGCTCTCCCCCTGAATCAGCACGGGGGCGTCGCTGTCGGCCAGATCGCGGATCAGGTCGAAGACGAGCTGCATCTGGTGGTCCCGCCCGACGATGCCGTTGAAGCTCTGGGCGTCCTCCAGCCGACGGCGGAGTTGCGTCAGCTCGGTCACGTCCCGAAAGCAGTTCAGCACGCCGACGAACCGGTCCTCCTCGTCCGTCATCGGCACGACCGAAACTTCCAGCCGCCTCTGCTTGCCGCTCTTGGCGGTGAAGTTCAGACTATAGGCAATCTGCTGCCGCAGCTCAGTGTCCGATTCGGTGAATCGGCACGATCCCCCGCAGAACCCCTCGGGGAACACCTCATGGCAGTCGCGATCGACGACCTCGGCGCGGTCGTACCCGGTGATCCGTTCTGCGGCCCGGTTGAAGAAGGTGATCACGCGGTCTTTGTCATGGGCCAGCACGCCCTCCGAGAGGTTGTCCAGCACGAGCTGGAGGTTCTGCTGCCGCGAGATCAGTCTTGCCAGGTCCATCGGGCTCATGATTTGCCTTGTCGTCTTGCCCGGGGGCGGCGGTTGCACAGACGAGCCTCTCGCCTCTTCCGCCAAGATACCTGATTCGATCCCACTTGCAACCGCCCCGTTCGGGGGGCACGGGACTCGAGGTGGACATCTGGTCGCAATCCAATGGGACAGGAAGAATTGCGGCCGCACGTGCGTCTAAATGGGTGGGAACCGAAGGTTCATGCTTGACCCTCGGGATCGGATTGCGACAATCCCTGGTTGCGGAGAAGTCCAAGTCGCGACTTCTCCTGGCCGTCTCGGAACGAAACGTCGTCGTCAAGGAGAGACTCACATGAGGAGAGCCGAACGCTGTGTGTTCGTCTGTGGCCTGCTGCTGCTGCTCGTCGTGGGATGCCAGCAGCCGTTGAGAGTTGGCTCGTCGGCACCTGACTTCTCCGGGGTGACGGACGAAGGCAAAACCGTGAAACTCGGCGATCTGATGGGCGAGAAAGGCGTGGTGGTCTACTTCTACCCCAAGGACGAGACGCCCGGATGCATCACCGAGGCCTGCGCGTTTCGAGACCGCCTGGGCAAGCTTAGCGCCAAGGGCTACAGCGTGGTCGGCATCAGCAGCGACTCGGTCGATTCACACAAGGCCTTCAAGGCCCACCACAAGCTGCCCTTCACGCTCATCGCCGACGCGGATGGCGCGATTGCGAGGCAGTTCGGCGTTCCCATGGCCCAGAAGACGCTCAGTGGCAAGCCATCGCTCCTCATCGAACGACAGACGTTCATCATCGACAAGAACGGCCAGATCACCGAGCGCTTTGCCGTGAAGGACCCCGAAGAGCACGTCCGCAGGACGTTCGACAAACTGGGTGTGCCCTTCAACTAGTTGGTCTTCCGTGCTGTGCATGGGCGGGAAACCGACGTCGGGCCGTCCGTGTGTGAGGCGGGCCGATCGGCAACGCGGGGACGCAACCCGAGCCGCATCGTCGATCGATTCGGCGAGACACGTACCGGCCTTCCCGACGCCGAGGACCGGTACAGACGCGACTGACGACCGGGAGTGCCATTGTATGGGGCGCGAAAGCCATTCGACAGATGCGTCCACACGAGTCGGTTCTCCCCGGAGTCAGCTTCCCGTCGGCGAAGTGCTTGTCCTGACCGACCTGGTTGCCTACGCGGACGGATCGATCGTGAGTCGGACGCTCCTGTCGAATGACGCCGGCACGTTGACGCTCTTCGCGTTTGACGTTGATCAGGCGTTGAGTGAGCATTCAACGCCGTTCAATGCCTTGGTTCAGATTCTGGACGGTCAGGCGGAGCTGACCATCGGTGGAAGGGTCGTCCCGGCAGGTCAGGGCGATCTCGTCCTCATGCCCGCCAACGTGCCGCATGCGGTCCGGGCGTCACAGCGGTTCAAGATGCTCCTGACCATGCTGAAGGCCGAGACGCGGCGGCGAGGTCCGCTCGAGGTTGAGGAAGGGGGGGACTAGGACAACCGACTTGGAGACCCGATCGGCCTCCCAGCGTGACGGTTCGCTTCGGGTCTCGTTCTGGCTTTCAGGAGGCACCAGATGCTGAAGGATGGTGAGAAGGCGGCAGTATCCCAACGAGACAAGGTGACCTACGCAATCGCACCGCACCTTCCGTGTGGCGTGGTCACGCCCGAGACGCTTCGCAAGCTCGCAGACGTGGCCGAGAAGTACGGCTGCGCCGCGGTGAAGGTGACCAGCGCCGCCCGGATCGCCCTGGTGGGTCTGAAAGAGGAGGATATCGACGCGGCATGGGAGGCGTTGGGTATGGCGCCTGGGGCGGCGGTGGGGATGTGCGTCCGGAGCATCAAGGCCTGCCCGGGGACGACCTTCTGCAAGCTGGGTCAACAGGACGCCCTGGGCGTCGGGCTCAAGTTGGACGGCAAGTATCACGGCATGGAGCTGCCCAGCAAGTTCAAGATCGGCGTGAGCGGGTGCATGAACCAGTGCGCCGAGACGTGCATCAAGGACCTCGGCCTGATCGGGAAGAAGAAGGGCTGGACGGTGATGGTGGGTGGCTCGGGCGGTGCCAAACCGCACCTTGCCCAGGAATTGGTTGAAGGCCTGACAACCGACGAAGCCCTGGCGGTGGTCGACAAGGTCATCGACTTCTATCGCCAGAACGGTAACAAGCGCGAGCGCCTCTGGAAGACGATCGAGCGCGTCGGAATCGACGTGCTCCGTGCGGCGGTCGTGCCGGGATGATCTGATGGGAGCGGGTCTTGCCCCAACAGGCTGGCAACGATCTGGAGCTCGGACAGGGAGGTTCCGGCGGCCTTGGGTCATCTAGGCCACGAAGAGGAGCGCGACATTGACGTGATTGCGACCCCCTTCGAGAGAAAGACGGCGGCCCAAAGGGAGCGCGCAAAGCCGTACCGCATCCGGCCGGCCAACCGCGTGCGCGTTAAGAGCAGGTGAGTTGACTGGCTGGTCTTGACCGATTCGGCAATTTCATCATCACAGGAGACTCCAATGTCCGTGAAGGAAACGCAAGACAAGATCGTCGCGACGATGGAGAAGTGGCAGAAGATCGAGAACGCGTCGGTGGCTTCGACCGGCAGGGTCATCGCCAAGACGGGCAACCCGCTTGTTCGCCTGGTGATGGAGATCATCCAAGCCGACTCGCAGATGCACTATCGCGTGCAGCAGATGGTATCTGATGCCGCGGGCACTGGGACGGTCTCGATCAGCCCGGACGAGCTGCTCGAGGTCTGGGACATGATCGAGAACCACATCAAGATCGAGAAGCAGACGATCGAGTTGGCCGAAGAACTGCTCGAAGCGGTGAAGGGCAAGAACATGGTGGTGGCGGAGTACCTGCTGCACTACCTACGTCTGGACGAGCAGAAGCACGAGGAGCTTCTGGCGGACTTGGAGGGCGTCAAGAAAGGGATGTACCCGTACGGCTAGGCTGGACCGTGCGACGACCGTCGGGCTTGCCCGGGCGGCGTGGCCTTCAGATGCCGTGGGCGCGCCTGCGCCTGAATCTGTCTGCATAAGGAGATGGACCATGGGAACACCGACCAGGCGAGAGTTGCTGGGGTTTGCCGGCGCGTCTGCCGCGGGCGCGGCGGTCGTGGGCTGGCCCGGTTCGTTGGCGATGGCGGCCGGTCCGGGCGCGATCAAGCCATACAAATTGCCCGACCTGCCCTATGAGTACGGCGCGCTCGAGCCGGCGCTCGACGAACGGACGCTGAGGATTCACCACGACAAGCATCACGCCGGATACGTCAACGGACTGAACGCGACGTTGGAGAAGCTCGAAGCCGCCCGCAAGTCGGGCGACTTCGCGGCGATCCAAGCGCTGTCGCGGGCGCTGGCCTTCCACGGATCGGGCCACTTGCTGCACACGCTCTACTTCGCCAACCTCGCGGCCGAGGTCTCCAAACCGGGCGGGGCGCTCCGGCCTGCCATCGAGCGGCAATTCGGAAGCCTCGAAACGCTGTGCGCTCAGCTCTCCGCGGCGAGCGAGAAGGTGGCCGGCAGCGGATGGGGCATGATGGCCTACGAGCCGATGGGAAAGCGGCTGCTCGTCTTGCAGATCGAGAAGCACGAGAACCAGATGATCTGCGGCGCGATCCCGCTGCTCGTCATCGACGTCTGGGAGCATGCCTACTACCTCAAGTACCAGAACAGGCGAACGGACTACATCAAGGCGATCGTGAAGCACATCAACTGGGATGTGGTGACGCAGCGGTATGAGGCCGCCTGCAAGGCCCCGGACTGAAGCTGCGCGGAAGATCGCGGCGGCACGAGCGTATGACCCGCCGCGCTGGTGAGATACGAACAGGAGACAACGCGATGCCAGTCGAAAAGCTGCAAGTCTACAAATGCAACGTCTGCGGGAACATGGTCGAACTGATTCGTGCAGGCGGCGGCAAGCTCGTCTGCTGCAACGAGCCCATGGAGCTGCTCGCAGAGAACACGACGGACGCCGCCCAGGAGAAGCATGTCCCGGTCATCGAGAAGGCCGACGGCGGGATCAAGGTCAAGGTCGGCTCCGTCCCGCATCCGATGCAGCAGGACCACTACATCGATTGGATCGAGGCGATCGTGGACGGCATGACCTGTCGTCAGTTCCTCAAGCCCGACGACGCACCGGAAGCCGTCTTCCAGGTCGAGGGCGCGGACGTCTCCGCTCGCGCCTACTGCAACCTGCACGGGCTCTGGAAGTCATAGCCGAGCGCCGAAGCCTGGCACGCACCGCTGGCTCTGAACGTGCGTGCAGGAGGAACGTTCCTCATGGACCCGGTATACCTGTCCAGGGTTCAGTTCGCCCTCACCGCGGGGTTTCACTTCATCTTTCCCCCGCTGACCATCGGGATGGCCTGGCTGATCTTCTGGATGATGGGTCGTTACTGGAAGTCCGGCGATGACTTCTACCGCCGAATGGCCCGGTTCTGGATCAAGCTCTTTGCGGTGAGCTTCGCCGTGGGGGTGGCCACCGGCATCACGATGGAGTTCCAGTTCGGCACGAACTGGTCGGACTACTCCCGATACGTGGGCGACATCTTCGGTGCGCCGCTGGCGGCTGAGGGGATACTGGCGTTCTTCCTCGAGTCAGCGTTTCTGGGTGTGCTGATCTTCGGCTGGAATCGCGTCTCGACCGGGAAGTTGTGGTTCGCCTCGCTGATGGTGGCCGTCGGGTCGACCCTGTCGGCTTTCTGGATCATCGTGGCCAACTCGTGGCAGCAAACGCCGGCCGGTTTCGCGATCCGCAACGGCCGGGCCGAACTGACCGACTTCTGGGCGGCCGTCTTCAATCCGTCCACCGTTCCGCGATACCTGCACACCGTAGACGGTTGCCTGATGACCGGTTCGTTCTTCGTGCTCGGCGTCAGCGCGTGGTACCTGTTGAAGGGCCGGCACGTGGCGTTCGCCAAGGCCTCGTTTCGGGCGGCGCTGGTCTTGGCCTTCGTTTCGTCGGTGATCCAGCTACCGATCGGGCACTACCATGGTGCCCAGGTGGCCCGCACGCAACCCGAGAAGCTGGCGGCCATGGAGGGGATCTTCAAGACGCAGACGTACGCGCCGTCGCTGGTCTTCGGCATCCTGGACAAGGAGAGCGAAACGGTCCGAGCCAAGATCGGAATCCCAGGCCTGCTGAGTTGGCTCGCCCACGGGCGGTTCGACGCCGAGGTCAAGGGGATGGACGCGTTTGCCAAGGACGAGAGGCCGCCGCTGCCCTATACGTTCTACACGTTCCGGCTGATGGTGATGCTGGGGTTCTTGATGATCGGCGTGACCGCGCTGGGACTGTTCTTGTTGTGGCGAAAGCGGCTGTACGAGAACCGGCGCTTCATGAAGCTGGCGTTGTGGTCGATCCCGATGCCCTTCATTGCCAACCAGCTCGGGTGGTTCTCGGCCGAGGTCGGTCGCCAGCCCTGGGCGGTCTACCGTCTGCTGCGGACGAGCGATGCGGCTTCGCCGACCGTGCCGGCCGAACAGATCCTGTTCTCGATCATCCTGTTTGTGCTGATCTACGCCCTGCTGTTCGCGCTCTGGGTGTTCCTGATCAGGCACAAGATCGCGCACGGTCCTGAGGAAGAGACACCAGCCCGGCAGACCGCTGCCGAGGGGGTGCCGGCATGACTGCATTGCAGGTAACGTGGTTCTTCCTGATCGGCGTCTTGCTCGTAGGGTACGCGATCCTCGACGGGTTCGATCTGGGCGTTGGCATCTGGCATCTGTTCGCAAAGGGAGACGAGAACCGCCGCACGCTGCTCAACGCGATCGGGCCAGTCTGGGATGGCAACGAGGTCTGGCTGCTGACGGGGGGCGGGGCGATCTTCGCGGCGTTTCCCCACGTCTACGCGACGGTCTTCAGCGGGCTGTACCTGGCGTTGATGCTGGTGTTGTTGGGGCTGATTTTCCGCGCGGTCTCGATCGAGTTCCGCAGCAAGGTGGCCTCCCCTCGTTGGCGCAGCGTTTGGGACACGGCCTTCGCGGTCGGCAGCGCGCTGCCCGCGCTGCTGTTCGGTGTGGCGATGGGTAACATCCTTCGCGGCCTGCCGTTGAACGAGAGCAAGGATTTCGCGGGGACGTTCTTCGGCCTGCTGAATCCCTACGCGCTGATGATCGGCGTGCTGGGGTTCGTGATGTTCGCCACGCACGGGGCCAACTACATCGTGCTGAAGACCGAAGGCCAGCTCGCCGACCAGGCACGGTCCTGGGCCCGCAGGTCGTCCGTGGCCTACCTCGGCCTGTTTGTGGTTGCCGTCGTCGTCACGGTGATCACCCAACCGCAGCTCCTGGCCAACTGCCGGGCCCTGCAGTTCCTGTGGGTGGTCCCGGCGGTCGCGCTCGTGGCGATCGCCATGACGTGTGTCGCCAACAGGAAGGACCAGGCGGGAAACGCGTTTGCCTGGTCGACTGTCAGCATCGCCGGGTTGATGGCGATGTGCGGGGCGGGGATCTTCCCCAAGATCGTGCCGGCGCTGAACGATCCCGAGTTGAGTCTCACGATCGGCAACGCCTCGTCCTCGGCGCGGACGCTTACCGTCATGCTCGTCGTCGCCCTGGTTGGCATGCCGCTGGTCCTGATCTACACGGGCTGGATCTACCACACGTTTAGAGGCAAGGTGCGGCTGACGGCCGACAGTTACTGAAGCTGCCTGCTTAGGATCCGACGTCGCCCTGCGGGCCCCCGGCTGTTGATGGATCGCTTTCAGTCGCTTCGATGACGGGCCGCTTGAGCGGGATCGTCCCCGCATGCTGTGGCCATGCCGACGATCTGGGTCAGCACACGGGGCAGCACCCGGTGTGGCCCTCGAGATCCTCGTCTTCCAGGTCAGACACGTCTCTGAACTCCTCTGCGAGCTCGGGCCCGAGCTTCCTGAGCCAGTCCCGGTCGGCCAGGTCGGCCAGGGAATGCCGGTTCAGGACGTCCTTGATGCCCCGGTTGATCAGCATGTACAGCAGGCGGCATTCGCACAGATCCGCCTTGATGCAAATGCCGGGCGAGCCTACGCATTCGACCACGTTGATGGGTCCGATGGACGCTTCGACGATCTGCCCGATGCTGATCTGCTCGGCGGGGCGCGCAAGCGAGTAGCCGCCCTTCCTGCCGCTGACGGACCGGAGCAGCGCCGCGCCCTTCAGGGACATCGCCAACTGCTCCAGATAGCGCCGAGAGATTCGGGTTGCCTTGGCAACCTTCTCCAGACTCATGGGGCTGGCGGCGTCTGAATGCCGAGCGATCACCACCATGGCTCTCAACGCATACCGGGCTCGGGTGGAGAGTTTCATGTGCCTCGGAGATCCCCCGGAACCGCGGGGATGCGACGCGACGGGGTCACCTTGGTCTGCCGACCATAAACCACATATAACTCGATCGGAATTTCCTGTCAAGGGCTTGCTCAAGGCAACGACGGCAAGACAGGCGATCGAGGGGGCAGTAGGCGCATAAACGACTTTTTTATAATGTCTTATGAGTCCCTGCGCCGTCCCTCAGTGCAACTGCGGTGCGGACTGGACAGGCATGGTGGGAGTGGACTGCTCGGACTGACCCAGCCATCATGCCCAGCGCCACACCAGAGGCATTCGCAGCCCGGGATTCGGACGCGGTGCCCAGCATAGCCAAAAAGCACTTGACGTGCCGCAGAAACCATGGGAGTCTTTGGTGAGCGAGCCGTGATCTGTCGACGGTTGACGGAGACGCCGTTACGCGTCCGATGGAGATCTTGTCCATGACCGAAGCTGAGCCGGCCACCAAAAAGATTCTGATTGTAGATGATGAGCCTGATGTGGTGACCTACATGGAGACGCTCCTGCAGGACAATGCCTATGACACGGCGTCCGCCGCGGATGGGCAGGCAGCCCTGGACAAGCTCAGAAGTGAGCGGCCCGACCTGGTATGCCTTGACATCTCGATGCCCGAGAAGTCCGGGGTCCGTTTCTACCGGGAGGTCAAGGACGACCCGGAGCTGGCCAAGATCCCCATCGTGGTCGTCACGGGCGTGACGGGGTTCGGTTTGGATCCAGAGGGGTTCAAGAAGTTCATCAGCAGCCGCAAACAGGTTCCCCCGCCCGAGGGCTTCGTCCCCAAGCCCATTGACCGGGAGGCGTTGCTCGCCACGATCAAGCAGCTCTTGTCCTGAGTCATTCCACTGAGCGCTGTTTGCGCCTCAGATCCATTCTGAGGTGATGCCTATTCTCCGGGTACGCCGACCGCACGGCTTCCGCGTGGCTGGCTACCTTTCTGCTCTCTTCTTGGCCAGCACGTCGATCGTCACGACGATGAGGATGATCAGTCCGGTGACCACCTTGCGGTACTCCGCCCCGACGCTGAACTGAGTCAGGAGGTTGTCGATCACCCTCAGCAGGAGAACCCCCGTCAGCGTTGCAGACAGACTGCCGCTGCCCCCGCCCAGGGGCGTGCCGCCAACGATGACGGCGGCGATGACGTCGAGTTCCTTGCCCATATGGCTTTCGGCCTGGGCGGTCGCCGTCATTCCCACGAAGACGGCGGCCGCGACCGCGCACGTCAACCCGCACAGCACGTACGTCGTTGCCTTGATCCGGCGTGTGTTCACACCCGCCAGCCAGGCCGCCTCCTCGTTGCCGCCGATCGCGAAGACGTAGTGGCCGAAGCGCGTGAACCGCAACAGGTAGATACCGATCACGAACAGCACGAGGAAGATCACGATCGGCATCGATAGCTTGTACGCCTCGCCCCACAGCGGGAGCTGCGCGTCGTAGATCCAGCTGAACTGCCTGCGAAGGGCGATGTCGGCGACCTGCTTGGCTTGGCCCCCGCCGGTCAGGATCAGCGCGATTCCGCGGAAGACCAGCATGGTGCTGAGTGTGGCCACGAACGGATTGACCCCCACACGGGCGATGAGGATGCCGTTGACGGCCCCCAGCCCGATCCCCACCGTCGCCGTCAGCAGCAGCGCCGTCGAGATGGCCACCGCCGCTCCGTAACCCGACAGCGCATCCATGGTCAGGATCAGGACCACACTGCAGACCGCCGTCATCGAGGCCACCGACAGGTCGAACCCGCCCGCAATCATCACGAACGTCATGCCCAGAGCGATCACCCCCAACGCCGCGGCGTTGGTCAGCAGGTTGTCGACGAGGTTGGTCCAACTGAAGAACGTCGGGCTGTTGATCGAGGCGAACGCGCACAGCACGACCAGGATGATCAGAATCGTCGCTCGCTGCAGCTTCCGGAAAGAGCGTGCGTCGGGTTGGCCGGCAGGCGTCAGTCTGCTCGATTCGTTGGCCATTCGCGTTCGCCGTTACCCCGCGCATTCGGCGAGGAGCGCCTCCTCGTCAATCTGCCCGCCCGGCATCTCCCCAGCGACCTGCCCGTTCCTCAAGACGAGAACGCGATCGGCGAGCTTGGCGATCTCGATCAGCTCCGACGAGATCAGGATGATCCCCCGTCCTTGGCGGGCCAGGTCCACGATCAGCCGGTAGATCTCCGCTTTCGTGCCGACGTCGATCCCTCGCGTGGGCTCGTCGAAAATGAGCACCTCCGGCCCGACCGCCAGCCAGCGCCCGACGATGACCTTCTGTTGGTTGCCGCCGCTGAGCGCCTGGATCGCCATGTCGGCACGGGGCGGGTCGATGCCCATCTGTTCGATCATGCGGTGGGCGTGGCGGGCGACACGCCCGGGCGACTGGAATCCCAGCACGCTCGCCAACCGGTCGAGGATGCCGACGGTGAGGTTCTCGGCAACGGGCCTGCCCGTGAGATTGCCCTCGAGCTTGCGGTTCTCCGGCACCATCCCGATGCCCATCCCTCGACATCGGCTGGGAGACCTGGCTGCAACGGGCGTGTCCCGGAGCGTGACCGTCCCGTTGGCCCGGTCGGCGCCGATGATGGCGCGGACGATCTCGCTGCGGCCCGATCCGACCAGGCCGGCGATGCCGAGGATCTCGCCGGCACGCAGTTCGAACGAGACGTCCCTAAAGACGCCCGGGCGGGTCAGGCCCGCTACCCTCAGCAGGATGTCGCGCCGCTCGCCGTCTAGCGCGCTGACCCGCGTCGGGAAGACCTCGGACAGGTCGTGGCCCAGCATCGTGCGGGTCAGGTCGGACATCTGACACGCGGCCATGTCCCTTGTGCCCACCCGTCTGGCATCGCGGAGGACGGTGACGCGATCGGCGATCCTGGGCAGCTCGGCCAGGCGGTGCGAGATGTAGATCATCCCCAGCCCTCTGGCCCGGAGATCTTTGATGACCTCGAACAGCCTGTCGACGTCTTCGACGCTCAGCGAGGCGGTGGGTTCGTCGAAGACGAGCAGCTTGACGTTGCGCCGGACCGCGCCGGCGATCTCGACGAGACACTGCCTCGCCGTGCTGAGCCCCGCGACGCGTTCATCCGGGTCGAGGTCGAACCGCAGGTAGTCGATGATGTCCCGCGCCGAGGACCGAAGGGCTGCGCGGTCCATCCGCCGCGTCCACCGTCCCGCGCGCTCGTCACCGAGCATGATGTTCTCGGCCACGGTCAGATTGGGCAGGACGCTGAGCTCCTGATAGATCACGCCGATGCCGAGGTCGCGGGCCTGACGGGGATGGGTGAGCCTGACGGGGCGGCCGTCGAAGAGGATTTGGCCCGTGTAGTCGTCGAACCGACCGGCCAGCACGTTCATCAGCGTCGACTTGCCCGCCCCGTTCTCGCCGACGAGCGCATGGACCTCGCCAGCATGGACGTCGAAGTCGACGCCGTCCAGCGCCCGCGTGCCGGCGAACGCCTTGGTGATCGCTCGCATTTCGAGGAGTGTCTTGTCGGTCGAGGACATCCGGCTGCGAACGCTCCTGTGCCTGACTACCAGTGATGGGGCAGTATATCACCGCTCACCAACGTCCCCCAGGTCCTGCGCTTGCTGGCCAGCTGCCCCGGGGCACCAACGACGAGAACGCCGTTCGTCGGTGACCACTCGAATCCGCTACGACAGCGCACGGTATGCCTTGCAGGCAGACGGTTTGATCCTCCATGCAGGCGGCTTAGCGTTCTGGTCCGAAGGTCTCTTCGCTCTCGGCCGGTGGGCCTTCGGCGATGGGCAGGCGGACGCGGAAGATCGTGCCCTCGTCGGGCATGCTGCTGACGTCGATCCGACCGTCGTGCTCGTGGACGATCTTGAGGGCGACCGCGAGCCCCAGGCCCGTTCCCCCCTGGCCCTTGGACGAGTGGAACGCCTCGAAGATGTGGGGAAGGTCTTCGCTGTCGATGCCAGGTCCGTTGTCGGCCACGGTGAGAATGGCCTCCTGGGCCGACTCATCGAAACGGACCCGAACGTTGATCACACCTTTGTGCGGCTCGACGGCGTCGATCGCGTTGTTGATCAGGTTCAGGACCACCTGGTGGACACCATCGGGGTCGACGGGGATGGGCGGGTGGTCCTGATCGGCCTCAGTGAGCAGCATGACGTCGCGATCGTCGGCGTGACGCTGAACCAGTTGCACCACATCGCTGACGATCTGCCCGAGCTGGACCATCTGCCTGCTGGGTCGGCGGTCCTTGCTGAAGGCCAGCATGTTCGCCGTAAGGTTGTAGATCTTGTCGAGGTTCCGCTCGACGATGGGCCATCCGCTGGCGATGGTCTCGACCCTGCCACGCTCCAAGCCGCTGTCGATCATGTCGGCCCCGGCGCGCATCCCCTGCAAGATGTTCTTGATGTAGTGCGACAGGTAGGCGACCGTCTCCCCGGTGGCGGCGAGTCGCTCGGTCTGCATCCGAGCGGATAGCAGCTTGAGGTTCTCCAGGACCATACCCGTCTGTTGGCCGATCGCGACCATCAGGCGGAGTTGTTCGTCGGTGTACTGTCGGTTGGCGACCGCCGTGTCGATGTGGATGATGCCCAGCACCTCCTCCCGAACGATGATGGGCACACAGATCACGGATCGAAGCCCGTAGTTGTGGATACTGCTGTCCTTCGATGCGGCGAAGCGTTCGTCGGTCTGGGCGTTGGTGCATAACACGCCTTCCTTACGACCGACGACGTGCTTGACGATCGTCTCGCTCGTCGTGATCTGACCGCGGTTGCTCGTGCCGCCTTTGGTCCGACATCGCACCACGTGCGGCAAGAGCTCGCCCGACTCCTCGTCCCGCATCAAGATGAACCCGTGGTCGACGCGGATCTCCTCGAAAACCGTGTCCATCACGCGTTCAAGCAGCTGGTCGCGGGAGACGATCGAGCCAATGGTCTGGAGCAAGCCCTGCATCACACGCCATGCCCGCACCGCTCCGGCCGTGTGCGGGTCGGCGATGATGACGCTGTCCTCGCTGCTGGAGGCCCGGCTGACGATCGAAGAACCGATCTGCGGGCTGGTGATGTCCAAATCCACGCTGTCGCGCGGGAAGAACGTCCCGTCGAATTCGTAGGAGCTTTCCTCACCGCCGTAGACGATCAGCGTACTGCCCATGCGGATCTGATCGCCGTTCTTCAGCAGGATGGGCTCGGCCACCCGCTGGCCGTTCAGAAACGTGCCATTGATGCTGTTCAGGTCGACCAGCTGCCACCGGCCGTTCTCCGGCAACAGCTCGGCATGGCGGCGAGAGACCGTGTGGTCGGTCAGCGGCACGATGTTGCTGGACCGACCGATCGGGACCGGGCCACGGCCGGTCCGGTAGACGCGTCCCCTATCCGGGCCCTGAAGAACGGTTAGGGTAGCCACGGATTTTGTCCCCAAAACGCTTCCGGGACTGCGCAGACGCGCCAGCACGCCCGGTTAGTGATCAGTAACACCCCGTCGTCCCCCCCACAGACGCAGGGGGGGAGGATATGAAGCACTCCCCTTGTTGCTTCTCTACGAGGATTGTAAGGAATGGTTCGGTGGGTGTCAATTTTCGTAAGCTTCCGGTGGACTCCTCGGTGACTTGCTGCGGGCTGAGAAGCCGTGCGTTCGGAGGAGCCATTCATCCGGCGTGCAGTGTCGGGGTTCGCTCACGCGGCAAAGCCCTATCTGGCTTCAGGGCTACTCCCATCCCGCCAAGGTACGACGGAGTGTCAGCGTCGTTGTGTCGGGGAACGCCGGCATACGAGAGCCGTCCCCCCGGTGAATAGCACGGCGAGGGCTGGGGCCGCGGCGCCGCAGCAGCCGGCCGGAGCAGGAGGCGGGACGACCTCGACCGTCGACGTCGGCCACTGCGTTTCGATGGCCTGGAGGCTGCCGTCGGACAGGACGCTGACGGGGAAGATGAATTCGATCTTCCATGTGCCTGTCGCGTCTGCTGACGCAGTGAGCGCCGCACGCACCAGCACATCACGCTTGTCGGCTGGCTTGACCGTGCTCTGATCCTTCGTGTTCGTCGTAGCAACCAGGTCACCGTCCAGCATCTTGATCTCGGTGAAACCCTCCGCCCGTGACCCCTCGTCGATCAGGGCCTCCGGATCGCCGAAAGCCGAGTTGGCCGCATCTAGCTTCAGTGTACCCGTCGTTCCTTCCTGCGGTGTCAACCGCATCCTCAGCGTGTAGCCATAGATCGCGGTGCTCGAACTGACCCGGACAATCAGGGCAGCCGGCTGACCGGCTTGTGCGGGCGCGGGATCTGCGGCGACCGAGACCGACGTCGTGGCCAGAGACGCGTTCGGAACCGCCGCCATGAAGGCCGCGCAAGCCCCGAGGGACTTCGTCAACCTTCCGGGCGTGATGGTCATGTCCATTCCTCCGTCTTTCCCGCTCAGCTAGTCCACGAGGAGTCCAGCGCGGAGCAGATCATCGCTGTCCACGGCGGCTTCGGCCAATCCATCCAACACTGCGTCCGGACCGACGGGCAAGAGGGCGGCAGCCCAATTGCCAAGCGCAGGGCTCGAACCGGCCAGCAACCCCTCAGCCAGCAGGGAGGGCGACATGCCCAGCTCGTCGCCTGCGGATGCGGGTCGCTGCTCGGCAAGGTCCACCACCGGGCCCGCCTCGTCGTCGAGCAGCCCGCTGGCGGGGCGCACCGCCAGCTCCTCGCTTGTTGCCGATGCCCGATCCTGCTCTTCGAGATGCCGCACGGCGTCCTCCAGACCTACCCATTCCAGGTCTTCCGCTATGGAGCGCACAGAGACCGGTCGCTTGACATCAATCCGCTCATTCCTGAAGACGGTCGCGCCGGAGGCCCAGCCCGCGGGCTGACCGATCGCCCATTCGCTGACTCCATTCGCCGCGGCGGTCAGGCAGATCGACTTGCTCGCCTTCTGACCGTTCTTGGGTGGAACGATGAAGAGGCCCACGCCCTTCATCAGGGCCTTGGTGTCGTCGCTGTCGAGCTTGCCGTCGCCGTTGACATCGGCCTCAGGATCGTAGACGTCGTTCATCGCCGTCTGCAGGTGCCCGGCGTCCAGTACGTTGACAGCCATATCGCCGTTCAAGTCGCCGGCCAGACAATGGAAATGGTAGACGTAGTCGTCGCCGGGCGTATCGTCGCCGTTGCCGTCGAGCTGCTGGCCGATCGAGTCCGTCACGCCCTTCCCGTCGATTCGCAACTCATAGCAGCCGTCGGCCAGCGCCTTGGTGAACGAAAGCGTACACACGTAGGCGCCCTCGTCGTACTGGAAGTTGGCTGCTCCGATGGTCACCGGCGTGTCGGCATCCACGCCCAGACTCAGGAGCGTCACGTCGCTGGGTTCGATGTTGACGTCCTTGCCGAAGCCGATCTGAAGGGTCCTCACGACCGATCGCTGCTCGAGTCCGCCGGCCACCTCCACGGATGTCACCGTCGGCGGCGACTGCGGCACGTCTACCCGCGTCGTGGCATCGGCGGAGGCCGGCGCGGCTTCGGTGTGGCCGACCTGGTCGGTGGCCGTGCTGTAGAAGCTGTAGGTGTGACCGTCCTCGGCCGAGAACGTCGCCTGCGTCTCGGTCGTGTCTTCCTGCCACAGGACGTAATCGCCGCCATCGGTGGAGACATAGATGTCGTAGGAGGCGAGGCCGGAATCCGAATCGCTACCGCTCCAAACGACATCGAACGAGTCTTGGTCCATCGATTCTGGCAGGGCGTTGACCGCGCTCGTAGGCGCGGCGGCGTCTATGGTGTTGAGTACCGTCCCGGTCGTGATCGGCGGATTGACCCCGTAGGTCGGGTCGAACGTGATGGTCGCCTGGTTCTGGATCTCCGTGCCGGTTGGCAGACCGGCCTTCGGCAGGACGGTGAAACTGACATAGCCCTCGCCCCGACCGGTCTCGTCGTTGACGGGAAGGAACCCGGCCAGCGGGTCCTCCGGCAGGTCCTGCGTTGCGGTGTCCAGCGACCGGAGATGCCAGGTGACAACCCCGGAGTCGGGATCGATCCATGCTTCGATGGTGACGGGGTTCGCGTCGTTCGGCACATTGGCCACCGAACTGAATGTGTAGCGGCCCTCCGGCACGCCCACCTCGTTGTCACCGAGGCGGATCGCGCCGAGCTCGAAGGTAGACCAGTCGAGCGCGTCATTGAGCTGGTCGGTGATCAGCAGTTCCTGGACGGGCGCCGTGGCGCCTTGCTCGGGATCGTTCTCGAAGTAGATCGTGTACGTGATGGGCTGGTCGTCCGTGATGTATCCCGCTTCGCCAATGCCGAGGGTCGCTTTCTCATTGGGGTCGCGGCTGCCGTGTATGGTCGTTGTCAGAAAGTCACTGACCGCGACACCGAAATCATACCCGCTCTGGGGCACGGTGTGCTTCACGGTTCCTGCGGTGTGCTGGTGATAAAGACTGAAGGACTCGTCTCCCGCGAAGTCAGGGGTCTGTCTCTTGACCCCATTGCTAAGCGTCCCGAACTGACTGAAGGCGTGGTACAAGTCCGTTTGACCGTCCTTGATACCGGCGTTCAGTTGCTCTTTCAGATGCCACGTCAGCAGGCCCTGGCCGTCCCACGTCTCATACGCCTCGGCCGACGAGGCCGTGATGACGACCCATTTGTCCGGATCGAAACCACTTGGCGCGTGGTGAGGCAACTTGATCCAGGTCCTCAACCTGTCGGCAAAAGCATTGGAGTAACACGCGTCGAGCACCACGACGATCTTCTTGGCTTCGGTGTCCTTGAGTTGGTCATGAATCGTCTCCCAGCCCACCACATATTGGCCTTGCGTGGCGCTGCTGGTCGTTGGGAGGACGAGTCCGTCGCCGAGACCATGCCCCGAGTAGTGAAAGACGATCATGTCATTGGGCCCAGCCTCCGTGCCAATCCTCTTAAGATTGGCCAACATCAGGCGCGCTCCGGCATGCGGGACATTCGGGACGGACCCCGGGCCCAACGGGTCGCCGTCGTTTCGTCCTGGCGCGTCAAGGACCAAGGTCATGTTGGTACGCGGGACCTCGGCGTATTCATGGTAGAAGGACGCCCAGCTCTTCGCATCCTTCGTGGCAGCCCGCAGATCGACTCCCCCCGAGTAGTAGTGCTGGTAGTCGCCGCTGCCGACGAAAAGGCAATGGACCTGTTGGGGGATTGGCGGACCGGTCTGACTCCCGGCAAGAGCGCTCTGTGCCTGGCCGATCTCGACCAAGAGGGACTCGAAAAGACGCACCCCGCCGCCCTGCGCTTCGAGCAGTGGGACGTCGGAGGTCTGACTAAGCGCCACGGCGTTGTCGGCCAGTTCCTGCACCATCTCGGCCGTGTCGGACCCCAGCTGGCTCTTGAGCTGATCCCAGAATGGAGACCACTCCTCATCCGTGAACCCGTCAGGACGGGCAGCGGTCTCCCAGGCGTCCCAATCCAAGGAGTAGTTTGCCAGCGACGCGGCGTCGATCGGTGACGCCTTTACCGACAAGATCACCTCGTCGGTTCGGGGCGGCGTCACGTAGATCGTTCGACTGTCGGCATAACCAGGGGCCATGACCGGACCCGGCGCGTCCGGTTGCGCCGTCAACAGGGCCAGCTCTCCCTCGACCGGGGGGCCACCGGGCGTGAGGGCGAGTTCGGTACCTGGCGGAGTATCTAGCTTCATCACCAGCATGGCACCGTCTACCGTCCCCCGGTTGCCCCAACTGAGGGTGATCGGATACTCCCGCCCCCACCGCGCGTCCGAGGGTCCCTCGACATCTACCCAATAATCGGGCGATCCGCCGGGGAGGATCTCGAACGCCCCCGCAAGCTTCTGGCTGGCCCCGTTCGGCGCGGTGACCCGTACATCCGCGGGTCCTGCCGGGGCCTTGGAGAGGCTGAACGTCGCCAGGATTCGCGTGGCATCGACCTGGTGCAGCGCGTCCGGGGTGATCGCCGTCGCATCCGCGGTGATGAGGTCGACTTCGGTTCCTTCGGGGAAGGCCTCACCAATGACCGTTATCGTGACCGTTCCGTCCGTGCCCCCCTGATCGGGTGTTACTGACAGGACGTCGAGGTCTACCGGGTTGGCCGTGAGCGTATACGTGGTGGGTGCGTCGGTCAGGGCCCGCGCGTAGGCGAGGACGTAGTAGACCTCCGCCGAGGCATCCGAAACGCTGAGCGATACATCGGCCGAGTTCCACTGTTCGCTCCCCATGTCGTAGTACTGGCGGGTCGGCACATGTCCGAATGCTACGTACAGTTCCGAGGCGCCGGCGTCGTCCGCGAGATCGAGGGCGACGTGGAAGGCCTGACCGTCCGCGGGCGTGACCTTAAACCACTGGGACTGGCCCAAGGCGGCGAATTCCCGGGTCAAGGGGGTCCCATCGATGGGGAGTTCGGCCAGGTCGAGATCCACCGTCCAGTCCGACGTCGTCGTGTTGTTATCCTGGTTCTGCCCCTCGAATAGCTCGCTTCGTGCGTTGGTCAGGACCTCCCAGTGGTAAGCCCCGACCGTGCCTCCGGGCACGCGAGCCTCGGCAGAGACGGTGTACGTTTGGCCCGGGCCAAGGACGAGGCCGTCCGCCACGAGGCCGTCGAACATCGGCAGGACCGTGGGATGGTTGTCTGGGCCGAAGACCAGCGAGACCCTGTCATGCCACGGCCCCACGGCCTGGCCGGCGCCGAGGTTGGCGACGGTCCACTCGACGCGGACGGTTTCTCCAACCATGACGTCGGATGGTCCGGCGATCGAGCTGACGACCAGGTCGACCGTGGACTCCGCGGTCTCGACGAACTCGAAGGCGCCGAGATCTGCATAGGCGCCGCTGGCCGTGGGGGTGCCGGTGTTCTGGGTCCGCGGGTCGTCGTACCGCGGGGCCCCCATCAGGTCGTTCTCCGGGGCCGCCGTCCCGTCACCGGCGTCGATCATCGGGCTGCAGTACCCGAGGTGATAGTCCCGGGCGGCCCAGTCCTTGTATTCCGGGTCCACAGACATGTTCCCGTCGGTCCCGGTCGGATCGTCCATCCCGACGTAATTCGTCGAGGAGGAGCGGGGATCGACCCACACGTTGTTGTGGCGAAACGATTCCAGCGTGCCGCGGAGGTATTCGACGCCGGTGCTCTTGTTGTTCGTTACGATGGTGTTCACCACCTCAACCGTCGCGCCGTTCAGCAGCATACCGATCTCGTTGTCATCCAGCGTGCAATTGATGACACGCACATGAAAATCGCGGCCACCGAACATATTCGAGCCGGCCTCGGAGAGACCCCCACCCGCGCAGATGCCCTGATAACCGCCGGCAACAAGGCTGTTCTGCACCGTCACGTCACTGAACGAGCAGGCGATTATTCCCCCTCCGCTGCGGTTGGCGTCCAAGGACGCGTCCTTCAGAACGCTGTTCGACACGCTCAGGGTCGCCGCCCGCCGGGCCCAGATCATCCCGGGAGGGCGCTCGCTGTAGGTGGGTCCTCCGCCGTACCTCATCTCGACGTGGTCCAGGACTGCCTCGCCGCCGTCGACGTCGATGCGTCGCCAATCGCCCGGCGCCGGCGCCGTCGTGTTTCCGTCGTTGTTGGTGTCTCCGCCGACGATGTCGTCGCGAATAGACGTGAAGCAGATGGGTAGGGCTGGATCGCCGTGGGCAATCAGTTGCCCACCGGACTCCACCCGGATCCCACCCATCTTCTCAAACTTCACGACCGCGCCCGGCTCGATCGTCAGCGTCACGCCGTCGGGCACCACGACATCCGCTGTCACGTGATGCAAACGTCTGCCCAACCAGGTTTCGTCCTGCGACAGCGTGCCGGCGTGGTCGAGCAGGACATAGCGCAAATCGACGAACGCGTTGAGATTCAGTTGCCCGCCTCGCCAAACCATGAACCCATTCCAGTCTCCCGGACGGGGTAAGGTCTGCATTCCATCGGCGTTTGTGTCGCCGCCGACCGTGTCGTCATAGATAGAGGTCAGGACGATCGGGTCTTCAGCCGTGGCCGGCGCGTCGAGGGTGGCGCCGTCCTCGATGGCGATGTTCGTTCCCCAGGCGAACTTGACGATCGCACCCGGCGCGATCGTCAAACGCACCCCTGAGGCCACCGTCACCGAGTCGTCCACTGCATGCACCTCATCCGCGGACCAGGTCTGGTCAGTCTCGATCCGCCCATGGTGCCAGACGGTGCCGCTGCTCGATCCTGCTGTCGAGGCCGACTGATGCCCATCGTCGACCGACGCGAGGTCCACTTGTTGCACCGCTTCGTTGGATCCAAGGCCCGGGACATCGATCGATGGACCCATGGCGTCGAGCGGGCTCAAGGCTGCGATCCGCAGTCCATCGCTGAGCAACCGCCGCGGCTCCAGCGGCTCAATACGAAGTCCGCGCCTGCGTGGCCGCCTCCGAGATCTCGAACGACTCGCCAATCCGAGAATCATCTTCTGACCTCCCAACCAGGCAGCTGAGTTCCCTTCATCTCATCAAATGCATGACGTGGAGTTCCGCTCGGGTGCCTTGTGCAAGGAATAACATCAACTGAAGCGGCCGCCTCGTATCAGCCCACCCGCCGCTTCTCAACTGCGGGACCCCTGCGGGACATGCGAAGTGGCTTCGCTCCCCCGTTGGTTCCCCATCCGTGCCCCCTGCCCTCCAAGATCAGCATCAGTCCGGGAATGTGGCAGCGAGAAAGAAGGGCGAATCGCAAGTTGTCTCCCGCTTACGGATCTACGCCAACAGGTGCTATCCTGTAGGACTAACCTTCAACATCCGAAAGGTCAAGGGTGTTTTCCTTGGATTCCTGCCTGGACCCTCGCTCGAACAGGGCAGCTGAAGTGATCTCGCCGTCGAGCACATCGTCCGTCCCGTTCGGTGGGAGGGAACCATTACGTCCGCCCTTGACGGGGACCGTTTGGCCCGCGGCCGCGCCGGCGACGCCAGCCCCTATTCCTTCCGGCTTCGTACTACTCCCGCCTGAACCACTTGTCTCAGGCAGACCGAAGTCTATCACACCTTCATCCTCAGTGACCTGGTTCCCGCCAGCCATCCACTCAGACAGGTCAAGGCCACTGCTGAGTCGCCTCGCAACACGGACAAGATCGACGCGAAGCTGTTGTGCGAGCTGTTACAGCCGAACGCGTTTCCGCATCCGGTTCACCTGCGGTCTGGGCAGCCTCGTGCGGTGCGGGGGGTGTCGACGCTTGTTGGCTGGCAGCGGGTGTTGGCAGTGGGGGGCGTGAGGCGGTGTTTGGGCCGGGACGTGAATGGTACACTTGTTTGGCGCGGCAAGCGAGGCCGTAGGGTCTCAGGCAGGTTTTGGGTGCGACCGGACCGCCCCGTTCGGCTGTGGCGGCGAGGGCTCCGACGAGCTGGGTGGGCCCATTCACGCCCCGCTGCCGGTCCGAGCGACGCGGTCCTCGATGGTCGTGGAGCTGAGAGGGTTACCGGGTATCGGGACGGCAGGACGTCCCGACCTGAAGGGGTGTTGGTGATTCCGCTTGAAGCGCGTGTTCGAGGCAGGAGAATCACCAGGACAGGACAAAGGCCGGAGTCCAAGGTCATCAGGATGCGGGTCGTGCGGTCTTGATGGAGGCAGCCCGCATGGTTTGGCTGGCCTTCGAGGGCCGGCAGGGAGAATGGGCGCCTCCGTCGATTGACAGGACCCGCTGAGTGTGCGGCGTTCAGCGCCCGTGCGAATGGGAGGTCGGCCAACCACCACGGCACAAGACCTTGCGACCTTGAACGGTTCGCTTCATGGGAGCCAACCATGTCTTTGACAGACGCCACTGCAGACAACATCGGAGCGTTGTTCCAGGAGCACACCAAGTACAAGTACGTCACCACCCCCAGCGACATGGTGCTCGGCCGACCCCTGCCGGCCGTTCAGAACGCCGTCCCCCCCGATGCAGAGACGGTGGACCTGCCGCGGTCTGCCGCCGGCGGCGACCAGGCTGACTGGTTCTGGCGCCTTGTCGCGTCCCGTCGATCCCGACGCAACTTCGCCCCCACCCCCCTCGGGCTGGACGACCTGGCGTCGCTGCTGTGGGCCACTCAGGGCGTCCTTCGCGTCATTGAAGGTCATACGATGCGGACCGTGCCCTCCGCGGGCGCGCGGCACCCGCTGGAGACGTACGTGATCGTGAATCGGGTCGAGTCGCTCGAGCCCGGGCTGTACCGTTACCTGCCGGTCGATCACCGCCTCGTTCTGATCCGCCAAGACACCCGTTTGGGTGAACGGGCCGCGGCGGCTTGCCTGCAGCAGAACATGGTGTCTCTGTGCGCGGCCACCTTCGCGTGGACGGCCGTCATCGACCGAGCCCGATGGAAGTACCAGCAGCGGGCCTACCGGTACATCTACCTGGACGCGGGTCACGCCTGTCAGAACCTCTACCTGGGGTGCGAGCTGCTCGGGCTGAACTGCTGTTCGATCGGAGCCGTCGACGACGACGTGATGAACGAACTGATCGGCGTCGACGGACAAGAGGAGTTCATCATCTACCTCGCCGTCGTGGGCAAGCGACGAGGGTGACGCTGCGCGTCCTTGGAGGAGCCTTTGGCCTTCACCTATCCTGAGGGGGAACGCGGCGCGAAACGTCACGGGGCGGCCCGATCAGAACGTCGGACGGCGGTTGTGTGCAATCGGAGCCCTGAACGGAGTTGACGGGGTTCCCCGGCTCGCTGAATAATACGATCCGAGGGGGTGTTTCATTGTCAGTACTCGAATGGTAGCATGATGTTCGGTCTCGATCCGGGCGTCAAACAACCGCGTTGTCCAAAGATAGGAGGAACATTCGATGGTCAGGGCAGGAGCATTTCTCGCATGCGCTTGTGTCTTGGGGTTGGCCATAGCCCAGCCGGCCACCGGTGCCATCCGCTATGCCGTCACCGATCTGGGGTGCCTGCCGGGCGGCGACGTGAGTGAGGCCAGGGGCATCAACGCCCATGGGGTCGTGGTGGGGGACAGTGCATCGTCGGAGGGCGCGCGGGCGTTCCGGTGGCGGAACGGGGTGATGACCAGTCTGGGGGTGTTGCCTGGCAAAGACGCCAGCCTAGCGCGCGACGTGAACGACAGCGGGCAGATCGTCGGAACCTGCTACAACATCTCGGGGGGCTCTTCGCGGGCGTTCCGGTGGCAGAACGGTGTGATGACTGACTTGGGCCTTCTGCCCGGGGGGAGCTCGAGTGAGGCCTACGCCATCAACGCCGCGGGGAAGATCGTGGGAGATAGCGGCAACCCACCGGGCGGCCTGGTGGCGTTTCTGTGGCAGAGCGGGACGATGACGAGTCTGGGCAATCTGCCCGGCGGGGTCATGTCGAAGGCCTACGCCATCAACGCGTCAGACCAAATCGTGGGCCTCAGTCACATCGGCGCGATCGGTTCGGACACCGCGCACGCGTTCCTCTACCAAGGGGGCACGATGACCGACCTGGGGCGTCTGCCCGGAGACTTCTGTTGTGCCGTCGCGTGGGCCATCAACACCAGCGGACAGATTGCGGGCACCAGCTTTGGCGCAGACGACACGCGGGGGTTCCTCTATCAGAACGGGGCCATGACGGACCTGGGAGACCCACCCGCGTCGGGTTTCTGGGCATGCGGCATCGGCAAGAACGGGACCATCGTCGGATACTCCGGGCACCGCGCCT
>CAYMLO010000139.1:0-26839 GCA_964390905.1 uncultured Planctomycetales bacterium | reverse complement strand
TCATCGTGATGATCCTGGAGATGCACGGCAAACCGGTGAAGGCGGGCGATTCCTTCAGCGCGGCCCACATCGTGGGCTACTTCGAGACCATCGAGGACATGCACAAGGTCTACGACCGCTACAAGGGCCACACCGCGCTGAGCGTTGACGAATCGGGATGGCGCCTGGCAAGATGAGCGAGAGGAGAGGGTCCTGGCCAGACAAGGATTCCCGACCCCATTAACCGCCCGCCTTCACCTTCCGGGGCTCCTGGGTGTCAGCCGAAGCCGGAGCCCCGGGCTGGGCGAACGGAATCGGGATCCCGGTCGCTCGACTGTAGAGAACGTCGGGGCAGAGGTCGACACCGTTGGGCCACTCGATCGTGCCGCCCTCGCGGCTGAGACGGACTTGCCCGAAAAAGGCCTCGTCCTGTAGCTGCTCGAAGACGCCGTCTCCGGGGACAACCCACCCGGCCAGATCAACGACGCCAGTGAAGCCGTCGTTGAACGTGAGCTCGAGCCGATACTCGTCCAGCGGACGCACGGCCGTAACCCGTGGCGATTCCTCAGGCCAGTTCTTCTGCGGACTCATGGCAGACCCTCGATCGGACTCAGCGCCCGCCGAGAGAGGGCCAGTTCCCAATCGGCGAGCAGTTCGGCTCGGTGGATGGCCGCCCATTCCACCACCATGGCCAAGATCCTTGGGGGCAAGCGCCCTGCCAGCACCCCGACGGGATCGATACGTATCTGGGCCTGATCCGAGCCGTACTCGGCGTGGAAATGCGGCGGCGAATGATCGGCCCAGTACATGCGAATGACGATGCCATAAAATCGGCTGATCTCGGGCATGCCCAAAGCATCCTCCCGAACATCATACCGCATGCTCCGCGGGCGTGTAAGGCTTGGAGGCCGTGTTGCGGGAACTCCGGTAGGAAGGGCACGCTCGGCCGACCCTTTCGCGTACCCGCAGGCCACGTGGGGAGCAATTCCCTTGGCGCCGCCCACATCGTCGGCTACTTCGACACCATCGAGGACATGCACGAGGTGTACGAGCGCTACAAGGGCCACACCGCCCTGAGCGTGGACCGATCGGGATGGCGCCTGGTAGAATGAACGAGAACAGGGAGCCGTGGCCAAACAAAGGCTCCCGACCCTTCGTCCGCAGGAGCCCGACATGGGCAGGCCGGTTCCTGAGCAATGGGTGGAACGAGCTCGATACGATCTGGAAACCGCCCGTGCTATGCAGGAGAGCGGGCGGTTCCTCTATGTCCTCTTCTGCTGCCAACAGGCGGTCGAGAAGATGCTCAAGGCGGTGATCGCCGAACGCTCCGGGCAGTGCCCGCCACGGTTGCATAATCTGTTGAGGTTGGCCAAACAGGCTGGGGTCCAGCTTGACCAGAACCAGACCGTGCTCATGGAGGACCTTTCCCGGTACTACGTTCAGAGCCGGTATCCGGAGGAGATTCCCGCGCTGTCACGGGGTCTCGACCGGGAACGATGTGAGCAAGTGCTGAATCAGACGGAGGAGGTACTGCAATGGCTCTCGTCGATGCTGTGATCACAGACAGGGCCATGGAGGCCGTCCGTGTAATCGAGGAGTGGGGACACGTTCGTGCGGCGTATCTGTTCGGGTCCCACGTGCAAGGGACGGCCGATCAGTGGAGCGACATCGACATCGCCGCATTCGTGGAAGGCGCCGAGGAATGGGACTTCGAGCGGCTGTCTCGCGCATGCGGCGCTGTGCAGCGCCGAGCCGGTCTGGACATCGAGATGCACATATTCCCAGCGTCGTCGTACGAAGATCCGCCCCGGGCCAGTTTCGCGCAGTACGTCCTTCAGCACGGAACGCAGCTGCCAACTGAGGGCGTCGGAGGCTAGTGTTTGGTCACACCTGTTCCTGTGGGTTGACGCCGAACGCGGATGCCATACCGAGCCGCCCTGTCCTCAAGCCGGTCAACCGGGTCAAGAACGCCCTGCGGTTCAAGACCGGCCCGGGGATGGGCCGGCTCGGTGGGGCCCCGTGTAGCGACACAATCATCGTTGACAGAGCACTAGACGGGGGCGCCGCGACACATCTTCTCTGTCCCTCTCATGAGGCCCATCATGAGGCAGAAGACGGTGATGGCAACCGGAAGTCCTATGATCACCGCCGCAAGTGCGAGCCCAGGAGCAACGAAGAGAACCGGGGTTGCCAACGTGGCCAGAACGGCAAGTGCAACGTACAGCTTTCTACGAAAGCTCGCCCTGTCTCTGATCGTGGTGTTCTCAGCCGCCAAGGCCATCTCGATGATCAGCCCGCATAGTCTCCACACAAGTACGATGTCGAGAACCGCGACAACCACTTGGACGGGGAACGTGGGCGAGATCCACGTTGTCATGTTGCCCGACCTGCTCAGCGTAATGTGGATTTCCACAAGGTCGAACAAAGAGAGAAAGACCAGCCAATAAGCGAGAATCCGTACCCCGGCCACAACCTGGGCCAAGTCCAGTATCGATGTCAATGCAGTTGCGATCAGGATCCACCCAATGAAATCGGGGAGGATATCGACGTGTATCTCGTTGTACCCCAGACGGAAGTCTAGGAAGAAAAGGAATGCCCAGAACATGCGACCGAAAGCACTTGCGCACCGTTCCGAATGAAGCACGTCGCGGTTCAGGGACATCGCTCAGGCCTCCTGCTGTCCTGTGGGCGTCGAGTTGCGACGATGTTCCCTCAACGGGACGGGTCCGCGAATACATCGGGGCGGCCACATCGCGGACCCTAAACGCTGGGGCGCACGATTATGTCGCCTCGGCCGGCGCGGGTGTAAACTACCCAGAAGGGACTGCATCCGCAATGGCAGGATTCCGTCAATGTGGCGGCAGTGAGTCTGCCCCGCACTGACAGTGGGTGGGCCATGGGGGATCGTGCGCAGCCCTGTATCGCTGGGGGAGGAGGCGTTGGTGCATGCGCGCTTCGAGGGAAGCAGGGCTGACGTCCAGGGCACGTGGCCGCCGAAGTTCGTGAGGGTACCCATGGAGAGTAGACTGACTTCTCCGTCAAAGCCGCGCAGATCAGCCAAGCAGGTCACGCGCGCAGTTCTGGGCATGATTGCTCTTGTTCCCTTGCTTGCGCTCGGACAGTGCTGCACATCTATGGACTATGTGATACCTCTGAGCGATAATCTCTACCTCACCAACTCGGCACAATTCCACGCACTGTGGCAAGGCGACGGCACTGGCGGATCGCAGGTGGTGGATGCGGTGAAGGAATACGCCGTCGTGGATGGCCTGCTGATCGGGACGCTGGACGTCCTGTCTCATGGCAGTGGGCCGGGAGCATGGGTGGCGGACCCCGCTCCCTTCGTCGACGAGGACGGTAAGGCCTCGGTCGGTCGGAAGTGGCGGCGGGTGTCGGGCCTGGGTTTCGGCGAGGGGTTCTTCATCATGGACATGACCTGGTCAGATCGCCTGGCGGCCATCGGGGTGGTCCCCGCGGCGCTTGATCCCAATTGGGATCCGCCGCCCACTGCCTTCTTCCCGCTCGCACAGGAAGGCCAGTGGGTGGCTGCACTTGAGAAGCTGGGCGTCAAGACGCCTGTTTCCTTGACAACGCCTTCGGAATGGCAGGCCACGATCTGGATGCCTACGTGGGTCGTGTGGTCCTTGACGGCCGTGGTGTGGGCGATCTGGTACGTGCGGTTGCTGCGCAAGCTATAGAGGGACCGGTCAGGATCGCACGCCTAAAGGACTCAGGCCTGTCGGGAGTATGACAGAAAGAGAGGCGACCAGGGGATTCGCGATGGGCTCCGGCAAAGATCTAAGACACGCGTGCGTTCGAGGCGCGGTCGCGACGCTGCTGGCAGCGTTTATCATCAGCGGCGCGGTGACCTTCTTCTTTCCAGAGCTGGCTGACGCGTACCCACCTGGGCCGGCTGTCGAATCGCTTCTCGTGGGCGTTGCCGTCTGGCTTCCCGCCGGGCTCATTGGGTTCTTGGTCGCTTACAGAACATACAGGAGCCAGGAGTATCCCCCGGGGCACTGCAAGCGGTGCGGCTATCCGCTCAGGGGGCTGCCTTCGCCTCGCTGCCCGGAATGCGGAACGCCGATCCGCGCGAGACCCGTGGGCGAGGCAAAGGAGCACGAAGACCGAGAGGCGTAGGTTGCCACTGGGCTTCGATGTCACAGCCGCGCGGCGTGGGAGCATGGGCCGTCGCGGGTCGCAAGGCCCCAGTCGGAGCGACAGCGGCATGATCAGCAACGCAGCAAGCCAGGCAAGCCGCCTCAGGCTTTGGACGATCGTGCTGAGCGCGGCGGTGTTCTTCCTCCTCCCGGTCTGGGCGCTCTTCAGCGAGCACGCTGCTAGCCCAATCTGGCAACTGATTCCGTTCGGGACTGGAGGAGGGGCACTGGCGCTGGGGATCACCTGCATCGTGAGGGCTCGTTCCAAGCGCGTGATGGTCGTTGGGGACGTGATACGAATCGTGTGTTGGACTCTCTTTGGATATGCCTATGGGTCTGGCGTGAACGCCTACTTCTACTTCATATTCCCCCAGTACGCCCCGTTCGCCCGAGGGGCCCAGGGCCTGGTGATCCTGGTCTCCCTTCTGACCATCTTCCTTTCGATGTTCGCCTGGCCGCCCGGTCCGAAGCCGAAGCCCGGATGCTGTCCCAACTGTGGCTACGCCTTGTGCGAGCTGACCGTCGCCCGTTGTCCCGAGTGCGGGACGCCTTTCGATCCTGCCGCATTGAACCGTCCTCAAGAGGGGCATCGTGAAGATGGCGGGTCGGAACGACCCGCCCTACACGACTACACGACTGAAGTGACGCCTGTCTGGTAGAGCGGTGAGCATTCCCGTATGCTGCGCAGCGCAAGGGAGCGCTATCGTTGGGGGGTGTTAGCGTCGGCGACGCTTTATCACGTCGATGGGAGACGCGTGCGGATGCTTAAGCGTCTGGGGATGCTGGGGCTGTTGTGCTGTGCGGGAACTCCCTCGCTGGCGACGGTACGCCTCGATCGGCCTCCGGAACGCGATGCCGACACGCTGCTGATCGTGCGGTTCGACGAGCCGGACGAAGGCGTCCTGATCGCCGAGAAGCTAACGGTTGACCCGATCTTCGTCGGGAGGGTCGCCAAGCATCAACAGGGGCGGTTCGGCGGGGCGCTCAAGTTCGTCGGCCGGCCGGGATCGCAACAGTGCATGCTGATTCCGTTGCCCCAGCGGCTCGAGCACGTCCGACACACCAGCCGCAAGGACCCGAGCGTCTTCGCCGAACTCGACGTCCCCGTCGTGCTGATGGACAACGCCCGCGGATACACGATCGAATGCTGGATCCTCGCACAAGCCCTTCAGCGACAGACGGTCGTGGCCGGCATGAACACGGGCACGACCGTACCCAAGCCGTCGTGGGAGGTGGGCCTGACCGCCGACGGCAAGGTGCAGTTTGCGTGCGGGTCCGGGCTTCATCGCTTCTCGATGACGAGCGGCCGGACCGTCCCGGTCGGTGAGTGGACGCACGTCGCGGTGGTCTGCGAGAAGGGCAACGTTCAGATTCACTTGAACGGAACGGCCGCCGGCGAGGCCCGACCGATGAAGCGTGCGGCGGCGCAGCGGATCGCGCAACCGGGCAGCGACGGAACGACGATCTGTATCGGCGGGCCCGGGCCGGCGGCGGGCGGCGGCTTCTTCGACGGACGGATTGACGAGCTGCGACTGTCCACCGCGCCGCGAACGTTCGAGCCCGACCCCGCGGTCATGATCGGGAGCCGAAAGGAGCTGTTCTTAGACGACCACCTCGTGGCGAGCAGGGCGGGCGTCCGACGGGTCGTTCATCAACCGAAGCGCTGCGAACGAAATCCGCTGCTGCGTCCGCAAGGCGACTGGGACGCGCGGATCATCCAGCCGATGGGGACGGTCTACGACCCGCGGGTCGGGCTGTTCCGCACGTGGTACCGGGCCTTCAACCGGGCCAACACCGAGGCCAACATGTGCTACGCCTTCAGCCGGGATGGTCTGCATTGGGAGCAGCCGGTCCTGGGGTTGGCCGAATACAAGGGGTCGAAGCGCAACAACATCGTGGCCCGGCGTCGCTCGTGTTTCATGTTCCTCGACCCGCTGGCCCGGCCGGACGAGGGCAACGTCTGCGCGACGGCCAAGATGCGGTATGGATCCCGCCACGGCACGTTCAAACAGGTGCTCATGCGCTCGCCGGACGGGCTGCAATGGCCTTGGGGCAAGGTAAAAGGGACCAGCGGCTATCAGGGCTATCCCTACAGTCGCGTGCGGCGGATGGAAGCGATCATGGCGACCGACCGGCCGCTGATCGTCAACCCGACGTACTTCGCGAAGATCGACAAGCTGGTCGTGATCGACAAGGAGGGCGAGGCGGACACCACGAAGTTCAAGCAGTTCGCGCGGATCGGCTGGGCCTTGACGTGCTGGCAGGACCCGTACCTGACTCAGCTGAAGGCGACGGAGAGGAACGACCAGGGCTGGTATGGCATCAAGACGCGCGATGAGGAGAGCGTGCTGGTCGGCATCACGGACGCCTACCACGGCAAGCGACCCGGCCGATGGATCGACTTCCAGCTGGTCTGCTCGCGCGACGGATACCACTGGCAGCACGTGGCGGATCAGGAGACGTTCTTCCCGATCGGGCCTGACGGCAGCTGGGACGCAGGAATGGTGCTCTACGCCCAGCCGGTCGTCCCCCCGGGGTCGGACAGGACCTACCTCTACTACACCGGCTCGCGGCGTCGGCATGACCGCGTCGACGGCGCTAAACCCGAGGAGCTGCCTGTGTACAACCTGGGGGTGGCGTTCCTCCGCCGGGACGGCTACGTGAGCCTTCAGAAAGACGGTTCGGCCGACGTGGGCGTCGTGACGACGCGTCCGATCCGGTTTCGCGGCCGGCGGCTGTTCATGAACGCCGACGCGACGAAGGGGTCCGTGCAAGTGGAGCTATGCGACGCAGACGGCAAGGCGCTGGCCGGCTATGACGGTGCTGCCTGCAAGCCACTGACGACGGACGCACTGCGTCACCCGGTTCGATGGGGCGACGTGACGGACGTTCCGCCCCTGGCCGGCCGGGCTGTGGTGATACGGTTCTATCTGCGCGGGGAAGCGAAACTGTACTCGTACCGATTCGCGGACCCCGACCCGCACCGAAGAAGGGAATCCGGCGTCTCGTCACGAGGCTGAAGGCAAGAAGATCAGGTCGTTCGCGTTCGCCAGGAGAGCTGTCATGAGATCGATCACGTGCGGTATCGCTGTGCTGTTCTCGGTTGCCCACACACCTTGCGCCCTGGCGCAAGAGAGCAAGGTGGACGACAAGGACCGAATCGAGAACTGGACCGGCAAGACGGTCATGGTCTTCACGCCGCATCCCGATGATGACACGTTCGGGTGTGGCGGGATCATGACGATCCTGGCCAAGAACGAGAACAAGGTCATCGTGGTCATCTACACGAACGACAACAAGGGGTCGCGCGACTTGGAGATGACGCGAGAGCGACTGGCGCGCATCCGAAAGGCCGAGGAAGAGGAAGCGTGCCAGGTCTTGGGCATCCCAAAGGAGAACATCATCTGGCTGGGATACGAGGACGGCGACTTGGAGTACGCCGATCCCCGTCGGCTCCGTGGCGAGGCGTGCAGGCTGATCAAGATCCACCGCCCCGATGCCGTGTTCAGCATCGATCCGGGATCGACGCATGAGCGATGGCACAAGACGGACCATCGCATGGCGGCCTTCATCACGAAGGACGCGTTTCTTGCATCGGAATGGCATCTCTACTACCCGCAGCACTGGCTGGTGGAGCGGCTGAAACCCTACACGGTTCCCGTGGCCTATTACTACTACTCGACCGAGCCGGACTACACGGTTGACATCACGAAGGTGATCGAGGTGAAGATCAAGGCCGCGGCCAAGCACGTCAGCCAGTTCCCGCCCTCGCTGGTCAAGTACCGGCCGACCATGTCGCAGCTCGTGTTTCAGGGGATCCGCGCGTGGGGGCTGGCCAAGAGCAAGGAGGGCGATCGCTACGTCGAGAAGTTCCGCCGCGAGCTGAACCCCTAGCCAATGATCCGGCTGGCGCTGATGGGCATTGAGCGGACTCGGCGCCCGGTCGCATCGAAGACGGCGTTTGCGATCGCGGGCGCGATCGCGATGATGGGCGTCTCGCCGCCGCCGGCGGACGGGATGTCCGGGCGGTTCAGCAGGATCGTCTCGATCTTCGGGACGTCGCTGAAGCGGGGCACGCGATACTGTGAGAAGCTCGCGTTGGAGATCTGGCCGTTCTCGAACGCGATGGCCTCCCTCAGCGCACCTCCCATCCCCATGATGATGCAGCCTTCGACCTGAGCGCGCAGGTTGTCCGGATTGTGGATCGCGCCGCACTCGAAGGTCTGACAGACCTGGAGGACCTTGACCTGCCCCGTGCTGCGATCCACCTCGATCTCCACACAGGCGGCGGTGTAGGACGCCTTCTCGGTGCCGCACGACATGCCAATGCCCCGCCCGTCAGGCCGCTTGACGCTCGCCCGACGCTTCCAATCGAAGCCCTTCACGGCGCTCTCGAGGACCGCACGAAGCCGCGCGTCCTTGAGATGCTTGACGCGGAACTCGAGCGGACCGGTTCCGGTCGCAGCGGCCAGCTCATCCATGAACGCCTCGCGCGCAAAGACGTTGGCCGTCGCGGCGAGCGTTCGGTACGACCCTTCCCGCAACGGTGAATCGCTGGGGACGTGCCTTGTCCGCGTATTCGGGATGTTATAGGGCGTGCCGACGGCCGCCGATCCCGAATTGCAGTTGACGAAATCCCAGGCCACGATCGTACCGCGCGGGTCCAGACCCGCCTGGATCTCGATCAGGCCGGCCGGCCGGAAGTACGCCCAGGTGAATTCCTCCTGGCGTGTCCAGGTCAGCGAGACCGGTCTGCTGGCTCCTTTGGCCAGTCGCGCCGCTTCCACGGCCACCTCGCCGCTGTGTTTCCCGCCGAACCCGCCGCCGGTGTCGGGCACGATCACGCGAATGCGTCTCGGCGACGTGCGGAACGCCTGGGCCAGCTCACGTTGAACGCGGAACGGCGCCTGCGATCCCGTCCAGACCGTCAGCGCCCCGTCCTTCCACTCGGCCAGGGCCGCCCTCGGCTCCATCGGTGCGTGCGCGATGTAGGCGATCTGATAGCTTGCGCGGTGGACCTTGCTGGCGGTCGACAGCCCCTTCTCGACGGATCCTCTCGAGGGCGCGCGACGTCGCCTGCGACGCGATCCGCCCGGTCGGGCGTGCTCCTTGAGATGCGCGAACAGGTCCTTGCTCGACGGGTGGGCCGGGCGGTCCCAGCGGGCGGTCTTTCGGAGGGCGTCGAGGGCAGCGTCAGCCTGGGCGGACGTAGGCGCAGCGCACCCCACAAAGTCCCCGTCCCGAACGACCGCCACGTCCTTCATCGCCCGCACCGGGCCAAGATCGATCGACGTGAGCGTCGCGCCATACGACGGGGGGCGAAGCACCTTCCCGTACAGCATCCCCGGACGGACCGTGTCTGATGGATAGCGGTGCGCGCCCGTGACCAGGTCGACGCCGGTGGGCCGGGGAACCGACGTTCCCAGCACGCGCCATTCGCTCACGCGGGTGATCGTCACGTCCTGACCGATCTTACGATCGAACGACTCGGCGGATGCCTTGTCTTGAATGAGATCCCCATAGCCGATCACGCGCTTGCCCGCCGAGTCGCTGATCTTGCCGTCGCGCGCGGTCAGCGAAGCCGGGCTCATCTTCCACCGTTGCGCCGCCAGCTCGACGAGCAGCTCGCGGGCTGCAGCCGCCCCCTTCCGGATCGCCGGGCTCGTGCTCGGCGTGCTCCGGCTGCCGGCGGTGATGCCGTCGTCCGGCGTGACGCTGGTGTCGCCCATCACCAGCCGGACTCGGTCTGCAGGAACACGGAGCTCCTCCGCCGCTGCCTGCGTGAGGGACGTCCGCGTGCCCTGGCCGACCTCGACCTTGCCCGTCATCACGGTAATGACGCCGTCCGTGCCGATGTGCAACCGATCCGAGAGCTTCCGTGCCCCCCGCATCCGCGAGGAGAACTGGCCGATCGCCACATCGTCGGCCACGGAGACGAGAAGCCCCGCCCCGAGAAGCTGCAAGGCTTCACGGCGACTGATCCCGGCGTCGTACGGTGTATCCAGGTCCGGTTCGTCTTGCTCGGGCTCGACCGGTCGGTAGGTTTGCAGGTCACGTGTCATCGCGCGGGACCCTCCCTCAACTGCGCCGCGGCGCGGCGGATTGCGGTCAGGATCTCCGGGTAGCCACAGCACCGACAGATGTGCCCGTTCATGGCCTCGATGATCTGGGCGTCCGTCGGTGCGGGGTTACGTCTCAGGAGCGCCACGGCCGACATAATCATGCCCGGCGTGCAGTAACCACATTGCATCGCCCCGGCGGCCAGGAACGCCTCCTGGACCGGATGGAGCTTCCCGTCAGTGGCAAGCCCTTCGATCGTCTGGACCTTCCGTCGGTTGGCATGGGACACGGGCGTGACGCACGATCGGACCGGTTCGCCATCGAGCAGAACCGTGCAGGCGCCACATTCCCCCTCGCCGCAACTGTACTTCGCTCCGGTCAGCTTCAGGTCTTCCCGGAGCACCTCCAGCAGCGATCGGCGAGGCGCTGTCTGGACGGTCACAGGCTTGCCGTTGACCGTCATCTCGATCTTGGTATCCATGTGTCACCTTCTGAGATGATTGCGGCATCCGGGTCAGCCCCCGGATCACTGCAGATTTCCAACCAAAGAGATGGCTCGCCCCTCACGGCCCTGCAGACGCGCCCGGGCCTGCCGCGGTCGGTGTCCGTCTCGGGGCGTTGCGATCATTATACGGCGCGCAGGAGGCAGATGCCTGGAGTCTGACTCCTAGAATACAGGCTCTCTAGTCTCAGGTTTGTGGGCGGCGCGCTCCAGCGGACAGGCGCGTCGGCTGCTTGATGCCCCTCCAGATAGCGGGTAGGGAATAGGGGTCAGGGGTCAGGGGTCAGGGTCCAGGGATCAAGGTTGCGGATCAAGGGAGCGTTGGTGATCTGCGTGTCCGGACTGCGTCTTCCGACTTCTGGGCTGCGACTTGGCGCTCGTCTACTTGAGCGTGGTGACGGCAACTGAGGAGGTCTGACCGATGTTGGGTGCGACGAAGCATGTGATTGCGGTCTCGTGTTTGGTCGGCTTCTGTTCGCACGTGTTCGCCGGCGTCCCAATCCCCAAGAACCCTCGCTGGCGGCCGATCGAGGACGCGGTCTATCTGCAGGAGGTGGGTCGCAAGATCGAGACGGCTGAGCCGGTGCTGGCCGTGGCGGTGCTAGATGGCGTCCTCTTCGCTGGCAACGGGCAAGGCGTCCAGCGGTTGGACGGCAACAAGCTCGTGCCTGCTGGGGGGCCCCGCGCCGCCGTGCGGCGCCTCAAGGTCTTGGGCGGCGCGTTGTGGGCGCTCGGCGAGAAGGGCCTGTGGCGCTATGCCAATGGGGCCTGGTCGCAGATAGACGGGAACGCATACGCAGACATCTGCACCCATCGTGGCGAGATTGTGGTGGCGTCGGCGACGCATCTCCATCGGTGGACCGGCAAGGGCCTGGTTCGGCTCAGCCGATGGCCAAGCCAGGCACCGATTGCCGGGATCGCGTCCTACAGCGAGACGCTCTATGTCCGCCATGCCAATCGCCTGGGCCTGGTGCAGGACGGCCGGCCTGAATACGAGAACGTGCAGGACTGGGGCCACCTGCCGTTGGGCTCGACGACCCGTGACATGTTGAGCCTGGGCAGCCGGCTGTTGGTCGCCACCGACAGGGGGCTGGCCGTCCTCCGTGGCATGTCGTGGTATCACGTTCTCGGCGAAGATGGGCTCTGTTACGAAGACACGACCTGCGTAGCGCCCGGCTTCGATCGCGACGTCTGGATCGGCACGACCCGCGGGGCGATCCGGGCCGTGGGGGATGACTATCACTACTTCGGCTGCGATCGTTGGATCCCGCACGACAAGGTCAATGCCATCGCCTGCGGCGAGCGCGTCGTCTACATCGCCACCGACGGCGGGTTGGGGATCATCGCGTACGAGCCGTACACGCTGCTCAAGAAGGCCACCTGGTATGAGCGATGGCTGGAAGAGTCCGGTCAGAAGCGACTCGGTTTCGTCCACTGCCTGCTCTGGGATCAGAAGCGCCGTACCTACACCCGCTTTCTCAGCGACAACGACGTCGGCTGGACCTCTCATTACTTAAGTGCGCTGTGTTTCAAGTACGCGGTGACGAAGGACCCCCAGGTACGCGCCGAAGCCGTCCACGTCTTCAAGTCCGTCAAGTGGAGCGAGGAAATCACACCCATCGATGGCTTCCCGGCTCGCGCCATCCGCGTGGTCGGTGAGGACGCCGTGAAGTCGACGACCGGCTCGGGCGGGCTGCCCGCCGAATGGCATCGAACGCCCGACGGCAAGTGGGAGTGGAAGGGCGACACATCAAGCGATGAGGTCGACGCGCACGTCTACTGCGTCTCGGTCTTCTACGAGCTGGTCGCGCAGGGCAAGGAGAAGGACGCCGCCAGGGAGCACCTGCGCCGCGTCATCGGGCACATCGTCGACAAGGGCTGGGTGCTCCGCGACGTCGACGGCAAGCCGACGCGGTGGGCGCGGTGGGACCCCGACTACTTGCAGCGTCCGTACGGCTACTACGCGCGCGGCCTGAACGGCATGGAGGCGCTGAACTACGTCACGACCGCCCACGCCATCACCGGCGATCCCAAGTTCAAGAAGGGCAAAGAGCAGCTCATGACCTGGGGCTATCACAACGAGTCGCTCCGTCAAAAGCTCGTCTTCCCCGAGGTTACCCACTTCGATGACCGGCTGGCGTTCTTCACCTACTACCCGCTGCTGCGATACGAGAAGGACCCCAAGCTACGCTCGATCTTCTGTCGCAGCCTGGAACGAAGTTGGGAGGTCAAGCGCATCGAGAACGTTCCGTGGTTCAACTTCATCTACGGCGCCTTGACGGGCAACGAATGCCAGAACGAGCAAGCCGTCCGGAACCTTCGCGCCTGGCCCCTCGACCTTGTCGACTATCGCTACACGAACTCCCATCGCCACGACCTGCAGGTCCCGAAGGGCTACCGCAACTACGTCGCCGACTGGAAGCCCATGACCGGGCGAGAGCTGGGCCCCGGGTGGCTGGACCGGGATGTCCAGCAATTGGACGGCGGCGGCAGCCGCAGGATCTTGGAACCGTCCGGCTGGTTGGACAGCTACTGGATGGGCCGGTACTACCGTTTCATCACGCCGCCCACCACAACGGACAAGAACCTGATGACTGTGAACCAGCGTGTCGCGCGGGAAGGGGCCGCGCCGTATAGGGGCCCGTCGCGTCCGCCGGTCGGGAGTCTCTAGACGCCAGCTCTGGATCCGAACCGACGCCGCTGACACGGACAGCGCCACAATGGGGAGATGGATCTGATGCTCAACCGTTTCACGTTCCCGGTCTTCTGTGGTCTTCTCGTAGGCTCGACGGCTTCTGCAGCGACACCGGCTGCGGAGCGCGATCGGTCAGCTGCCGGCTTCATGACGATCAAGAACCGCCAGTTCTACGACGCCGCGGGCCGCAACGTCATCCTTCGCGGGATCAACATCGGCTTCTCGTGTGGCCCGAGGCGGCATCGGCAGAAGGACGCTCCCTGGCGTCACGGCGGGCCGGAAGCGTTCGTCCGGATCAAGCAGTGGGGATACGCCTGTGTGCGGTTCGTGATCTTCTGGTCGGCCGTCGAGCCGGAATGCGGCCGGTACGACGAGGCCTTCCTGCGCCGGATGGACGAGAGGATCGGCTGGGCCAAGGCCAACGGGATCCGTGTGATCATCGACATGCACCAGGACCTGTGGGGCCAGGGCGCTTCGCACGGGCGCGGGGCGCCCGAATGGGCGCTGGTGGACAAGGACAAACCGCACGTTAAGGGCGAGAAGGTCTGGTCGGAGGCCTACTTCCGAAGCCCGGTCATCCAGACGGCGTTTGACAACTTCTGGAAGAACGCCCCGGCCCCCGACGGCGTGGGGATCCAGGACCACTTCGCGATGGCGTGGCAGCACGTGGCCAAGCGGTACGCCGACGACCCCATGGTCGTCGGATACGATCTGTTCAACGAGCCGTTCGTGGGGACGGCCGTCAGCAAGGCCATGATCGCCATGACGCTCAAGATGACGCCGCGGCTCCTGGCCAAGGGCATCGACACGACCGACCTGGATCTCTTTGAGCTGGCGTCGAAGGCGATGGCCCTGGCCGAGACCAACATCGAGCTCTACCGCGAGTGGCTGTCGGCGGGTGACAAGATCATGCCCGAACTGGAGCGGACGCGCGTCGGTGCCATGTACCAACGAGTGGCCCGGGCGATCCGGAAGGTGGACGGGCGGCATTTCATCCTGACCTCACCGACCCTCACCGCGAACTTCGGCGTCGCCAACGGGATACCGAATCTTCTCGACCAGGCCGGCAAGCGTGACCCGGGTCACGTCTTCGCGCCGCACGCCTACGACGACGACATACAGCGGATCGAGCTGATCCTCGGCCGCTTGATCGCGTCGGCCAAGCGCCTCGACACGCCGATGCTGCTCGGCGAATGGGGCAACCTGACCAACTCCGACAAGATCTTCCAGTCCGACCCCGTCCCGCCGACACAGGTCGTCGTTAAGATGCTGGACGAGGCGAAGGCGAGCGACACCTACTGGTACTACATGGACAGACTCGACAAGCAACCCTACTTCAAGAGTGTCCTGCAGCGTCCGTACCCGATGTGCGCAGCCGGTGAGATCCTCGGCTATCGGTTCTGCCCAGAAACCTCCGTGTTTGAGTGCTCGTGGCGCGAAGACCCGAGCGTCAAGATGCCCAGCGTCATCTACGTGCCTTCGGTATGGTACGCCAAGGGCCATAGCTATGAGCTGACGCCGCCCGGCGCCGGCGCGCGGTTCAAGACGATCACGCCGGACACGAAGAATGGTTGCCTGACGATCCCGTCCATGGGGAAGGTGGGGGAGCGGCGACTCGTGCTGCGTCCGAAGGGGGAATAGAGGGACGAAGCCATGCGCGTACTGTTCGTCTTGGGGTGGCTCGGCTCGCTATCGCCTGCACTTGCGGGGGACGATCATGTCGTTCTGCACGACGCCAAGGGCCCCCGTTTCAGTGTGCTGACGCCGGTGCAGGCCTCCGCGCAGGAGCAGGCGGCCGCGGAGGAGCTACGGCGCTACCTGAAGCGCATCTGCGGTAGCGACTTCGCCATCAAGCACGGCCGATCCGAGGGGCCCGCGATCCTGGTCTCGCGGTCCGATCGCGTTGCGGACGTCAGTCCCGAAACGCTGGGTTCTGACGGCTTGCTAATCGAAGTGGCCCCCAAGTCGATCCGCCTGATCGGCGGCGACGACCGGGGCGTTCGGTACGCCGTGACCTCGTTCCTCGAAGACCTGGGCGTTCGGTGGATCATGCCCGGCGCCTTCGGCGAGGTCGTCCCAAACCGGCGGGGGCTCACCGCGCCGACGGGCAAGCGCATCGAACGGCCCGACTTCCCATATCGTCAGATCTGGTACGCCTACGGCGCGCAGAGCGCCGAGGGCGGGCGTCGCCTGGCCGAGTGGTGTCGACGGAACAAGGTCGGCCGGACCCTCGTCCAGCACGGCCACAACCTGTGCGCATCCTTGCCGAAGGACGTGACGCTCGCGTCGCACCCGACGTACTTCGCCCTCGTCAACGGCCGGCGCGAACGGTCGCAGCTCTGCACGACCCATCCGGACGTGATCCGACTGGTCACCCAGCAGGTCGTCAAGTACTTCGACCAACACCCCGAGACCTTGGCCTATTCGCTCTGCCCGGACGACAACACGGACTTCTGCGAATGCGATCGATGCCGGGCGTTGGACGTCGGCGGCATCGACCCGTATACCAAGCAACCGTTGGTCACGGACCGTTACATGCACTTCCTCAATGCGGTGGCCAGGGGGATCCAGGCCAAACATCCCGGCAAGATGGTGTCGACCTACGCCTACGTGAACTACTCGATCCCACCGCAGAAGGTCGAGATCGACCCGCACGTCGCCGTCGTGTTCACGACGAGCGTCTTCTGTTCGATCCACGGCATCGGCGACGGGCACTGCGAGTCCCGCATGCGAATGAAGACGCTGTTGGCCGAATGGGCGCAGAAGGCCAGCCAGGTCTACATCTACGAGTACGACCCCATCCCATACAACGCGGAGTTGCCCTGCCCGCTGTATGGAGCGCGGATCCGCGAGATGCCAGTCTACAAGGCGATGGGGATCCGGGGGTTCAGCTTCGAATCGCATCAGTCGTGGGCGACGCTCTCGCCCAACTACTACGTCGCGGCCAAGATGATGTGGAACAGCGGCGCGGACGGCGCCGCACTGCTAGAGGACTACTGCGATTCGTTCTTCGGCCCGGCCGGCAAGGCGATGCTCGCCTACTACACCGCGCAGGAGCGGGCCTTTGGCGACTATCTTGGCGAGATCCGCTGGTCCCAACGCGACATCCCCGACGCATTCTCCGATCAGATCATCTCCGAGATGCATCGGCACTTGAAACAGGCGGAATCGGCGGCCGGTCAGGCGCCCTATCGAGGCCGAGTCGGTGTGGTCCGAATGGGGTACGACTATCTGAGGCACTACCTGACGGCCCGCAGGCAGGCCGTCGGCGGGACGTACGCGGCCTTTCGCCGCGCAGGCGACGCTGCTGAGGCCCTGATCGACCGGATGGCCCAAACGAACGAGGACTTCATCCTGGCGAAGGTGGCCAAAGAAAAGTTGAGGGGCGGGCTGGGAAACACCGCAGCCACGTGCTTCTCGAAGGACATGGGGCTCGTCACGAATTGGTGGCTGATCGGTCCGTTCGACAACACCGACACGGCCGGCCACGCCCGCGTCTACCCGCCGGAGAACGAAATCAAGCTGGACGCGGTCCACGCAGGCAAGGCCGGCAAGGTCCGCTGGCAGCGTTTCGAGGGACCGGAATGGAAAGGCTACGTTGATCTCGCCGCCGCGATGAAACCGAAGGACTGGGTGTGCGCCTACGCGCTGACCTACGTCGATTCCCCATCGACCCGACGCGTTCAGCTACGCCTCGGCAGCAACGATTCGGTCGTCGTCTTCCTCAACGGCAAGCGGGTTCACGACCACAAGGTCGCCCGGGTAGCGAGGGTGGACGAAGATATCGTCCCGGTCGAGCTTTGGAAGGGACGAAACGCCCTCCTGCTCAAGATCGGCCAAACCGGTCGCGACTGGGGCTTCTATCTCCGTATCACCTCGACGACGGGCGACCGGCTGGACGACCTTCGCTTCAGTCTCAATGGAAACCGCCCATAACATCCAGCAGGATGCATCGCCAGACGCATCTGGTCATGCTGAAGGCGCAAGACGAGTCTGGAACGCCCTCTCTCCCCGCGGCTACCCAGTGTTCGGCACGTTAGCGGCACTCGCGTTGTGGCGCCCAGTGAACTGCCTTGCCTCTGGTCCTGCGGTCCTGCTGCGTCAGGGCGGTCACGAGGCCGATTCCTGCGACGAGCCGTTTGACTCCAGCCATCTGGATGTGAATAATCACTTCGCTGACACTCCGCTCATCGGGTCGTCCGGAAACGGGGGTTCGTCTTGTCCCGCCGAGCGCAGACTGTGGAAGTAGCCGTTTGGCTCAGACTAAACGTCGCGCTTGCCTCGCCGCTGGCAGGGGGGCTCCTGCCTGTCCTTCGGTCCGCAGCAGCCTTGGTGGTGCGCCGTGCAGTTGGAGAGGCATAGGAGATGCCCCAGGAAGCGCAACAGAAAGACCGAGCGGAACGGACCGATCCCGTCGGCCACCGTCGGTCCGGTCCGGCCATGTTGGATCAGCCGGGGTTCGGTCCGAAGCGGCTGGTCAAGCATCTCATTTACTCGACGTGGATTGGCAACAAGCTCTTTGGAGTTTTACGTCCCCTGATTATCCGCCGAGTCATGGTGATGCTCGCGGTGACCTACCGCTGCGTCTGCAAGTGCAAGCACTGCGGGGTTCAGGGAAGCAGGGACAACGCCCGGGACGAGATGGATACCGCTGAGATGTTGCGCCTGGTGGACCAGCTGGGCAAACTCAGAACCAAGATCGGGTCGGTCTACCTCTTCGGCGGGGAGCCGCTGATGCGGCACGACCTCATGGACATCATCCACCGCTCGAAGGATCACGGCTTCAAGATCGTCCTGGATACCAACGGTGCGTTCCTGGATGAAGCGATGGCCGATCGGCTTGCCGAGGCGCGGGTCGAGCGGGTCCGGGTCAGCTTGGACTCCGCGATCCCCGAGCATCACGATGCAAACCGGGGAATGCCGGGCCTGTACGAAAAGGCCCTGCGGGGCGCGCGGCTCACACGAGCTCGCGGGCTATGGACTGAGCTCTCGACGTTCTGCACGCCGGAGAAGATCGAGTCGGGCGAGGTAGCGGACCTCAAACGGGTCGCGCGTGAGAACGGACTGAATGGCGTGCGCATCTTGTCGACGATCTGCAGTGGTGCGTTTGCCAACCTTCGACCGCTGAGCACGGAGTCCGAGAAGAAGCTGCATGAACTGCTCGAGCCCGGCTTCGCCTACTATGAGACGCCCGCCATTGACACCCCGAACTACAAGTTCAGATGCTTCAGCATGCTCAAGGGGCACTTCTTCGTCTCGCCCTATGGGGACGTTCAGCCCTGCTGCGTTGTCCCAGCGGCCTTCGGCAATCTGCGGGACGAACCGTTGCAGGACATCCTCGACCGCATGTGGCAGCACCCCTTCTACGCGTCTGGGGCCGACACCTGTCCGATGAACCGTCCTGAGACGCACGCGTGGATCAAGAGCTTGCCGACCGATGGAGATCCGCGGCAAGGCCCGACCCGCAATCGAATGCACCCCTGACGCGCAGCGCAGCGTACAGGATTCCCAGGGCACTCACGCCGGGGGGGGGGTCAACGGCAGATGAGCCGCCCCCGAGTCCGTTCCCGACGCGTCGGTTGCTCCGGACACCCAGCGATTCAACACCTCACGAGCGGCCTGAGACTTGGCTTGCCAATCCCGTCCGGCGTTCTCAATGAGAGCCCACCGCTCATGTCCCTGCCAGGCCCGCGCGCATTGGGCGTCGATCTCGACGGCCTCTGAAGGCGGCTCCAATCGAGGCGTGTCGGGTCCGCTCTTGTAGGCCGACTCGGTCCCGATGGCCGTCGTCTGCATATGGATCACGCCGTCGTAGCGTCGCAGGTGTTCTGCGTAACTCATCTGTGTGACGTCGAAGAACTCTTGCTCGTCCCAACCCGCAAGCCGCCAATAGGAAAGCGAATCGATCGTGCCCCGATCGCACAGCAGGACACGCTCAGGACTCCCCGTCCCGCCCGCACCCGCCATGATGTTCTGCTCCAGGGCCATCTGCATGCGTACCACGGCGATCTGAAAGGGCTTCTCCCCGGCAACGAGCCCGGCTGACATCAACAGCGTTGCGGCTTCGGGGACCGTCAGCCACCGTTCGGCGTGGGGGTCTTCGGCGCGGAGCTCATCGATCAGGCTCGATTTGCCCCCTCCCGGTCCGCCGGTCATCACAATACGCCGATACGCGGGCATGATCGGCTTCCTCCATCCTCAACGCCCCGGGCCTTCCGCTCCGGGAATCCACCGCCCAAGTCGCCGCTCGAAGGCAACCGGGCCACATGGCTCAATCCTCGTTGTGGGCAACTCAGGATGTCGTTGCAGAAGCGGGCTTGACGACAAACGACGCCAACACCAACACCACGCCCAGGACCAGGCACACCCCCGCCAGGATCCACCAGACCCCTGTGCCGCCGCCGCTCTTGGCGACCACGGGAGCGGCGACGGGGATCTCGTAGCTCACGATCCTCTTGTCGTTGTCCCACTTGGGATTCTCCGCCTCGGGAGGCAAGACGAGCTTCTCCATGCCACTCGTCTTGCCGAGTTGGCTCGTGGCATTGGCGAAGAAGAACAGCGTCTTCTTTCCTTCGTCCAGGTTGGAGAAGGTCGTCCCTTTGGGCACCTCGATCTGCCAACCCTTGCCCAGGTTCTTGGCGGCACCCAGCCAGGTCATCGTGAAGTGGATGGTCCTTTCGGCGTCGTCCCACTCGGCCTTCTTGTCGACGACTTCGGTGTCGGCGCGACTGCTGGAGAGATTCCGCAGGAGGAGGTACAGGTTCGAGATGCTGTCGCGCATCATCTGGTACTTCGCCATCGGAAGCGTGAGCTTCATATCGGCGTGGACGTCTCCATTGACCTTGACCTCAAAGACGCCCTCATACCGGCTCTCTTCGCCTTTTGCCGTGGGGCCGCCTGGCACCGCCAGCAAGACCGCCGCAACGGCCAACACCGCAGGCACGCCAACTCTTCTCACGTGTGGACGCGTCATCGGTTCACTCCTGAATTCGCCGGCTCCGCATTCGGAGACGATCGTTCGCACCCGGGTCATGCCCCTATCGCGCTTGCAGGGCAACCTGCGAGGTCATCCCCATCGCGTTCGATATCCGGCCTTGTATCGCACGGCCATTCTGCGAGACCGTACCGACGAGCCTGAACGGCAGGCCCTGCACAGGCATCGGGCTGCCGTCCACCGTCATGCTTGCACTGTTGCAGGTGGCGGTCAGGTTCGACCCGGTCAGCACGCCGACATAGGTGCACCGGCTCTGGGCCTGGTGCGCGAGTCCGTCCTGACCCATCACCTGGCCCGCTGCCGTGGCGACCATCTGCACCTGATTCCCATTCACGCCGATCTGGCAGGCGCCGGTGCTGCTCGTACCGTTAGGCAACGTCTCTACGAACTGCCAGTTCCCCGGGACCAGACGGACGGTTGGCGGCGGCTGTGGCGGCCTCGGCTTCTCCTTCTTGACCGGCGGGGTTGGCGCGGGGCCACCTCCGCCTTCGACCAGCTTGACGATACCCCATTTCTCCAGGATATCCGGCGGCAACGGCGTCAGTTCCGGGTTCGAGACGCCGCTGGTCCAGCACTGGCGGACGTCGATCAGGGTGTATCTGCCGTTCTGGAAGAGCTTCTTGAGGGTGTTCTCCGCAAACGCCACAGTCTTCTCGAAGCCGACGCTGTTCTTGCCGCCGCCCCCGACCCCGGTGGTCTCGACCGGAATGAAGTTCCCGTTGGGACTCACGCCGATCGGGAAACAGTGCCCGTCCATCGACACGAGGATCGGCTTGATGTTCACCGAGTTCAGCATGGCCGCGTACAGGATCGCCAAATCGATGCACGTGCCGCTCCGCTTCTGGATCGTGTCGCGCGGGTACTGGAGCGACTGCACCGACTTGATGTCGTAGGAGAGGGTCTTGTCCGCCAAGACCGCGGGATGCTGGTACGTGATCTGGATGGTCCTCATGATCTCGTAGAGCTCGCGCATGACCTTGATGCAGTTCTCGTGACTGCCGGACGCGCCAACCCCGCCTGCCTTCTTGTTGGCCATGGACGCCAGACGAGCCACCGGCTCGTCGCTGCGCGAGACCCAGGCCGCCAGGAGCGGCGACAGGGTATCTGTATCCTGGAAAGCAGCCGTCCTCTCCCCCGCGGTCAGGTCCGAGAAGATGAACTCATGACGGCTGAGCAGGATGATCCGTTTGCCGTCGCTCAGCGTCCGCTTCTCGCCTGCCGCGTCGGTGTACTCGATCTCTACTTGCAGTTCGGCAGGCGCGCGACTGGTGAGTTCGGCGCACTTCTTGGAGAGGATTGGGTGGTACAGGTCGACGACGGTCTGGGTCGGGTCGACCGCGGGGTACTTCTTCCAACTGGACCAATCTGCAAACTCGCCCAGCTTGTAGCGGATCCGCAGGTCGGTGATCCGCCCGGGGGTGTCGTTCTTGAAGACCGTCTTGGCCAACCACATCGGCACAATACAGTCGAGCATGCCGTAGGCCTTGTACACCCCGCTGATAAGCTTGTCCTTGACGCGGAGTTCGTAGGTAATCTCACCCCCCGCGGGCTTGGGCTTGGACCCATCGCCCCCGCCGGTCGTCAAGGCCAACACGCCGAAAACCAATCCGGCAACGACCATGAGTACGCCGACCACACGCAGTACATTGTTCATCGCTCGGCCTCGCCATCAGGGGACTCGCTCGCCTGCGCTTCCCCGGGTCATTTCCACCACGGCCCTACGGGCCGTCCAGACGAAAAGTTACCGCCAATCGCGGTCGAATGAAAGCGCCGGTTTGGGCCGAGCGGCGATTATTCCGGATTCGGGGCGCTGACGGATACGCCCGGATCGGTTAGAAATATCCGCTGTGGGGCACATTGGCGTGCGGCTCCTGGGGCCCGGGGTCCCCCCAGGCGGCCGCAGATCGAGGGCCCTTCTCCCGGTGCAAGGCCGGTCGACTTCGGTTGCTGCCGGGGTCAACCGTCTCCACCGGAGCAACGTGGCGATCCGTAGGTGACATGACTGAGCCCCCGTCCCAAAGCGTTCTGAGCGTCCTTCTGTTTACCGACCTGGTCGGGTCGACGAATCTGAAGCGACGTCTGGGCGACGTCGTATGCGCACGGGTGGTGGCCCAGCATGACCGGCTGTTCCGGGACTGTCTTGCCCAATGCCGGGGCGTCGAGCGGGACGACACCGGAGACGGGTTCTTCGCGACCTTCGACGTACCATCCGAGGCCGTTCGCTGCGCGCTGGCGTTCCTCCGGGGACTTGCCTCGCTAGACGTGCCCGAGCCGCTCTTGTCCCGGGTCGGCATCCACATGGGCGAGATCGTGAGCGTCTCGACCGAGGAGGTGGGCGGCGACCACAACAAGCTCGTCGGGCTTGCGGTGGACACGGCGGCTCGCGTGATGGGGCTCGCGCAGGGCATGCAGGTGCTGCTAACACGGCACGCGTTCGACTCCGTTCGTCAGCAGAACGTGACGGCACCGGACGGCTCGCCCGTGGAGTGGCTCGCTCACGGACCGTACTTGTTCAAGGGCGTCGACGATCCGATGGAGGTGTTCGAGGTGGGCGTGCCGGGGATCTCCCCGAGGACGCCGCCACCGGATTCGGAGAAAGCGAAACGGGCGGTGACGCCCGGCGATGAGAGCATGCTCGGCTGGCGGCCAGCGGTCTCCCTGCCGGTACCCGGGCGCGAATCGTGGGTGCTTCAGCGGAAGCTCGGCCACGGAGGTTTCAGCGAGGTCTGGCTCGCCCGACAGCGGGAGACGCACGGGGTCCGGGCCTTCAAGTTCTGTTTCGAAGCCGATCGCCTCCGCTCGCTCAAGCGGGAACTGACGCTCTTCCGCTTGATGAAGGAAGTCCTCGGGGAGCGGCCGGATATCGCACGGTTGTACGAGGTGCAACTCGAGAAGCCCCCCTACTTCCTCGAGATGGAATACACCAGCGGCGGGGATCTGGCGACATGGTCCCAGAACCGCGGGGGCATCGCGGACGTGGCCCTCGACACGCGGCTCGAACTAATCGCCCAGGTGGCCGATGCCCTGGCCGCCGCCCACTCCGTTGGGGTCCTCCACAAAGACGTCAAGCCCGCCAACGTGCTGATCGACGAGCGCAAGGATGGTTCGCTGCAAGCACGTTTGACCGACTTCGGCATCGGACAGCTCCTCGAGCGCGAATCGGCCGCTGACGCCGGGATCACGCTTACGTCGTTCGACACCAGGCCCGGGGTGACGGAAGGGGAGACCGGGGCGCCGACGGGAACGCCGCTCTACATCGCCCCGGAGGTCACAGCCGGCAAGGCGCCGAGTATCCAGAGCGACATCTACGCGTTGGGGGTCATGCTCTACCAGATGGTCGTCAGCGATCTGACGCGTCCGATCGCGCATGGCTGGGAGCGTGAGGTGCCCGAGGAACTCCTGCGCGAAGACATCGCCGCGTGCATCGCGGGCTCGCCGGCGGACCGCCTGCCGACGGCCGACACGTTGGCGAAGCGTCTGCGATCACTCGAGCAGCGCAATGCCGACCGCCAGGCGGCTCAGGACAAGGCTCGACGCGAGCTTCAACGCCGGCGTCTCCTCCGCCTCACGAGCGCCGTGGCCGCGGTCGTCAGCCTCGTGGCCGCCGTGGCCGGCGTCGGGTACTGGCGAGCGGTCCGCGCGGAGCGGCAGGCGGCGGCGGAACGCGACCGCGCCGTCGCGGCCGAAGCGCGGGCGAAGCGCCGGTTCGACCAGCTTCACGAGCTCGCCCAATCGTTCATCTTCGATTTCCACCAACAGGTCTCGCCGCTTGCCGGCTCGACGCCCGTCAGGGAGTTCCTGGTCACGACGGCGTTGAAGTACCTCGACAGCCTTGCCCGTGAGGCCTCGGACGATCCGAAGCTTCGCCAAGACTTGATCGCCGCCTACATCAAGGTCGGGGACGTGCAGGGCGGCGTCACCGGCGGCAACCTCGGCCAGACGCAAGGGGCGGGCGAGAGCTACCACAAGGCGCAGGCGATCTGTGAAACGTGGCTGCGCGATGATCCGAACAACCCCGCCGCTCGGGGACATCTGAGTATCTGCCACGGACGAATGAGCCACATCTTCGCGGTGCTCGGAAAGACCGACGAAGCACTCAAGAGCCTGCTGAAGGCGTTACAGATCACCGAGAAGCTGGCCCGGGAGTCTCCCGACGACACCGAGCGCCGCCGCTCGCTCGTGGTGCTGCACAACAAGATCGGCGAGCGGTACCAGGCGATGGGGCGCGCGCACGACGCATTGGAAAGCTATCACACGGGGCTGAGAATCGCCCAATCGCTGAGCGAGGCGGACCCGGACGACGACGAGTTCACCCGGGACGTCGCCCTGGGGCACGTCCGGATCAGCGAGCTACTCACGAGCGAATCTCGGCACAAAGAGGCCCTGGCCGAGTGCCGAAAGGCCATGGCCATTCAGGAGAAGCTGACCGCAGCCAATCCCGACAACGCCCAATATGCGCGAGACGTGGCCATCCTCCACTACAAGATCGGTCATGAGTTGCTGGTGTCCGGCGCGAAGGACGAAGCGAAGCCGCATTACGTCAAAGCGCTCGAGCGCTTCAAGGCCCTCGCCGAAGCGGATCCGAAGAACGCCATGGCGCGACGGGACGTGGCCATCGGATACCAGAAGCTCGGAGGGTTCAACCAGATGACCGGTCGGCTCGACGAGGCGGTGCGTGACCTTCGTCGGGCGTTGGAAATCTACGAAGCGCTGTCTGCCGCGGACCCGCACAGCGCGGTGGGACGCAGTGACATTGAGGGCGTCCTGAGTCTGATCGGGGTCGTCCTGCTTCAGGCCGGCAAACCCACCGAAGCGATGGAAGCCTTTCGAAAGCAACTGCCGCTCGCCGAGTCCCTCTCGTCGGCGGATCCGACAAACGCCACGAAGCTGCGCCACGTCGCGATGGCGTACTGCGGCATGGGCGATGCCTGCGCCGCGCTGGCCCGTGACGAGGCGCGCCCCCCGGGTGAACGCCTCCAGCGTCTTCGCGAGGCCCGCGACTGGTATCGGCGAAGCCGCGACATCTTTCTCGAGATGCGCGAGCGTAACATGCTGACCGAGCCACTCCTGAAGTTCCTCGAGGGAATCGCGGCGTCAGCAGAAGCATGCGACGCTGCTCTGGAAAAATACAGTCCTCCGGGAGAAACCCCGACGAGCGCCCCGGCCACCACCACCGCCACAAGCGGCCCGGCGGGACCTGCGGCAACGCGCGGCGCAGCCGACGAGGAGCGCGGCGGCGGGCAGATTCGATAGCAGACACGAGGAACGTCATCGCGACAGACACCGAGGAGGTGCGTGTGCTCTCGATAGTGAATCGCGTACTGCAGGTTCGAAGCGGAGAATGGCGACTCGCCGCCGTCTCCGCCGGCTTCGCCGCCGTGGCCATCGCCGCGACCGTCACCCTGACCGCCATCAACAAATCCATGTTCCTCGCCGCCTATGATCGGTCCCTCGTCCCGTATGGTCTCGCCGCAGCGTCCCTGGGGATGGCCGCCGCGTCGATCTTGTATGGGTCGCTGGCTCAACGCCTGGGCCACAGACGTCTTGGCCTGACGACGCCCGTTCTGTTCGCGCTGATCCTCGTCGTCTGCCGCCTGTTGGTGTTCGTGGGATTGCCGGGCTATGTGTTCGCCCAGTACATCGTGATCGCTATCATCGCTAACCTGACGCCGATCCTCGCATGGAATACCGTGCGAAACGCATCGGACCCCCGCCAGTTTCGACGCTTGATCCCCCTGTTCAGCGGCGCGGCCTCCGCGGGGGCCGTTGTGGCCGGTCAACTGATCTCCGCCCTGTCGAAGCCACTGGGCACGGAGAACCTCTTGTTCCTCGGCGCGCTCCTGCTCGGGGTCTTCTTCGTCTTCACCCGCGCCAGCAGTCGGGCGTTCGAAGCGACAGGACATCGCAAGCCCAGGCGCCCCGCTTTCTGGCAGACCACGAAAGAAGGCGTCGGGCTCATCTACCGCAATCACCTGATGCGACTTACGACATTGTCCATCGTTTTCTCCTTTGTTGTGGTCGCCGTCCTCGAATACCAGTTCCTAGCCAACGTACAGGCCCGATTCGCTAAGGACGAAATCACGAGCTTCCTCGGCGATTACCGCTCCTTCTCCAACGCGGTCACCTTCTCGATCCAGATCTTCGTCAGCGGTTGGCTCATGGGCCGGTTTGGCCTCACCGGATCGTTTGCGGTACGTCCCGTCGTTGTGATCGTCCTGGGTCTTGTCACCGTTTTCTCACCGGGGTTCTGGTCGTTCGTGGTGTTGCGGTTCATGGATTGGGTCCTGATGATCGCGTGGTTTGAGTTGGGTGCCAACATCACGTTCGCGCCCATTCCCGCCGAGCGTAGCAACCGAATCAAGCTCACCCAGGACGGTGCGATCAAACCGCTGGTGACCGCCCTGACGTTGGGCCTGGTCGCCCGGTTGGCGCCGCATCTGCCCTTGGCG
>CAYMLO010000138.1:0-26886 GCA_964390905.1 uncultured Planctomycetales bacterium | reverse complement strand
GACATCGCCACGATCCGAACTTGCGTGGGAAGCAACTTTGCGCTGTAGTGTTAGGGTCGATGCGGCCCCGCGTGATGATTGTCAGGATCTCGCATGTGACTCCCCTCGTCTTCTGTAGAGAAGTATACCTCAGGTCCGGTGGGTCCTCAATTATAGTGCGCAGCGTCTTTTGGAACCGCTGCGTCGCGAGGCGGGACCTTGCATGGTGATGGGTTCGCCTGGAAGAAGTCCCGGGCGCAGCAGGCCTGCGCGGCAGATCACGGGCGCCGTCCGCGACCCGCCCACAGGAACGCAGCGACCCCAACGACGTAACAGGAGACGCCGGTCCAGTAGGACGTAGAGATCCCCGCGCTGAGCGCGATGGCCACCGCCAAGACCGAGGCGCACACGGAGGTTGCTCCGTTGATGCCCCACAGCCAAGGGGTCAGGACGACCGACCGGTCGGACGCCATCTTCATCCCGAGCGGAAACGCCATCCCCATGAACAGACCAAGCGGCAGGAGGATGCCCGTGGCCACGAGGATTCGCAGCGGCGTGGTCGATTCCTGGAACGCCCGCATCGCGTGGGGCGTCAACGAGCCGAACAGGGCCAGGACGCCCACGAGGACGAGCAGATGCGCGAGCGCGGTCCGCGTTAGCTTCGTCTCGCCGATCGTCTGGGTCCAGTAGCTGCCGCACCCGCTCGACAGGAGCAGCGAGAACAGCACGACCGACAGGCCGTAGGTCGGGTGACCCAGAAAGACGATCAGCCGTTGCATCTGCGAGATCTCGACGAGCAGGAACCCGAACCCGATACACGCGAAGAACACGAAGAGGGGCAGGGCCCCAGTCAGCGTGGCCTTCTTGGTCGTCAAGACAAGCGGGACGAAGATGCACAGCAGCGTCAAGAGAAATACGGTCAGCAGCAAGGCGAGCAGGACGTAGACGGCCTTGTGGTTGAAATCCCATTCGCCCTGGTTGAGGACCTCCCGGGAGAACATGTTTTCGAGCCGAAGCATGTGGAAGAAAAACGGGCTGTCATCGGTGGGCGCCGCGATATTGAGAGGGAACTGCGACGTAAAGGCGTCGAGGTCCTTGCCCGAGGCGATTCTCTCGAACGTAGGGTCCAGCGCGAGGTCCGGGGTGAGGACCCGCTCGAACTTCATCCGATCGGTGACGTCCGTGACGATGGACAGGTCCTTTTCGGAGAACGGGGCCTTGCTGACGAGCATCGTCGCCACGCCGACGGGGAAGTGCCACCCTTTGTCTCCCATCTGCCGGACGATGATGATGTGCTTTCGCGGGTCTTTTGCGCCGACTTGCATCAGGGACTCGCAACCCAGTGCGGTCAACCGGTACACCTCGGCTGGCCGGTTCCCGAAGTACCACCGCGAGAACGTCAGCACCCCTTTGTCCGTAAGGCGCTCCAGGAAGATCTTCCACGCCTCGACCGTATAGAGCGAATTCTCGGTCAAGACAAACGCGCCGGCTGCGCTGGCGGCGGCCGTGTCGATCAGCGAGACCTGGATGATGTCGAACCTGTCCTGTTGTCGGGCGATGTAGCTTCGCGCCTCGTCGACGACGAAGGTGACCTCGGGACGCCGATCCAGGTGGCCGGTGAAGTCGCCGAACCGGTTGTTGACGATGTTGACGATGTTCTCGTTGATCTCCACGCCCAGGACGGATTTCTGCCCGAACGCCAAGGCCGACACGATGTCCCTGCCCCCTCCCGTCCCGACGACGAGCACCTTCGATTCCGGCCTGATGTAGTGAACCAGGTTGATCAGATCGTACTTGAGGTGCTCGACGTCGTTTGATGTCTCGTTGTAAGCCGTCAGCACCGTCCCCGCGCCGGCGTCGATAGTCATACCCAGCTGGTTGATCCGTCGGTCCTTTGGATAAACCGAGCTGAGCCCCCAGCCGAAGGGCTTGCGCGGCTCGGCCGTGCTGCCGCGGACCGTCACGCGCGAGAAGGAGTTCCACTTCTCGTAGAGGGGCGGGTATTCCAGCTTGTTCTTGACCCACATCAACCGCACCAGGGGACGCTGCTTGTGAACCAGAACGGTGTGGCCGGCGGCGGAGACGAACAACCCGAGGCTGGCGGCGATGGCCAGGCGCCTCAACCGGGTGTGTCCCGCCTCGGTGGCGAAGACCACGCTCCCGATTCCGGCAAGCAGGGCGACGACGAAGACCGCCGTCGGCCCGTCCGTAATCTTGAGCGTGTAGATCACCAACACGCAGCCGAGCGCCGCGCCGGCCAGGTCGGCCGCGTACAGCTTGCTCACGTTCCGCGGGAACTTGGTCAGCGCCAGACAGACGCAGATGCCGCTGAAGACGAAGGGAACCGAGATGACCACGTAGGTGAGAATGAGCGCGTACAGCCCGGTGATGGACAGGAGCAAGCTGTCCGTGACGACGGGGATGCAGATGTGCGTCAGGAAGCTGACCACGACGGTCACGGCGAACAGCAGCGCGCTGGCCGCCATGTGGTACCGCACGCGGTCTTCGGTGAAGGTGTTCGGGCGCAGGTAGACGATGATGGCGCCCACGGTCATGCCGAACATGGCGATCGAGATGGCCCCGAACGCGAAGTGATACCACATGGTCACGCTGAAGATCCGCGTGAGGAGGATCTCGTACATCAGCGTGGCGAGGGTGACGAAGAACAAGCCCACGTACATGCGTTTGGCCAGGTCGGCTTGGGTGCTCATGAGGCGGTTGCCCTTGATCGGGGTCATGCCCGTTCGCGCGTGAAGTTCCTGCATTTCAGGCAGATGGTTGGCGGTCTGGGTCCGCGGTATCTGGTGCGCGCAAACAGACTTCTGGAGTAGCGGTAGGCGCCGTTGGCCCAGATCTCCTCGATGGACTCCGTCAGCAGATCTCCGAAGGCGTTGGCTGGATCCGTCACCCAGCAACAGGGGAAGACCTTGCCATCGGGTCCGACCACCAGCGTGGTCGTGAGCTGCGTGCACGGCCCAGGGTTGAGAGGCGTTCGGTACTCGCCGAGGTACCGATCGAGAATGTAGTCCCGGTTCGCAGGAAGCCAGTCTGCCATCCGCTGCTCGATGCTGCCCGGGAGCTCGGCGTCCGGCAGATCGTCGGACAGGCCGATCGGGGAGGCCTGGAACGCAATGCCGAGATCGGCCGCCATCGCGCGGGCCTGGGCGATCTCGTGCTCATTGTGCGTGTTTACGACAAACTTCCACGTGATGACGGGGGTGTCGCTGCCGGCCAGTGACCTGGCGCGGATCAGACGATGGACGTTGGCGATGACTAGGTCGAAGTCCCCGCGGACCCGGTACCTCGAATAGGACGCTTGGGAGGCGCCGTCCAGAGACAGCGTCAGTCGGTCCAAACCGGACCCCACGATGTCGGCGAAGAAGCTGTCGTCCCTGTGGAAGCTGAAGTTCGTGTGCACCGTGACCCGGATGGACCTCCGCCCAGCGTAGTCGATCATGTCGAAAAGGGCGGGGTTTAGGAACGGCTCGCCCCAGTTGAAAAGCCATAAGTTCTTCAAGAATGGGATCTTATCGACAACGACCTGGAAGGTTGACAAGGGCATCAAGAAGCGCGAGCCCCCGGGCAGGCCGGCCCCGGTGGGACACAGCGGGCAGCGCAGGTTGCAGACGTCGCCCGGGTCGACGGTGAGGGTCGTTGGCAGGGGGGGCGTCCGCGAGCGAAGACCCGAGAGCGGAGACGGGATGAGCCTCCGAATCCGGGTCGACAGGTTGCGCGACAGCAGTCGGGTCATGACTCGTCTCAGGCACGGCGCGCAGATCGGGTCCCCGGTTTGGGCCTGCGGGTACCCGGGGCCGTCATCATTCTCTATCGGACGTGCGAGGCAGATGCTGAAGCGTTCGCCTGGCCTGTGCCCAGGCCCGTCTGCGGCATGACCCGTTGGGTGAGATCCCTGTCCACGGCGGTTTCTGTACCGTCGACGATCCGGATGTGGCCTGAGGGCTGGCCGGCAGTGCTGAAAACGGCATGAACCCGCCTGTCGCCGAGCGCGAACTGCAGGCCGACGGTATTCGGCTTCTCGATGAGCTCAACGGGCGCCATTGGGGCCAGCGATCGGTCGCCGACCTGGATGAGGTGGAGGAACACGTCGTCGGTCCGCGGTTGGCCGGGGCTGACCTCGACCCGCCAGTTGCCCAGGAGCATGGCCTTGCCGGTCTTCTGCCTCTGGCGCTCGTTCTGCCGCTTAACGGCGTCGTTGAGCTCCCAGTTGACGCCGTTGGCCCAGAACTCCTTGCCCGGCCCGCCGATCTTGGTGAGCGCGGCGTCCTTGGGCAGGAGCGTTCGGCAGAAGAGGCGGCCCTCGTCTTCGTTCGCGCGGAACTGCATGCCCTCGATCTGGGGGGCGTTCTGGGTGTGCAGCAGCCAGGCCTTGGTGTACTCGGGTCGGGCCGACGTGACGCGGTCGCAGATCACGAAGTGGTCGGGCGGGACGAAGAGGAACTGGCGGAGGGCGAGCTTGCATTTCTTGTCGCTGTAGCAGGCGGTGGCGTCGCCGGCTACGTAGGCGTAGTGGTCGTGGGTCTCGAACGCGGCCACCTTGCCACCGGTGGTCCTGTTCATGCCGCCGTAGCTGGTCTTGCCCTCGGGCCCCGTGCAGGGCGGTCCCCAGTATGGCGCGAACGGCTCTTCGGGCATGTGGATCAAGACGCAGTTGTGCGCGACGGTCTGGGCGTAGTAGTGTCGCAGGTGGAAGTCCTTGCTGCTGCCCCGCGTGCCTGAGTCGAGGGCGAGAAAGCCCTTCTTGTAGATGACGAAGTTGTTCTCGTCGTACTGCTTGTGGCTGGGCACACGCGAGCCGATCGTGAACAGGCAGTAGGTGTCGTCGCCCCCCCACCCCGAACGCATGATCACTTGGCCGAGTGACTCGAAATGCCTGGCCAGCTGCCCGGTCTTCCCGGGGTCGCGGGGAACGGGAGCCTGCCCGAGATCGCTCATCAGGAACGGATAGACGGAGAACGTCGCCGGGAACCGCTGGTTGGCGCAGAGGGTGCGGATATGGGCCGCTACCGCCGCACAGTCCGGGTGCGACCGGCTGTAGAAATGCATGACTTGCGTCATGTGGGCCCAGACCGACCCGGCCCGAAGGTTGTTGAGCCTGTGATAGCCGTCGCCCGTGCCGAACTGCTTGGGCGCGTCGGGGCCGGGGATCCAGTTCCACATGATCCAGACGGGGAAGTAGGCCAGGTGCGACCAGTTCGGCGCGATGTTCTCGCCGATGGCCGACCGCCAGGTGTGCAGGAAGTTGTACTGGGCTAGCGGGTACCACCCCACGGCGTATGCGGGCGTGGCCGAGGCCAGTCCGCCGTCGTCGCCGGCGCACATCTTGCGGTAGCCGAACAGATCCTGGTTGTACTTGTAGCCCAGCTTGAGGAACCGAAGCGCCGTCTCGTCCGCCAGCCCGTCGCCGTGGGCGGCCAGGCCGGCGAACCAGACGATGTTCTTGACGCCGTAGAATCCGGTCGTGTGATCGCTGCTGTTGATGCGGTAGATGGGCGGCTTGCCCTTGCCGGGCTGCACGTCGTCGATGTGCTTCAGCAGCGGCAGGAGGATGGCCCGTCGCTGTCCGGGCGTCAGGTCGTTGTAGAGCCAGTCGTAGGCGGCCAGCGCGCTGATCCGGGTCTCGGAGTACCAGTGGACGGCCCTGCGCTCCTGATAGCACTTGTGATACACCTCGATACTGGCCTTCAGCATCTTGGCGGCCTTGTCGAGGTACGTCCGGTCGCCCGTCATGAGGTAAACGAAGGCAGTCTGCATGGCCTGGGGGCCCCATTCCTTGGCGTCCCGGATGGCCTTCATCTTGTGTGTCTGGCCCGCGATGACCTCGTCGCGGTCGAAGGCCGGACCGCCCGAGTCGCCCTTCGGGTTGTCGGGGTAGCCGTCCACGCGTTTCTTCATCGCGTCGTAGACGTCTCGCTCAGGCCCCAGCGCCCGCGCCTTGACGGCCGGCCAGGTATCGCGATTGAAGAACAGCCGCGGGTGATCCTTGCGGATCTTCGAGATCCACCCCTCGTCCGCGCCCGCCGCACCCCCCGGGCACAAGCCCATCACAAGAATCCCAATGCCGACCCACGCACGCGTCGTTCTGGCACGCATCGCCCTCTCCTTTGCCGAACCGCGGCGCACGACCGCGCCGCCACGACCGTTCTATCGGCGTCCACCACGAGAGGTCAAGTAGCCACTACCACCAGGGAACAAACCGCTCGCATACCGATCGCGGCGACGCAGTCATCGGGGAAGGGAATTCAGCGTGCTGCGAGACAGCCCCAAACACAAAACGGCACGCTCAGCACGGACAGGAGGGTAGAGGAGGGAGAGAACGTGTGTCCGTGCCGTCGTGCCGCAATGTCGTCGCGGAAGGCGCGCGACTTATGAGTCGTAGTAGAGCGAGAACTCGTGCGGATGAGGCCGCAAACGGATCGGGATGATCTCGTTCTCGCGCTTGTAGGTAATCCACGTCTCGATCAGGTCTTCGGTGAAGACATCGCCCTCCATGAGCCAGGCGTGATCCTGTTCGAGAGCGTCCAAGGCCTCGCCCAACGTGCCCGGCGTCGATGGGATGTGCGCCATCTCCTCGGGCGCCATCTCGTAGATGTCCCGGTCGAGCGGATCGCCCGGATGGATCTCGTTCTTGATGCCGTCCAGCGCCGCCATCAGCATCGCGCTCCAGGCCAGATAGCCGTTGCAGGTCGGGTCGGGACATCGAAACTCCAACCGTCGGGCCGCGGGGTTCTTGGAGTACATCGGGATCCGAACCGCCGCCGACCGGTTTCGGGCCGAATAGGCCAGGTTCACGGGGGCCTCGAACCCCGGCGTCAGCCGACGGTACGAGTTCGTGGTCGGGGCGCAGAACGCCAAGAGCGCCGGGGCGTGTTTCAGCATTCCCCCGGCAGCGTAGAGTCCCATGTCGGAGAGGTTCGCGTACCGGTTGCCGTGGAAGAGCGGCTTGCCGCGCTTCCACAGGCTGAAGTGCGAGTGCATGCCCGACCCGTTGTCCTCGAAGACGGGTTTGGGCATAAAGGTCACGGTCTTGCCGGCCTTCTTGGCGACGTTCTTGATGATGTACTTGTACCACATGAACTGATCGCTCATCTTCATCAGATCGGCGTACTTCATGTCGATCTCGGCCTGGCCGGCCGTCGCCACCTCGTGGTGGTGGGCTTCGATGGCGATGCCAAGCTTCATCATCTCGTAGACCATCTCGCCTCGGAGGTCGTGGTACGTATCGGTCGGACTGACGGGGAAGTAGCCGCCCTTGAACGACGGCTTGTAGCCCAGGTTCGGCTCCTCGATCCGGGCGGAATTCCACGATCCCTCGACCGAGTCGATCTCGTACATGCCGCGATGCTCGTTCTGCTCGTAGCGGACCTCGTCGAAGATGAAGAACTCCGGCTCGGGACCGATGTAGCAGGTGTCGGCGATGCCCGTCTTTTTGAGAAAGGCCACCGCCTTCTGGGCGACGTATCGCGGGTCGCGGGAGTACTGCTCTCGCGTGATGGGGTCGTAGACGTTGGCGATCACGCTGACGGTCGGCCGCTCGAAGAACGCATCCAACACCGTCGTCGCCGGATCGGGGACGGCGACCATGTCGGATACGTGGATGCCCTGCCAGCCGCGGATGCTCGATCCGTCAAAGCCGAGCCCTTCCTTGAAGACGTCCTCGTCCAGCTCCTGAATCGGAAACGAGCAATGCTGCCACGTGCCCAGCATGTCGACGAACTTCAGGTCCATCATCTCGGACCCGACCTTCTTGGCGAACTCGAAGAAGTCCTTGACCGTGAGCGTCTTGCCCTGCTTGGGCTTGGGAACCGACGTGCCGTTGATGCCTGCCATGTCTGGCTACTCCTCGATCGTATGCTGTGTCTAAGTCCTGCCGCTGACCGGCCCTCCCTGCGGCGTCATGGTGGCCCGGAAGGCCGCGCCGGCCCGCGCTTCTGTCTCGTGGAGCCGACGGAGGTGAACTCCTCGTCTCCCTGTCGTTTGAAGGGCAATCCTTGTGCCACGGCAACTCCTGGTTCTACAATCTTATTATTAAAGGATTTACAGAGAGAGGCCGCTCGAGCCGGTCCCTGACGATTCTTACCAGGACGTAGGAAACGACCTCGAACCGTACATGATCGTACAATCCCGGGGGGCAGCCCTGGGCAGCTTGCCCTCCCGGTCGGCGCATCGACCGGGAGGAACGACGTGTGTGCTGGACGGACCCCGCCTGGCCCGGCCGCGCTGCCCCGCTACGCCTCGTCTTCCCAGTCCTCGTCCTCTTCGAAATCGCGCTGCATGATCTCGTTGACGGTCTCGATCAGCCCGTTGGCGTCGATCTTGTAGTGGGCGAGCAGGTCGTCGGGATAGCCGACGATGGCGTAGCTGTTGGGGATGCCCGCCTTGTGGAACGCACATCCCTTGCCGCTGGCGGCGATGACGTCGGCGACGGCCGTGCCCAGCCCGCCGCTGATGTTGTGGTCCTCGACGGTGATGATGCGACGCGTGTCGGCCACCGCGGACAGGATGGCCTCCTCGTCGATGGGTTTGATGGTGTGCATGTTGATGACGCGGACGCTCAGCCCGCTGTTGGTCTGCAGGAACTTGGCGGCCTCGAGGGCCTGCAGCACGGTCACGCCGCAGGCGATGAGGGTGACGTCGGTGCCGGGGTGCATCTCGATGGCCTTGCCGATCTGGTAGTCGTGGTCCATCGAGTCGTAGACGGGCGGCTCGAACCCGCGGCCGATGCGGATGTAGACGGGGCCGTCCATTTCGAGGGCGGCGGTGACGGCCTTGGCGGTCTCGTAACCGTCCGCGGGCACGATCACGGTCATGTTCGCGAACGATCGCAGGATCGCGATGTCCTCGGTGCAATGATGGGTCGTGCCCGCCTGCCCGAACGACGTGCCGCCATGGGTGGCGATGATTTTGACGTTGCGCATCTGGTAGTCGATGTCGGTCCGGACCTGCTCGGCCGATCGCAACGACGTGAAGACGGCGAACGTCGAGACGACGGGCGTCAGCCCCGCCGCGGCCATGCCGCTCGCCATGCTGAACATGTTGGGTTCCTGGATGCCGACGTTGAAGAAGCGATCGGGAAACCGTTTCTGGAACGTGCCGATCTTCGTCGAGCCGGCCAGGTCGGCCGTCAACGCCACGATGTCCTCGCGCTGCTCGCCGATCTGCGTGAGCACCTCGCCGTAGATCTCGCGGGCGGTCATATGATCGGCGTCCGCGATCGTCCAAGTCAGTCCCTCTGCCATGGCCCTAAGCCTCCGGAATCGTCAACGGTTCGCTGGTCCGATGGATCGGTGCTATTGTAACGACCAGCGTCCCGTGATGCGACTACCTGATTGAAACCTAATCACGGGCCAATGTACGGTGGGCTAATCGAGGTCGGTCTCGTCAAGTCCCGCCATGTTAAGCAGGTGCTTCAGCAGGCCGACCTTCAGCGGCCGATTCCCATGGACAGGAATCGACAGTCGAACGGTGCTTCCGGCCCTTCCGTAGATGTGGTGGCTACCGTGGATTCGCAGGAGCTCCCACCATGTCGTTCGACGACGCGAGCCAGCTCCTTGCCGGAGACGGCCTTCATACGGCGATCTCCATCACCTTGTCGCCGGGCGCGCTCTTGGGTGGGTGGACATCGACGGCCAGACATCCCTCGATCGCCTCGTACAGGTGCGCCAACAGCTCTTCGAACGTGTCGGCCTGTGTGGCGCAGCCAGGGATGGCCGGCACCTCGGCCCAGAAGCCCCCTTCCTCCGCCTGATGGATGACCACCTTCAGTTTCACGCCGGAGCCTCCACGTGCAACGCTGCGGCAGCGCCCTGTGCCAGATAGTCTGTGTCCAACCGCATCATAGCACCCCTCCCTCCGTCGAGCAGCGCGACCTAATCGACGAACTCGAGCCGGCCGAATCCGGCGGTCGTCTTGCTGCCGCAGATGCCGGGCGTCCATTCGAGCCAGCCGTCGAACGCGCCGGCCTGGTCAGACTCGTTGACGGTCATGCTGAATCCGATGACGCGGGCGCGGTCGGGGCGGATGGGTTTCATGGGGATGGCGGTTTCGTAGACGCAGCCGCCCTGCCGCGTCACGGCAGCCAGCTGGACGTGATCGGCCGGGCCGTCGCCGGGCATCCACTCGTGGGCGTACGGGCCGGTCGGCGCCAGCGCCAAGCCGTACTCCACGACCTGGCTGGCGTAGTCTGCTCTGCGGGCGGGCTCGGGCTGAAACGCGAGCTGGATTCCGTCGCCCTGCCAGATGAACCGGTCGGCCTGGATCTGGGCGTGCGCGTCGTCGCGGACGTCGACGCCCATGAACAGGTGGTCGTCGTCGTAACAGAAGCGGACGTCGGCGGATAGATCAGCCGCGCCGGTCCAGCCCTTGACCTGATTGCCCGTGCGCCCGTCGAGGGCCAGCCGGCCGGCGACCTTCCATTCGTCGAGCTTCCCGTCGATGGTGATCTTGCTGCTGGTCTTGGGGACCTTGACCTTCTTGCGCGGCGGGGCCAGTTGCAGGTTCTGTCCGCCGAGAACGCGGATCAGTTCGATGTTGACCGGCACGTCGCCGGCGCCTGCACTGGTCGGTGGCGTGATCAGCACATCGATACGCCGCGGGCCCCACGCCTTCGGATTGATCGTGAATAAGGAAGTGGGTTCGACGGCGTAGCCGCTCGGAAGGCCGAGGCGAACGCGCCAGTCGTCTCCCAGTGGGCGCTTGCCGTCGATGACAAGCTCGGCCGGTATGGGCTCGCCGGCTGCGGTCTTGCCCGACGGCAGCTTCAGTTCGGCCCAGAGCGGTCGCTGGCTGGACGGCCGCCACCCGCCGCTCGGGCCTCGCGGCTTGGCGGCGAGCTTGGGCAGCGCCTCGAGACGCTGGGTCCGTTCCGCCTCCGAAGCGCAAGGGATGATCTCGAACACGAGCACGTCCCTGGGGGCCATGACGATCCGCTGATGACCCGTCTGCGTTCGTCCTCGCAGGCCGCTGTGGTGCAGGCCGTCGGGCATGAGTCGGCACCAGGCCGGATGGCGGCCCATGTGGCGGACCGCTTCGGGTGACGCCCGGAAGTCGACCCTATGCGGTTCGTCGTCGTAGTTGGTGAGGATCAGGCCGACGTGTCCGTCCGGCGCCCGCCAGCAGGCGCCGCCGACGGCGGGCCAGGTCACGGTGTGCTCGAACTTGCGGTGGCCGAACCACTCAGCCGTCACCTCCGCACTGCATCTGATCTCGGGGGGACGAAGCATCTGCCCGTAGCCGAGGAACTTCCTGGCCATCAGCCGGGCCCGGGCCAGGCGGCGGAAGTAGACGCCTTTGCTCTTGTGCGCAGGCTCGAGATAGAACGGGGCCATCCAGCCGAGCTGCGTGCCCCACAGAAAGTCGCGCCCGACCTTCATCGCGAACGCCAGGTCGCTGTCGGCCGGATTGACGCGATTGGCGAAGTGGACGCGCATCCCCCCGTAGACGACGGCGTTGATGGGGATCATGTTGGGGCGGCGCGGATTCCAGACGAGGAACGCGTCGATGTTCTGCGAGTAGGATTCGGCGTTGTTCTCGGTGGTGAAGAAGACGTCGGGGCTCTTGGCTGCGCCGATCTCCTGGATGCGGTCCATCATCTTCCAGTACGGCGGACACCACCACGCGCCGCCGCCCAGCGGATGGCCGTGTGACGGGTCGAAACACTGACGCGGGCCGGCGGCGGCGATCTGGTCGAGATAGACGGCGTTGACGCCCACCTTGTTGACGAGCCCGTCGATGATCTCGCACACCTTGTCCTGCCAGACCTTGGTCGTCGGGCACATGGGCACGAGCTTCTGGCCGGAGCCGTAGACCTCGATGTAGGGCTTGCCGCGGACGTCCTTCGTGCAGGCGGGCTTGGCGACCGTCTCGAAGTCCTTCGTGTCGGAGTCCCACAGCCGGCCGTTGATGTAGGGCATGACGTAGACGCCGCGGTCCTTGAGCTGCCTGACCGCCTCGGGCACGCCGTCCTTGGTGGGGAAGTAGTGGGGGTAGTCGTCGTCGAACGGGATCTTGTGCCAGTTGTACCAGTGCACGCCGACGGGCACGCCGAGGAAATCCTGGGCGGCGATGACCTTCGGGACGACCGCCTCGGGCCCGCCGCTCAGCAGCAACCAGACCAAGCCGTCGCGGAGCTTGCGGGGCATGTCGTCTCGCTGGTGCAGCGGGCCGCGCGACATCCAAATCTGCCGGACGGCCCAGTCGCGATAGAACCGGGCGGCGTCGAACCAGTCGCCGTCCATGGGACCGACCGCGATGTCGTGCCCCATCACGAAGTCGGCGCCCGGCTTGCCCATGTCGGGCGGGTCGAGTTGGAACTTGAACTCGCCGCCGGTTTGCAGGGCGAACCGCTTGTGTCTGCACGTCGGATGGCGGTCGGCCAGGAACAGCGTGCTGGGCCCGGACGTGACGGACAGGTACTGCATCGGCCAGCTGCCGGATGGATACCCCCCACCCGTGCCGCCCGCCATCGCGCTGTCCAGGATGCCCCAGTTGCCGCGCGGCACGGCCACGTCGATCCGACCGCGCTGACCCAACGGCGCGATCACGGGGAACTCGACCGACCACAAGCCGGCGTCGGTCAGGTCGTTGTCGATCTCCAGACCCGCGTAGATCATGGGCCGATCCGCTTCGATGGTCAGGTGGGCGGTGACCGTAACCGTGCCTTTGCAGTCGGGTACGCGGCAGGCGGGCCAGTCGAGCCTGGCCTGGATGCGACTGACACCGGGCGGTCTGACGCCCGTGGCGATCAGATCAGGACCGGGGATCTCCGGCCGGCCGGCGACGACCGAATCGACCGTCACCATCTTGCCGTCCTTGCGGCGGATCCTGAGTCGCCACAAGGGGACGTTCTTGACAGACCCGGGCCCGATGAAGTCCCGAGCGTGCTTCAGGTTCAGGATCTGTGCGAGCCGTCCGCCCCGGGCCAAGTCGAGGCGGAAGACCGCCTGGCCGTTGGCGAGCCAGAGCGAATCCGCCCGAATGTTGGCGATGACGGACGTTGGCTCCTCGCCCGCCGAGCGGAACTGCGTACCTTCCCCTCCTTCGCGATCGGCGAACGTTCGTGCCATCTTGGCGGCCGCGTCGAGGTCGGCTTGCGTGATCGTCGCCGGATCGCGCGCCAAGAGACGCAGGTACAGGGCCCGTTCGTAGCGCGCCTGGATCGAGGCGCCCCGCTTGGCGGGCGTCTTGGCCAGCGTGGCGCGGAGGGCCTGCAGCGCGGTCAACGGACGAACCGTCGCCTTGGGGGGGTGGGCCAGCCGGCTCGACCATCGGTCCATCACGGCGTTGGGCTGCAGCGGGCCGATGTAGATCCATCCGGCGAACCGGTGCGTCTTGGTCTTCCACTGCACCACCGGGAACTGGAAGTAGTTGCAGTAGCCCTGCGGATCGTCGTACCAGATCAGACCGCCCCCGGTCAGCAGACCGATTGCGTCCGTGCCGTTGCTCATCACGCCCCAGCGTTGGACGGTGCGGCTGTCCTTGCTGCCGGTAAACCGACCCGACAGGTCGCCTCCTGCTCGCCACAACGGGAACGCCATGCCCCGCGTGCTGAGCTGCAGGAAATGCAGCTCGGTCCAGGGCTCGTCGACGTCTTGCGTCACGTCGGCGCTGACGAAGATGACGGGACTGCCCGCGTGGAACGCATAGTGATAGACCGCCCGGGCGTTGCCTTTGGTGAGAGCATCCCCGCGCGCGTAGTGTGTCTCGACCTTCAAGACCGTCCGAAACGGGCCGCGGTGCAAGACGGTGGTAGTGGCCCCCTTGTCGTGCTTGAGGGCGTACAACGCCTTGGTCGATCCGTTGTAGAGCCGGTCGTCGTAGTAGAACTGCTGGGTGGCCGACCCGCTGTGGGCGAACGTGACCGACACGGGGAATCCGCCCCCGCCGCGAACGGGTTGGGCCGTCCGGTAGAACTCATTGCCGACGTGGATCGACCCGTCGGTCGTCTCGACGTGGACGGCGTCGAAGGATGCGGCGGGTGGGGCATCCTCATCGTGTCCCCCCGGGACGTTCTCAGGCCCGCCGGCAAACAGCAGGAACCGGCGCTTCGCCCCGGGACGGGTCGCGCCGGCCAGCGGCAGCCACAGTCGAGCTTTTCCGCCGTCCGTGACAACCTGGGGCGCGACACGCGCAATGGCCCGGCCGCCATCGTCCAGCTCGACCACACGCAGCGAACGCGTCGCCGTCTTGTCCGTAGCGAACCCGTCCGGCAGGTCGACGTCGGCCAGGACGTTGAGCTGCCACGCCGGGCCGTTGGCCACGTCGACGATAGACACCTGCCGATGCTCGGGCCACAGACCGGCCGGCGGCTGGACATCGGTTGCAGCCAACGTTGCCGACGGTGGAATCGCGACAGCAAGGGCCAACACCGGGAACTTGCTCAAGGCTCGCATCGATCATCTCCGGAATGAATGCGGTCGGACGCTCCCAAGCCTCCGCGGGGGTCGGGCAGGTCAGGCCACCTCGAACGTCTCGTCGCTAACGATCGCCGACAGCGCGTTGCGCCGATCCGTCTGGCGGAACGCGTCGGCGCCGGACGGATAGCCCAGCGGCGTCAGCCACATGACGCGGTGGGTGTCGGGCAGCTCCAGGAATCGGTGGATGGGGTCGTGGTCGAACGCGCCGATCCAACACGTGCCCAATCCCTCCGCCCGGGCGGCCAGCGTCAGGTGGTCCACGGCGATCGTGACGTCGACGATGGCCATGTGCGCTGCGATCCAATGGTGCTTGCTTGGGTAGGACTTGCCGCAGGCGGCGATGACGACGGGCGCCTGACCGATAAACGTCTGGCCGTTGCACAGCTCGGCCAGCTTGCGACGGCGCTCGGCGTCCCGGGCCACCACGAAATGCCACGGCTGCACGTTGTTGGCCGACGGCGCAAGCCGGGCCGCGTCCAGGATGCGTTCCAGAACGGCCGGATCGACCGGGCGATCGGCATAGCTCCGGACGCTGCGTCGGGTCTTGATGACTTCATAGAAATCCATGTCGGGTCTCCTCGTGATGAACAGACTCCCCGTCCCCCTGCCAGACGAACGCTCGCACGTCGGGCCCGGCACCAGAATGCGCCGGACCGGCAACCGTCGTCAAGTCGTCCCATCACACCTGGTGGCTGGCGAGAACGCACGCGGCTATCATCATACTGTCGTCTCGAAACGACGGACCTTCCATGGCTGGCGATGGCACACACCCCGACGGCGGCAAGCGTTCCCTGATCGCGCGGGCCTTGCGACCCACCTGGGCGGAGCGGAAGCGCATGCTTCGCGTCGAAGCCTGGATCTTCGTGGGCGTATCCTACGGCTTGATCGCGTTCGCCCACGTCTGGCCGCCGGACTTCCGCAACCCCTCGCCGGCCTACGTCGGGACGGCCTGGGTGGCGTTCATGGTTCGCACGCTCGCGTCCCACATTGGCCTGATCTTACTGGTGATCGCAGCCGTGTCTGCTTGGGTCCGTCAGCGACGCTTGCTCATCGCGGTCCTCCCCCTCGTCGTCGTCACGCTCGGCCCGGACTGCTGGACGTTCCGTCCCCGCTCGGCCCCGGGCGTCGTCGGTGAGCGTGTGACGGTCATGAGCGTCAACCTGCTGAGTGTCAACCGGCAGACGCAAGCCATTATCGACGAGATCCGAGCCGCCGATCCCGACCTCCTGCTGCTCCAGGAGTACACGGAGCACTGGCACGACGCCCTGGGGGCGGCCATCGGGCAAGCCTATCCGCACGTCGCCCACAACTGCCGAGAGGACTCGTTCGGTGTGGCCATCTACTCGCGGCGACCCTTCCAGGGCCCCGTCACCATGAGGGTCCCCCTCGGGCAGGATGCCGAGCCGCAGATGCGGGCCGCTATCCGCATCGCCGACCTCGACGTCGCGGTCTACAACATCCACCTGCTACCCCCGCGGCGTCTGGACTACATCGTCGAGAGCCGATTGCAATTCGCCGATCTGCTGGAAGTCCTGTCCTCCGAGTCGCTGCCGGTCATGCTGGCCGGGGATTTCAACTTCAGCGCCAACAGCCCCCATGCCGACATCCTGGGACGCCTCGGCTTCGTGGATGCCCACGAGGTGGGCGGATGGGGCAGGGGAACGACCTGGCCGGTCAACGGCTTCTTCCGATGGATCCCGGGCCTCCGGCTCGACCACGTCTACCTCCGAGGCGGACTGACCTGCGCGACGTGTCGCACGGGCACGGGCTACGGCTCAGACCATCGCCCCGTCATCTGCGAGATTGGCTTGGCACGCTGAGGGGAACTGAAAGAGGATTCCTGGCGGGCTCCCTCAAGGTCTCGGAATAAGGGGTATCCGCCGACGCGGGTCTCCATGCGCGATCGCGTTTGGATCAGCGTCCGCGAACCGAGGGGGCACCCCAGAACGCCCCCGATCCCGTTCGCTGCCAGACCGCCAGGCACAACCCGGCCGCCATCAACAGCGCGGCGGAAAATGGTTGGCCCTTTGCGGTCCGCGTCGGCCCGCCGAGCGCGGGCGCGGGGACGTTCCATGCGAACCAGGGAACGAGGATGGGCACCGACACGTAGGAGAACGCGTCTGCGCCCTCCGTCACGGTCACGAGCTCGACCTGGACCTCGTCCTGCGGATGGGTGGGCGGGCCGAACGGCGGATCGGGGAAATGCGTCGCCTGCACCGAATAGAGGTCGTAGCCGGGCAGCGGCACAAACACGTTTCGGCCGATCTTCTCGGCGATCATCACCGCCAGCCAATTCGGCAGCTCGATTCGGCCGGGGTCCGCGTTCTGAGGGACGTAGGCGCGGAAGTGAAGGTGCCCCGAGTAGGCCGCATGGATGTGGTCGGCGAAGCCGTAGGCGGGGTTGCCGAGGAACGCACTGAGCTTGGCGAACTCGACGTGGTCGAACGCAAGCGCCCCGGCCGCGATGGACGCCAACCAGCTGCCCTTGAGCGTCAGCATCGGGTTGTGCGCCATGATCACGATGTTCTCACGCTTGTCCTTCGGACAATCGGCCAGCGTGCGGGTGAACCACGGCCAAGTGCCGCCTGCAAAGTCGTGCAGATCGCCGTCGTCATCTCGCGTCCCCAGGATCGAGGTGCTTCCGTCCCGAGAGCACCAATCCGGGCAGACGAATTGGACGCCGTTGTACTCGAACGCGAAGTTGTGAAAGTAGCCGTAACCGTCCGGCGTGGCGACGCGAACCGGCGCCTTGCGGAAGTTGGAAAACCCAGAGGCCGGATCGTCGGCGAGCTCCGCCAGACGCTGGTATACCGGCTCAAACGTCTGGGTGAAGTCGTATCCGTCCCGCCCGAACCGGACGTCATCGTCGCCGATGATCGGGACGTAGGGCACGTCGAGACCGTCGAGGATGTCCCTCGCCTCCTCGATGATCAGCCCGCCCTCGTGGGTGTCCCAGCCGATGTCGCCGGCCACGAAGACCAAGCGGATGTCCGCCCACTGTTGGTGCGCATTGACCCAGTCGACGCACTGCTCCAGCCTTCGCTTGTTCTGTGTGTAGTGGCTGGCGCGGACGTGCGGGTCGGCGATCACGACGAACGAGAAGGAATCCCCCGGATCTGCCATCAGGGGAGAAACCCACAGCATGCACACCGTAACCCAAACCAACCTATCGAGCGCCAACTTGCCGAACATCGCCGCTCACCCCCCTCTTGGTGCGCCCCCTCGAGACCCCCCGGGGGACCTATCGCATCCATTCGAGCGTTCGTGCGTCCGGGCAAAGCGTTGTGTGAGGAGTCGGTTGCAGCGGGGGTCGCAGGTACAACTGTTTGTCTTCCCCCCGGGGAGTGCATGGTCCTGTCAGGACCACCGCTCCTCATCAGATTATATGGGGGCTGATGCGGCCTGTCTGGACATATCCTCAGAACTTGTACGATGTGTTATCGGAAGCTTGAGTGAGTTGGTGCGTCAGGTCTTGACCAGCTCATACAGGCCGTGGCCGGCCCGTCGGAGCTTGCCCTGATCGGCCAGGGCTTCCCAGACCGCTCGGGGGTACTGAGCTGGCGGGCTGATGGCGACGACGCCGCCCTTTGACCCGCTGCTCATCGGGCCGACGCCCAACCGCGACTCATCGTCGAGGCGGGTGAGTTTGAGCCGCTTCTTGAAGGCCTTGAGAGCCCTGCGGAGCTCCTGCGGGTCCGGCGAGCCCGGGGTCTCCGGCGATTCCGACGAAGGCGGTGGCGCGGAATCCGACATGGCTGGCTCCTTGCGTTGGCACGTATGGGCGAATCATGTCCGCTTGTCCGGGCGAGGGCAAGGCCTTCTTGGGTCCGGCGTATCGCGACCCCGGTGGCGACGAACGCGGATAGGACGGCGAATGCTGGGTTGGAGGGAGGAATCGCGCCGCACGCGTCGCGCCCCGGGGTCGATGGAACCGCAGGCACGTGAGCCGCCAACAAACGAACCTGTCCCGTTTTCTCGTTGCTTGGGGCCGGACGAGGTGATATGTTGGGGACGTCGAGCAGCTCACGTGGCCTGTCGCCGGTGCTGTGGGGGGTGCCATGCCCCTGTTTGAGAAGTCGCCCGACCCGCCGCCCCGTATCCATGCGATCAACAACGTTCGCCTCGAGGCCAAGCCGGGATCCGAACCCGAGCTGCACTTCTTCTATGTGGACGTGCTTGGGATGGAGCCTGCCGAGGGGGAACCGGGCATGGTCCTGTTTCAGACACAGCGCATGCAGGTTCGCATTCTGCTCACGCCGGAAGCCCAGCCCTCGCCGATGCGACGGCGGCTCGTGCTGGAGGTCCCGTCGCTCGAACGGAAGCAAGAACAGCTCGAGGAACTGGGGATCGAATACGAGTGGTACCATGGGTTGACCTACACCGATCAACGAATCTTCCTGCTCGACCCCGCGGACAACCGCGTCGAACTCAAGCAGGTCTGGCTGCTGTAGCTGCCGGCTTCAGGCCTCAGGCTACAGGCTACAGGGTTGGCGCGACGAATCAGAAGCGAAGGCGTCAGGCCTGAAGCCTGAGGCCTGAAGTCTGGGGCCCAACATCTCCGGCGACCCGCAAGTTCACGGGGGACTGACCCCTGGCCCATCACAGAAGCGCGGACGTTGATCTGGGGCGAGCGCTTCAGTATGTTCCGGGGCGTTGCGCACGGACCGGCTGACGGCCCGTGCGGGCCCTGGGACCCAACCATGCCGAACGACGGCGAGCGTCACGAACGACAGGCCCTATCCCCCCCACGTCTGCACGTCATGGGGTTGGACAAGTCCTTCGGCGGGACCCATGCGCTTCGCGGCGTCGACCTGGCGGTCGGCGCGGGTCAGATCCACGGGCTGATCGGCGAGAACGGCGCGGGCAAGAGCACGCTGATTCGATGCGTCACGGGGGTGATCCGACCGGATGGCGGTCGTTTCGAACTGGATGGCCGGCGGCTGCAAGTCAGTTCGCCGCGCGACGCACACGCCCAGGGCATCGCCGTCGTGCACCAGGAGGCGGCCTGCTTCGGCGAACTGAGCGTGGCCGAGAACATGCTGCTGCCCGATCGGCTCGTCCGTCTGGTGAGTCGAGGGCCCGTCAACTGGCCGGCTACCTACGGTCGCGCGCGTGAAGAGCTCGCTGCGCTCCAACTCGACATGGACGTCCGGCAGCCCGCGTCTCGGCTGAGCGTGGCCGAGCGGATGCTCATGCAGATCGCCGCCAACGTCGCCCTGGACGTGCGGGTCCTGTTCCTCGACGAGCCGAGCGCAGCTCTGACGCAGCGCGAGGCGGAGGTGTTGTTCGCGCAGGTCCGACGGCTGGCCGAACGCGGCGTGTCGGTCGTCTTCGTCAGCCATCGGTTGGCGGAGGTCCAGGCGCTGTGCGACCAGATCACGGTGCTCCGCGACGGGCAGGTGGTCTGGACGCGTCCGACGGCGGACGTCCCGATCGACGCGATGGTCAGCGCGATGGTGGGCCGGGAGGTGGACATGAGCCGACGCCGTACCGCGTCAGCGGCAGGCGACCACCTGCTGGCCGTGTCGGGCCTGTCGGACGCCGCGGGGCGTTTCAGGGACGTCGACCTGACCGTGTCGGCCGGCGAGGTTGTGGGGATGTACGGGCTGGTCGGGGCAGGCCGAAGCGAGCTGGCGCAGGGGTTGTTCGGACTGCAGCGCCTGCGGGGCGGGACGATCGAACTCGCCGGCCGGCCGCACGCGCCGTCGACGCCGTCGCACGCGCTGGCGGCCGGGCTGGCCTACCTGCCGGAGGACCGGCTGGTTCAGGGCGTCTTCGCGGGATTGTCCGTCTGGGTGAACGCCACGATCTCGATGATGGCCCGGTGGAGCCGGGCCTGGCTGCGACGGTTCGGCACCGAGCGACAGCACGTCGAGAAGACCATCGAAGACATGCGGGTAGCGCTGGCCGATCCGCGACAGCGGATTGAGACGCTGTCGGGCGGGAACCAGCAGAAGATCCTGCTGGGCCGGTACCTGGCGACCGGCGCGCAGGTGCTGATCCTCGACGAACCGACACGAGGGGTGGACGTCAACGCCAAGGTCGAGATCCATGACCTGATCTGCAGGCTGGCCGATGAGGGCAACGGCGTGCTGGCGATCAGCTCCGAACTGCCCGAGCTGCTGCAGATCAGCGACCGGATCGTCGTGATGCGCGAGGGCCGGATCGCCGGCGAGTTGCCCGGCGAGACCGCCAGCGAAGAAGAGGTGGTCGCGCTGTCGCTGCCGACCGCGGAGCGGACGCTGCATCGCGCTGAGACACGCAAGCGCGGCGGGCGGCTGCTGTCGTGGCTCCGCGACGTGGGGTTGCTGCTGGCGGTGCTCGGGGTGATGGCGGTCATGTCGATCGCGCGTCCCGACGCGTTCGCGACGTGGCAGAACGCCGTCGACGTCGCCAGTTCGGTGGCGATCCTGACGATCCTGGCAGTCGGCGCGACACTGGTCATCGGGGTCGGGGGGATCGACATCTCGGTCGGATCGATGATGGGGCTGATCGGCGCGGCGGCCGGGTTGGCGGCCAAGGAATCCGGCTGGTCACCCATCGCGGCGCTGACGTTGGCGATCGGGTTGGGCACCGGCATGGGGATGCTCAACGCCGGCGTGTCGATGCTGGGCCGGATCCATCCCATCGTCGTGACGCTGGCCGGCATCACGATCTATCGGGGGATCATGCTGGCCGTGACGGGCGGCTACGAGGTGACGGATCTCCCGGAGACGTACCTGGCGATTGGCCACGGTCGGCTGGGCCCCCTGCCTAAGGTCGTGTGGTTTGCGTTGGCGGTGGTTGTGGCGGGCTGGGTCTTCCTGGCGTACACCCCGGTCGGGCGCCGTCTGCTGGCCGTCGGAGGATCGACCCGTGCGGCCGAGCAGCTCGGCATCTCGCGTCGCGCCATGACGCTGCTGGCGTTCGGCATCAACGGGGCGCTGGTGGGGCTGGCGGGGGTGCTTCACTCGGCCTACTACACGAAGGTGCAATCGAACACGGGCGAGGGGATGGAGTTGCAGGCGATCGCGGCCGCCGTCATCGGCGGCTGTGCGATCACGGGGGGAACGGGATCTGCGTTGGGCACGGCGTTGGGCGCGATCCTGATCGGGCTGGTCTACAACAGCCTGGTCCTGCTGAAGGTCAGCAGCTATTGGCATCTGTTGTTTGTGGGGCTGTTCATCTTGGGCGCGGTCGTCTTCGATACGCTGATGCGTCGGAGATGACGCGCGACGTTGCATCGAGCGTGACGTGCGAGAACTGGTGCTCTTACTGATTCTGGTCGGCGTCTGCGTCGGGTTCGGCGTGTCGGTGGACCAGTTCTGGGACGCGCAGAACCTGCTGGATCGCTCCCGATTCTGGGTCGAGACGGGCCTGGTCGCGGTGACGATGACGCTCATCATCGGCACGGGCGGGATCGATCTGTCGGTCGGGTCGATGCTGGCGTTGGCGGCGACGGCGGCGGGCGTGCTGTGGCGAGACGCCGGCGTGCCGATCGGAGTCGCCGCAGTGGCCGGCGTGGGCGTGGGCGTGCTGGCCGGCACGTTGAATGGGCTGAGCGTTCATCGGATCGGACTCCCCCCCCTGGTGGTGACGCTGGCGACGATGGCCGTCTATCGCGGGCTGGCGATCGGCCTGACCCAGGCGGATCCCGTTCGACACCTGCCCGAGTCGTTTCAATTGCTCGGATGGGGCACGATCGGTCCGGTTCCCGTTCAGGTGCTGCTCTTGATCGCGGTCGGCGGGGTGGGCATCCTCACATTGCGGCGGAGTTGGCTGGGGCCCGGGGTGCTGGCGATGGGTGACAATCCGGTAGCGGCCCGCTTCGCCGGGCTGCCGGTGGGACGAATGACGATCGGGCTGTACGCCGCGAGCGGGGCGGCCTGCGGCCTGGCCGGCATCATCTACATGGCCCGGTACGGTTCGGTGAACCCCGAGATCGCCGGGCGCGGGTTCGAGCTGGAGGTCATCGCCTGCGTGGTGATCGGCGGGACCCGCATCGTCGGCGGGTCGGCGTCGGTCGTAGGCACGCTGCTGGGCGTGCTGATCCTGGACCTGTGCCGGTTCGGCCTGGAGCTGTCGAGCGACGCGACCGGCATCGGTAGCCAGCAGCAGATCGTGATCGTGGGCGTCATCGTCGTGGCCACGGCCGTGCTGAACGAGTTCGGCGCCAGACGGGGTAAGCTCGCGACGTGATGGCCCAGCCGTGCGGCGCACCCCGCGCTTGCACGATGAGAGGGAAACTAATGTCTACCCACATGACGGTTGCATCTGCGTTGATGGCCATGGTGTCGCTGGGCGCGTCGGCCACGGCAGCGCCCGTGGTGACCAACGGCGGGTTCGAGACATTACAGAACGGCCTCCCGGTCGACTGGAACGCAGTCGTCGGGCATCGCGACAACCGCTACGAGACAAGCACGGACGCGCATACGGGCCAACGCTCGCTGCGACTCCTGCGCGTGACAGACAAGGGGGAGGTCGGCTTCAACCGCACCTGGGGGCCCAATTCTGGCCAACAAGGCAAGATGCTGGGGCAGCGCAAGGGCGGGCTGGCGTTCTGGTACAAGGTCGTTCGACTGAACGACAAGGCCGACATGCAATTCATGGCCATCCCGATGAGCGACCGGCCGCTCGAGGAAACCAACGCACAGCGAAGCGTGTACACCGTCCCGCGAGCCCACGTCGGTGACGGTGAGTGGCATCGCGCCATCCTCAAGTATGACTACAGTGCCGCAACGAAGGTCAAGTGGGTCCACGTGTCCGGTCGGCTCAACACGGGAACCGGGGAGGTCCTCGTCGACGACGTCGCGTACCTGCCGAAGGTCGGGCCGCTGGTCGAGGTGACCGGCGTAGAGCTGGCCACCGTCGGGAAGGCGGGGGATGAGCGGTTCACCGTGTCGTGTCTGGTCAGCAACCGGGGGGATGAACCGACCGGGCCGATCTCGGTCGGGCTATCGGTTCCCAAGGCATGCCAGGTAACGTCGCCGCCACAGGCGGGTGCGGCGGAGGCGCTGGGGGTCGACCAGAAGCGATCGCTGGCGTGGACGGTCCGCGGCCGGCGGGCGGCGGGCGATAAGGTGACGATCCGCATCGACGGCGCATCGGTATCGGTCCGCGAGGCGATCGTGTTGCAGCCGAAGTTGGAGGTCTGGCTGGCCCCTGCTCAGTCCATCCTGCTTGGGGATCGCCCGACCAAGTTGTCCGCGCGGATCGCCAACACCGGAACGGCCGCCGCTCGGGACGTCCGACGGATCGTCATGCTGTCCCCCGCGGGAACGCTGAAATTAGAAGGGCCGGTGGCCCCATGGGAGACGCTACCTGTCCTGCTGCCCGGGACGGCCGCCGTGCCGAGTTGGACGCTGGCGCCCCTGAGGCCCCATCGAGAAGCCAAGGTCACGATGTCCGTTCTCTCATCCGACGCCGGCGCCGTGACGCACCATCAGACATTCGTCTGCCTGGGCGGGATGGGCAAGGCGCGGGGCGATGACGTCCGTTGGCGGGCCCGCGGGGTGGAGTTGGTCTTCCATGGCAGCACGCTCGGCCACGGCGCGTTGAGCGTCTACGCCGATCCGCCGGACGGCAAGGGCGGTCGCCGACTGGTCGGACGCATCCCCCGAGCGGGGCGTGTGTTGGTCGCCAACGCGCCCGGCCAACCCGCCGACGACGTGGTCGACTTCTTCGGCCAGCTCACCACGACGGCGGAGCAGGCCCGTATCGTCGCCCGGCAGACCGATCGGGACGGCGCGAAGTGGACGCTGACGGTGCGATTCACGCCAGGACCGGCCGCCGGCCTGGTGCGTGTGGACTACGAAGTGCAGTGCGATCGCGATCGGCAGGTACGGGCGTTCGAAGGGCCTATGCTCTGGGCCGGCGAGGGGGCGTTCGGCGGCAAGAAGCGCGACGCGGTCGTGCCCGGGATCGAGTGGCTCATCCGCGAGGAGATCAGCAGCAGCGATCTCGACTTCGCGCCGAACCACGGGCATCGCACACGGTACGTCCCGCACCCGAACGAGCTGACCTGGCCGATCATGGCGGTCGCGCATGACGGGGTGGGCGTAGGGTTGATGTGGGACCCGCATCAGCGGTTCGACGGGCAGCGCCGCGGGCCGCAGCCGGTCTTCGCCTCGCCCGATCACTTCGACCACCGCAATCATCACCTGATGGGCCTAATGCTGCCGACGGTGCGCGAGATGAAGCAGCGGAACGTCCGACGCGCTCCCGAGCCCGTGGCGATCCAGGCCGGGCAGAAGTGGACGCTGTCGGCGGACCTGTGGGTCAACGGCACCGCTCGCGACAGCCTGACGGCGCTGGACACCTGGATGGACGTCCACGACCTGCCCGCCCCCATGCCACCTCCGCGCGGCGATTGGGCGAAGGAAGTCACGTTCAGCATGACGGCCTACATCGAGACGATGTACGACCCCAACGCCGACGGGTGGATCTCGTCGGTGGGCGGACCCGGGGCGCTCCAGGGGCCGCCCGGGCCACATGCTCACTTTGGGCTGGACGTGTGGATGGGATCGCATCTGGCGGACGACGCGGGCGTCCGCCAGCGATGCCGGGCGATGTTCGACCGGATGTTCGCCCGTCGCAACCGACCAGTGTCCGGGAACGACGTAGGCTACATCATGGACCGGCCCGATCGAGCGCTGACGTCCCGCGCGTTGGGCGTCTCTCGGTTGATCCACGCTCAAGGCCCGCAGGGCGAATGGCGGTTCGACGCCGACCACAAGGACGAACGAGTCTTCAAGGGGTTCGACTACCACGAGCTGGGCCCCGACAACGCCGTCGAGGTGGGCACGTGCGCGCAGAAGGCCTATCAGATCCTGCTGCTGGCTCGTCTGACGGGGGATCGGCCGGCGTATGAGGCGGGGCTTAGGACGCTGGCCTTCATGAAACGGTTCGAGGTGCCCCGGGCCGCCCAGGTCTGGGAGGTGCCCGTGCACAGTCCCGACATCCTCGCGGCCGCCGACGCCATCGACGCGTACCTCGAGGCGTATCAGATCGACGGCAACAAGGACCACCTCACCGAGGCGGTTCGCTGGGCGCGGGCCGGGCTGCCGTTTGTCTACGTCTGGGACACGCCCGAGTTCCCGTGGATGCGGTACGGATCGATCCCCGTGTTCGGTGCGAGCTGGATGAAGTGGAGCTGGATCGCCAACCTGGTCCAGTGGAATGGCCTGCGGTACGCCTACGCGCTGATCAAGCTGGCCCGCTATGACGATTCGCGACCGTGGCGGCGGATCGCGACCGGGCTGACGACCAGCGCGATGTACCAGCAACACCCCGACGGCAAGCTCAAGGCCCTGTGGCCCGACAGCATCCGCGTCGACGGCCCGGGCCGGAGCGGCTGGGAGTTCGCGCCGCGACTGATCCTCAAGAACGTCTACGCACTGACCGGCCGCGACGAGGTGCCCACCACGAAACGCGTCGACGGGTTCGTCCTGAGCGCCGTCGGCACGTTCCGTCAGGTCACGTCGACCGATGGCGGGCTGCAGGTCAAGCTCGAGCTGCCCGAGCCGCTGCGGGGTTGGCTCGTCGTCGCGGGAACGTCGAAGCCGACAGCCGTTCGCCTCGGCGGGCCGTCGAAATCCCAGCAACTCACCCCCCTACCACCCGACACGGCTGTGCTCTCCCAGGCCGGTTACCTCTACCGCCCTGCGTTGCGCTTGCTGATGATCGCCCTGCCCACGTCGGGCACACACGACATCACCATCGGCGGCGTCAAGCCGCGTCCCGGCCGGCTCATGCCCGAGATCCGCGAGGCGATCAACTTCGAGTTCAACCGCGACCCCGAGGGCTGGCAAGCGACGCACGACGTGACCGACCTGACCGTCAAGGACGGCCGCCTGATCGTGCGAACCACCGGCCCCGATCCGTATCTGACGCGCCCCGCCCTCCGCGTGCCCACCGCGTCGGTCAAGACGATCACGATCCGCATGCAAGTCGACCGCGGCGCAAACGCCCAGCTCTTCTGGACGACCAACGCCTCCCCCCAACCCGACGAAGCCAAGAGCCTCCATTTCCGCCTCCACCCCGGCCAAATGCACGATTACCGCCTCCCCGTCAGCACCCACAAAGCCTGGACGGGTCAACACATCACCAGCATCCGGATCGACCCGACGGATCAGGCCGGAGCACGTGTAGGGATCGAGTGGGTTCGGGGAGAATAGACAGATGGGACGCGACCTGCCCACGGTCGATCGCACTTCGGCAGAGGATGGGACCGGTTTTTTATGTTGACCCGAACCGTTTCTTGAGTACACTTCCCTCGTAGTGACCTTCTAGGGGTTGGGGAATCAGTGCACGTTTGCCCCCAAACACCGGTTTCTTCGGAGTGACCATGGGATGGAGATCCGCTCGGACGCCATACAGGATGCTGTGAAGGGGATAGAACGCCGTGCAGAGAGGGAAGCAGACTTTCGCAAGCTGTATGATATTTACGTCGATCGCGGGGTCTTAAGAAGTCTCACACCCAATACAAACCAGATCA
>CAYMLO010000137.1:0-26949 GCA_964390905.1 uncultured Planctomycetales bacterium | reverse complement strand
GACTGCAGTGACGGCGTCCGGCGCCCGGCTAGGATCATGGCGAAGGCTGGGGCACGACCGTGGGCAGGCGTCCTATGGCACATGTCGGTCTCGGTGCGTTTGCGATCCTGTGCGGGGCGTTCGCGGGGGCGTGCTGCGTTGACCTGTTTCAGGGCGACGCGACGCTGCCGCCCGCCGATGCCTCCGCGTCGCCGATCGCTCGGGGCCTCCATTACCTGCGCGTCACCCAAGTTACGGCCGACGAAGAGGCCGCCACCGGACTGGACTTCGCGGGCAATTGGCCGCAGTACTTTCACATCGGTGGGTGCGCGGGGAAGCCTGTGCGCGACATCAGCCCCTTTGTCGCCACGTTCATTCACCATGCGCTCTCGCTGATCACCGATGAGAACGCAGCGGCGCTCGGGCTTGACGCCGCCGACGCCGCCGATGCCCGGGCGATGCGCCGCGCGGCGGTTGACTTCATGCGGCGGTTTGAGGCCCCCGCGGAGGGCCCGGCGGCCGGGACCTTCGGGTTCTGGCCCGAGCGGAAGCCCGTTCGGTCCCTTCGCGACGCCGTGTTCGCCCGGGTGGGTGCGCGCTTGCTGGAGGGGCCCATGCTGAGGGGGAACCTTGCCCCGAGCAACATCAGCTTCTTTCCGAAGCGCCTGGCCATACCGCCCGATGCGGACGACACCGCCACGGTCTACGTCGCGCTGCTCGACGACGCCTTGCTCGACGGTGGACCTCTGCCCAATGCCCCGCTCGATCGCTATGTCACCGACTGGCGAGACCTGGGGCAGGTGCCCCGGCGCCTCAATCCCGACTGGCTCGAGCCGGCCAGCGGTGCGTTCCTCACGTGGCTGGCCTATGACAGCGTCCCGGGACAGCCAAAGCCGAACGACGTCGATCTCGTCGTCAACGCCGACGTGCTCTACGCGCTGGCCCGCTACGGCCTGCTCGATACCCCCGGGGTCGACGAAGCCATCGCCCTCATCAACCGTGCCGCCTTGGCGGGTTACCACATCACTCAACTCGAAGAGGTCTGCGACTACTGCCCCGACAACTTCGCCTATCACTACTGCGTCTCGCGGGCCTATCACGACGGGCCCGTCCCGGCGCTGCAACCCGCGGTGGAAGCGCTGGCGGATGAGTTGCTGGCTTGCGTGCAGACCGACGCCGACGGCACCGCCTTCTGGGACCGCGGCGACCCGCATCTAAACACCGCGTTCGCCGTCCTGACGCTCCTCAACGCGGGTCATGCCGGGTCTCCGGTCGATGCCGCGGTCCAGTACCTGCTCGACGAGCAAGACCCCTCGTTTGGCAACTGGGACGAGTCGGCTTTCTTCATCGGCCGGTCGGACCGCGGGCTGATCATCCCGTGGACGTCCACCGCCTTGACCACCGCGATGGCCATCGAGGCCCTCTGCCGGCACCGACTCGCCGCCGGGGCCGGCGTCTGATGGCGTTGTGCCTGATCAGGCGCGAGACGATGGGGGGATCGAGGAGAGGCTACTTCGCCCCCGCATTCCTTGGTCGTCCACGCCGGTGGAGAGGAGAGCCCGGGCCTCGTGGTGGAACCGCGCCCTGATGCGCATCCGCGCATGCACGAGATGTTGTACCTGCACGGCTTCAGGGCGAGGAACGGCCTGCCTGAATGGGCCAGACCTTAAGAAGGTCCGATCGCACGGCCCATTCGGCGCCGGCGAGAACCTCGAAGAACAGCCAGTCCGGATCCCACACGCGTGGCCCGGCGGCTGTTGAATCGCTAGCGGGCGCAGTCGCAGCGCGGCGGTTCTGTTCGTATTCCTCGGGTGTGACAAGCATCGTCCTGTCCACGATGTCGCGTATTGGCGTATTCGCTGGCGGCACGCGCTTCGGCCCGAACTGCACCCACCAGGTAGTCGGGTAGTGGAGTCCGCATCCATTCCCGGTTCTCGTGATTTCAAACGAGCAGCCGCGTTCCGATTGCCCCTCTCGACCAAGGAATTTGAAGAACTCCTGCGTGACGTTGTCCTGAGATGGGGTGCTTCTGAGGTTGAGGCGGACAGGACTGGTGAGAGGGGTCTTGCCCGAGGGGGTCAGGTGGTAGATCTCCCACGTCAGTCCCGGCATCAAGCCGATTCGTTCCGAATCGTCAACGGAGCCGTTCCGCTCGATCCACATGGCTTGGGCGCCGGTGTCAATGACGAAGTAGATCCCCTCCACGCCCTCTCGAGCGGTCCGGCGCCAAGCCCTACAGAGCGGCATGAATCTCCGCTGGAACGCCTCGTACTCCTCTTGTTCTCGGGCCTTGGCGGTCAGCGCGCCCTTCCATGTGCGCGTCTGTGCACCTACGAAGGACGCGGCAGCCCAGGCCATGCCGATCGCCAGGACCATGACCGCGAACCCCGTCCTGCCAAGTCGAAGGGGATGATGAGCCGCTCCGCCGAGCAGGCGGCTGACCCGAATCCGGAGCTGAGACGGGCGATCGTATGCTCCAAGGGCGACCGTCGTCGGCATACCTCGATCGAGGGCGAACGAGCTCCGCGCGATCTCGGCCAGGCGCAGGAGCGAGGTCGCGTAATCGGTCGGTCGAGACCCGGCGGGGAGGACCATGTCGTCACAGCAGTTCTCCCGCTCGACGCGTATGCGGCGGCTCACGTACCAGACGCCAGGATGGAAGAATAGAAACGCTTCGATGAGGCGCTGCAGTGTGTTGATCAGGTGGTCGCACCGTCGGATGTGGGCCAGCTCGTGGGCCAGCAACACCTCCACCTGGTCCGGCGTCAGGCCGCTCAGGATCGAGATCGGCAGCAGGATCGTCGGACGAATCACGCCGACCACCGTCGGACACACAACGCGTCGGCAGTAGGCGATCGGAGGCGTGAACGAGAGTCGCAGCGCCCGGGCTTGCCGGGCAAGGGCGGTCAAGATGGCCGAATCGTCCACCGGCTGCGATCCTCGCCGGAGGCGCTGCCCGCCGCGGAGCGCGACCAGGAACCGTGCCAGGAATGCCGCGACGCCTAGGACGTAGACGGTTAGCGCTTGGGGTGCGTAACGATGCCAGCCCACGGCCGTCAGTCCGCTCCCCAAAGCAAGGATGCCCGAGCGTTGCCCACCCGAGGGCGATGACACAGGACCGACTGTAGCCGGAGCCACTGGGGAAAGGCCGTCGGCCAGGCCGGTCGGATCGGGCACATCCGTTCGGGCCGAGATCGCTGCGCCACCCCTTCTAGCGTCGAGGTCTAGACGTGATCCCGAACCGGCCGCTACCGATCGGACAATCGAAAAGGTAATCGGAATGCACGCTGCCATCAGACAGAGCGCTGCGAGGGAGAAGGCGTACCTGGCCTGCGAAGATGCCCGCCGCATCAGCGCGTTGCTTAGAACCACAACCAGCGATATCAACGTTCCTTGCCAGACGAAGTGCGCGAGCGAACAGACCGTCGCTACGCAGAAGGTGCTGTCGAACCAGTCGAACGGACTCATGACGATGCCTCCTTGGACTTCCGCTCGAGCAGCGATCGGAGTTCCCTGATCTCCTCGTCATCCATGTCGGACGTTTCCAGCAAGCTCAGCATGACCGCCTTAGCCGACCCGTCGAACACCCGGTCCATCAGATCACCCAACATGCGACGCCCGGTGGCCTTCTCGGTGACACGAGGGCGATAGACGTAGCTGGCCCCCTCCTTGTCCCGCCTGAGAAGGCCTTTCTTGGTCATGATGTTCATGATGGTCATGACCGACGTGTAGGCGAGTTCCCGGGACTCGGCCAGGGCGTCGCGGACCGCCCGCACGTTGCCCGGTCCGTTTCGCCACAGGATCTTGAGGATCTCCAGCTCGAGTTCGGTGGGGTGTCTCGATGCGGGACGAGCCATGATCGGCGGTCTCCTATCGAGTTGATCCTACTAATTTACTAGTAAGTATGCGCCAAGAGACAGTGGGCGTCAACCGGATTCTCTAACAAATTAGTGGGGGGGGTATTGGGGGCAGGCTGGTTTGCCGCCGCATTCCCCAATCGCCCACGCGGGAGGAGAGAAGACTCCGGGTTTCGTGATGGAGCCCTGCCCGGTTGTGCCTGCCTGTTGGACAAGGCGGCGGACGCGATTGATGGTTTTGCGCGATTGTGTTACCAGATGACGCGCCGTGGCGCTCGGCGGGCCGCCGCGTGCCGTTGAGCGGAGGGGGCGTCTATTGAGGCCGGTGCCGACTGGCCGATTGGAGACTTCAGATGGGTGGCGAGCGTGGTATCAACGCTGTCTCACTTCGTGCCGCCGTGACCGTGTGTTCGGTGGTGGCACTGCTGCTCTTCGCCGGTGGGCGCGTGTCCTTGGCTGAACCGAGGGGCGCGAGTCCCCCCCAATCCCCGCTGACCGAGGCCATGATGCTGCGTGATGCGCGATCGCACCGGGCATCCAGCTACGATCGGACGGGCCGCAACAGGGATTTCATCGGGATCAAGCCCAAGCAGACGTACCGACTCGCCGAGATTGAGGGGCCGGGCTGCATCAAGCACATCTACTGGACGTACATCATCGGTGACGAGAAGACGCGCAAGCACCTGTTCCGCGACCTGATCCTCCGCATGTATTGGGACGGCGAGAAGCGCCCGAGCGTGGAGTCTCCCATCGGCGATTTCTTCGGCGTGTCGAACTGCGCGCTGCGCCCCATCCGATCGCTCGTCCTGGTCGCGAATCCGGGCGTGGAGGGCAGCCCCCATACGTATGGTCTCAACTGTTACTTCCCCATGCCCTTTGCCAACGGGGCGCGCATCGAGGTGACCAACGAAGGGCCCGTGCCACTGGGGATCTGGTATCACATCGACTACGAGACCTACCCGCAGCCACCCGGATGGCTGGACCGGGCAGGGCGATTCCACGCCCAGTTCCGCCGCGCCAAGCGCAAGGCGCTCCCCGAGCTCGAGGGGGTCAACAAGACGGGCGAGGAGAACTACGTGATCCTGGAGGCGACCGGGCGGGGGAGCCTCGCCGGCTACGTCCTGAGCGTGCACAACATCATCGGCAACTGGTGGGGGGAGGGTGACGACATGGTCTTCGTGGACGGCGAATCATGGCCGCCGTCCTTCCACGGCACGGGCAGCGAGGAGATCTTCGGCGGGGGCGCCTGTCCCGACGTGGAGTACACCGGGCCCTACACGGGCTTTCACCTCGTCGAGAACCGAGAAGGAGACCAATGGTACGGCAAGAACGGGATGTACCGGTTCTTCGTGCACGACCCGATCCGATTTGGCAAGTCGATACGGGTCACGATCGAGCACGGCCACGGCAACAACCTGGCCAACGACTACTCGAGCGTCGCCTACTGGTATCAGGCCGAGCCGCACGCGCCGTTCCCGGCCCTGCCCTCGCCAGCGCAGCGCGCGGTGGTGGACCCGCCGCCGGCTCCCTGCGTCGAAGGGGCCATCGAGGCGGAGCGACTCCTCAAGGATGCCCGGACTTCGAAAGATCGTGCGCAGGCGCTGCGCTTCCCGGGCACCTGGAGCGCCGCTCGCTTTCTGTGGTACGTCGCCAACGCGGTAGACGATTTCGTCACCATTCAGGTGCCGGTCGAAACGGGCGGCACCTACGATGTCGTGCTCTACCTGGCCAAGGCCAGCGACTTCGGCACGTTCCAGCTCAAGGTGGACGGCAAGAAGGTGGGCGCTCCGTTTGACGGCTACAACGGCAAGGGCGGATTGGGTCCGACGCACGTCGTTCGGGCCGAGGCGGTCAACTTCGGCACCGTCAGCCTGACGCCCGGCCGCCACGCCTTCGAGTTTCGCGTGGTCGGCAAGAACCCGGCCGCCACGTCCTACATGATCGGCGTCGACTGCATCGTGCTGCGTCGTCGCGAATAGGGCCTGTCGTTCCCGAGAACTCGTGCGCCCCGAGATTCAAAGACTCGCACGCGAAGCCCGCGTAGTCTGTCGGCGATCTTGTCTGGGGGGACTGAGGGGCTGGAGACAGGTTACTTTCCTGCTGCGTTTCTTGGTCGTTCACGCGGGCGGAGAGAAGACTCCAGGGCTCGTCGTGTAACCACGCTTGGTTGCGCATCCGCGCATCGACGGGACGTTGCCCTTGCGCTGCCGGAAGACCAGGGACGGCCTTGCCCGAGTGGAGCTGACGCGATCGATGTCCGCTCACCGGTCGCCTTCAGTGTCCTTGACACCTCCGAGAAGTAGCCTGTTCCCTGTTCTCCGCAGGATGGCCTGTTCTGAAAGTGACCGGTCAAGGCCGGTCTTGGCTGACCGATGACGGCTCCTTTCCTGCGGTAGGCACAGGATCGCACAAGATCGTATAATGCAGGTGGTGTACCCGATCTCCTGGGGGACTTTTCGAGGTGTGCCATGCGGGTCAAACCCAATCGGACCGTCGTCCGTGGCCGCGTGTCATCGATCCGTAAGGAGTCAGACGGCTGGGGCGCGCAGGTGGAACTGCAGGTCCTCCAGAACGAGTCCCCCTCTCCGGAGGAGGACTTCCTGCGACCCGAGGAAGGGTCCACCATGACGGCCTTCCTCCCCGATCCCGCTGAGCTAAGAGTTGGCGACGTCGTTCGGGCGGCGGCAAGCCTCAACGCCGGACCGTTCGGCGGTCGGTCTGTGATTCATTCCGTCGAGCGGCTGGGATAGCCACCCAATGGTATCTCGTCAAGCTGAGATGGCCGTCTGCGCGCACTGCGCTGCGACGACGGACCTCTGCTACGCGTGACGGGTTTCAGACCTTGACGGTTGCCGTCACTACCCCTGCCGATTCCCGGATCTTGGATACGGCGACCCCGGTCGGTGAGTGGTTGTTGGCTCTCGTGGAAGGCGTCGTTCTGTCATTGAGCGTTCGTACCTTCTTGCTTCCGGGGAAGAGATCACCGTCATCGCCGGCGTTCCGCATGAATTCGAGGTCCTGTTGACCGTCGGCTTGTCCCAGGGCGACGCGGTAGCGCCCGGGGGTCGTGTTGCCCGATCGCGTCTCGTCGACGTGCCAAACGGCCAGCCCCGAGCCCGGCAGAGAAACGTCCAGCCCCTGCTTCTGCCGATTCTCCAGCAGGAAGTACTCGGGTCCGCTCTGGCCGCCCGTCCAGAGCCGATAGCACGCCCTGTGGTTGGTCTCGAGCGTCGGGATCTTCAGGTCTCGCTGTTTCCTTATCACGCTTGGCTTGATCCACCCCAGCGTGGCCAGACACCAGCAATTCAGCCGACACGGCTTGCTCCCTCCGCCTCCCCACGAGCCGCCAGACATCAAGCACCAATCGCCTATCCCGCCGGATCGGTAGGTGATGTCGTATAGGTCCGGGAGGCCCAAGACGTGACCGAACTCGTGGGCGAAGACGCCGACTTGCCCGTCTTCCGGTTCGGTCGAGTAGGCGAAGACCGAGACGCCGTCATTCACGAACGGCACGGGCAGCGTCCACTTGTGCGACCAGATCATGTTCTTCCGTTCTTGTTCGTCCGGTTCGGCCTCTGCGCCGCCGCCCGAATGGATCAGGAATATGCCGTCCACATACCCGTCTCCGTCCGCGTCGAATCGCTTGAGATTGTCCTGCTGACAGAACTTCGTCAGCACGTCCTGCAACAGTCCAGGTGTGTTCTGAGGATACGTGTTCCCGGTACCGCTCTGACCGTTGGTGTAGTAGGTGTATGGGTGAGGAGCGCGAATGTACGAGGTGACCTCGCCCGTCACGTCCAGCAAGCCGTGTGACACCGTGCGATAGTATGACGTCATCGACCACGGATCTGTCGGATCGAAGAGAATGTCGTGGAATTCTGCTGGTGGGCGGACCCCTTTCTGATCTTTGAAATCGACCAGCAAGGCAAGCGCGTGGAGCTTTCGCGGCTTGGCCGTCTCGAGCGCCAACCGGGACGTCGTGCGTGCCAGGCGTGCACGGGTCATCTCAGGCGGCGAGAAGATCGGATAGAATATTCCATCGTTGTACCCCAGCGGCCGGTTCGAATCGGCGGTGACAAGGCCCATCGCCGAAGCCAGCCGGACGTCATAAGACGAGGCGGCTCTGGAGGAGCGGAGCTCTCTGGCAATCCGCTTGAGCACCTTCGGATGGGGCGGAGATTTCATCGGTCCTGTTGGGAAATGACGTGTCCTATTGTTGTTGGCCATGGGAACTCTCCTGTGTTGGAGACTGTCGAAGCGATCTGTTGGCGCACGCGTTCTCGTGCTGGGCACCCTGACCTGCATCCATGCCGACGTATCCAGGGTCTTAATGATGTGCACCTCACACAAAGAGTTCAAGTCGTTGTCTCCAAAATTTTACCGACTACCAAACCGGGTGCCAATAGGATGAAGAGCGACCCTTGGCCGTGTGAGCTGGACAGGGCCGCGGAGAGCGCTTTGGATTCTGTGGGTTCTGCCTTTCGCCGTCGCCTTGGGCATGGTATTCGTCGCGGCACGGAGGTGGCCGTCGTGCGGGCGGAATCTTGGGATTCATCTCCCGACGACGCAAGCACTTGACGCCCTCACCGGCCCGGGTGCTAATCGGGTCAGGCTTGGCCCGGGCCCAGGGAGAGTTGCCAGGGCGGGAAGAAGTTCGATGAGGACATGGCACCACGTACTACTCGCGTTCATGCGCGTCATCGGCGCTGTCTTGATTTCGGTGGCGCTGCCCGTTGCCCACATGTACTGGGGAGAGGACTACCCCGGAGATGGGCAGCGGGCCTTCGGCTTCATCATCATGTTCCTGATGATTGGCATTGGGGTGGGCGCTTTCTACATCGTTCTGGCCACCGTGCTGCACATTTTGCTCAGAGACAAGCGGTTCCGGTGGGCGTTGCTCTGCGACTCAGTCTTGATTGCCATCCTTGTTCTGCTTTTGGGCTATGCCGGTATGACGGCGCAGTCCCAAGGATACCCCGCGCAGCAGATCGCTGCGCCGGACGTCGATACGCGGCCGTCTTCCCAGAGTGAGTAGTGTGCCGTCGATCAGGGAGCCGGGGGGCCTCGATTGCCACGCGTCCTATGTCTTGGCGTCGGCCTTGGCGGGGCCGGCGGGGTCGAGGGCTCGCTTGAGGATCTTGCCGGTCGGGCCGCGCGGCAGGTCGTCGGCGATCCAGACCACCTTGGGGACCTTGTACTGGGGCAGGTTCTTGCGGCAATGGTCGCGGAGCTCCGCGTCGGTGGCCGTCTGGCCGTCCTTGAGCACGACGAAGCCGACCGGCGCCTCGCCTCGGGTGCCGCCGACCTTCTCGGGGATGACGGCCGACTCGGCGACCGCGGGGTGTTGATCGAGGATCGACTCGATCTCCCGCGGGTAGATGTTCTCGCCGCTGACGATGATCATCTCCTTCTTCCGGCCGGTGATGGCGATGTAGTTGTCTTCGTCGACCCAACCCATGTCGCCGGTCTTGAACCAGCCGTCCTTGTCGATGACCTCGGCGGTCTCGGCGGGCTTATTGTAGTACCCCTTCATGATCAGGTCGCCGCGGATGGCAAGCTCGCCGGTCTGGCCCGGGGGCAGGGGGGTGCCGTCGTCGTCGATCGCTCGGGCCTCGACGCCCGGCAGGAGCAGGCCGGCCGTCCCCGCATGGTTCGCCCAGGGCGGGTTCACCGACACCACTGGCGACGTCTCCGTGAGGCCGTACCCCTCCAGAAGCGGGAACCCGAAGCGCTCGAGCCATCGCTCGTACAGCGCTGGCGGCAGGGCCTCGCCGCCGCTGACGCACACGTTGATGCTCTTGAAGTCTTCTGGCTTGGCGTTCTTGACCCGGAGCACCGCCGCGTACATGCTCGCGATCGCGTACACCATCGTGCTGCGCTGCTTGACGAGCGTCTTGAGGACCAACGATGGCTGGAATCGTGGCAAGTAGTAGACGCGCGCGCCGAGGGTCAGTGGCACGATCATCGCCGTGGTCATGCCGAAACTATGGAACAGCGGCAGCAGGCCCAGGAAACGCTCTTCGTCGGTCGGCTTGAGGTGCTTGATGGCCGACCGGGCGTTTTGGTCCAGGTTGTGGTGAGTCAGCATCACGCCCTTGGGGTCGCCCGATGTGCCCGAGGTATACAGGAGGGTCGCGACGTCGTCGGGGGCCACCCGGGGCAGCCGCGGCTGCGGCATCAGAAAGGACGTGATGACCTTTCGCTTGAGCGGCAATTCGTTCAGGTAGAGCTTTTTGTCCACGGGCAGTTGGTCGACGATGTCGTTGAGGTGGGCGACGTCCTTGGGGAACCGAATCGTCATGACCATGTCGAGCCCGGCGTCCTGTACGATCTTGCAGAGTTCGTCCGTATGGAGCAGCAGGTTGAGGGGGACGGCCGTACGACCCGCCCACAGGATGCCGTAGTAGCTCGCGACGAAGCCCACGGACGACGGCAGGAAGATGCCGACGCGCGGGCAGTTCGTCTGGTTCTCGATGATCCGCTTCATCACGCTCGACACGCGGACGAGACGGGCGTAGGTCATTTCCATGCCGAGCAGGTCGGCCACAGCTACTCGATCTGCGTACTGATCGGCGGTCGCCAGAAGGGTCTCGACGAGCATGGTTTCTCCTCAAAGAACAGGATTGTGCCATGCAAAACGCAATGAGCCACGCCCGGCTACGGAACGTGGCTACGTCCAGACGTGGGGCATCATATCGTTCTGCGTCGTGCGTGTCCAGGATGTGTTGAATCGCGCGCGACAACCGACGGCATGGCGCCTGAAGCATGAAAGCAGGGCACCGAGGGCGTCAAGCGCTCTTGGTCGGCCCGGCGGGGTCGAGCGCGCGTTTGAGGATCTTGCCGGTGGGCCCTCGCGGCAGGTCCTCGGCGATCCAGACCACCTTGGGAATCTTGTACTGGGGCAGGTGGTCGCGGCAGTGTTCGCGGAGCTCCGCGTCGGAGGCCGCTTGGCCGCCCTTGAGGACGACGAACCCGACCGGCGCCTCGCCCCGCGTTCCGCCGACGGTCTCGGGAATGACGGCCGATTCGGCCACGGCGGGATGCTGCTCGAGGACCGACTCGATCTCGCGGGGATAGACGTTCTCCCCGCTGACGATGATCATCTCCTTCTTCCGGCCGGTGATGGCGATGTAGTTGTCCGCATCGACCCATCCGATGTCGCCGGTCTTGAACCAGCCGTCCCCGTCGATGGCCTCCGCGGTCTCGGCGGGTCTGTTGTAGTAGCCCTTCATGATCAGGTAGCCGCGGATGAAGATCTCGCCGACCTCTCCGGGCGGTAGGGGATTGCCGTCGTTGTCGATCGCGCGGGCCTCGACGCCCGGCAGAAGCCGGCCAGCCGTCCCCGGACGGTTCGCCCACGCCTGGTTGGCCGACACCACCGGCGAGGTCTCCGTCAGACCGTAGCCCTCCAGCAGCGGGAACCCGAATCGCTCGAGCCACCCTTCGTACAAAGCCGGCGGCAGGGGCTCTCCGCCGCTGCCGCACATGTGGATGTTCTTGAAGTCCTCCGGCCCCACTTCTTTGAGCCGCAGGATCGTGGCGTACATGCTCGCGATCCCATAGACCGTCGTGATGCCCCGCTCGGCGAGGCTCTTCATGACCAGCGACGGCACGAACCTGGGCAGGTAGTGGACGGTCCCGCCCACCGTCAACGGGACGAACATCATGGTGGTCATCCCGAAGCTGTGGAACAGCGGCAGCAGCCCCAGGAAACGCTCATCCTCGGACGCTTGGATGTGCTCGATCGTGCCCCGCGCGTTGCCGTCGAGATTGCTCTGGGTCAGCATTACGCCCTTCGGTTCGCCGGACGTCCCGGACGTGTAGAGGAGCGTCGCCACGTCATCGGGCCCCACGCGCGGCGGGCGGGGCAGCGGGGAATGGCGCGCGTCCTTCATCCTTTCCGCCAGCGACAGATCGTTCAGGTAGAGCCTCTTGTCCACCGGCATCGCGTCCACTGACGCGTTGAGATGGGCCACGTCCTCGGCGAAACGGAACGTGATGACCGTGTCTAGCTCTGCGTCTGCCACGATCTTGGCGAGCTCGGACGGATGGAGCAGTAGGTTCAGCGGCACGGCTGTCCGCCCCGCCCACTGGATGCCGTAGTAGCTGACGACGAAGCCCACGGACGAGGGCAGAAAGATCCCGACGCGTGGGCAGTCCGTTTCCTTCTCGACGACGTCCTTCATCGTGGCCGCCGCGCGCACCAGGCGAGCGTACGTCAGCTCCGTCCCGAACGGATCGCTCACGGCCACGCGCTCGGGGACTCTGTCGGTTGTTGTCAACAGCGATTCGATCAGCATACTCGCGCCCTTGCGTTTGCAGTCACGGACGGTTCCGTGCCCGACTCAAGACGGCGGCATCATATCGTTGGTATTTGCGCCTGTCCAGCAACGGGCCTTCCGGTGCGTGTTCCGCAGGCTGCGCTGCGCCGGATGAAGCCGTAGGTGAAGCGGAGTGGGACGACACTCGATCTGTGAGGTGGGATGATGCCTATCCTTCCCCTGGAAGTGGCGGGGGATTTGATTCCGTACATCCGGTGCGCGAGGGTGAGTTGGGTCCTGACGCGAGCCCGACAAGAGGACCATACGAGCGTGCGTCATGCCGCCGTGGCGTCTGGGGGGACCTGGGTGGACAGTGCGTCGACGAAGCGGCGCGCCTCACTCCGTCGTGTCGTTCGCCTCAGTACTGATCCGCCTTCCCTTCAGTTGACGTGCCGGATGAGTCATGGCAGAATACTGAGAAGGAGGGCCACGTCTTTGCAGGGGAAGTGGCTGTGTTTAGGACGGACGACGGTCACGGATCCCCGCCCTTGAGCTCCGACCGTGTAGGAAGGCCCTCACCGGGTGTGTTGGGGGAGTCTGGGGACGCGACCATGTCCGCAGAACGTATCCGTTGTTGGTGTGTCGTTGCGCTCGTCGGCTTGATGGCGCCTGTTGCCGATGCCGACTACTGGGACGACTTCAGCGATTTGAACTTCTGGAACGACCCCAACTACGCGGACGGGGACTACAGCAAGCTGCCCCAGTATGACGCGAACTTCGGGTGGGAGCCGGACAATCCGCAGTGGTGGGTCTACCCGATGTTTGCGAATCCTGCCACCTACGTCGTGGATGCCAACTACGCGGCGGTCCGGCTCTGGGCCGAGCCGCATCCGTTCATGGCGTTCACCGCGGTGCTGATCTTCGCCGCCGACGACAATGTGCACGATCCCAACGCCAGCGCGTCCTATTGGGACGACACCACCAATCACTACGTGATGTGCCAGGTTTGGTACCCCGGCAGCCCGAATGACCCCGACGATCCGGCGCACGATACGGGCACGGCCGGGGTGTTCATGCACGGCCACCCGTTCGCTCAGGAGACGCTGTCCTTCTCGATCGACTTCCACGACTGTGCGTACCGAGACCCTAACGAATCCTATCATTGGGAGGAGCACCACTACTGGAACACGCACATGGTCCTCGGCGCGACGATCGGCACGAACTGGCGGAACATCCAGCGTCTCTGGATCGACCCGAACGGAATCCGTACGCCCTGGAGCCTGGACCCGAACACATCGGATCCCAATGACACCACCTGGCTCGAGCCGCCCGAGGCAAACAACCGCATCACGAGCATCGACAATCCCAAGTGGCTTGGCGTCGACTTCGACCAGTGGGAGCGCGACGGGTTCTGGCTGCTCATGCAGTTCCAGATCGACCCGAACTACGCCCCCGGCGACCCGAACGGCAAGTGGATCAAGGGGGCAATCTGGCACGGCGACAAGTACGATTGGGACGGTGAGTGGTGCCTCGATTACGAGCTCAGCCAGCCATACTGGAGCGGCGGAGATCCGCTCGAGTTCTACCGAGCTGAGGGACGCAGCGCCGTCCGGGCTCAGACCTCCAGGTGGGATGATTGGGGCAACGGCTTTCCGGCCGACGTGATCTACGACGATTTCGAGGCCCGGGAGGGGCTGTTCGACCCCAATGACCCCCGGCGGCTCACGCTGACGATCAGGAACTCACACATGGGGTCGGTCAACATCGACCCCGACGTACCCGACCCGAACGACCCCAACACCGCCGACGCGCGGCTATGCCGGTACACGAATGGGACGAAAGTCGTGCTGATCGCCGAGCCGCTGAGCGGCAAGTCGCTCAAGGAGTGGATCATCTTCGACCCCAACCACCCGGGCGACGCCAACTACACGAGGACGGACACCAACTCGGTGCTGTACCTGACGTTGGACGCTGACTGGCAGATCGAGGCGGCGTTTAAGTGCGGCGGCGGCAGCGAGCTGGTGATGCCGTTGGGCATGGTGCTGCTCGCGATGTTTGCGGGCGTGGTCATCCGTCGCAAGCTGTAGCGGCTCGCAGAGGCGTCTTTTCAACGGCGATGGGCCATTTGTCGGGCGCCGTTTCTGTTTCGAGGTCCTTCATGGGAGCAGCTGCGACCTGCTGTCCCGGGGGGGATAGATCCCCCCCCCTCGGCCGGTCTGGACTGGCCGGTGTTGTGCTTTTCCGTTGAGGCCCTGACTGAACATCCGTAGAATAGAGCTAGGGAGGGTCAGATCGGGGCACCAGAGGCGGCCACGTTCCGGAGGGTGGCTTTTGTGGCTCCCGTTCTTCAGTTCCCATGGTGTGCCGAAGAGGTGTTCAGCACACGTCCAGGGGGAGACCAAGGAGGAAGCCATGATTGGCAAGCGAGTTCTTCCGTGGTGTGTGGTCGCATGGGTTGGCCTGATGGTCCCTGCCAGCGTGCATGCGGACTACTGGGATAACTTCAGCGATCTGAACTTCTGGAACGACCCCAACTTCTCGGATGGGGATGGCAGCCACCTAAGTCAGTACGACGCCAACTACGGTTGGGAGTCAGACAACCCGCAGTGGTGGGCCTATCTCCTCTTCGGTAACCCCGCCACTCACATCGTGGACGCCAACTACGGCTCGATTCGGCTCTGGGCCGAGCCGCACCCGTTCATCCCACTGTACGCCGCGTTGGCCTTCGCGGCCGACGACAACGTTCACGACCCCAACACAAGCGAGTCCTATTGGGATGACACCACCGATCACTACATCATGTGCAAGGTCTGGTACCCGGGCAGCCCGAACGATCCGTGCGATACGGCTCACGACACCGGCATGGCGAAGATCTACATGCACGGCCATCCCTACGCCCAGGAAGCGCTGTGCTTCGAGATGTGTTTCCACGATTGCGCCTACCGGACGCCCGAGCAGTTGTATCATTGGGAGGAGCACCACTTCTGGAATGCTCACCTCGTGATCCAGGCGGGCATCGGAACGAACTGGCGGAACATCCAGCGTTGCTGGATCGACCCGAACGGCTGTCGCACGCCTTGGAGCACGGATCCCAACACGTCGGATCCCAACGATACCACCTGGCTCGAGCCCCCCGAGCGCAACACTCGCGTCACGAGCATCGACACCGACAAGTGGTTCGGTGTGGACATCGATCAGTGGGAGCGGGACGGGTACTGGATCCTGATGCAGTTTCACATCGACCCGAACTACAGCCCGGGCGATCCCAACGGCAAGTGGCTCCAGGCGGCGATCTGGAACGGCGATAAGTACGCTTGGGACGGTGAATGGTGTCTCAACTACGAGCTCAGCCAGCCGTACTGGAGCGGCGGGGACCCGTTCCAGTTCTACCAAGCTGAGGGAAGGAGTGCGTTCGCTGCCCAGTCCTCGCGGTGGGATGAGTGGGGCAATGGTTTCCCCGCCGACGTGATCTACGACGACATCGAGGCCCGAGAGGGGTTATTCGACCCCAACAACCCGCGCCTGCTCGACCTGACCATTACCAACGGGCACATGGGCACGGTCAACATCAACCCGGACGTGCCCGACCCGAACGACCCCAACACCGCGGATGCTCGGCTGTGCCGGTACACGAACGGCACGGAGATCGTGCTGATCGCCGAGCCGCTGAGCGGCAAGTCCCTGAAGCACTGGATCATCTGGGATCCCAACCATCCGGGCGACAGCAACTACGTCGTGACCGACACCAACTCAGTCCTTTGCCTGATGATGGACGCCAACTGGGACATCGAGGCGGCGTTCAAGTGCGGCGGCGGCGGCGAGCTGGTGATGCCGCTGGGCATGGTGCTGTTCGCGCTGTTTGCGGGGGGGGTCATCCGTCGCAAGCTGTAGCGGTTTGCAGAGGCGTTTCCTGAACGGCGGCCGGCCATTTGCCGGCCGCCGTTTCTGTTTCGAGGTCGCTCCCGCCCGCGGTGGGGGCAGGTTTCGCGGCTGGCGGGGACGGCTTTTTGCGTCGGTCACATCAGTTCCCCATTGAGACGCCGACCGAACATGCGTAGAATGAGATCAGGGAGGGTCGAATTGGGGCATTGGAGGCGGCTGTGCTTTGGGGGCGCTCGGCTGGCATGGTCCCCGTTTCTCGATCTCTGTGGTGCGGAAAGGCGTTCGGGTGACGTCCCGGGAGGAGATCCGTGATGGGCAAACGTATTGGTTCGTGGGGTGCGGTCGTCGTGGTCGGGTTGATCGCGGCCGGCGCCGTTCATGCCGACTGGTGGGACGATTTCAGCGATCTCGATTCGTGGAACGACCCGAATTTCGCCGACGGGGATGCCGCCTACCTCGACGACTACGACCCGAACTTCGGGTGGAAGGCCGACGACCCGCAATGGTGGCTGTACCTCCTCTTCGGGAACCCCGACACATCTTTCTTCGACGCCAACTACGGGTTCTTCCGGTTGTGGTCCGAGCCGCACCCCTTCTTGCCGCAGGGCACGGTCATGGCTGCCGCCGTCGACGATGGCGTCCATGACGCCAACACGAGCGCGTCTTACTGGGACGATACGTCCTGTCACTACTTGATGTGCCGAAGCTGGTACCCCGGCAGTCCGAACGACCCGAACGACCCCGCTCATGACTGCGGCTCGACGGGGATCTACATCCATGCGCACCCGTACGGTCAGACGGGGCTCACCTTTCTGATGAACTTCCACAACTGTGCCTACCGGACGCCCGAGCAGACCTATCATTGGGAGGAGCACCATTTCTGGAACACCCACCTCGCCACCCAGACAGGGATCGGCACGAATTGGCGGAACATCCAGCGTCTCTGGATCGACCCGAACGGCGTCCGCACGCCTTGGAGCACCGACCCCAACACCTCGGACCCCAACGATACCACCTGGCTCGAGCCGCCCGAACGCAACAACCGCATCACGAGCATCGACAACCCCAAATGGCTTGGCGTGGACCTCGACCAGTGGGAGCGGGACGGGTTCTGGATGCTGATACAGTTCGAGATCGACCCGAACTACGCCCCCGGCGACCCGAACGGCAAGTTCATCAAGGGCGCGATTTGGGGCGGCGACAAGTACGACTGGGATGGCGAGTGGTGCCTTTCGCAAGAGCTCAGCGCGCCGTACTGGAGCGGGGGCGATCCACTGTTGTTCTACCCGCCCGAGGGCAGATGCGCCATCCGGTCTCAGTCCGGTAGGTATGACATGTGGGACAACGGGTTCCCGGCGGATGTGATCTACGACGACTTCGAGGCGCGGGAGGGGATCTTCGACCCCAATGACCCGCGCGTGCTCGACCTGACCATCTCGAACTCACACATGGGCACGGTCGACATCACGCCCGACGTGCAAGATCCCAACGACCCCAATACCGCCACCAATCGGCTGTGCCGGTACACGAATGGCACCGAGATCGTGCTGATCGCCGAGCCGCTGAACGGCAAGTCGCTCAAGCACTGGGTCATCTATGATCCCAACCACCCAGGCGACGCCAACTACACGACGACGGACACCAACACGGTCCTGTACCTGACGATGGACGAGGATCGGGAGATCGTGGCGGCGTTCAAGTGCGGCGGCGGGAGCGAGTTGGTGATGCCGCTGGGGATGGTCCTGCTCGCATTGGTCGCCGGCGCGGTGGTCCGTCGGAAGGGGTAGCGGCTCACAGAGGCGTCTTCTCAACGGGCGGCCGGGGTTGAGCGCCGGCCTCCGTCTTCTTCCTCGCGTGTCGTCATCTCTTGTAGGGTGCCTTGCCCAGGAGCAGCCCCCCTTTGGCGCCGCCGCCTCGCCACAGATCCCACTTCGGGTCGGCATAGCGATCGAAGAAGGCGTGCAGTCGCTTCCGGAGATCCGCCTGGACCTCGAGGTGGGCGGGCGTGTTGTACAGGTTGCTTCGTTCGCCGGGATCTTCCTTCAGGTTGTACAGCTCGTCGGGACCTTGGCCGATCCGCTCGATGTACTTCCAGGCCTCCGTGCGGATCGCCCGCACGTTCTCGAACTCGTAGTAGACGACGTTGTCCCACGCGACCGGCCTGCCGCGCAACACCTGATCGAAGCTCCGGCCGGGGGACTCGGGTTGGGCGGGCATCTTGGCGCCCAGGCCGAGGTAGCTCAGGATCGTGGGCATCAGGTCGTAGTTGCTGACCATCAGGTCGGATCGCCGTCCGCCGGGAATGCGGCCCGGGTGACGCGCGATCAGGGGAATCGACATCGTCCAGTCGTAGGCCGTCAGCGGTCGGGTGTGGTCGCCCATGCCCCAGAACCCGCTGTGCCCGCCGGCGAGTCCCTGGTCGGCGGTGAAGATCACCAGCGTGTTGTCGTCCAGGCCCAGTCTTGTCAGCGCGGCCAGGATCTCTCCCACGCCGTCGTCAACGCAGCTGATCTCGGAGGCGTACTTCCGCATCGACGTGAGGTTGTTGATCATCTGCCGGTTGTTGTGAAGCCATTTGTGGGGCGTCTCGCGGGGGAACGACTTCAGCTCCTTGTCGGCGTAGTACGCCGCGTGACGATTCGTGGGCTTGGTGAGCACGCTCTTGCCCAGGCCGTAGGGGCCGTTATAGGCCAGGAACAGGAAGAAGGGCTTGTCCTTGCTTTGCTCGATGAACTCGATGCCGCGTTTCGTCCAGTAGTCGGTCTGATGAGACGGCTCGGTACGGATCTGGCCGTTCTCGATGATCTTCTGATTTCTGAATCCGGTGGTGTGTCCGCCCGGTTTGGTGACCCAGAACGTGAAACCCTCCTGAGGCCTGAGGTGGTCGCCGAGGTGCCACTTGCCGCTGAGCCCGCAGACATAACCCGACGCGCTGAGGATCTGCGGCAGGGAGTCGAACTCGGCGAGGGTGCTGTAGGCCTTGGGCCCGAGCATCACGTCCTTGCTGATGTACTTGTGGACGCCGTGCTGGGAGGGCATCAGCCCCGTGAGACACGTGGCCCGCGTGGGCGAGCAGACGGCGTTGTTGGCAAACGCGCGGGCAAACACGATGCCTTGCTTCGCCATCTTGTCGAGGTGGGGCGTCTTGATGTCCGGGTTGCCGTAGCAGCCCAGCGTCCAGGCGCCGTGGTTGTCGGTCATGATCAGCACCAGGTTGGGCCGATCGGATCGATTGCCCTTCCGCACGCCCCGCGCCTGAACAGACGCCGCCAGCCCGCCCACGCCCGCCGACGAAACCGCGCCCAGGAACAGTCGTCTGTTCATCGTGCTGTCCTCGTATAAGCCAATGAGGGTCGCGTCTGCCTCGACGCCTCGCAGAGGATATCATCATCCACGACTCTCCTCCAGGGTTCAACGACGTGATGAGATATCAGTCTGGACCTTGTGTCGCGCGTTGTCGAAGCGCAGCACGGCGCTTGATTTTGGGCCGCGAAACCGCTATGTATGCGGTAGCCGTTGAGGGCATGTCCCTCGACAGCGCAGGCCCCCATCGTCTAGCGGCCTAGGATATCAGGTTCTCATCCTGGAGACGGGGGTTCGAGTCCCCCTGGGGGCATCAGCATGGCGGCATGCGAGGAATTGCGGGTTCCTGCGTGCCGCTTTTTCTTGTTGTGGATGCGGGCGTCTTGCTAGTGGGTTGTCAGCAGCCCTTGCTTGGGCCGGGCTGCGTTGTGCGATGCGCGGCACGTGCGGTGTGACGAGCCACGTGAACGCGCGTCGGCGGCTGAAGGTCGTGGTGCTGTCCCACAGAATGGGGCCAAGGGCATTGTCATGAATCGACACTACGGGGCCTACCTGCCTGTGCTGGTCTGCCTGGTCGCATGTTCCTGTTCCACGGGCTTCGCGGAGCAGAAGCTGCTGCTCCGGGACAACTGGCGGCTTCAGTCGTCGGCGAAGATCGCGGCGACCGGGCAGACGCTCTCGAAGCCCGGGTTCGCTTCGGGCGATTGGCATGCCACGTCGGTGCCCAATACTGTTTTGGCCGCCCTGGTCGGCGGCGGGGTCTACCCGGATCCCTACTACGGCGACAACCTCAAGTCGATCCCCGGTTACCGCGACGGGCGATGGCTTGCGATGCGCGAGGACAGTCCGTTCTGGCCGGCCTGGTGGTATCGCACGGAGTTTGTCGTGCCCGAGGGATTCCGGGACAGGAACATCACGCTCCACCTGGACGGGATCAACTACCGGGCGAACGTGTGGCTGAACGGTAAGCAGATCGCCGACCAGGACGCCGTCATCGGCATGTTTCGGCGCTTCGAGTTCGACGTCAACGACATCATCCAGCCCGGCAAGAAGAACTGCTTGGCGGTCGAGGTCACCGGCCCGGGCCACATCCCGGACATCGACTATCGCACCAAGCAGCTCGAAGCCACGACCGGGTGGGACGATCACAACCCGCAACCCCCCGATCTCAACATGGGGATCTGGCGGGATGTCCATCTCCGCGCGACCGGCCCCGTGGCCATCCGCCATCCGTACGTGGCGACCGATCTGGATCTGCCCTCGTTGAAAGAAGCTCGCCTGACCGTCTCCGCCCGGCTCGTCAACAAGACGGCCAAGCCGGTCAGTGCCCGACTGGCCGGGGTGATCGAGAAGCGAACGTTCTCGAAGGTCGTCCAGCTCGCCGCCAATGAAACGAAAGAGGTCGCCATCGGGCCCAAAGACAGCGCGCAGTTGGTCGTCGCAAATCCCAGGCTCTGGTGGCCGCATCCGGTCGGTCCCCAGAACCTCTACGATCTGAAGCTGACGGCGACGGTCAATGATGACGTGTCCGACACCGCCAAGGTCCGTTTCGGCATCCGCGATGCGACGACGTACATCAACGACGAGGGGTGGCGGGGCTACAAGATCAACGGCAAGCGGATCCTCATTCGCGGCGGCGCGTGGATGACGTCCGACATGCTGCTGCGACTGACGCGCGAGCGGTACGACGGCCTAATCCGCTACGCCCGAGAGGCCAACCTCAACATGCTGCGGTCCGAGGGCTTCTCGATTCGTGAGACCGAGGACTTCTATGACCTCTGCGACGAATACGGCGTGATGGTCACGCAGCAGATCTTCGGCCGGAACATCCCCGACGACGACCTGGCGATCCAGTGCATCAAGGACATGCTGCTGCGCATCCGAAACCATCCGAGCCTGGTCCACTTCCTCGGTCACGACGAGACGTTCCCCACGGTCAAGCTCGACCTCGCCTATCGGCGCATGGTCGCCAAGTACCTGCCCAATCGGACGTACCAGCCCCACTCCGGCGCGTTCGAGCCGTTCCTCCGCCGCTTCACCGGCGGCACGCGAACCGGGACGCGCGAACTGTGGACCTACGCCGGTCCGTCCCAGTACTACGTGGGCAAGGAGGACGGGGCGTGGGGCTTCGCGCAGTCCGGCGGGATCGGCGGCATCATCTCGCCCATCGAGTCCATGCGCAAGATGATGCCCGTCGAGGCCCTCTGGCCGCCGTGGACCGACACCTGGTCCTTCCATACGGTCATCCAGGGCGGGCGCTACTTCGATGCCATGCTGCAGGCCCTGTCAGCGCGGTACGGCAAGCCCAGCGGCATCGAAGACTTCTGCGCCAAGGGACAATTGCTGAACTACGAATCCGCGCGCGGGATGTACGAGGCCTACGGCCGGAACAAGTACTCGGCGACCGGCATCACGACGTGGAAGTACGATGCCGCCTGGCCCGCATCGCCTACCTGGCAGTACATCGACTACTATCTCCAGGCTGGCGGTGCCTACTACGGCGCCAAGAAGGCCTGCACGCCCCTGCACGTCCAGTACTCGTACGACGACCATTCTGTCTGGGTCGTCAACAGCTTCTACAAGGCGTTCGGAGGCCTCCGCGTCTCCGCCAGGATCCTCAACCTGGACATGACCGAGAAGGCTGCTCGCACCGCGACGGTCGATGTTGCCGAGGACGGCAAGGTCCAGGCCTTCGTGCTCGAGTTGCCCGAGGGTCTGACCAAGACGTTCTTCCTGTCGCTTAGGCTCGACGACGCAGCGGGCAAGCGACTCGACGACAACGTCTACTGGTTGTCGACCGTGCCGGACATCCCGGGAACCAAAGGCCACTGGGGCCGTGAATTCTTCATCAAGCCCAAGTCCGTCGCCGACTTCACGGACCTGGCGAAGCTCCCGCCCACACGGATTGAATGCTCCTCTGAGTTCAAGGGCAAAGGCCGAGAGCAGGCCGCCCGCGTCACACTCAAGAACCCGACCGACAAGCTGGCCTTTGCGGTCCACGTTGCCGTGACGAAGGGGCCCGACGGCCCTGAGGTGACCCCCACGTTCTGGCAGGATAACTACGTCAGCCTGCTGCCGGGCGAAACGCGGACACTCACCGCCACGTTCTACACGGCCAGCCTCGACGGCGCCCGACCTTACATCAAGATCAACGGTCCGAATCTCAAGGCTTCGAGGTAGTCTTCGCTTGAAGGGCGACTGGCGTCGCACCTTTTCCCCCGTCGCCGCGACCGACCTGAATCGCCTGCACCATCGCTTCCTTGCCCTCGTGGCCCGTAAACCGGATCGCGATGACGCCGTGCACCGGGCGGACGCCGTTGAATACCAGATCGACGGCCCGGTGGACGCCGCCTGCCGTGGCGGTGATGTCCATCTTGCTGACGACCTGCTTGCCGTTGATGTGGATCGTGGTGATCGCGCGCTGTGTGGGCTTGACCTTCCGGGTCTCGGCGAATTTCAGCCGTACGTGGTAGATGCCAGGCCCCACGGTGAAGTAGGCCGCAAAGTCCCTGCCGTGTGCGGCGTATCGGTAGAGCTCCGGGTCGGGCGTGTTTGCGACGTGCAGACGTCTGCGCTTCGTCCACCAGCACGCCGCCACCGAGTCGGTCATGTGGCCCGTTCTCGTGACGAACTCGGTCGCGGGCCGCCAGGCGTTCCCGGCGGAGTCCACGTAGTCCGTTCGTCCCGCGTAGCCGAAGATCATACGTTGGGGTTCGGTCGGCCCACCGCCCTCGCCAAAGCCACTGTCGCCTGTGGCTGCGGACCACTGCACGGCATCGATGTAGACGTTGGCGGCCTGGGCGTGAGGGTTCTTCGCGCCGCGGACGACCACCTTGAGCGTGTGGCGCCCGTCGGCGAGCCCGTTGCGGTAGTACAAGACCTGTTGGGCTCTGGCTGACGGGTTCCAGCAATCGACCCCGACGAGCTGCTTGACCCCATCGACGTAGACGTCCGCCAGCCCGCCCGCCGGATCCGCTCGGCCAATCAGTCGAACCTGATTCCCCGCAAACGGGAACGTCATCGCTGCGCCTGCCGTAGAAGCGACGCGGATGGTCCCACCCGAGGCGTTGGCGTCGGTCAACTCGCGCCATTCGCCGGCGTACTCGAGGCGATCGTCCTCCGTCATTCCCTGCGGGTCGTTGCCTTCGACCACGATGGCCTGAAGACCGTCATGGCGAACGGTGACGATGTGGTCGCCGCCGGTCAGTTCCTTGACAAGATAGCCATTCGCCTTCAGGTCCCCCCGGCTAGGCAGCGTCTTGCCGTCGGCCTTGACGGACGTGGGCGCAAACGACAGACGAAGTATGTCGACCGTGCCAACCGGTGCGTCGAACGTCTTGTAGGCGATCTTCCCCTTGCCGTACACGACCGAGCTGACCACCGACGAGCTCCGCATGACGTGGTTCTCGCGATTGGCGCCCAGGACCTCCGGCAGCCAGGCCATGGCCCCCAACACGTGCTTGAGGGCCATGGGATGCGCGATCTTGAACCACCCGCCGGCGACGATCTGTCCCCCGTCGATGTTGTCTTCGACGACGCCGGTCTCGTGGCAGTCGTAGGTGGCCAGCAGGATCTGCCGGCGGGCCATCTCCCGACCCCAGGCGCTGTCGGCCATTACGCCGTATTGGGCGTAGACCATGGCGAGCTCCATCGGCCCGTACCACAGGCTGCGCCCGCAACAGCCCGACGATTCCGGGTAGGCCCATGCGCCGCTGTAGACGTCCCCGTTGGACTTCGGAGAGACGCTGGTGTGGTTCAAGAAGAGCGACAGGACGTTCCGAGCGTCGCACCGCCAGTTGGCGAATTCCTTCGGGGTGTTTATCAGGAACCGTGCGACAAACTCGGTGACGTTCTCCGCCTGCACCGGGTCCTCCCAGTCCCAGTAGTTCCGCCCCCAGACGTCATTGACCGTCCATCGGGGCAGGAGGTCGTCGCGAAGGTACGCCAGACCCGCCTGGCGGGCCTCGATGATGCTGCCATTCTTGCCGGTGACGCCCAGACGAAGCAGTTCGTCGAGGAACTCCAGCAGGAACGCCACGCCGCCGGTCTGGTGGTCCGCCCATCTGACGACTTCGGGATTGGCGTACCGGTTCCAGGGGGGGTGGTCTGGCTTGCGGCAGCGCTTCAGGGCCAATACCTCCGCCCAGTGTGTGGCGGCGTCGAGCCAGCGGGGATTCTTCGTGATCTGATACGCGCGGACGAGCGCCACCCCCACCTCCGCGACGATGTCCAACTGGATCATGCCTTGCGGGTCGCATTGGCCATAGACCTTGCCCCGCGTTGGGACGCTGATCAGGAACTCCGGCCAGGGATGATCGGCGGGGGTCTGACAGTGATCCAGCAAGACGTCGGACAGCAGCGTCATGTGCGCGATGGCGGCCGGATCTCCGGTGTATCGGTAGTAGTCCACCAGACCGGACAGGACGTAGGCCGCCCGCTGCCCGAGATCTCCATTGTGCCAGTCCTTAATCGCCGGGACGGTGATCGTTCCATCGGACGCGATCCGCCAGTGACCGTTGAAGACGTACTCGGGAACGGCGGCGACGGCCTTCTTCTTGTCGGTCCAGGGATACCGCTTGAGCGTCTCGGCGGCGATGCGGACGCGGAAGTCGCATTGGCCATTCTGCCCCTTATACCACGGCGCGATCACGCCGTGCTTGTCCTCGACGATCGGATACGCGTAGTACCGCCTCTGGCCAGCCGCCGCATGGACAGGTTGACCCAAGTGAAGCGACAGCAGCACCGCGCCCCCCCCAACAAGTCGACGCCAGCCGAATGTGAAGGAATCCATGTTCATTGCCTCCTTCTGTAGACGCGGTCGACCCCCCCGGTCTGACCAGGGCACGTCGGTGTCACAAGCACCCGCCTGCGGATCTTACGCTGTCAGAGCGCCAGAGTCACAGCGTCTTTGTGAGGATGGGCATCTGGAGGCGGCGCCAGCCAATGGCCAGAGGTCCCCAGGCCGATGGACACGACGCTCGCCATGCTGGAGAATGGCGCGGACGCGAGCGTGTTTGCTGCACGCCTGCGACAGGACTTGGGAGTTATTGGCATGAGGGAGCGATGTCTATGAAAGCATCCACCACGACTTCGCGACGGCAGTTCCTGCGACGGGCGGCCGGGACGCTCGGCGCCGCGGTGTCCTTCCCTTCGGTGATCCCTGCGTCTGCGCTGGGAAAAGGGGGGTTCACGGCGCCCAGCGAACGGATCACGATGGGCTTCATCGGGGTCGGCGGTCAGGGAGGGGGGCATCTGGTCGGCAAGGCGTGGACCTACCTCAAGGGAGGCTACGTCGCCCGGGACGATGTCCAGGTGTTGGCGGTGTGCGACGCCTGGCGAAGCCGTCGCGAGCAGGCCTGCAAGACGGTCGACGACACCTACGCCGGCAAGTATGGGAAGGGGACCTACGCCGCCTGCAAGCCGTACACCGACTTTCGCGAGTTGCTGGCCCGTGACGACATCGACGCGGTGCTGATCGGAACGCCGATCCATTGGCATGGCGTCATGACGGTCATGGCCGCCCAGGCCGGCAAAGACATCTACTGCGAGAAGCCCACGGCCATCACCATCCGCGAGAGCCAGGCGATGCTGTCGGCCGTCCGGCGATACGGACGCGTCTTCCAGGCCGGCACGCAGCAGCGATCGGAGTACGGCGGCAAGTTCCGCATCGCCTGCGAGTTGATCCGCGCCGGCAGGATCGGGAAGGTCAAGGAGGTCTACGCCTACCGTCCGGGAGGGACGTTTGCCTGGCACCGATTCGGACCGCCCAAGCGCGTCCCCGACGGTCTCGCTTGGGACCTGTACCTCGGACCGGCCCCGTACGCTCCCTACGCAGGCGTCGCCCACGGCCACATGTTCTGCGGTATCGGCGACATCAACTGGGCCCCGCACCACTACGACTTCATCCAGTGGGTGCTCGATGCGGACAAGTCCGGTCCGGTCGAGCTCTGGATCGAGGGCGGCGTGCTCCGGTATCGCTATGCCAACGGCGTGATCGTCCACGGCTGTCCGTATCCGGGCAGCTCCGTCGGCAACGAGGGTGGGGCGCGGTTCGTGGGCACCGACGGGTGGATCGCCGTGGACCGCCGGAGTCTGATCGCACACGATCCCGAGATGGTCAGCCCCCCGATCGCACCGGCCAACGTAGACGTCTACCGCAGCGACAGCCACTCGATCAACTTCCTCGAGTGTGTTCGCACCCGCAAGCGCACGATCTGCGACATCGCGTCGACCCATCGGGCCGCCAGCGCGGTGCTGCTCGGCGGGATCGCCCTGCAGGTCAAGCGTCGACTCAAGTGGGATCCGCAGCAAGAGCGTTTCGTGGGGGATGAAGAAGCGAACCGACTGCTCTCGGCGGCGTTCCGCCCGCCCTGGCTGGTTTGAAGGAGGTCGCACCGTGAAGAGACTCTCAATCGCACTCCTGATGGCGTCCTTGCTGGGCGTTCCGTCGGTTCTGGCGGATTCAGGCACCGAAGCGCAGGCCATCAAGGCACTTCAGTCGAGTGCCATCCCCGCCGAGAAAGAGGCGGCATGCCGGCAGTTGAAACGCATCGGCACGGCCAAGGCGGTTCCCGCGCTCGTGTCCCTCCTCTCCGATGACCTCCTGGCCCAGTGGGCGCTTGATGTCCTCGTGACCATGCCGTGTCCCGAGGCGGGCGAGGCGCTGC
>CAYMLO010000136.1:0-26950 GCA_964390905.1 uncultured Planctomycetales bacterium | reverse complement strand
GGCACACTACCCGCGCTGCCCGGACAAGCCGCTGCAAACGGCTGAAGAGTTACGGATAGCTCAACCCGGGGCCTCCGGGACAGTGCTGCGTGAAGAGATGATACTCCCCCTTGTGGTAGAAGGGCCCGTTGATGTCGCTAAGCCAGCCAGCTCTATAGGTGAAATGGAACTGAGGGCGAAGCGACTCGGAATAGGGCTCCGTTTGCCCATCGGCGGCCGCTGTGCGAGGAAATACACTCGGAGCTGGAACAAGCAGGCTAACCAGAGGCAGCAATAGACCTGTGCGCCGCATGTGAACTCGGAGCTTTCCTGAGCACAAGACCAGACCACCGTTGCGAGTAGCCAAAGTGTGGCAACCTCGCCGGCTCTGTGGCCAGTGTCGGCCGCAGAAAGCCCTAACATGGGCGCACTACGGGACGTGCTTCTTCAGCTGCTTGAAGATCTCTTCAGCCGCATCAACTCCGGCCGCACGTCGTCGGTCGCGAGTGTAAAGACCATAAGGGCTGACACCATTGACCCCGCTAATAAACGGATCGTGCGGCGGCCAAGAATGGTCGGCGTAAACCCATATCAGCGAGCCGCACATGAATGGCTCCTGCAGGTGGCGAACGTCATACTTGATCGCCGCCGCTTGACGCGAGCCCCAGCCGGGCTTGGGGACACGCTTGATCTCCCAATTGCCATATTCAGTGATGAACAGCGGTTTGTTGGGGTATCGCTTGTGAACAAGAGAGAACGCAGGTTGAAAGAACTGCTGACCGGCCTTCTCGCCATAGTTCATGTAGCCATAGGCGTTTGCCCCGATGACGTCATCTTCGTCGTGACTGGAGAAGTCGGGGTTGTTCCAGTTCCCTTGAATCGAAACATGCGTGACCAGTCGCGTTGGATCGAGTCTCTTTGTCAATCGTGCCAGGATGCCATGGATCTCGCGTACCTCGGGATCGGGTTCGTTATTCTCATTGCCGGTCGACCAGAAGACTACCGACGGATGGTTCCAGTCACGACGAATCATCGCGGTCATCTGCCGGCAAGCCGATTCCTCGACGAGACGTCGCTCCGTGGCGCGATGTTCCTTGCCGCGGCGATCGAGATTGCACATGTAGTAGGGGATCTCGCACATCACCAACAGCCCGAGTTCATCGCACAGATCGATCTCCTTGGGCGAATGCGGATAGTGACAGAGCCGAACGAAATTCGCTCCCATCCGCTTCATGTCGCGCAGATCCCTTGCGGTCGTTTCGGGATCCCACGCCATGCCGGCTCGATGCGAATCCTCATGGCGATTGAAGCCAAACATGTAGATGGGCCGACCGTTCAGCAGTACCCTACAGCCCTGCGTCTCGATCTTCCGGAAACCGAACCGGACCCGCTGCGCAGCGACGACCGTGCCGTCCTCGACAAGCTCGATCCATGCGACGTAGAGATGGGGGGATTCGGGCGACCACGCCTTTGCCCCAGGGAGCCTGTCCGCTATGGTCAAGGCCTTCTGTTGCCCGGCGCGGATCGCTACGGGCCTGCCCGCCTCGTACAGGTTCTGGCCGTGCCTATCCGACAGCACGATCCGCAACCGCGCAGAGGCGGTGGATGTTCTTTGGTTGTCGACCTCGATTCGCATCGAAAAATCGCCGGCAGGATCCGCCTCGATCTTGATGTTCTCGATGTAGAGATGGTCCGTCGCGCGAAGCTCGATGTCGCGAAGGATCCCCCCCTCGCAGCGCCATCCGAAGAAGGTCGGCATGCCCGAGTGCGGATGTTCATTGTTGACTGCCACAGAGATGGTGTTCGTGCCACCGTAGTTCAGCGAGCGGCCGACCCGTAGCTCACAAGGCAGAAACGGATCGCGCGTCTCGCCCATCAGCTGCCCGTTGATCCAGACCTTCGCCTGGTTGTTCACCCCCTCGAAGCAAAGCACAACCCGGCGCGCTTGCCATGGTTTGGGCGCGCGAAAGGACCGGCGAAACCAACAGGTGCCGTGATACTTCCTCATCGACGGGCCGATTGCGTCGAAGTTGCAGGGCACGTCAACCTTGACCCAGCCGTTCGACTCCGACTCGCTCGGCGCAAAGGACGCAGTCTGGTATGCCTTCGTCTCACCCGACTTGTCGGCGTCGGCTACGGCTAGCCACAGTCCGCCAAGAGATAGGGCGTCTTCGGGCATGTCGGCCCCCACAGCCCCGGGCGTGAGTCCGCGGCAAACCGCAAAGAGAATTCCAATGGCCAGGCTTCGGAAGTGCATCTCTCCCTCTACACTAGGACGATTCGGTTCTTGCGTCCAGCACGGGTTCCGTTGGAGTGATGGAGGTTGTTTTGGTTGGTATCCATCCCGGAAGCTCGTGCGCGTTGTAGTGCACAGGCTCACACGCGAAGCTTGGATGATTGACTTGTAGTCCACCTGAAGAAATCGAAAAACCCCAGAGAAAGGCTTGACAACGCCGCTCACTGTGGCGTGATTGTGGCGTTGGGGTGTTCAACATGTTCAACATGTTCAACATGTTCAACATGTGCAACATGTTCGACATGTAGAGCAAGCGTGAATTGCGGCAACTTCATGGGGTTCCTGTAAGTAGCAACGAACACGGGACTTGGGATCGACGCCTGAGATTGGCCGAAATGGGCTCATAACCCGGAGGCCGCAGGTTCAAGTCCTGCCCCCGCTAGGCTGTAACTGACGCAGGATCAGGTGCTTACCAGCTGGTCATGCATTTTCTATGCCCGCCTCGCAGCAGCAAGGTGGCCTGATTGCGGCGCGCCGGGTCGCGCTGGATCAGTACCCTATTGCCAGGCTTGGTTCGTCAGATATATAAGGTGTTTCTTGACGCGGGAGGCCTGATGGACAATCCCGGTACCCTACCAGATGGAACTCATCTGCCACGCGCGGACACGCGTCAGTCGCACCGGGGTCCTCTCGGCGGCGAGCCGGACCCGGTCCGCGCCGATAGGTGGGAAGGCTCGCAGGGTCATGACCTCGCGTCGGTCGGCATAGACCTCGACGACAGAACGATCAACGAGGAGGCGAACCGTGCAGATGTCGCCGCCGTCGCGAGCCAAAACCCCGACATTGTCGCCATGACGCAGTTCGCCGCTCGCCAGGTCTAGGCTGACCGTGGTTGCATGGCCGCCCTCAGCTGAGCAAAGCACGTCGAAGCTGAGCCGCCCTGAGCCCCGCAGAGGGAACTCGACGACCACATCCAACAGGGACCCGCGGCACACGTCGAGGGATTCGCCGGCCTCCAACTCGCGCTGACCGAAGTCGGCCAGCAGTTCCCCGCGGAGTGTGTCTACGTTGCGGACCGCCCGGACGCGCAGCCGCAGGTCGGAACCCAGCTCGAGCAAGCGGGGCAACGTCAGCATCCCGTTCCAGGGCGCCCCCGACTCCCCGCCACCCCTAATCCAACCCCAGAGGATCCGCCGTCCCCGATCATCTCGCAAGCTGTTCGGCGCGTAGAAGACAGCAGGTCCTCCAAGATCGACCGGATGCCACTTCCCATGTTTGAAGCGCCGGCCGTCGTATGTTCCGACGGTGTATTGCACCGGCCCTCTCAGGCCGGAGATCGAGCGAAAGAGCGGCGATACGATGAGTACCCAGCGGTCCCCGAGCCGAAAGAAGTTCGGACATTCCCACTGGAAGCAGTCGGCGCCCATACTGGTGCACAACGACCCCAGAAAGCGCCACGTCACCAAATCGGTCGACTCGTACTGCAAGACCGTTCCGCCTTGCCCGCGGATGCCTGACCCCACAAGCATCCGCCACTGACGACCGTGGCGCCACACGAACGGGTCGCGGAAGCCGTCCTCCAGGCCAGGGATCGCCGGCGGCTTCGGGATGACCGGGTTGCGGGCGAAACGCCGCCACGTGCGCATGCCGTCGAAGCTCCGCGCGAGCGACTGGGCCTGTGGCGGCACGCTTGTGTAGACGATGGTTGGAAGCCCATCGGCAATCACACAACACCCCGACGCCACAGCCCGAGCGTCGTACGTACCGGGCACCGGCATGAGCGCGATCGGCCAATGCTGCCAATGCACCAGGTCGCGACTCACGGCGTGGCCCCAACCGGGCGCGGTAGAGGCATTCGGCTCGCCCCAGAAGGGCAGATGCTGATAGAAGACGTGGTATGCCCCCCGGAACTGAACACAACCATCCGGGTCGTTCAGGAATCGCCCGGGCGGAAGGAAGTGGAACCCGGGGCGGAATCGGTCCTTGGCCACTCGGGCCGCTACCTTCGCGACGCTGCTCTCGGCTCTCACGAGAGCGCGCTCGTGGGCAACGGACTCCGGCCACTCCGATTGCACGATTGTCGTCCCCTTGTCGTCTCGGTCTGCACCACAGGCCGCCGGAGAAAACGCCAGAACAAGCTGCCCCACGAACGCCATCCCGACGAGTGTCAAGCGGAATGAGACTCGTCGCGACGCGAATCGCTCCCACTGCCCGGGATCCCCACGTCCACACAAGGAATCCAGCGGGATGACCATTGTCCTTGCCGTAGCCGCCAACAATCTGTTTCCCAGATCACTTCAACCAGAGCTCGACAGGCCAGGGATGGTACGCCAAGATGGACCCACCGTAAATGCCGTTCATCTCTCGATGGAAGAAAGACGAGGCATGCTTTCGGACAAGAACGCGAAGGGAGGCTTTCTGCCAGCACAAAGCAAGCCGACGAGACGTCGGAGATGATCCGTAAGGCGATCGCGCATCGCCCTGTTCGACCTGTCTTTCCTGGAGATCCGCCCTCGACTCGGCGGGGATGACCTCGGCCTCGGCTCTGGAGTTGTCAGGGGACGCCCCCTCCTCGCCGTCGCCCCTTCAACCTGATGGTCGTGTCGGGAATCGAGATCATGTAGCGCATGCCTGTGCCCTGGGGGGAGCAACGTTAGATAAGGGCGACGGACGGATACATGATCTGGTATCATCCCGAGGAGCAGCTCGGGTGCTAGATCTGAAGAAGCCGTGTAGCAAGAGAACGAAGGACAGCCAATGAGATCCGATCGTCGAATCACGTTGAGCGTGGCGGCCGCTGTCAGTATCGCGCTTCTCATACAAGAAGCGAGAGCGCAGGAGTCAGCCAGTCGGCCCAACGTGCTGTTTGTCGCCGTCGACGATCTGCGTCCGGCGCTGGGCTGCTATGCTGATCGCGTGGCGATCACGCCGAACATCGACCGTTTGGCCAGTCGTGGCATGGTCTTCAGACGGGCGTATTGCCAGCAGGCCGTTTGCAGTCCGTCGCGGCTTTCACTTCTGACCGGCCGACGCCCTGATACGATCCGAGTCTGGGATCTCGCTACGCACTTTCGAGAGGCGCTGCCGGACGTGGTGACGCTGCCTCAACATTTCAAGAATCACGGCTACCACACGCAGAGCATCGGCAAGATATTTCACGGCGCCGGCAAGCCGTCCAAGGACCCGCCTTCGTGGTCGGTCCCGCCGCAGTACGACATCGTGCGAGATCCGAAGCTCCGCTACGCGTTGCCGAGGAATCTGCAGGGCAAGAGGCTCAAGCGATCCGCGGCCGAAGCGGCCGACGTTCCCGACAACGCCTACATCGACGGCGTCGTCTGTGATGCAGCCGTGACAGCACTCGCGGAGTTGCAGGCGAAACGCCAGCCGTTCTTCCTTGCCGTCGGATTCCGCAAGCCCCACCTGCCATTCTGTGCCCCGCGAAAGTACTGGGATCTGTACGATCGAAACAAGATTCCTTTGCCGGTGAGCAACAGGTACCCGCATGGCGCACCGGAGCTGGCCGTGCGAAGCTGGATGGAGTTGGAGGGCTACACGGACATTCCTAGGGACGGCCACCTCTCACTCGAGAAGGTGCGGGAGCTACGGCATGGGTACTACGCATGCGTCAGCTACGTCGATGCACTCGTCGGTCGCCTCGTGAATGAACTTGTTCGTCTACAGCTCGCCGAGAGAACTGTGGTTGTCCTGTGGGGCGATCACGGCTATCACCTCGGTGAGCAGGGCCTGTGGACGAAGGCCAACAACTACGAGCTGGCTACCCGCGTGCCGTTGTTGATTTCGGCTCCAGGACAGGCACGCGCCGGAGCAACGACCGACGCGCTGGTCGAGTTCGTGGACATCTATCCGACGTTGGCCGACGTGTGCGGGTTGGAGGCCCCCGTCGGGGTCGAAGGAACCAGCCTTCGGCCATTGCTGGCCAATCCCGATCGGGCATGGAAGCGAGCCGTCTTCAGCCAGTATCCAAGGGCCCTCAAAGCACACCGCCCCCGTGGTCATGGTGACATTATGGGTTGTGCCTTGCGAACGGATCGCTACCGATACGTCGAGTGGCGGGAATGGAAGACCAAGAAGGTCGTCGCACGGGAACTCTACGACCACAAGAGCGATCCGCGCGAGATGCGGAATGTTGCCGATCAGGCCGCCCGCACGCCAGTGATTGAGGAGCTGGCAAGACTGCTGGCAAGCGGCTGGAAGTCGGCGTTGCCTGACGTGGGGAAACGAGGGCAATGAGCGTGCAAGCCAACCTGTGCCAAGTTGTGCTGACGATAGCGCTTCTTCTGTTCTCATGCGCTTCTACCGAGGCTACAGAGCGGGAGCGCCCCAGGCCGAATGTCTTGCTCATCGTTTCCGAGGACAACGGACCCGAGCTTGGCTGTTACGGCGATCCGTACGCCCGAACGCCGATTCTGGACAAGCTCGCCGCTGACGGCGTGCGGTTTCAGAACGCTTATGTACCGCAAGCCGGTTGCAGCCAATCGCGGGCAGCCTACTTGACCGGCCTCTATCCTCATCAGAACGGCCAGATCGGGCTGGCCACGTGGAAGTTCCGGATGTACCGGGAGGATACGCCGAACATCGTCCGCAGCCTGAGGGAAGCGGGCTACCGCACGGGCATCATCGGCAAGCTGCACGTCAACCCGGAATCGACGTTTCCGTTCGACGTGAAGAAGCTGCCGTCGGCGAATTTCAGGCGGAAAGGGCTGGGCGACTACGCGAAGCATGCGGAAGACTTCTTCAAGGCGGGAGACAGGCCGTTCTTTCTGAGCGTCAATTATCCCGACGCACATCGGCCTTTCATCAAGAGGGTTGGCGGGTTACCCAAACGTCCGTTGGCCGGCGTGGACGTCAAGCCGCTGCCCTGCTTCGGGCTCGACACGCCCCAACTGCGAGCGGCAACCGCCGACTATTACAACTGTCTAAGCCGTCTCGATTCGCTTGTTGGCGACTTGCTCGCGGCGTTGCGGCGTTCCGGCAAGGCCGAAGACACCCTCATCATCTACCTCGGCGACCACGGCGCGGATATGTTGCGCGGCAAGCGCACATCCTACGAAGGCGGCGTCCGCATTCCGCTCATCGTCGCTTGGCCCGGAAAGGCGAAACCCAAACAGGTCCGCAGAGAGCTCGTTTCAACCATCGACTTGATGCCGACCATGCTGGCCGCTGCGGGTGTCAAACCGGTCGCCGGTCTTCCCGGCCTCTCTCTGCTGCCGCTCCTGCGAAATGAGGAAACTCGGTGGCGGGAGGACCTCTTTACGGAATACCACACACACTCGGCGCACAACTTCTTTCCGCAGCGGACGGTCCGCAACGCGCGGTACAAGCTGATTGAGAACCTGATGCCAGGTCAGCGCAATCCCGGCTACGACTTCACAGTCAAACGCTTCTTCGCTGGCCTGCCTCCAGCAATCGAAGCCGCCCCGGAACTCATTCGCTCGTCGTACCATCGCATGAGGGCGCCGCCGCAATATGAGCTGTACGACCTGGAAAGCGATCCGCACGAGTTCTGCAATCTCGCGTCAGATCCCAAGCACGCCAAGATACTGGCCGATCTGAGAAAGCGGCTCGCCGCGTGGCGGGCCCGAACGAACGACCCACTGCTCAATCCCCAATGCCTGAAACGACTGAAGAAAGAGATCGACGCCTGTTTCGTCGACGGCCAGCCGGACAAGCGGCGGCTCAGATTGACGTATCTTGACTACTTCTTCGCAGCTCCTTCACGAAAGAACATGCCCTCCCATGGCAGACAGTAGCCCGTTCGTTGAAGGACTCATCGGGTGCGTGGTCGCACGAGCCACACTTCTGTTGCGAGTGTGTTCTTGTTGCTGTTGAACCCGCCTGCATTGTGGCCGCGGGTGTAGAGAAGTGGGAGGGCACTGCCACACCCGCCGGCGGCACGATGTGCGAGCGCCGGTAACCACTGGGCAGTGTCCTTCTCAGGACGACAGACGGTTTCTGCCTTCAAGGCTCGTGAGGTGCGCGACACAAGAACGCGCACGATGTACGTCCCCGGAGGACCCCAGACGCATTGGCGCGTGGGCTCAATCACTAGGGCTGCATTGAGTCGGCCTCGACCGTCCAGCGATAGGGAGGACTGCATGTGGACTCGCTTCTTGGAATCTCCCTGGGTCAGTACATCGGTGAGTGATCGTGCCGTCCAGTGGCCGCCCACGTGACTCCACAATTCGGCCGTCCCGTCAAGCCCGTTGTGAACGATCACATGTGGGGCGCCGTCATCATCCACGACCGGATTGGACAGAAGAAGCTTCTGGTAGTGGAAGTGCCTTGGCCCCGGCTGGTCGCAGGACCGCCGATGCGCTGCGGACTGGATTCGGGCGGGTGACGGTTCATTCTCTAGACACGGAATGGACTCGGCTGCCGCCGGGGTGGATCCGATGGGACCTGCATCAAAGCTGGCCCATGTCTCTCCGCCGTCGTCCGAATGCAGATGGGATGCGCCATAGTAGGTCGAGCCATCGCGCAGAGCCCGGGGATTGCCAAACACCAGATGCAGGCGTCCCTTCGGCCCCGCCGCAAGTGCGTTGGTCCAGTAGACGTATCCTGGCTTCTGGGCCTTGACGATGGGCCGTGGCGGCGACCATACGGTGCCGTCGAACCGACAGGTGTTGAGGGTCCAACGGCCTGCGCCCCGGCACCTGAAAGCAAGATGGAGTCGTCCGGCGGAATCACATGCGACGCTAGGGTACGTCGCCTTGGCACTGATCGTGGCGACATGCCGCCAAGCACGATCGCCGGAAGCGTCAAGCAGGTAGTGTTCGAGCGGGGTGTGGTGCCCTCCCGTCACTGCGTGGACATGCCCATCAACCAGGGCTAGGGCCGCGCCGCAATGGTTGTCCACACGGGGCTTGCCCAAAGGCCAGCGATGGCGAATCTGGCCGGTGTCTGCATCGACAAGTGCCGACTGATTTTGGCACCGGCGGTCGATCCACGTGCAGAGATACCCCTGTGGCAGCATGACGATCTTGTTGCTCATGGCATATGCGGTCGCCCGGTCGCCGCCATCGCTGCTCAACAGTCTTCGTTTCATGGGACCTTCGTCATGTCTCATCAACGCCTCAGCCAGGAGGCTGCGCCCCTTCGCCAGAGCCCCGAAGCCCGCGCCAAGGCGACCCAGGAAGGCGCGTCTGCTAGGGGTTGATCCGTCCATGATCGTCTCACTCTCCTGATCCCTTGCCCGGCTCATACGGCGGCGCTGGAGCTGTTCTTTCAAGTCGGGAGCCCTACGGTACCGTGATGTTTCCGGCGAGGTGGGCGGTCTTCTGATCGATCTCGAAACGTCCGCCGAAGACGTTGTCGACGATCATGTTGTTGCTGCCGCCAATTGCCTTGAGGGCCAGCCACGACTGGGGGTCACCTCGATCGTTTCGGATGATGCTGTCGGAGACGCGGCTGTCGGTCACGTTTCTTAGCAGAAGACCGACGTTGTCGCAGTTGAGGAGGATGCAGTTGGTGAGGTTGATACGACGGCAGTTCTCCAGCGTCAATCCCGCAGGGGCGCGCCGGACTTCGTTGATGTGTAGGCCGGTAAGGGTGACGTCGGTGCAATTGCGCAGAAGCAGCGCGTTGTTGGACTCCTTCTGCCCCTGGTAGATGGGATTCAGGTCGAAGCTGTTCGGCCCGACAACGATGTGCATGCTGTCTTCGATTAGCAGGTTGTGGGCGAAGCCTTTCCAGAACGTGTTGCCTGTGATGGTGACGCCCCGGGCCCTCCTGAGGTGGACGTTGACCTGGACGTCGCTGAGGACGTTTCCGGTGATCGTGACGTTGCCGCTGCGGAGCTTCCCCCCGCGGTCGGTCCCGAGGATCCGGATATTGGCGGCCCCGGAGGCGCGATGGGTGTGCTGAATCGTACAGCCGGTGATGGCAACCTCTCCGATGTCAAAGGATGCGCCGGTGCTATCGAGGAGAATATTGGCGGTAGGAGGATGCTTCGTTTCGTCGAGACCCATGTTGGCCTCGATGTCGCACCCGGTGATGTGCAGATTGCGGACGTTTCCCGCACGGTTGACGACTCCGCCGCCGGCGTTGTAGCTGATGTGCGAACCCGTGACGGTGATCTGGTGGAGATTGACGTCATCGAGGTACAGGCCGACGCCGCGATTCTCGTAGAGGTGACAGTCGGAAACGATGACGTTGCGGTTGTGTCTGGTCAGATGGATGCCGTGCAGCGCGTGCCGGATGTTGACCCGCGTGACGGTGATCTGCATGGTCCCGGTCGCCTCGATACCGACGGCCCGCTCATGCCGACCGATGATCTCGAGGCCATCGACCATGGGCATGCGTTGTCGCTGCCAGACATTCGGCTTGATGGTGTGTGGGTCTGCAGTGCCCCGGTGCGTGCCAACGAATTTGAATGCAGGTCCGCCCCCGTCCATCTCGACCCGTGCGACGCCATAGCCGACGACGGACGTCGGACCGACGCGGTCCAGGTCAATCACAACAGGCTTGGTCAAACGGTACACCCCGCGGGGGAGACGCACGACACCGACCCGCGCATCAACGGCATTCTGAAGCGCACGGGTGTCGTCGGCCTTGCCATCGCCCACCGCACCAAAGTCACGGACGGTATGCAGGTCTGCACGTTTGGCATCTTCTGCTACGACCGGGCTGGCGATCAGAAGGAGGACCGTAGCCGCTGTCTGCATGTTCCTTTGGCGTGGCATGATCAGTGCGTTCCTTTCCGAATTCGAGGCGCAACACCCATCTGTACGCTCCGGGGTTCTCTCCGGCCTGGCAGTCCGCATGTCGAGGATCGACCCGGGGCCCACCTGGCGCTTTGGCACCATGAAACCCACAAGCAGCTTAGGACTATGTTTCCCAATCTACCTGCCGCCAGCAAACCAGCCTACCGAGGCAGGTCCTCAGATCAAGGGAAGACGGTCCATCACGTCGTCCTTCACGCACGTTCCCTCGGTCCAAGGTGCCAATCTTGCTCGATCCACCTCGGGAACGAGGGTCCCGGTACGTTTCTGTGCAGCGCCAAGCGACGCACGATGCGGATCGTCACGAGTTCCGTTTGAGTTTGGTTTCTTGGTATGCGACGGCAGCGAGTAGGAAGGCGCCGGTCCCCCAGGTGTAGGTGCCGCGTTTTACGGCGATGTAGCCGGCTTTGTCGCTGGGGCCGGTGCCGGCGGAGACCTGTGTGACGCGGCCTTTGGAGTCGACAGTTCTGGCCAGGCCGGCCCAGGCTCTGGCCATGGTGTTGTGGTAGGGGATTTCGATGAGGCTGCGGTTTCGGCATTGGCTCATTGCGTAGAGGAACATGGCGGTAGCGGAGGCCTCGCGGTAGGTGTCGGGGGCGTCGAGGACGGTGTGCCACAGGCCGGTGGTCTTGTCCTGTAGCCCCGCGACGGCGGCCAACAGTTTGGCGAACGGTTCTGTCAGGCGGGTACGTGCTGGGGAGTCGGGTTTCTCATTCATGAGGACTTCGGTGTAGGACATGCACACCCAACCGTTTCCTCGGGCCCAGAATTCAGGAGTGTGCTTGCCGGTTTGCTGGTCCCACATGTGGTAGAAGAGGCCGGTGGCGGGATCCCGCAGGTGTTTGGCAAAGATCTCGAGTTGTCGGATGGCTTCTTGCTGGAGCTTCAGCTGGTTGGTGACGCGGGCGGCGTGGGACAGGACGGGGCAGCACATGTCGAGGGTGTCGACCCACAGCTGTGGTTTGCCGTTGAAGTGGCTGAGGCCGCCGTCTTTCGTTCGCTCGGCCTTGTGGAGCATGAAGTCGTTGATTCGGTTAACCAGGTCCAGGGAGGGTTGGTCGCCGGTTGTTTCGTGGAGCATGAGGAGGGCCAGGCCCGGGCCCCAGTGGCCGCAATAGCCGCGCTTCTCGAGCGTCGGGCCGATTCCTTTCCTGTGCCAGTGGTTGGCGAAGTCGGTGACGAAGTTCAAGTAGCGTCGGTCGCGGGTCAGTTGGTAGGCCTGCATCATGCCGGCCAGCATGACGCCTTCACCCCAATTGAAGCGTGGGGTATTGCGGAAGTCCCGGAGCACGGCGTCTGCGACGGTCTTGACGAGTTGTTCCGGATTGGTCGCGTTCGCGGAATCGGCGGCCAGGAGCGTCGGACAGCCCGTGGCCAGCGTGGCGGCGGTCTTGATGAACTCTCGACGGCTGACTGCTTCCAGCATGATAGTCTCCCGACGCTGCCGGTCATGTCTGATCGACTCGTTTTCCAGCGGCCTGATTCTCTCGTTCTTCATGGTAGCTGCAGCCAGACCTCCGCGTCTATTGACGTTCATCCCGAATCCTGGACCACACGCAGTGCGATTCTGACCTTGGTGGGGCCGCGTCGAGGTTCGGGGCAAGCGTCACGGCAACGCGTATCATCAGACTCTAGCACTCCGATTGGACTCCCCCTGGGGGCAAGGTCGCTGCACGATAGGGCCGTCTCTATCCTCTTCGTCGCTGTGCCAGGTCCGTGCGCCTATCGTCAGGATGTTATGGCCACTTGCCAGCAACAGTCTGACAAGCGAACTCATAGGGGAAAGATATGTGAATCCTCTCGCATCCAGGAGGACGGAGTCTTCGGTAGGCACAGCGGGAGAGTCCAGCCGCCAAATGCTTGATTCGCCCCGGCGGTCACGGCATGATGCAACCACGTGCTGGCTGTCGTCCTACTGGTCGCGCGGCACGAGACGTAGCGGGAAGCCCCAAGAAGCGTTCGAACCGAGTTTGTCCAAGCTTCTTTCCAACAGGAATGTATCATCAGCAGGTACTGCGATGTCAAGAATCTTGCTTTCTGTCACGTGGACGGGCATGGTCTTTTTCCGCTGGGCAGACGATAGTCCTGCCGGTGAAACGGCTCTGCCGCAAGGTGATGCTAGGGCGTCGATCGTGAGCCGTCATTTCCCCAACCGTTTGTGCGAGTTCGTTTGGCGAAACTGGAACGCCGTCGAGCCGGCGAAGCTGGCGAGAATCCTGGGCGCTTCGGTGCAGGACGTCGCGGCGCTGGCCGCCTCGATGGGGCTGCCGCCGGCGGGGACCATCCCGCCTGAGATGAAGACGAGAGGGTACGTTACGCTGATCCGACGCAACTGGCACCTCTTGCCCTACGCGCAATTGCTGGAACTCCTGGAGATGACGCCGGAGCGACTGGCCTTCACGCTGCGCGAGGAGGATTTCCTGTGGATCAAGCTGGGCAGCCTGAAACCGAAGTGTGAGCCGCTCCGCTACCGCCCGCCAGACGAAGCGGCGCGGCGCCGCGCGGCCGAGATTCGTCGCGTGGTCGAGAGTGATTTCGGCGAGGAGATCCGCGGCCCGGCTGAACCGCGTTTCGACTTCGTTCGGCAGCTCAGCGCCTCGCCCCCGGCCTTCTTCCCGCCAAAGCCCGGAAATGATCAGCCCGTTTCCCTGCGGTTCGTTTATTCATACCTTGCCGTGTACGGCGATCCGCTGTCGAATCCCCGATTGGATCCGTACCCCGACGGCTTTCTCGAGCGGCTCGCCGCCGTCGGGGTCAACGGCGTCTGGCTGCACGTCGTGTTGCGCGACGTGGCGCCCGGCGGGAGGGCCTTTCCTGAGTTTGGAGCCGACCACGAACGCCGCTTGGCCAATCTTCGGGCGCTGGTGGTGCGGGCCAAGAAACATGGCATCGGCGTCTATCTCTACATGAACGAGCCGCGGGCGATGCCCAGCGCTTTCTTCAAGAGCCGCCCCGAGATGGCCGGCGTCCGGGAAGGCGAATTCACGGCCCTTTGCACTTCGCATCCGGCGGTGCGCCAATGGATGGGTGAAGCCCTGGTGCACGTGTTTCGTCAAGTGCCCGACTTGGGTGGCGTCTACGCGATCACGGCGTCGGAGAACCTGACCAACTGCGCTTCTCACGGCGATTGGCGCTCCTGCAAGCGCTGCAAGGCGCGCAGCGACGCGGACATCATCGCCGAGGTCGCTGCCGTGATCGAAACCGGCGTCCACCGTGGCAACCCCAAGGCCAACGTCATCCTGTCGGACTGGGGCTGGAGGGGTCACGGCGATGCGGTAGATGTCATCGCGCGTTTGCCGAAATCGGTCTGGCTGATGTCGGTCAGCGAATGGAACCTGCCCATCGAACGCGGCCAGGTCAAAACCAAAGTGGGGGAGTACTCGATTTCGTCTGTCGGCCCGGGTCCTCGGGCACTGCGACACTGGCAGGCGGCCCGACAGGCCGGGCTGAAAACGGCGGCGGAAATCCAGTTCAACAACACCTGCGAGATCGCCAGCGTGCCCTATCTGCCCGTCATGGACCTGGTGGCCGAGCACATCGGCAACCTGGCGTCGACCCAGCTTGACGGAATGCTGATTGGCTGGACGATGGGCGGGCATCCTTCGGCCAACTTCGAGCTTGCCAAGCGGCTGAACCGCAGGCCTGCCCCAAACGTCGATGCGGTGTTGGATGCGCTGGCGCTTGAGCGGTTCGGTCCCGAGGGGGCCCCACACGCGCGCAAGGCGTGGACGCTCATGAGCGACGCCTTTCGTGAGTATCCGTTTCACATCAGCGTGGTCTACACGTCTCCGGTCCAGTGGGGGCCGGCGAATCCACTATATCCGTCGAAGACCGGTTACAAGGCGACCATGTGGGGGATTCCCTACGACGATCTCGACGGCTGGCGTGGCCCGTACCCGCCGGACGTGTTTGCGGCACAGTTCGAGAAGATGGCCCAGGGGTGGAAGCCGGGCATCGCCGAGTTGCAGGTGGCCGTGGAGAAGACGCCGCCGGATCGGCGGAGCGAGGCGCAAGCGGATCTGCGATTCGCCCGGGCGGCGGGCATTCACTTCCAATCCGTCGCCAACCAGTCGCGTCTTGTCCTTGCCCGTGACGCGCTGGCCAAGGCCTCGAAAACGCTGTCGTCCGAAGAGCGTCATCGTTTCGGGGCCGAAATCAAACGATGCCTGGAATCCGAGATCGTCCTGGCCCGCCAGCTCTGGACGCTCGTGCGGGAGGACTCGCGGATCGGCTTTGAACCCTCGTGTCAGTATTTCTACTTGCCGCTGGACCTGGTAGAGAAGGTGGTCAACTGCCGCTGGTTGCTGAGGTACTTCAGAGAGCAGAGGCCCGAGCAGACGCCCACCTCGCGCGGCCCGTAGCGGAGCTTGCTCCGTTGTCTGGAGCTGCACCGGAGGAGCCTGCGACGGCCATGGACAAGTATCCCGTGGAATGTTGTTGATCAGGAGGACTTCAATGCGAACAGGGAATGGGACGACGCGCATTCTGGCCATCCGGATGGTCGCTATCGCGGGACTTCTGTCCGTTTGCCTGACGGGCTGTTCAACCTTCAAGTACGTCAATCAGACACCCCTCGTCGCGTCGGACGCGTACACGGTGGAGCAAGACAAGACCGTGAAGGTGACGCTGGCCAAGGTGCCGCAGCTCGCGAAGGTGGGCGGCTCGGCGGCCATCATGGACCCCAAGCTCCCGGAGCCCGTGATCATCGCCCGAACCGGCGAGCAGGATTACGTCGTGGCCTGCAGTAAATGCCCGCATCGCGCCAAGGCGCTCTCCTATGATCACGAAAACAAGCGGTTCGAGTGTTCGTCACTGGGCAGCGGGAAGTACGGTCTGGACGGCAAGAAGATCAGCGGCCCCGGCAAGGGCTGCCTGAAGCTCTATCCGGTACAGATCGCGAACGGTGTGCTGACGTTCCAGGTCTCCAGGCCGAAGGAGTAGAAAATGAAGACCTGTGCGACGGTATCCTGCGCGCTGGCTGCGGCCCTCTGCGCCTCGGCTTCGGAGGTCCACTTCACGGACGGGCCCCAAGAATACGAGGGGCGGAGGTACTACTGGCTGGTCGAGTGGAAGCTGGAGGTGCCCCTGCCGGCAGATGTCAAACCGGATGACCGCTTCGAGGTGCTCTTCGGCAGCAAGGGCCCGCATAAGCGCACACTCTACTACGAGTGTGGCAAGGTCTCGGGTTCGCTGGCCGATGTCCGCAAACAGCCGTATGAGTGGGTCGAGATCCCGTTGGGCGAACTGGTACCGGGCAGACGGGTTGTGCTCTTCGGGAAGGGGCAGTCGCGTATGGCCTTCCTCGCGGGGGTTCGAGTCTCAGGCCGATCCACTGCGCCGCTGAAGATCAAACGCATCCGGACCGCACCCCTCTCGGCGGGCCCGGGGCGTACGCTGCGCTGGGTGGACCTGCCCGGTTTCGAGATGAACGATGACGTGCGCCGCCTCTGGAATCCGTCACCGAAGAAGCCCGATTGGGAGCGTGCGGCCCGTTCGGCACGCTACGCGGGCATCGCGCTGGGCAAGGTCCAGCGGTGGCTGCACGAATGCTGCCTGCACCTGCGGGACAAGGGCTCCGGTCTGTTCCGACCGACGGGCGCGGAATGGAACTACCGCGACACCGCAGCCGACTGCTATCCGTTTTACGTTTGGGCTGCGTACTACACCGACTATGACATCCTGGGCACGGTCATGACCGAAGCCCTCGAGGCGGAACAACGGCTCTGCAATCACGTCGGTCGGCTGCCCGTGCCATACCACATGGACCGCAGAGAGAAGATCGTCACCGGCTACGACCGGATGATCTTCGGCGCCAGCGAGTACGCCAAGGACGGCCTCGTTCCCATCGTCGAGATCACCGGGAGGGACCATCCGTGGTTCGAGCGGCTACGCGGCATCGTCGACGACATCTTCAAACATGCACGGTACGACACGCCGCACGGCAAGATCCCCTCCAAGAACATCGAAGTCAACGGCGAACTGCTGCAGATCCTTCCGCGGCTGTATTGCATGACGGGCGAGGAGAAGTATCTGGACTGGGCGCATCGCCTCGCGGACCATTACCTGTTGCCCGGCGGCTTCATTCCCAAGCGCCTGTCCGATCACGGATGCGAGATCATCGGCGGCCTGGGGCTGCTCTTCGCCGTTGACCGCAAGGCCCGCCCGGAGAAGTCCCGGCAATACCGGCCGCACCTGGAACACATGTTTGACGAGATTCTCCGGCGAGGCACAAACTCCGACGGCGTGATCGTCGGCGCACTCCAGGAGACCCCGGGACCACACGACAACGTGACATTGCGCGACGGCTGGGGCTACGACCTGGTGGGGTTCCTCGACTACGATCTGGCCTTGCGTACCCATCGCTATGACGGGGCGATCCGGCGGCCCATGACGAACTTGCTCAAGCCTCGCTACAAGAAGTTCAATTGGGACCACGGCTCCCGGGACAACGTAGCCGACTCGGTCGAAGGGGGGTTGTACCTGCTATACCGCTTCCCGGTGCCCGAGGCGTTCCTGTGGGCCGACCGCGAGATCGCCACGCTGCTCGTGAACCACTCCGATCCGGACCTCCTCTGGGGCGTGCACAAGCTCGAGGCCAACACCGTCCGGACGGTCCTTGTCCATACGATGCTGCACACCCGCAACACCATCGCAAGACCGTGGCGGAAGGGCCTCGCGTTGGGCGCTGCTCCCTGTGGCAACGGCATCTGCATCTTCATGCGCTGCGACGCGCCCTACGAAGGACGACTGCAGTTCGACGTCCCCCGCCATCGTCTCACCATGGGTTTCGAAGAGGATTGGCCGCGCATGAACGCCGTGCCGGAGTGGTTCACCGTCGAACCCGACGAGGAACACGAGTACCGGGTCGAAGACGTCGACAGCGGCGCACAACGAATCGTGTCGGGCAGGTCTCTCAGCACAGGTTGGGTTGTCCGCCTCGAGCCGGGCCGGGCGCTCCGGTTGGTGGTACGCCCTTGCCTCGGAGCGTCAGTCCGTCGGTAATCTCGTGCTCCTTAACCAAGCCTTCCCCGCCGCCAAAGCGATGGGGCACCCGCTGGCCGCGTCGTCCCCAGGGCGTTTCCGGCGGGCACGGAGTCTTACGTGGCTACGGACTAACCTCCGCACATCTGCTTGAACAGGCGAAGCGCTCGCCTCTCATAACCGGCTGATTCTCGTGCTCCCGTGTAGACTGTCTTGGGCGACTGCGTTCGCACGACGATCAGTTCCTCTCTGGGAAAGACGTACAGGTCGGTGTTCAGGTAGCCCTTTGTGGCGAAGCCCTTGAGGATGTCGGGACCGCCCGAATAGACCCACCAAAGGAGCCCGCATCGGGTGTTGAACCGTTGCGACGGGCGCGTTGCCTCGCGGATGTAGGCCTCGTCGACGATCTGCGTGCCCTTCCACTTGCCCTTGTTGATCATCAACTGGCCGATCTTGGCGAAGTCGCGGGGGGTGGTGAGCATGTCGGCATATGTCCACGCATGGCCTGCACCGTCGACGTTCAGCCTCGACTGGCTCATTCCTAGCGGCTCGAACAGCTTCTTTCGAGCGTACTGCTGGATGGGCTCCCCCGCGGCCTTGTCCAGGATCGGCGAGAGCAACTGAACGCCTTCGTTGCTGTAGGCGAACCGCGTCCCGGGCTCGTAGTCCACAGGCATCTTGCGTACGAAGGCGTTCTTGTCAGCGACGTAGCCAACGCCGTCGTCGGTGTACTTCCTGAACCCGGCCGTGTGGGAGAGCAAGTGGCGGATCGTGACTTTGCGCTTGCGCCCTTCTTTGTACTCGGGCAGGTAGGTGGAGACGCGTTCGTCCAGGCTCGCGATCTTACGCTCCTTGAGCAGGATCCCCACGAGCAAGCTGGCGATGGATTTCGTGCTGGACATCGCATGGATCGGCGCGCGGTATCGCTGTGAATACCATTCCGAGACGACCCTCCCGCGACAGACCACCAGGCACGAATCCGCGCCGGTCCGCTGGCAGAGCGCTTGGTGCTCTCGTACGGCGTCGGGGTTGAGCCCAAGGCTGCTCGGATCGGCCTTGGGCCAAGGATTGCTCGGCCGCGGTGTGGTCTTGGTCGCAGGCGCGTCGCTGAGCTCCCGTGTCATCTTGGCGTACTGCTCGGCGTACCAAGCTGGCAGCGTCACGCCCGCGCGTTCGGCCTCAAATCTTCTGAGATGGGCTCTAGCCGCATCGTATTGCTTCAGCCGGAGCCGGGCGTAGGCCGCGGAGAGGAGGGCTTGGCATCTCTGGCTGGAAGGGCGCGGCGTTTGGCCCAGATACGCCTCCAGCAGCTCCGCGGCCTGCATCCACTTGCCCGTTCTGTTGAGTTGTACGGCCTTGTCCAAAAGGGCTGTGTCTGTGTTGCCAGACGAGAGTCGTGCGGGTCCGAGCACGAGCACTAGGACAACCCCTGCGCATCTGTGTCTCGTTGTCACCTTGTGCCTCCTTCAGCATTCAGACGCCAGTGCCTACGAATAGAGCGACGTGCATTCCTCTCTGAGTATGCCGCCGAAGTCGATCCGAACGATCATCTCCTTGCAGTGGTCCGCGTGTGGCCGGATTCCCTCGTAGCTCCGCAGGGATCTTAGTGAACTTGTCCCGGATTCCAAACGGGCAGTGCTTCGGTATCCACACCGAGTGTGCCTGATCCGATCAGCAGGACAACCGCGCCGACGGCATGTGCTCGTGCCTTCATCGGCTCGCCTCCTACTGCCTGACCTCTGCGTCGAGCACCCGCCACATCGGCTTGGCGTCTTGGCCAGGGGTTCTTGGGAGCCTCGACCGGCCCGATCTTCTCCTGAATCCCCGTGTCGACATCTCCTCCACGATTGCTTCAGACTGCGGTCACATGGGTCGGGCCTACGCTGAAGGCCCATCGCAAGTCTCACCTGCAGCGAAGCGCGTCTCTACCGTTCTGGTACTGCTGCCATTATGATCTAGACGAGAGTATTCCGGTTCACAGGCAGCAAGACAGGGAGCAAAGAAGGTCATGGAATCCGTCATCGACGCCTCCGTCATCTGCGTGTTGGCTGCGCTTCTAAGCGTTCCCTGTGTGGGCGCTGCCAAGGACCCTGCGTTGCGACCCCCGCCGGTTCATCTCGAACCCGGCCCGGAATACGCGGGCAGCAAACGGATCTTCCAGGGCATTCCCGGCATCGAGCGGTCCGCGAACGGTCGACTGTGGGCAACGTGGTACGGTGGCGGCAAGACGGAGGGGCCCGAGAACTACGTCATGCTGGCCACCAGTGACGACGACGGCAAGAGGTGGTCGGATGTGATGCTCGTGATCGATCCGCCAAGCGACGTCCGCGCGTTCGATCCGTGTCTCTGGCACGATCCGACGGGGCGACTCTGGCTGTTCTGGGCGCAGAGTCACAGCCTCTGGGACGGTCGGGGGGGCGTGTGGGCGATCGTGACGAACGACTCGGGGGCGGCCAGTCCGAAATGGTCCGCGCCGCGCCGGCTCTGCGACGGGGTCATGATGAACAAGCCGACGGTGCTGAGCACGGGCGAATGGCTATTGCCGGTCTCTGTATGGTCGCACAAGCCCATCAATCTGATCGCCAAGGAGTACGCCTTTGACCTGAAGGAGCGATCGGGATCGCAGGCCGTCTGCTCGACCGACAAGGGCAGGACGTGGGAGCTCCTGGGCCTGTCTGATGTGAAAGAGCGTTCCTGCGACGAGCACATGATCGTCGAGCGCAAAGACGGCGCGCTCTGGATGCTGGTCCGGACGAAGTACGGCATCGGCGAGAGCGTCTCGACCGATCGCGGCAAGACATGGAGCACGGGCGGACCCTCCAAGACCGTCACGCACATCAAATCCGCGGCACGGTTCTTCATCCGACGACTCGCTTCGGGCAGGCTGCTGTTGGTCAAGCACAACCCGGCTAGCCAGAAGGGCCGATCGCACCTGACGGCGTTCCTGTCCGATGACGACGGCAAGAGCTGGACAGGCGGTCTGTTGCTGGACCCCAGGGGCGGCGTGTCCTATCCCGACGGCGTGCAAGCGCCGGACGGCACGATGTACATCATCTACGACTACTCGCGGCACCGAGTCAAGAAGATCCTGATGGCCACCTTCACCGAGGAGGATGTTGCCAAGGGCAAATGCGTCACGGACAGAGCGCGGCTCCGGGTCCTGGTCAACCAGGCCACAGGCACCCCGCCCGGCAACTTCGACCCCGGCAAGCTCAGGGCCAACAAGGACGGTGTGGCGCTCCTCTCGGGGGATGCGGCTGAGGTCGAGCCGGTGGACGGCAAACTCGCCAAGATCATCGTGGGGGCGACGCTGTTCACCAACAGGAAGTACGTCGTCAGAGACCGCCCGGGGTTCATGGAAGGCCGGACGTTCATTCAGTCGAGCATCGATTGCACGCGCGCTGTCTGCCGGAAGGCCGGTGTTGTGTACGTCGCTACGCCGCAACCCGATCGCAACAAAGACAGCGTCACCGAGGCGCTCGGCAAGCTCGGATTCCGGAAAGCTCGTGTTCCCGAGTTCATCCTATTCGGCGACATCATGAACAACGTCTGCACGGTCTACCAGAAGCGCGTCGAGGTGGGCGAGAGGATCGCGTTCGGAAAATGGGGCGTGCTGATCTTCTAGCGAAGACGATGCGCCGTTGCACCGGATCCAACCCAAGTGGCCGTCATTCATCCGCAGCGAGATCCATGCCTTCAGCTTGTTATGCCGGGCGCGGTCGATCATGAGTTTTGGGTGGTCCCCGCCTTGCTTGTGGAACGCCAGTATGTCCATGTACATCTTGGCTTCACACGCATCGGGGCCCATCCTTCGCTTCGGATCAATTTCGGCGAAAAACGGCTGGTCAATACGGAGATTCGGATCGTAGCCTTCCCACATCGCTTCCCAGACGTCGCTGCGGTAGTTGGTGCGCTGGCCATTGACGTTGATGAGCAGGTCGGTGATTCCCGCGGCGGCGTGGGCGTCCACCCACGTGTCGATCGTTAGGGACGAGGGACGCGGACCATGTCACACCTGGGTAGTCCCGCCAGAGCCGCTATTTCACCTCCCGGACTTCGATGGTTTCTTGATGAATCAGGCTCTCACCGGGGGCGAGCGTTCTGCGCCTCAGCCACAGTTCGACGTCAAGCTGCCCCAGGTCCTCGGGATAGGCGTAGAGCCACGTGAAGCTCATGGGGTCCTTGTCCCACCTCTGAGTCACCTGCAAACCCTTGCTTCCGGTGAAGGTCCACGAGCCCGCAGGTGCGTTCTGGTCACTGTAGCGCTCGCCCTCTCGCATGCCCGCGACGATGCGCGTCATGTCTGTGTCGACCTTCTTCCCATCCAGGTTGGTGAACCGCACGCGCGTCTTGCGAAGCTCGCCGAGGTCCAGTTCGAGGTGACTCCTGAGCCGCACCTCGGCGGGGTTCTTTCGGGGATTGGTCACCTTGACGGCGACTTCCAGAACAGGCTTGCCGGGAATAAGCGACAGTCTCCGCGCGACCTGCCATCCGTTCGCCGTCTTCTGCCCGACGGTAACGGACGTCTCGGTCTGCTCGAGTACCGTGGCCGGCTCGATCCAGCCGTAGAACCGGAACGTCTCGCCCAAGCGAGTCTCCAACCCGCCCGCGAAGGGGAACATCAGCACGCGGACGTGATTGTGGGCGGTCACACACTGGCCGGTCTTGCGATCGATGATCCGCAAGGCCCGACCCGCTATCATCGGCACAACGTCGACGGACAGATGCTCGTTGCGGATCGTAGAGACGGCCAGTCGCGTATTGACCATCGCGCCCATTTGGATCAGTTGCCTGGGATCGCCGTACATCTCTCGAATCGATCCGAAGCCATGCTCCTTCATCTGGTGGAGGAACTTCGTGATCTCTTGCTGCGAAGCGATATCGCCCAGCCAACTGAGTCGATCACCCTCGATGTTATGCCCACCCCTCGGGAACGCCCGCGCATACGTCAGCGGCATCCGGGCGATGCGCACGCGATCCAGCACATCTTCGTTGCCTGCCACCTTGGCCTCGGCCTGATCGAACAACGCCATGGCCTTCTGCATGACGTCGTCGGTTAGATAGCCCTGCGCCGGATTCGTGTACAGGTGCATGTGGATGTTCTCTTTGGCCACCTTGTCGTGCAGCATCGTGATGTACCGCCAGATCGGCTCACAAGCTGCCCCGTAGTATCCCTGGAGGAAATCCCTGATGATCGCGTCCCCGTCCTGGTCGGGGTTCCACAACAGCTTCATACCCAGGTACCCGCGCAGGTTGCCGAACTCGCCGCCCTTGGGCCCCATGCCTTGGAGAAAGATGCCTTCGAACCCCAGATCGCGATAGAGCCTCATGTCTGCCATCATCGCGCGGAGGTTGGGAAACGGGTTGTAGTAGTGGGCGAAATCCACGATGTAGTGCCACGCGTAGAGATGCGAGCAGATCTTCGACCACGCTTCGGCACGCCGCTTGTAGTTCGCGTCGAGTGGGCAGGTCGCGATCGGGTGACTGTCGCACGACGGGAACATGTGACACAGCCAAACAGCGACGTTCGGATGCATCGTCATGCCCTCGGGCGGTTCCTCGGTGTACGTGTAGGCGAGCGTGCCAATGAGCTTGTCGGGGAATTCCCTCGAAGTCCGCTTGGCCAGTTCGTTGACAAACCAGAACTGCGTGGCGCCCAGCGTGCCGTACTTGGCGTTCATCGCGGTGCACTTGGCGCACTGGCAGTAGTTGTAGTAGTCCATCTGTGAGAAGTTGTACTGATCGTGCTGGGGTTCGTCCTTCATCCGCTTGAGCAGTCGCTCGGCGACGATCTCCAGCACCTCCGGATTGGTCAGGCATAGCTGCGTCTCGGCACCTACGCGGACCCCGCCGATCTCCGAGAAGTACTCGGGGTGCGTCTTGAAGAACTCCCTCGGACTGATGTAGCCAAAGTAGCTGTGGCATGCGCCCCGAATCGCATAGCCCGCGCCCCGCGGATGCCCTTTGCGATGGCCGTTCCAGTTGTCGGCCTGTCTCGCGCGGAACTCCGGAGTCCCCTGCAGCCAATGATATGACGTGTTGCGCATTAGGAATGCGGGCTTGACCAGGCGATCGACCGGCGGAATCGTCAGGTTGTCCGCACGTGGGGTCTTGGTAGCGTCCCGAGTGTACCAGCGGACGCCGAGGTACCGCTCGAGGAACCGATGCACGCCGTACATCGTCCCTGCGTCGGGGGTGCCGGCGATGACGATATGCGGCGGAACCGTCTTGAGCACGAAGCCCTGTTCGCCGAGCTGCTTGGAGGTGGGCGCCACGCCCATTTTGCTCGCCAGCTCGCCGCAGCCCAGGACGATCATCGGAGAGTTCGCCTTCGGCGCCCCTTCGACGACGGGCAGCTCGACGCCCGTGCAGGCTTCGAAATGCGTCTGCAACTCCTCGGCGGCCCATTTCTCCGAAGGGCTCGCCCCCGCTTGAAGGACGATCTGATGCGAGGACTTCCCGTTCTCCAGCAGCTTGACGGGACTAGCACACGCCACGATTGATGAGAACAGCGGAAGTGCGATGGTGGCCCAACACATCAGCGGAGTTGACAAACGCATGACTTCTCCTAGCGGTCCTCCAGCACCCTGGCCTCTTTGCAGCGGACTTCCCCGCTCAAACGCTTCCGGTATTCTAGTATCCCGCCGACAGGGGCGGCTGTCAGAACTTGTCGGTAGCGAGGGAATGATCCACGTCAGGGATGGGAGTCAGAAGGGCAGCCGTTCAGTGGATCGCCTCGCGACCGAAGTGCGTGATCCTCGGGGGCCAATCCCCCGGAAGCTCGATTCCGTTGTACAACGTCTGGCTCGGCGCGGCGCCGGCCAAGACGCAGATCAAAACGCCGATTCTCATGTCTGCCCTCCGGCCTATTTGGATCCCGATTCCTTGGCGCCCTGGCTCAGCCATTCAAGGTTGAACCTCGCCAGACGCAGCCACTCCCTTCTGTGCGTCTTGCCACCTTCGTAGAGACATAGGATCGTGCCGTCTTTCGCGACGGCGAGGCTCGAGTACGAAGACGGCCCGGCGTGAAGCTGTCTGGCGATCGGCCACGTAGCCCCGCCATCGTGGCTCAGCCGTACGGTCATCTTGACGCGCTTCGCCGGATCTGCCGCGTTGGAGAAGAGGATGGCGTCTCCGACAGCGCCGCATGCGTCGGTGAGACGAACCATGCTCCCCTGACAACGCGGATCGGGCAACGCTCTATCGTACTCGACCTTCGACCACGTCTTCCCCCCATCGACCGAGCGGGCTATCGCCCGTTGGCGATGCGAGTCCCAGACTCGCATGTTGAGCAGCAGCGTGCCGTCGACCAATTCAACGACGGCACACTCGTTGACTGCGTCGCCCACCGAACCCCCCAACTTCCAGGTCTTGCCGTGGTCGTCGCTGAAGATGACGTGAGAGTAGTAGGGCTTGTCTCGCTTCACCGGCCAGGTATAGGTGTGATCGCATGGGATGACCAACCTGCCCTTCCATTTACTGCCGGTCAACTGGATGCCGTTACCGGGCCCGGTTGCATACCACCCCCATGCTTTGTTCTTGACGCTCTCGGTGATTTCCCTCGGACGCGACCATGTCCGCCCGTCGTCGGCGCTCTGAGTGACGAAGACACGCTTGTTGTCGCGACAGAACGCCAACCAGACCGCGCCGGTCTGGTGGTCCACGACCGCGCACGGGTTGCCGATGGTGACCTTCTTGCCGGGCCCTTCCTCTTTCCAGACCAGCCCCATCTTGCCCCACGTCTTGCCGTGGTCGGCGCTGCGCTTGAGAACGATGTGGATGTTGCCGTGGTCTGAGATGCCCTCCTTCCGACCTTCGCAGAACGCCAGGACGGTGCCCTTCGTCGTGACCACCATCGCTGGGATCCGGTATGTGTGGTAGCCATCCCGGCCGCTGACGAATGTCTCAGTCTGATCGACGAACGCCTCTTCGGCCATGGCTACACCGACCGTGACCATCGCCGCTACGACCACCGCATGCCATGTAATCACCGGCAACATGTCCCGCACCTTTCCTTACCCAAAGGTCTCTGCTCTGCCGCAGGGGCGACCTCGTCGAGACGTATCGGGCCGCTCTGGCCTATCCACCTGCTTGGTAGGGGTATCAAACGCCTGGGTCAATCGTCAAGTCCGGCGGTCGATCGTGACTCCTGGCTTGAGGGCGCATAGGCCAGGTCAATGGAGAGCCTTCAACCGGCCATCCGGGTTGCCGAGCCGGTCTTGGGGAAGGGCGATCGCTTAGGGACAGGTCATCAAGGGCACGTATCGTTAACGCAGACCAGCAAGTCCCGCTATGCTGTCGAACCATGGGTTTCGCCGGAGACCATCCAAAACGCTTCTCCTCGAAGCCCCGATCCTGCGGGCGCCGGGTGGCTGCCCTCTTGATCGCGCTCCTTACGTGCGTGCTGGCGTATGTACTGCTGGCTGAATGGGCGGGTTTCGTCGTCACCGCGGCGGTCTTGCTGATGCTGCTCGCGTGGAGGATGGGTGCCCGGTGGCCGGTTGCCGCGGCGGTGAGTGTGCTGATCGTCCCGTTGGCCTATCAGGTATTCGCCGTGTCGCTGCGCGTGCCACTGCCGCGTGGTTGGTTGGGTTGGTGAGATGCACGAAGCGGTTCAGCAGGCTCTCGAGCACGTCTTCTGCAATCCGCAGGTGCTCGCCATTGTCGCGATCACGGCCGTCTACGGCGTGTTCATGGGCGCCGTCCCCGGGCTGACCGCGACGATGGCCGTCGCGCTGCTGATCCCGGTGACGTTCTTCCTGGGGCCCATTCCGGCGCTGGCCGCGGTCGTCACGCTGGAGGCCTGCGCCATCTTCGCCGGCGACATCCCCAACGCCTTGCTGCGGATCCCCGGCACGCCGTCGTCCGCCGCCTACGCCGACGACGCGTACGCGCTCACCCGAGCCGTCGGTCCCGATCGCACGCTGGGCGTCTGCCTGTATGCAAGGATGCATGGATGCACCCATCGGTACGGAGGCTGAGCTTGAGGCGTTGATCGCAGCCGCCTTGCCGG
>CAYMLO010000135.1:0-27681 GCA_964390905.1 uncultured Planctomycetales bacterium | reverse complement strand
GTGCAGGTCACCGACGACGAGCAGGTCTTCTATCCCAGCATCGAGGTCACAGTCCAAACTGAGCCCGAGCAGACCCAGGAATGGACCAGTCCGGTCCGCGGCTGGCAGACCGACCGGGATTTAGTGACGGGCATGGTTGCCAATCCGCAGGACATCGTGGCCTACGATGGTTTGGGCGTCGCTGGCGCCGCGTCGGGGGCGCTGCCGGCCGGCGCCTACGACTACGTGATCATCACCGGCACCGAGCTTGCACCCGGTTTCGCGCCGCTCTTGACGCAGAAGCAGTCGCGGGGGTTGGATGCGACCCTCTACACCGTCGAAGACATCTACGCCAACTACAGCGGCGTGGACGTGGCGGCTCAGGTGCGAGAGTTCATCCGGGATGCCTACACCACCTGGGGGACGGAGTACGTCCTCCTGGGCGGCGACGTTGACGTGGTTCCCTACCGGGGGGGGTGGGGCCAGGTGGCCAGCCAGGTCCCGGACGATGACACCATGCCGACAGATCTGTACTTCGCCTGCCTGGACGGCTCGTGGAACGGCGACGGCGATAGCATCTGGGGGGAGTTCAACGACGGTGAGGCCGGCGGCGAGGTGGATCTGTTGGCCGAGGTCTACGTCGGCCGGGCGCCGGTCGAGACCGGCGCGGAGGTGGCCAACTTCGTCAACAAGACCGTTCAGTACGAGACGATGACCCCGACGAACCCGGCCGAAGGTCTGTGGGTGGGCGAATACCTGGGATGGATGGGGTACGGGAGCGAGTCGAAGGAGCCCATCGCCGACGAGGTCATGCCGGCCGAATACACTTTCACGACGGCCTACGACGTAGACGGTACGTTCAGCGCCGCGAATGTCATTGCTGGCATAAACGCCGAGCCCCACGCGGTCAATCACCTGGGGCATGCCAGCGAAGGCCTCGTCATAGGGCTGACCCCCACGGCGATCCAGGCCCTGGGCAACGACTATCCCTTCCTGGTCTACAGTCAGGGTTGTTACGCGGGTGCCTTTGATTACGAGGATGCCGTGTCGGAGTGGTTCGTGAAGGACGACGCGGGGGCGTTCGCGTCGGTCATGAACTCCCGATACGGATGGGGCCCGCCCCTGACGCGCTCGCACTACTTCGATTACAGCTTCTTCGAGGTCTTGTTCGCACCCCCGGGGGGCCAGGACCCCGACCCAAGCCACTACGACAACCACCTGGGCGCCGCCAACCAACTGGCCAAGGAGCTCAACCTGTTCCGCGTCGAGACCAGCGGAACGGATCGCTTCTACCGCTGGATCTATTTCGAGTTGAACCTGCTGGGGGATCCCGAGACGCCCTTCCGTCAGCCGGGGCTCAACGTGATCGGCAGCGATCCTGCGTCTGGCGAGGTGGTGTCGGCTCCGCCGACGGCCTACACGATTGACTTGGGGGATCCCTATGACCCGAACAGCGTCGACGCCTCCGACCTCCGGGTCAACGGCGTTCCGGCGGACGGTGTCCTGACCGTCGACGACGACACGCTGAGATTCACCTTTACCGCTGACCCCGTGACCGGCCAAGGCCTGCAGACCATGATGATGGCAGCCGGTGCGCTCACCCGGCTTGCCGATGGCGCCGATCTGAGCGAATGGGGTGTCTCCTTCTGCTACGACGTGGCGGTCATGGAGGTGGTTGCGACGGATCCCGCAGACGGCGGCGTGGGCGACCTCGTCGGCGCGCAGATCACGCTCACGGTCGATTTCAACGAGCCCTACCACGCGGGCACGCTGGGAACGGACGACCTCTCGGTCTCGAGGGGAACGGTTGTCCAGGCGGACGTCGTCGACGCCGACACCGTGGACTACACCATCGGCGATTTGTTCGACGAAGGTCCCGTGGCGTACGTCTTCGCGTCGGGGGCGCTGACCGATCCGTACGGCAATCCGATGTTGTCCCATGCGGGCAGCTTCGATACGGACGCCGACGTGACGGCCTACCCGACGCCGCTCGAGCCGGAGATGCCCCGCGGCAGTCTGGTCTATGATCCGTCGGTGACCGCCTGGATCACCCCGGTCGGGGACACCGATACCTTCACGCTGGACGTGGACGATGGACAGACCATCACCGTGGTGGTCGATCCCGAGGCCGGGCTTCGTCCGCAGGTCGAGCTGCGCGACCCGGCCAGCGCGCTGATCGGCAGCGCAGCGGCCGGCGGTGACGGCAAGGACGCCGTCTTGCAGATCGTCCCCACGACGAGCGCGGGCACGTGCGCCGTCGTGGTGGGGGGGGCAGGGGGCTCGACGGGTCAGTACACGCTTCGCGTGATCGTCAACGCGGTCGTCGAGGACGAGTCGCACGACGGCCCGGTCAACAACGATGCGAGCACTGCACAGGATCTCGACGCCACCTTCCTGTCCCTGACAGGCGACGCTGAACGCACGGCCGTCCTGGGCGCTGCGCTGGCGACGGAAACCATCGCCATCGGGCCGGAGGGCTTCGAGTCCGGCGACCTGGGTCCGCTATGGACGACGCATTCGTCTTCGATGGGGCGCATCCAGGTAACGGGGGCCTACGGAACGGCGAGCGGCGACCACGCGCTGCTGATGGACCGAGAAGAAATCGTGCCCATGCCCTTCTACGCCCTGAACGAGGCCATCATTGCCCTCCCGCTTACGGGCATGACGGAGGCCTTCTTGAGCTTCTGGCATGCCGAGTGGGGTGACGAGGAGCATCCGTTCACCGGGGATTTCACAGGCAGCGTCAACGCCGACGGCATCGCGATCAGCGACGATGGCGTGAACTGGCACCCGATCTGGACCGCGCCGGCGCAGGAATCGGGTGTGTGGGAGCACTACATGGTTGACCTCGCGGCTGAGGCCGCGGCTGCGGGGATGACGCTGGGCCCGGGCTTCCGAGCCAAGTTCCAACAGTACGACGACTACGGGCTGCCCGCCGACGGCCGCGGTTGGGACGACTTGGCCCTCATGACGTCCGAGGCCGCGGAGGACTGGTACCGCTTCACGATGGATGCCGGCGAGTCGGCGACGTTGGCGTTGGCGGCGCAGGGCGAGGATGAGCCGGCCAGTCTGGAGCTGTACGCGGACTTCCTCGGCGCTCCGCTCTTGCTGGCCTCCGGGATCGAAGGGGGTGGCAACGTGACCGAGGTGATCCCCAACGGGGTCGCGCCGTGGACCGGGACCTACTACGTCCGGGTGGCCGGCTTCGAGATGCCCTACTCGCTGGTCGTCACGAAGAACTCGGGTTTCGACGTAGAGCCCAACGACACGCTGGCCACGAGCCAGGACATCACGGGGCAGCCGGCGGTCCTCGGGTACGTCGGTCAGGACGGAGAAGCGTCACTTGGCGTCGACGGGGAGAGCGGCGAAGACGGCGGACATCCGGACTGGTTCAGCTTCTCCGCGACGGCGGGCAACGACCTGACCGTAGCCACACTGACGCCCGCGGGGGATCCCCAGGCGCCCTTCGAGTTCCACAACGCCCTGGACCCCTCCCTCGAGCTGTATGATCCGACGGGGGCGTTGGTGGCGTGGGATGACAACTCGGGCGCCGACGGAAAGAACGCCGCGCTTGTCCACACGGCGGCGATGAGCGGGAGCTACGCGGTCCGAGTTGCTGGTGCGGAAGAATCGACGGGCGAGTACGTCTTGACGATCCAGGGCGCCACCGGAGCCGCGCCGGGCCTTGAAGTGACGTCCACAGATCCGGCTGACGGCGCCAGGCTGGCCGAGGAGCCTGGTCAGATCGCTGTGGACTTCTCCCAGGCCGTTGTGCTGGGGAGTTGGCGTCTTGGGGCGGTGCGGATCGACGGAAGCCTGCCGGCGACGGACTGTACCGTCGTGGACGGCGATACGCTCGCCTTCGACTTCGACGTCTCTGCTGGGCTTAGCGAAGGGTGGCACACCCTCGAATTCGCCGCCGGCGCGGTCACCGACGTCCGCGGCATGGTCCTCGAGGCCTATGTGGGACAGTTCTACATGGATCGGACCCCGCCGCGGGTGGTCGGGTCCTCCGTGCAAGACGGCGGCGTCGTGCCTCTCGGCCTCGTGACCTACACGGTCCAGTTCGACGAAACGTTGTCGACCGCCGGTCTCGACGAGGCCGATTTCGCGCTGACCGGCGTGATCAGCGGAGACCAGTCGCCCCGCGTGTGGGACTACGACCCCACCTCTTCGACGCTGACGCTGACCTACTCGGGACTGATCGACGACCGCTACACGCTCCAGCTGTTCAGCGGGGACGGACAGCTCGAGGACGACCTCGGGTGGGATCTGGACGGGGAGCCGGTCGCATGGCCCATTCCGCCCTATGCGTCCGGCGACGGCGTGGAAGGGGGCGACTTTGCTCTCAACGTCTTCGTCGACGGTGAGACCTTCGTCTATCCAACGCCGCTTCAGCCCGAATTGCCGTGGGGTAGCCTCGTCTATGATCCGTCGGCCGTTGGGTGGGTCTCCCACGCGGGGGACACGGACGGCTACACGCTGGGCATCGACGATGGACAAACGATCACCGTGGTGGTGGCTCCGGACGCTGCGCTTCTGCCGATCATTGAGCTTGTAGGTCCGGGGGACGTCTCCATCGGCGGCGCGTCTGCCGGCGTTCCCGGCCAGGCGGCCCGATTGCAGGTCGTCCCCACCACGGGCCCCGGCACCTATACGGTGGTCGTTGGCGGCGCCGCGGGGACGACGGGCCAGTATGAGGTCCGGGTGATGCTCAACGCTGCGGCCGAGGACGAAGCATCCGATGAGATGAACAACGAAGAGATGGCCAGCGCCCAGAACATCGACGCCAGCTTCATCGACCTGGGCGGCGGGGTCGAGCGCGGCGCGGTGGTGGGGTCGCTGCCCAGCAAAGGGCGCATGGTGCTCCTTGCCGAGGGCTTCGAGCTGGGGGCCCTCGGCCCGGCATGGTCCACCTACACGTCCGACGAGCACGGCATCGTCAGGGTGGACGACTATGCACATTACGGCGGCCAGTACGCATTGTGGATGGGGCGGGACGAGCGATATGGCTACACCCTCCACGAGGCCGTCTGGACCATCGACCTGTCTGGCGTGCCGAATCCGTACCTGAGCTTCCGGCACAGGGACTTCGCCGATCCCTGGAACCCGTTCTCCGGCGACTTCGTGGATCACTACAACGCCGACGGGGTGGCCATCAGCGACGACGGCGTGCACTGGCACCCCGTCACCAATGTGGGAATGACCGGGTGGGACGCGTGGAATGAGCACACGATCGACCTGGCCGCCGAGGCCCAGGCCGCGGGCATGGTGCTGGGGCCGGACCTCCGCATCAAGTTCCAGCACTACGGTGAGACCATCTGGTTTGACGCCCATGCCTGGGACGAACTTGCGGTCTGGGTCCCGACCGAGGACTGGTACAGCTTCAGCCTGGAGGCCGGCGAGTCCGCGTCGATCGTGCTCACGCCGACGGTGCTGGGCGAACCGGCGGGCATGGGGGTCTACAACGAAGCGGGCGATCGCCTGGCCGTGGGCTCCCTGGATGCCTACAACGCGGATCGTTCGATCGACCACTTCATCGCCCCTGCGTCGGGGACCTACTACGTCCGCGTGACCGGCGGCGCTGAGGCCTATTCTCTCGTCGTGATCCGAGGCGGCGCGTTCGACCTCGAACCGAACGACAGCCTGGAGACCGCGCAGGACATCACCGGTCGGGCGGGCGTGCTCGGCTACGTCAGTCGTCATGCGGCGGGGCTGTTCGCGGTGAACTGGGAGGACGGCGCGATCTACATCCTGGACCCCCAAGACGGGGCCATCCTGGATCAGCTTCCCGCGCCGTCCACGTTTGTACCGACGAATCCGTACGGGCTGAACCTGTCCGCCACACCCGACCTGCTGGACTACAACGCTGGGCACTGGTTCGGCAACACGGTCGTGGCCCAGCTGGACATTGACGACGGCACGATACTCAGCGGGTGGGCCGGGCCGGGATGGCCGTACAGCGCGCTGGCTCGCGTGGGCAACGAGATATTCGTCTCGGATACGGAGTACAACCGCATCTACGTGTTGGATCCGGTGACGGGCAGAGAGCTCCGATGGTTCAAGGCTCCCAACCCGGCCGTCGGCCTGGCCGGCGACATGGGCGAGGGCCGCCTGTTCGTCGTCAACCAGTCGGACTTCAGTAGGGTCTACGAGTTCGACCCGGCGACCGGCAAGGAGATCAACTCGGCATATGACGCCAACATCGGCCTCCAGCAGGGGATGGCGCTCGTCGGCGACGAACTGTTCGTCTCGGAGACGCTGGGGGTAGGCATGGGGGACTGGATCAACGTCTACGACAAGAACACGCTCGAGCACCTGCGGACCCTCACGATGGACATGCCCGACACGAGCATGATCGGCGGGTTGGGAGGCGACGGTGATCCCGGGGGCGATGACTGGTTCAGTTTCTACGTCGAGGCCGGGGACAACCTGACGATCGCCACGCAGACCCCAGCCGGAGATCCGCAGGCGCCCTACGAATTTCGCAATCCGCTCGATCCCTACATCGAGTTGTACGACCCGACGGGGGCGCTGGTGGCCTGGGACGACGACGGCGGACCCGATGCCAAGAATGCCCTGGTGACACACGCTGCATCAATGGACGGCACGTACGTGGTCCGCATCCTGGCTGCGTCGGAGACATCCGGCGAGTACGTTCTGACCGTGGAGGGCGCCACCGGTTCCCTGCCGTCTTTTGGCGTGGCCGCCACGGACCCGGCGGACGCTGAGAGGCTGGACGAAGCGCCTACCAGGATGACCGTGACGTTCTCCGATGGTCTGCTGCTGACCACGCTGGATGCCTCGGATCTGATCTTTGACGGCACCACGCCGGCCAGCGGATACGAGCTGCAGGGGTACAACATCGTGGCCTTCGACGTGCCTGCAGGACTCACCGAGGGCTGGCACACCGTGCAGATCGCCGCCGGCGCGGTTCTCGACGTCCAGGGAACGCCCGTCGAGGCACACTCGGGGCAGTTCAAGATCGACCTGACCGATCCGATCGTGATCGCCTCGTCCGTGCAAGAGGGCGATGTCCTGCCCCCGGGGAGCCTGGTCTACTCGGTCCAATTCAGCGAGGAGATGAGGACGGCCGACCTCGACGAGACCGACTTCTCGCTCGTCGGGGTCGATACCGGGGCCCAGGTGCCGGTTGCGTTCGGCTACGATCCGTCCGGGACGACCCTGACGCTGGAATACGAGGGGTTGCTGGAAGATGCGTACACGCTGACGCTGTTCGGTCACAGTGGCAAGGCACGCTTCTGCGACCTGGCGGGACGCTGGCTGGACGGCGATCCGGTTGCCTGGCCGATTCCGCCCAATGTCTCTGGCGATGGCGATTGGCTGGGCGATTTCTACGTCAACTTCACGCTGGATACCGAGGAGGGGGCGTACCCGACGCCACTTGCGGCTGTTCAACCGTACGGCAGCCTCGTCTACGATCCCGTGATCGAAGCGGAGATCGGCGCGCCCGGCGACACGGATGCCTTCACGCTGATTGTCGACACCGGTCAGACGATGACCGTCGTGGTCGATCCTGCGGCGGGGCTGCGACCCTCCGTTGCGCTCTACGACCCGTCCGACGTCTTCCTCGGCGGCGCGGTCGCGGGTGCGAGCGGCCAGTACGCCGTGCTCCAGACGACCGCAACCACCGATCCGGGCACCTACACCATTGTCGTCGGCGCCGAGGATGGGACGACCGGCAGGTACGTGCTCCAGGTGATCCTCAACGCCGCGGTCGAGGATGAATCTCACGACGGTTCGGACAATGACAGCCTGTGGACTGCCCAGGACATCGAGCCGACCTTCATCGACCTGGCCGGCGGCGCGACGCGCGGTGCGGTGCTGGGGGCTTTTACTTCGACCACGGGCGTGGTCCTGGCCGAGGAGGACTTCGAATCGGGTCAGCTGGGACCGGCCTGGTCCACCTACACCTCCCGTTCAGGCGGACGGGTCCAGATCACGGGCGAATACGGGACGGCGGGCGGCAGCTACGCGATGCTGATGGACTACCGCACGGCCGGCGCGTGGACGCTCAACGAGGCCATCTGGACCGTGGACCTCTCGGGGCAGACGGCGGCCTTCCTGAGCTTCTGGCATGCGGATTGGGAGGGCGCGGGCGAGCAGAACAAGTTCGACGGAGACTTCGTCGACCACTACAACGCCGACGGCATCGCGATCAGCGACGACGGCGTGCACTGGCACCCGATCTGGGACGCCGCCGACCAGCCGACCGACGCTGTCTGGGAGTTCTACACCCTCGACTTGGCGGCCGGGGCGGCCGAGGCCGGCATGGTTCTGGGGCCGGACTTCAGGATCAAGTTCCAGCAGTACGACAGCTGGTCGCTGCCGACCGACGGGCGCGGCTGGGATGAGATCACCATCTCGTTGCCGAGCTGGAGTGAGGACTGGTACCGCTTCGACCTCGAGGCCGGCGAGTCGGCCATGCTGACGTTGACGGGACGTAGCGGGTATGGGCGACATCTGGAACTCCGCGGCGCGGACGGGAGTCTGCTGGCGTCTGGAAGCACGGGGCCCTCCAACGTGGATGAGGTCATCGAATTCCTCGCGCCGGATGCCGGGACTTACTACGCGCTCGTCACGGGCGATCACGCCACCTACACGCTCGTGGTGACCCAGGACGCGGCCTTCAATCTGGAGTTCCCGAGCATCTTGCCGCCCCAAGGCTCTGAGACTGCCCAGGACCTTGACGGCTACGCAGCGGCGGTGGGCGTCGTCACAGGCGGGCGGGACAGGGGGCCAATGGGCAGCCACTGGCAGCTAACCGACATGGATGTCTACCGCGTCACGCTTGGCGAGGGAGACGAGCTGACCTTGCGGACACTCACCCCGGCGGACGGGCCCGGTGAGTGGGCCAACACGCTGGACCCGATGATCCGTCTGTACGATTCGACGAGGGCCCTGGTTGCCTGGGACGACAACTCGGCCCCGGATGGGAGAAACGCCGAGCTGAGCTACGTGGTTCCCGCCGGCGGTGCAGGGGTCTACTGCATTCGAGTTGGCCCGTCCCGTACGGTCGGTTGGACGAGTGGCGAGTACGTTCTCGAAAAGACGATCACTGGCGGGGACATCGACGTCGAGCGCATGGGTGCCCCGGTGCTCACCTCCTTTGCTGAAGGATGGGTTGGCAACGAAAGCCCGCGCTTCGCGGCCAATTCGGCCGGCGTTCATCGGCAGGCGGCGGCGCGCCAGACCGAATCGGCAGACGGACAGGACCTTCTGATATCGCTCGGCGACGTGGCGGCGAGGGTGGGATTCATCGAGCCCGACCAGCCGTTGGGCGCGGCGACGTCGACGGAACCTACTGGGAGGGTCCGGTCGGCAGGGCTGACCGCGATGACGGACGAGGAACGAATCGAGCCGGCATCTGGCGGTGCATCCCTCGTGATGGATCCAAACGGCCTACAGGAGAAGCCCGCCAACAGGCCCGAGATCGCTCAGTCGCCAGGGTCGATTGGCGTTGGCTGGACGACGGGATCCCGGGACCGCGATCTCGAGACGCTTGACGCAGACCTCGGCTTGAGGCAGTTGTTTGCCAAGGTGGATCACCCGGTGACGCACTGGCGCAAGGCGCTGTTGGGCGTCTAGTGGTCAGTCGACCCTGTGCTTCTGGGTAGGGCTTGGCCGTCAGCAGTACCTGGCGCCTGCCTGACACTGCAGGCCTCAGGCTTCAGGCGTCAGGTCAAAGGGCTGGCGCGACAGATCAGAAGCGAGGGCCTGAAGCCTGAAGTCTGAAGCCTGGCGCCTAACGTCTACGGCGACCCGCAACTTCACGGGCGACTGACCACTGGGCCAGGCAGAAGCCTGAAGACTATTGCCCATCCCGCTGGCTGTTTGGCGGCTACATGCCCATATTCCAACTTGGTAGGCCTTGTTTGGCCAATCCTGCCTACGAACGTAAAACATTTGAATATGGATATTTAGCGCTAGAAGTCGGCGGGCGATCAACCGAAGGACCGTCCTGGCATGGGGCTTGCCCCGCTACCTGATGGGCGCCGAGGCCGGAAAGGCAGCTCGTGCCCCCGGGGGGGCCTCCAAAGGCCCGGACCGGAGAGGCGTCATCGCCTGAGGCGGCGGTGGCTGAATGGGTTGACGACAGGCGCGAACGCGTCCGGGCTACGAGGGACCTTCGATGAAGCGTTTGCTCAGCAGACTGTTGGCGTTGTTGATCGGGGCGGTCCTGCCGGCTGTGGGGGGATGTCCGTGGGAGGATATCATCCCGGATCCCGTCGTGTACTACGGGCCTCCCTGGGCCATGTAGTCGCGCCGGGGGGATGCTCGATCGACTGAAGACGGGTGGGCCGTTCTCTGATATCCACGGGAACGTGTTGTCACGGAGTCTACTGTCATGGATACGTTGCTCTACAGGATCATCCTGTTCTTCTTGGACTTGGTCCTCCGCGTGTTCGGGGCGGATTCGCTGGTCGACGGCATGACGACGGCGGGTCTGGTTTCCTCTTGATCGAAGTGCCCTGCCTTGCTCCGGACGTCGGCGGTGACGTCGCGTTCGGAATCAAGGTGCAATCCTGCGAGGAGGCCGAGGAGTCCTGCGGACCATGATGCCGAGGCTCTCCTATCGTGAGCGTCTGATCCAGCGCCTGTTCCGGTGGCATCGCAGGATTCACGCGAAGCTGCACGACCTGACCTATCTGGCCTGGCAATGCACGCTCCGCTGCAACCTCGCTTGTCGTCATTGCAGTGCCGACTGCGGCGGCGAGCCCCCACACGAAGACATGCCGTTGGCCGATTTCCTGCGCGTCGTCGACCGGGTCGCGGAGGTCGGCGACCCCGCTCAAACGATGATCGGTCTGACCGGCGGTGAGCCGTTGCTGCGGCCCGACCTGGAGGCCTGCGGGACGGCCTTCGCCAGGCGGGGCTTCCGTTGGGGGATCGTTACCAACGGGTACGTCCTGAGCCCGGACCGGTTCGAAGCGCTGATGGACGCCGGCTTGACCAATCTGTCGATCAGTCTGGACGGCCTGGAAGAGAGTCACAACTGGCTGAGACGCCGACCCGATTCGTTCCAACGGACGATCGCTGCGGTCGCGGTGGCGGCCCAACGCACGGATCTGGATCTCGACGTGATCACGTGCGTGAACCAGAGGAACATCAGCGAGCTCGACGATCTCCGGCGGCCGCTGATCGACAAGGGGGTTCGGAAGTGGCGGGTGGAGACGATCTTCCCGAAAGGCCGTGCCGAGGCCAATCCCGAACTGGACGTCACCAACGAGCAGTTCCGAGACCTGATGGCGTTCCTCAAAGCGACCCGGCGGGAAGGGCAGATCAATGCCCGCTATGCCTGCGAGGGGTACCTGGGGGCCTACGAGCGTCAGGTTCGGGATCGCAACTACTTCTGCTGGGCGGGCATCAACTTGGGATCGGTCCTGGTGGACGGCTCGATATCGGCCTGTCCGAGCCTCGGACGGGAATTCATCCAGGGCAACATCTACGAGGACGACTTCATCGAGGTCTGGAACACCCGCTACGAGATCATGCGCGATCGCCGTTGGACCAGAACCGGCAAGTGCGCCGCCTGCGAAGCCTACAAGTGGTGTGAGGGAAACGGCCTCCACCTCCGCGACCTGCGGACCGGCGAGGTCTTACGCTGCCACCTGGGGATGCTCGAAGACGCCTTGCCGACGAGAGCGCCCATCCCCAAGCGGCCCGTTGCGATACCAGGCCGACATGACCCCGCCACCGCGGACGGCATATCTCGCGGATAGCGGATCGCCCTGATTCCACGTTCAGATGCCCCATTGCGGAATCCGATGAATAGTAAGAGCGCGCCGCGATACGGGTCGCCCGCCCCATCGTGGTGGAGAAACCGTCGGCGAGCGGCGGCGATTGAACACGTCGGGCGCGTCAGTCGAGGAGGACCGCATGCCCCAGACACGAGGTCGTGACGTCATTCGGCGGTGTCGCAGCAACCCGCTCATCTCCCTGAAGGATTTCCCGTTTCGCATCAGCGACATCTGGAACGCGGGGGTCGTTCGGTTCGACGGTCAGTACCTGCTGCTGATCACTGTGGAGATGCTCGAGGGGCAAAGCAACATCTACCGCGCCCGTGGCAACGACGGGGAGCACTTTGCTCTCGACAAGGTGCCCTTCATGACGCCGGCAGAGGACGGCCCGAGCGGCGTCCATGAGTCCGTGGGCATTCGCGACGTTCGAATCACGCCGGTGGACGGGGCCTACTTCCTCACCTACGTGGCCGGCGGCGATCACGGGCAACGTATCGGCCTGGCCAGAACCAACGACTTCCGCTCGGTGGAGCGGATCGCCTACGCCTCGCAGGTGGACGTCAAGAGCGGCGCGCTGTTTCCCAGGAAGATCGGCGGCAAGTACGCGCTCCTGAAACGCCCGGACGCCGGTGAGAGCATCTGGCTGGCCTATTCGGAGGACCTGCTGTACTGGGGCGGCGCGACGGTCGTGATGACGCCGCGCGGCGGATACTGGGACGCCACCCGCATTGGGACCGCCGCACCGCCGATCGAGATCGACGAGGGCTGGCTCCTGATCTACTACGGTGAGAAGCACACCAGCGCCGGGCCGCTCGTCCGCCTCGGCGCAGCCGTGCTGGACCGCAACGAGCCGGCCCGGGTCATTGCACGCTCCAACATCCCGATCCTCTCACCACGCGATCCCTATGAGCGGATCGGCGACGTCCCGAACGTCGTGTTCTCCTGTGGAGCCATCCTGGAAGACGACGGCCAGGTCAAGGTCTACTACGGCGCGTCGGACAGCTGCATCTGTCTGGGAACGGCCAAGCTGGACGACATCCTCGACGTCTGCCGCGATAGCTAAAAGGGAGTCTGGAACATGCCGGCGAATACGGGAAGAGACCTGCTGCATCGCTATGAGGGCAACCCGATCCTCACGCTGCGAGACATGCCCTACCGGTGCAACACGGTCTTCAACGGTACGCCCGTGAAGGTGGACGGGGAGTACCTGCTGCTGATCCGCATCGAAGGCCAGGAGGGCTACTCGTTCTTCTCGCTGGCCCGCAGCCAGGATGGGTACGCCTTCGAGGTCGAGCCCGAGCCCTGCATGACCCCGGCCCAGGATGAGCCCTGGGCCGTTTGGGAAGAGCACGGCATCGAGGACCCCCGCCTCACGACGATGGCCGGGAAGTACTACATCCTCTACACGGCCGTCGGCCGATACGGGCATCGCATCGCCCTGGCCAAGACCGAGGATTTCCACCACTACGAGCGGATCGCGATGATCTCCGGGCCGGGCAACAAGGACGGCGTGCTGTTTCCCGAGAAGGTCAACGGTCTGTACGCCCGCCTGGACCGCCCGATCGGCAACGGCGTGGGCAGCGTGTGGATCTCTTACTCGCCCGACTTGATCAACTGGGGTCGCAGCGAGTTCGTCTTTGGGCCGCGGGCGCGGTATTGGGACAGCTATCGGATCGGGGCCTCCGCGCCGCCGATCCTGACGAAGTTCGGCTGGCTGGAGATCTACCACGGCGTGAAGATGACGTCCGCCGGCCCCATCTACCGCACCGGCGCGGTGATGTTGGGCAAGACCGACCCCGGCAAGGTCATCGGTCGGGCTCTGGCGCCGTTACAATCTCCCCGTGAGCCCTACGAGCGCGTCGGCGACGTCGGCAACGTCGTCTTCGCTTGCGGCGCCATCGTCGAGGACGACGGCCAGGTCAAGGTCTACTACGGCGCGGCCGACACGTCCATCTGCGTCGCCACCGCCCACATCGACGACATCATGGCCTCGTGCTTTCCGGGATAGAGCGCCAGAGAAACCACGAGGCGTCAGATGCGCTCCTCTGCCCGCGAGGACCGAACCTGACGCCTGTTCTCACAATCGCTGCTTTCTGCCGGTCCCCTCGTTACACGTCGACGATCTCGATCTTCTCGAGATCCGCGGTGCCCAGGCCGATCTCGGCTGCGTGGGCGATGTGCGACGGGGCCGGACGGATCGGGCCGGCCTTGTGGGCGGCGCGGGCCTTGCGGATCATCTCGGCGCCGACCGCGTCGAGGGCGACCGGGTCCGTCGAGGCCAGGAGGCTGTTGGCGTTCCAGCAGCAGTGCGCCCCTCTGAACTGAGGGCCTTTGTCGAACATGCCCACCATGGCGTCACAGATCGCCAGCCGCGTCTTCTTGGCGATCGGCGGCAGGGCGTTCAGCTCCGCGATCGCGTCGATCCCCTTATGGTAGTCGCGCGGGTTCGGGACCGAGCCGATGTGGTTCTTCATCGCGAGCGAGACGCCTGCGACGACGTGGTGCTTCAGGATGGGCACGCTGATGACGGCGTCGGCGTCGTCCGTGAGGATCCGCGTGATCCGTGTCTTGAAGGGGCCGGCCTTGACCTCCGGGCCCCACCCCGAGTCGGAGCCGGCGAACCGGATCTTCGCCATGTCGGAAAAGGTCTTGATCCGCGCCGTCTTGAAGTCGCTTACCTTCCGGTCGAAGACGATGATCTTCTCGGCGGGCATGCCCGCGTCCACGAGTCCACGGCAGATCGCCCAGACGAGATGCGGGTGGGTCGAGGCGCGGGGGAACAGGCCGTTGAACTTGATCGCCACCGTTTCTTTGGGCGAGACGAACGAACGCCAGGCCTCGTCGACGTTGCCCTTGCCGGAGAGCTTCTTGACGATCGCACCGAGCGCTTCCTTGATGGTGTCCCGGTCGACGGTTCGGCCGCCCGTGAGCTCCGCGCGCTTGGCGACGGCCACGCGGCTCTTGCCGCCCTGCGCGGCGGCCAGCGCGGCCAACGGCGCCGCTGATCCCACGGCGATGCCCTGCAGGAAGCTCCTTCTGTCGATCCCACCCCTGTGTTCTTGCTGTTTCATAGCGATCCGGCCTCCCTTGGCTCGCGTTCGATGCCCCTCACGCCACGTCACATTGTCCGCAAGACGCGGTTTGCATTCAAGGCACGCCGTCTGATGGGGCCGCCACCGTCAGACCGCGACCTCTGACAACAACTGTCGGTAGTAGATGTAGTTCTCCCAGGGGATGTCCGGCGGCATGGCGTGATCGCAGCCGGGCACGTAGCCGCCGTCCTGCATGAGTGGGATCTTCTCGTCGACCATTTTCTTGATGGCGGGCTTGTTGCTGGCCAGGATCCGCTTGTCCATCCCGCCGCCGATGAGCAACTCCCTGCCGAACTTCTTGCGCAGCGCGACCACGTCCATCCCGGCCGCCACCTCCATCGGGTAGATGAAGTTGATGCCCACGTCGAGCCAGCACGGGATGAGCTCCTCGACGTAACCGTCGCTGTCGAGGATCAACACATCGATGCCCGCCTGGTGCAGCCGTTCCGTGATCCGACGATACTGCGGCAGGAAGATCTCCCGATACAGCGCGGGGCTGATCAGCGAAGACGTCTTGTAGGCCATGTCCTCCCAGAACTGCGCGAAGTCGTATTCCATCCCCACCAACGCCTTCTCCAAGACGCCGAGAATGCAATCGGCGATGTCTGTGGCCGCTTCTTCCAGGAAAGCGCGATCGTCGTAGACGGCCAGACTGATCCCTTCGACGCCCATCCAGTTCCTTATCCATCCGTAGAGGCTGCCGCAAGATATCCCCAACGGGAAATCGCGGTTGGCGTACTGCTTCTTGACGCTCTCCCAGTGGAGGGGGAAACGGGCGGGGCTGTCCGGATTGAGGCGCTCCTTGAAGCCGGGCCAACCGTCCCTGCCGCCCAGCGGGTACTCGACGTATTGGGGCATGGCCGGCGGGGGTACGTTCCTCAGCCGTCGCTTGATCACGCCGTCGCCGTCGCGATAGAGCTCGTATTCCTGTGTCTCCTCCAGCGTCTCGCGCTCGAAGCCCGGACAGAGGCCCACATTGATGGGGGCGACCTCGTAGCGGTCGTAGCCGCTGCGGTACGCCCAGTCTACGTCGGCCGGCAGTCCTTCGGTCTGCCAGCGACGGATCGTCTCCTCGTAAGGCCCCATCTCCCAGTGGTACATCCGATCCCTATCGCCATAGTGCATGGTGGCCAGGTAGCGTTCCCGCGAATTCATCCAGAAATGCCTCCTTCGACCAACGGCCAACCTCGGGGTTCGTCACGAGCATCATACCGGCATCGTGTTTGCGGTCAAAAGGCCCCGAAAGCTGAACCGCAGATCCTCGGCGCCGATGGTGGGTGCCCCATGCCTTCAGCTGTGGGGGACGTCAACCGTATCAACTTTCCGAGCATTCCTGCGACCCGCTTAGCCTTTGCCGTCCTCCTTGTCCCGTCGTCGCAGACGGGCCTTGGTCTGCAGCAGTCGTGACAGAGGGGGCTCGGATTCGGTCTCGTCTTGGGGGTGCGGAGTCGCTCGTCGTCGGGGCTTGGCGACGTCATCGAGCGTTCCCGGTCCGCCCAAGGCCTCGCTCAATCTGCCGACGTTCGCGTCGCTGGTCTGATCTACATCGGGCCAGGACGGGGTATCGTGCGCAGACCCGTCGTGTTTCTGGGGCGCCGGCGCGTTCCTCGCCGCCATCTGCTCGCGGATCGTTTCCCGAAGGCTCTTCAGCCGACCTACCGACTCGACCGCGGCGTCCGCGGACCGGAGGCCTTGCAGTTCCGAAGCGACGGCATCGATGACGGCCGGAATGCTCCGCCACCGGATGGCCCAGCCGACCGCCTCGGCCAACAGGAGCGCGGTCAGACAGCGCGACGGATGTGCGTACCACTCGTATGCGCCGAGCAGCCAGACCAGAATCACGACCTCGACGCACACCGATATCGCTACGGCGGATGCCAGGCGCCGAACGCCCACGTCCAGCAGCAATAGCGGCAGCACGAACCACGCCAGCAGCCAGTTCCAGATCGCTCGGCGCGTGACCGAGAAGGGGATCGGTCGACGGAAGACATCCGCCCGCTCGCCGTCGGCGTCGAGCACCTTGCCGCCCGTCCGCTCCGCGATCTGCCGGAGGAGGTGTTCGTTGCCTCTCGGCTCGCGGTACTCCGGCGAGTAGGACAGTGACAGCCCGGTCTTGATCAGGCCCGTCTCACCCGTCCGCGTTTGGGTGCCCAACATGACCACGTAGTGACCGTTCTGCGAGATGGGGAACCTGCCTTCATACCTGCCGGGCCCGGTCTGGTGCAGGCGAACGGGCAAGGCATTGAGGCCCGGTGTCAGGACATCGCCGGCGATCTCCAGACCGTTGAGGAAGGAGGCGTCTCGGTCTAGGGCCTCCACCAAGATGCGTCCATCGCGGCCCACCAGCCGCGCAGAGACCTCGAAATCAGATGCCCGTCCCTGACGCATTGACCAGCGCGTCGTCTGAGCCCAGAACTTGCCGAACTTGGGCCATCGGGCCCACTGCCGACCCCAGCGAGTCCACCCGCCGCTCGTGAACGCCACCGTCTTGCCCAACTCGCACTGCCGAACGGCCAGGAGGGGGTCTTCTTTGTCCGTCATCATCAGGACCTGGCTGAAGGCGTCCGATGCCCTCCGCGGCGTGGTCAGCACGTGTCCGTACAGGAGCGGCAGTTCGGTCCCGGCGAGGCCGGCGGTGATCTCGGGCAGATGCGCGCTCAATCGCGGCCTGAAGCCGTCGGGGGTCTCGCGGATGAGAGAGCGCAGGAGGAGCTTGGTCTCCTTGATGAAGATCTGCGGGATCCGCTTGGGGTTGTCCGTGAAGTAGTGTCGGCCCTTCCCCCACTTGGCGATCTGCTCGAGCAGCTCACGATCGGCGCCGGAGCCCACGGCAACCGTCGAGACCGTGATGCTCGAACTCGCCATGGCGCGTACGATCTTGCGGAAGTCGCTCGGCTGAGACCGCCCGTCCGTCAACGCAATCACGTGCTTGAGGTTGGCCGACGTCCCCTTGAGTGCGGCGCCGGCCTCGTCGAGCGCCGGGCCCATGTGCGTCCCGCCTCCGGACCCCAGGTTGTCGATGCGATCGATCAGGACCCGACGATCGCCGACCGGGCGAATCCGCGAGACCCAATACGGTGCGCCGTCGAAGGCCACGACTCCTACTTTGTCCAGGGACCCCAACGCCCTGACGGCGGCCTTGGCTGCTTCCTTGGCCAGCTCGATCTTCTGCCCGGCCATCGAGCCGGACTTGTCGATGACCAGGATCAGCGCATTGCTGAGGATCTGTTTGCGGTGTTTGACGTCGAACCTCACCGGCATGACGTCCTCGACGGCAGAGCCGAGCCATGCCCCGGCCCCGAAGCTCTCGTCTCCTCCCGTCATGATCAACCCGCCGCCGAGGTTCCGAACGTACGCGGCCAGGCTCTCCTTCTGCGGCTCCGTGAAGCGGTCCGCCGGGACGTTCGACAGAATGACCGCGTCGTAGTCCAGCAAGTCGAGGACATCTTCGGGCGCATCCGCCAGGTTCGCGATTTCGACGTCGATCTGCTCGCCTCTCAAGGCCGACGCCATCACGGCGTCCCCGCTCACGTCCGTCGTGAGCAGCAAGACCTTGCCGTCCACGTCAACGAACGTGAGGGCCCGCCCCACGTTGTTCTGGGCCACGTTGTCTTGGGTCGGATCGTCCGGTTCGAAACGGGCCTCGAACGCGTGAATGCCCGGCTCGGTGACAGGGACCTCACAGGAGAAGGGGTTGATGCCGGCCTTGAGCTTGACGGGCAGCGAGTTCACCCGTCGATCGTTGCAGTACAGAATAACACTGCCCGTGGCGGGACGCTTTGATCGCAGGATCAGGCGGAGCGTCACGCGTTGGCCAGGGCTCGCCTGGGCCGGGGCGACCAATTGGTCGACCATGACGTCATCAGCGTGTTGGTGCTCCAATGGAACGACGTCGATGCCCACTCCGATGGACGCCACTTCGGCTGCCGCCTTGGCGGCGTCACCGGCGTTCTCGTTGCCGTCGCTCAACACGACGATCCGCTTGGCCGTTTCTTCGGGCAGCGTCGCCAGGGCCAGTTGAATCGCCTGGGACAGATCGGTGCGGTCAGGTTCGACGGGCGGCGTGACGCGGTCGATGAGCACGCCGCGCGTCGGCAGTTGCTCGATGTTGCTCTGGCCCTCGAAGCTGATGATGGCGACCGTGTCGTCGGGCCGCCGTCTGCCCGCAAAGCTGGCCTGGCGGACGAAGGGCATCTGCCGCGACTGGAGCGCCTGCGGGACGCTGTGGGACCGGTCGAGCAGATAGACGACGGCCAGATCCTTGCATTCACGTTCCCGCTGAGCGCCGGCCATCGCCAGGATCAGCGCCACCAGCAGCGCCGCGCGGGTCAGCAACACCAGCCACCGCCGCCCGGTCGAAAACGCCGCCAGCGACCGGACGATCAGGGGACCTGCGACCACGAGGGGGACGATCAGCAGCAACCACAGCCACTCGGGCCGCTCAAATGACAGCGGCAGGGCGGCAATCACGGCTCGGGCCTCTCTGCGCGCCATGGATCGACGTCTACAGGGCGTTTCTTTCGTGTTGCACGCATATGACTATGATACGGCGGCTTCCGAAGGGCTTCCAGAGCTCTGGAGCGCCGTCGTGCGTCGTCCGTCCGACGCAAGGTACTCACGGTGAGGTCGTTGGCGGCGTCTTCTATCGGTAGGTGCATGAGCCCCCAGCGCTACTCCCGACTTCGCCTTGGGATGTCGATGTCGGCCACCCCCTCCAGCGCTGGCGCGATTTGCGGACCCGTGTCCACGCGAGTCCATCTACTCGAGGAGGCATCCTTCCGCCAGTGCCCAACGCGCTCGATCTTCTGCCGGAAGTTGTCCAGCAGAAGGTGAGCGCCGTTTTTCGCATGAAGGCCGATCTGTCCGACCATCCGGATGATGTCCTCTCGACCGAAGTAGCCCCGGTGATCGACCGTTCTTTCCACAAGGAGGTTGGCAACGCGGATGATGTCCGCCTCGGCGATGTCAGGATGCGGGTCAAGGGCGTCTTCCTCTTTGAACGACATGTCGTAGCGCCGGGATTCCGCGGCCCGTTCTACCTCCGGCGCCACCATGGTGATCCGCTCGCTCCTGCCTCGAGTGAACATCGCGTCAAGTGCGTCCATAGCGCTTCTATGACGGGATGAAGCGCCTCGGTCTTCTGTCTTGAACAGGTGCCCCTGGATTTCGTATTGGTGTGCCACACCATCGCTGGTGAAGACGGCCCGATGCCCGTGGATTTCCACAAAATGCAGGTAGAGCTGCACATCCGTAGCGGTGATTGAGATGGGCACGCCTTGCCCCGCGGCTGTCACGGCCACGTCCAGGGACGTGATCCCGTCTGCGACGGCCATGTCCCTCACGTTCACGGTCCGCTGGCCGGTGCCCAACAGTGTCTTGGCGAGGCCGACAACCATCTGGGTGGTGGCCAGGCGATCTCGGCGGGTGTTCCTTGGGATCTCTCTGGTAAGGGATTCGTTCCCCGTCTCGGGGTATTCCACGCAGCGGATGAGGATCTTCCGACAGGCTGCCTCCAGCCAGCGGCGCTGTGCGTCGCTCGCCGCCTTGTGGATCTCTTTCGCAGTGCGGTAGGCAAACAGGCTGTCGAAGTACATCAGCAGATAGAGGGCGTTCCTGAAGCGCGCATTGTCGATTGTCTCAGTGCACACAATCTCCAGCAAGCGGTCACTGCCAGCTCGACCGAGCGTAATCAGCTCGCCAGCCTTTGGGCACTCGGGCAGCGCCCTGCAAGCGGGGAGCAGACCGTTGATGTTGTCTACCGGGTCCAGCCCTCGTCCGGCGGCATCCCAGTAGTCGGGCGCGGAGGCCAGGATTCCGTCAACCTGTCGTACGGCGTCGACCATCCTCTTTCCTGTCGACTCGTTTGTAGCGCAAGCGGTCGGGCCTATCTCACGTAGGGCCTCTCGTCGATGCAGTAGGGCAGGTGGCCCTTGTTGTGCGAGAACCCCAGGGACGAGTAGAACGGCTCCTCGCAGTTTGCCACGATGTCGAACGACAGCCCGACGTTGATGACGTCCGACACGGATAGGTAGCGTACGTTCGTCAAGCCATCTCCCACTTGCCGCCGCAGGGGTCGGCAGGCGCATCATACCCGGATCCTGTTGACCGTCGAGAGCCCCTGGAAGCTGGCTCGCCGGATGCTCGTTTGCCGCGGATTGCCGCGGGTAAGGTCTGCCTACTTGACTTGCCTCGAGTGCATCTATACTATGTAGGCATGAAGCGCGACACAAAGAAACAGTATACCATCCGTTCAGTACCGTCGGTGGTGGACCGTGTCCTCCGTGAACGGGCGAGGCGGCGGAACAGGAGCCTCAACCAAGTGGCCCTGGAAGCCCTGCGCCGAGGGGCCGGCCTCGAAGCACAGGAGCCTGCGTTTGACGATCTGGACGATCTGATAGGGACCTGGGAGGAGGACGCAGCCTTCGAGGCGTCGCTGAAGCGACAGGACGTTGTGGACCGCAAGCTATGGCGCTAAGACTTGCCCTGGACGCCAATCGCTACGTCGACTTCTGCAAGGGAATCAAGGACGCCGTCGAGCCGCTGCGCCGGGCGAGTGAAATCGCCCTGCCCTTCGTTGTACTCGCGGAGTTGAGGGCCGGTTTTCGGTGCGGTCGACGGTCGCCGAACAATGAGCGAATGCTCGGTCGCTTCCTCCAGTCGCCTCGCGTCACGGTGCTGTTCGCCGACGAGGCCACAACACACTTCTACGCGGAGCTCTTTGCCGAACTCCGCCACGCCGGGACGCCCATTCCGACGAATGATCTCTGGGTCGCGGCGCTGGCCGTGCAGCACGACCTGACGCTGCTGACCCGGGACAGACACTTCCAGCGCCTTGCACGGATTCCGCGCATCTGAGTGGTATCTGGCAAGGCGGCCCTCAAGGGAATGGGACAAGATCGGTTCGACGCACAGATCGGGATAGCCGGGCAGGTGTTCGAAGGCCGCGTCTTGGGGGCTTCCGAAGAGGGCGTAGACCCGCGCGTTGAGCAGCCGTCCAGTGTGGCCCGGTATGTCCAGCCACCCGTGTGCGTCACACATCGCGATGGATTGCCTGTCGTCGTCGGCCCAGGTCATGTGTCAGTTGTCGCCGCTGCATGCTGGCCGGCGGATCGTCTCTTCCAGTCGCCGAATGCCTTTGTCGATTGCCATGGTCCCACCAGTCTCTCTATGGTCTTGCCTCGTTGGGGGGATGGTACCACCCGTCGTGCGGGGCTGACAGTGAGAGCCTCCGGGATGGGTCGGACAACCCGTTGCGGAAACGACGCTCCCGGCTTAACGTGCAGCAGGAGGTGTCTTCGGCATGATTGACATCGACCGGGCACGGACCGTCTTCCTCGACCACTACAACCCCATGCTGGACGCGTCGCGGCCGTTTGGCGATGTCACGTTGCCCGGACGCGAGACGTCGCACCTGATGCCGGTCACCGATCTGGTCTGGATCAAGCACCTCCTCGGTGATCTCGACCTGACGGAAGCCCAGCGAGACGCCTGGTCGGCCCGGATCAACCGCGATCAGGAGGCCGACACCGGCCTGTTCCGCTACCCGCCTGGCACCGATCACGTGGACGAGCACGCGACGTGGCAATGCGTGGGCGCGCTGAGCATGCTGGGCCGGCAGCCGGCGCATCGACTGGCGTGCCTCTCACCGTTGCTGGCGGCGGACGGATTCGGCGAATGGTGCGACGCCTACGACCCGACGACCTCGCACCATCGGTTCATGCTTGCCGTCATCGCGGGCGCATCGCAGCCGCCGAGCGCGGAATGGCGGGCGGCGTTCTGTGATTGGTACGACGCTCGACAGGACGACCAAACGGGATTCCCGTTCGGCGCGCCGGAATCCAGGTCCCTCAGCCGAGCCTTTCTCCTGACGACGATGCGCCTGGTGCTGGGCGGATCGGTTCCGCGGGCCGACCGGATCGTGCAGACGGCGCTCGCGTTCCAGAACGACTGGGGCGGGATGACGGCATCCGACCTGCCCGGATACATGGAGATGGACGCGGCGTTTCTGGTCCATCGACTGGCGCCGTTGGCCGACGTACGATCGGTGGACGTCGACGGTTGCCTGGAGCGGATCGGTGAATTCCTGGAGGCTGTTCTGGCCGACGCTCAGCGTCGCGCCCAGCTGCTGGACAGTCCCCATCGGGCCCTGGCGGTGTGCGGGACGCTGTCGGTCTTGTGGCGGCACTTCGGCCAAGGGGGCAGCGGCGAACGATCGTTCCCGTGGGCCGAACTGCAGCACTACCGGGCGCCGTTGTGATCGGGACGTGGGCCGCGGCGCGGCGCGACGTGTTAACCAACAGTATCCATGGCGATTTGGGGTGCATCTGAGATGAATCCGAACACCGGACGCGGCCGTTTGTTGGCACCGGGCCTGCTCGTCTGTTTCCTCTCCGCCGCTGCGGCGTGTGCTGGGCAGATCAGCATCGAGGAATTCTCGCTCACGCCGACGCGGCTCGAGCCCGGCGGGTCGTTCGAGCTGTCCGTCAAGGTGGTTGCTCGCGATGTCCCCGTCGTCAGCTACGTGCTGCGGACCTCGAAGCCCGTGGCCAAACAACACGCCCCGCGGGGCTTTGCGTACTACAACAAGTCCCGCCGCCTGGCCTACATCGCAGAGAACGGGCAGGTGCACTTGAAGGACAACGGTTCACACGATCTCGATTCGAAGGACCGTGCCTTCCGGATCCGGATCAGCACGGCGGGTTGGCGGCCGGGGCGACACGACCTTTCGGTCTTCGCCCACAATCGCCCCAGCGCCGGGCCCCACGTTGTCGACGAACGGCGGTTCGCCGTTGTGGTGGCGGCAGACCATGTGCAGCTCCACGACCTGGGTCGCCCGGACCAGACCTACCTGAAGCTCTGTGAGCTTGCGCCGCGGGTTGTCGACGCTGGGCAAGCCTGCGTCTTGCGGATCCAGGCCTCGGCGGACGACTTGGACGCTGTCGAGATCCGCCAGCCGTTCTATGTCGCCCGAGAGCACGTGCCGCCTGGGTTCACGTTCGACGCCAAGAAGCGGATGGGGTATCTGGCCGACGCGGGTGCGGATTTGGTCAGAGACAACGGCCCGAACGACAAGGACCCGAATCGCGGCGCCCTGGCGCTCCGCCTCGACACGACCGGCTGGCGACCCGGACTCTATCATCTCGAGATCACGCCACGGTTCAGCAGTGTCAGCCCGTCCGACGTGCGGAATCTCGCGATGAAGGTGCGGTCACCGGACGATCGGCGGGACGTCAGCGTATCGGCCTCGTGGCGGATGTGCGATGGAACGCATGCCGAACGGATGGCGCGCACGTCAGACGGGACGCTGCTGTACTGCGATCGGTACAGCACCGACAACGGGAAGACGTGGCAGATCCGCAAGACTGGCACGATCGGCGTGGGTGCGACGCAACTCCGCAGCGGACGTGTCCTCGGCATGGCCTACAAGACGCGCCCGATCGAAGGGCGGCCCGGGTGGTACGTCGGCCAGCGGTTCGAGTCGCTCGACAACGGCCCGACCGTCCGTGGGCCGCTCCAAACCGAGTTCCACGTGCCGCAGGCCAAGCCCGCTCACGGTCACGCGTTCCATCCCGGCCCCTTGTACATGCGGTCGATCGTCGAACGTCCTGACGGCAGTCTCGTTGCCCTGATGGCCGGATGGTTCAAGGGCGATGACGTGCCCTGTCCGCACAGCCCGCGCAGGCCCTACTCGCGAACGTACGTCTGTACGTCCTCGGACGGCGGCGCAACCTGGCGGTACGTCACCACGATCGGCTACGCTCACATCGGCAGTGAGGGCTACAACGAGGGATCGTTGAAGGCGTTGCCCAACGGCCACCTCATGGCCGTGATGCGGACGGGCAGCATGCGCGACCGCAACTGCCAGGACAACCCCGTCATGCAATCCGTCAGCACCGACGGGGGCAAGACGTGGTCTCCGCCAAAGCGGACCGGCGCCGCCGGCGCGTTCCCGGACCTGATCGTCCTGTCCGACGGGATGCTGGCCGCCAGCTACGGTCGGCCCGGCGCGAATATCATGTTCAGCACGGACCTCGGGCGGACCTGGACCGATCACACCGTCGTCGACGCCACCCCTTATTCGGGCTACACGTCAATCTGCGAAGTGGCGCCCGGCGAGATCTTGATGGTCTTCGGCACGAAGGGCTTCGTCGACCCGAAGACCCGAAAGCGCAGCAACGACATCCGACTCGCGACGATTCGGTACCGGCGCAAGTCATCGACCCGGCCGACATCCGCGGGGGCTTCTGTCAGATCGCCTGTCGATCCGCTAGCCGCCCTCCGGCAGGCTGGTGTGGAAACGACCTCGTTGGGCGATGGGTTCTTCGAGTGCCGGATCAGATCCGATGCGCTGGGCCGAACCGAGCGCTTTGCCCTCCACTTGCCCGATGGGTATCGCCCAGATCGCGCTCCGCCGTACCCGTTGATCGTGTTCCTGCACGGCGCCGGGCGCAACCACCGAACGCTCCTGGACATCCCCGAGGCCCGGTCCATCCTTCGTCTCTCGCCCTGTGTCCTGCTGCTGCCCAATGGCGGCAACTCGTGGTGGGTCGACAGCCCGGCCAAGCCTGACAGCCGGTACGCGTCGCACCTGCATGAGCTGATTCGCACGGTCGACCGGCATCTGAACGTCTCGTCGGATCCGCGTCGTCGCGGGATCGGCGGTTGGAGCATGGGTGGGTTCGGGTCGGCCAATGCCCTGGCCGATCATCCGGACCGGTTCGGTGCGTGGGCGGGCATCGTGGCGCTGCTGGACTTCCCCACTCCGGCCTATCCCCCCGAATCCAATCATTCTGTGCCAGCCGTTCTCGGCAAGGCCGATGTGTGGGAGCGGCTCAATCCCATCAAGCGGATTGCCGCGTTTCGAGGCAAGCGGGTGTTTCTGCTGACCGCCGCGGATGCCTTCGACCGCAAGATGAACGAGGCATTCGCCAGGAAGCTCGCGTCTTTGCAGATCGACCACGAGTTCGAGGTCGTCCCCGGCGGTCATACGATCGAGGTCGTCATCTCGGCGTTGTCCAAGGTCATGGTGTTCTTCCACCGCCATGTCGCGAGGTGATCGATCGATTAGGCCGGCGGTCATTCCTGACGAGGTGTCGCAATGAGAACCCAAGTGCAGGTGTCGATCGTGTTGGCGTTGTGTTTGGCGCAGTGTCCTGCCGTTCGAGCGGCTGACCCGCCCGTCGACGTTGGCTCCAATCGCCAGCTGTTCGTGGATGAATCGCTGATCGCCGAGAAGCGCGGTGTGCGGTTGGTGCTACACGCGCCGACGCGTCGCCAGGTCGCCATCGCCAACGACCACCCGTGGGAGAAGTACGGCGTCTCCTACATGGTGACGTTCCGGGACGGCGATCGGTTCCGGGCGTGGTACCGCTGCGATGCCCAACCGTTCGACCAGCCTCGCCTGACGGGCACGGCCTACGCGGAAAGCCAAGATGGGATCCACTGGACCAAGCCCAAGCTCGGCATCATCGAGTTCGCCGGTTCGAAGCAGAACAACCTGGTCTGGTGCCGGTCGGACATGAAGAACATGGCTCCCTTCAAGGACGGCAACCCGGTCGCTTCGCCCGAGGAGCGCTACAAGGCCGTCATTGCGTCCATGGGTAAGTCGGGAAAGACGCTGCTGGGCATGGTCTCGCCCGACGGGATTCACTGGAAGCTGATGCGCGACGAACCGATCCTGACCGAGCCCCCGTTCGACTCGCACAACATCGCGTTTTGGGACCCGTGGGCCGGGCAATACGTCGCCTACACGCGCGGCGTTCGTCGCGACGGCAAGCTGGGGCGCGGCATGGCGTCGCGGTTCAAGAAGGGCGTGCGATGGGTACGACGGGCGACCTCCAAGGATTTCCGCACCTGGACCCCGCTGGAGCCGATCACGACCGGGGGGCATCCGATCGAGCACTTCTATACGAACGCGACCGTTCCCTACATGCGGGCGCGGGGTCTGTACCTGATGTTTCCGTCGCGATTCGCCGACGCCCGCGAGCCCACGCCGGGGTGGAAGTACGGCAAGGGCGTCAATGACATCGTCCTGCTCAGCAGCCGCGACGGCGTGCATTTCAGCCGCACGTTCATGGAGGCGTTCGTCCGGCCGGGTCCAGACCCGCTCAATTGGCACGAACGGTCACTCTACATGGAGCGCGGCATCCTACAGACCGGGCCCTGCGAGCTGTCGATGTACGCCATGGAGAACTGGCGGGGCGACACGGTTCACATTCGGCGGCTGACCCTCCGGCCGGACGGGTTCGTGTCCGTGAGGGCACCCTATGCGGGTGGGGAGCTGATCACCCGGCCGCTCCGGTTTGCCGGCAGGTCACTGCGGGTCAACTTCTCGACGTCGGCCGTCGGGTCGTTCCGTGTCGAAGTCCAGGATTTGCAGGGCAAGCCGATCGCGCCGTTCACACTGACGGCCTGTGCGGACATCTGCGGTGACGATGTTGATAGGGAAGTCCGTTGGAAGGCAGGCGCAGACCTGGGCCGTCTTGCGGGCACGACGGTCCAACTGCGGTTCGCGATGGCCGACGCGGACCTCTACGCCTTTCGATTCTGCGAGTAGCCCTGGCAAGCTTGGACCGTTCTGAGTAGACTCAATCAAGACGGCCGACCGAAGACTGCTCCGTGTGCGAAATCCAAACTGGCGGTACCCATGCGGTTCGTCATAGGAGGCGAACGTATTTCGCGATGCAACCCGGCCCAGAAGGGCGGTGCAGTCGTTGAGTGTCGGCCCGCGGCACGTTGACATAGATCGACGATTGGATTTCGCAGCCGATTTGGACGCCGGGACGCCTTAGCTTAACACTACAGCGCAAAGTTGCTTCCCACGCAAGTTCGGATCGTGGCGATGTCGA